>NZ_NVPR01000040.1 GCF_002551815.1 Bacillus sp. AFS098217
CATACTTTAATTTCTTCGATGTCGTATTGATTCCCTAGGTCTACTTGCACGTAACACAATCCTGTACTACTAGGACTAATTGCATTAGCTAAATCCAAGTTACCATCTGTTATTTTGGTAAGCGGCGATCCAATAGGGAAATCTACATTAGAAGATACAGGCTTATTTAATGCTTTGTTATCGTTGAATTTGTCATATGCTTGAATCTCTATCCAATGATTTAGACTATCTACTGTATTGCCGTTAAGCCAATCACGGATATATCTAACTTTACGTTTTGCAATTTTAGACATTGTCGGCATTTCTAGTTGCATGATCGGGCGTATTCTATCATTTAGCCAATCAATTTCAATGCTGCTTTGCTCCTGTATTGTAAATCTAGCTGTTCGTTTAATTTCATTAAAAGCGCCGAAATCAATCGACGCCTGCTTAACACTATATAATACTTGTTTAAACTCATTCGCTTTATTTAGCAACTCATATTTAAATTTAACGGAACGGGAACCCTTCGCACCGTGCAGAGCGCTTTTCACTTCTTCATCTGTATATCCATTACGCGCCAAACTTATCATATTAAAATCCCCTCCACATAATACACCTTCAATGGATTGAACGACAGATTCCAAAATATGCGTGTTTCTTCTACTTTCAACGAATCAATCGTTACATATTCTTTCTTACCGAAATTATCTCTTAGTAACAAAATCTCACCAGCTTCAATTAAATCTCGCATTCTCACAACATCTTCATATCTACCTACCTTGTAGCTATATTCAAAATTACGGTCATAATTCTCCCCGAACTCTGTCATCGCATAGCTTCGTCCTGAGAATGCATTCGATACACTGCTTCGAGTACTTGTTTCTGAAGATGCTGCACGCTTTGTAAGTGTTACGTGGTAAGTTGGGTCTGACGCCAGAGATAACTGTACATTCTTTAGCTTAGCAGATACTGTAACGATGTCGCTGTCCATAAATGCTGTATTGTCACCGATAACTCGCACGTAATACTGAATATCAACGCCAGATCGAGGGGTATAATCAATATAAGTCCCTTCTGTACCGCTATCCTCACCGTCCGAGTAAGGTGTAGTTGTTAGGAATGCCCCGTCTAGTAGTACCCATCCTTGATAACCATCATTTCGGTATATCTCGGCATGCGTAATGGCTGGTATCAATCCCAATGGTGCAGGGTTCTTGATATTAATAGATACATAACCATTTATGTTATCTGCATTGATTGTCAATTTAGGCTTAAGTGGCGGCGTATATGACACAAGGAAAGGTGATATAGCAAAGTTACTCCATAATCCTGTACTATCTCTCACGGACACCTCAACAGTATGCCTAGTGTTATTAGCTAAATGGGCAGACACAGTAGCAGCCTTATTCGGACTGTTGCGTTGCTCTTCAAATACCACTGTGTTATTCTCATCGGTTACCCTGATCCAATACGCTAACTGTGTAGGATGAGACCACTGGATAGTTGGATTAGCAAGTACCACGATATCGTTTGCTAATGGATACGTTATTGTAGGTGGTGCTGGTCTAATTGCAGCTGATACAGTAGCGATAGATGAAAATGGGCTACTCAATCCTAGTTGGTCATATGTCCGTACTCTCCACTCTATTTGAGCCACAGGGAACGTTTCTGCCGGGACATTATAAAAGTTATCAGTAGTTGCTATAGTTACATTATTCCAATCCTCATTACCTTTCACTCTCCATTGGAAATCGAATTGTGACTGTGGATCATTCGTATTCGCATCATTGTGCTTCCATGAGAACGTATTAAGTTCGTCCTTACTTATAGCCCCGCCGTTTGGATTTAGATTAGTCGGAATGGTTGGGGCTACATTATGGATAATCGTAAATACATTATCGCTCATATCCCAGTTACTGTAAGTTGAACCATCGTATGCACGTACTCTAATCTTACACAGTGCGCTTTCTGTTTCATTTATGAAATCGTACTCGTATGATGTAGCACCTTCTTTTGTAAGAGATACAAGGTTTCTCCATGTTAACCCATTATTCTTAGATAACTGAATCTGATACTTTAATTTGTTCTGCGGTGTTGCAGCATCATACCAGAACTTGATAGCTAAATCTTGGTTAGCGTAGGCGTTTGGCTTGTTATCTACATACATCTCACCATCTGTATACAAGCCGTTGAAGACACAAGATATTGTAAAACCATCTGTCGCCCTACCAGCCACTTGTATTGCTAATAACGTTCCCTTTGGGATGTATACTGGTGTCGGCAAATCAGCACCTACGAAAGTATATCCGGTTGTTTGTTTAGGTATTGTTACAGGAACAGAAGAGTATACAGTGGTATTTGGCAGTCTTGTGGCAGGATCAATTCCAACGAGTTCAAATTTTAATTTCTCCTCGTAACTGTCCGTGTTATATACGTACATACCTATCTTTGTTATACTGCCAAAGTCTGGCATTTTGAATACTTGTCCAATTCTACTTTGAGCCCCTGTGTATGCTGTAGTAGCATTCATAGGTAGTAATTCAAAGATATTAGGATCAGATAAATCTGTTGATGGCAGCCATTCAATTGTATGTGAGCTATTCCATGTCTCACCACCATTAGGAACTGTTAAAGATGGTGCAGTTGGGACACGGTTATATTCAATACTGAACATAGGATTTTGACTGTACGTTGAAGTATCTTCACTCGTGTTAAAATCAACGTACTTACCTGTTGATCCATCATCAAGAGTCTGCCTAAGTTTAAATCCATTATTGACTAGGCTACCAGTAACCCATCTTCTTACTAGTGCTGTTATATCGAAATCCTTAAACATACCGTTCTCATAAGTATTGAATATCTGTTTTATTCCCGTTACTTCTGTTGTCGGCTGTTTTTCCCAAGTAACGCTTGATTCATACCAGTCACTTGTAACAGCTAATATTTCAAAAGCTCTTTTTGATGAATCGCTAGCTTGAAAAGAGAATAAAGAAGCTTTTGCCGATAGAATTTCAATATTTGACGGTAAACTAGGTAGAGCAAACTTTATAAAAGCGTGCTTGTCCCCACCGCTATTTTCCTTACTCCCTACTTGCGTAGACATTATTTTTGAATCGCTGTAGTTCGTAGTTGGATAGTTGCTATCTACGTAAGTATCTTGGCCATCTGTAGACGACGGGCGGACTACAACTGTAGGGTCAATCTCTACAGGGTAGATCAATCCTGATACGTCTGCACTCAATTCAATATATACATTACCCTCTTCTCTAATAATATTTTGTTCAACATCTCTGTGTTTACCTGAATCATCTTGTAGCCATGCTGGTTGTAATTTAAGTGACCCCGTCGTTAAATCGTCTCCTAAAGATCCTTCTACATTGAATCTAAACTTTGTAGGCGCTTTGTCTGTCTTCAAAATAATTGTCTCTTTTACACCTGATTCTGTTAGATCTAACAAAACATCTGTATCATTCCAAGCATCTTGGTAGTGCGCTCTGTTTTTGATAGTGCTGTCGATGTATGCTCTAGATGGACTAGCTCCAATTGGCGTCAGTTTCAAATAATCATCGCCGCGTCCAACTAAGTACCCTCTAGAGAATTCACGTGGTATTTGCACTTTAAATGGTACTGATAGACCTTGATAATCATAATTATCACGATTTAATTTATTATTTTCTACATCTTTAAGTGATCTCTCTTTCGCAGATGCTAGTAGGTACCTACCGTTTACCTCAACCGGACCGTGATAGTCGAATAAATCAGCTTCATCGTAAAGGTCAGTAGATATATTATGCATGTTACCTGCTTCATCTTCAAAGTGTACTTGGTTTTGATATACCTCTTCTGTGAAAGAACCGTCAAAATTGATCCATGTTTTAGAGAAGGGGGAGCGCTTGTTCAGCATTTCCCCGACTTTAAATGTTTTCACCATAGGTTAGCCCCTTGCTCTCTTCGTTTGTTTAAATGTATTAAAGAAATCCAGTACTTGCTCGAATTCATTCATATTATTAGGGTCGATATTGACCGTGATGTTATTTGTATTACCGCCATTGTTATGATTAATTGTTGAACTTGTTGACGCTGCTCCAGCAGATGCAGCTTGTATCTGAGGCATAGATACTAAATCAGTCATCAATGCGCTTACCTGTGGCATAGCTAGTTTAAGACTATCCGAGATAGGACCACCGAAGTCTAGTTTATCTAGGTCAGAGAGAGGACCAACTTTTGCGGGTGAGAACGGTAAGAAATCACGGACAGCACCTGCTACATCTTTAACTGTGTTTAACACAGCGCTCTTCGCATTCTCGATACCTTTTCTCATCATATCCATGAAGCCTTTACCGGCGTTGAAGAATGAATCCTTAATACCATCTAGCGCATCTGTCATTACCTTGCCGATTTTATCAAGTATCATGCTCCTTATCTCCATCTGCATTGACCATATACCTTTAATAAGTTCTGCGATAATTTTTACACCACACTCTAGTATTTTAGGAAGATTATCAATGAAAGCTTTAGTCAGCTCCACAATTATCTTCAGTCCAGCGTCGATTAATTGAGGAAGTATTTTGATAAGTCCATCAATTAGTGCCATTAAAATCTTCATACCTGCGTCAATAATCTTCGGTAGATTTTGAATTAATGTGTCGAATATCTTCACTATTAATTTCACCGCAGTATCTATCAATTGTGGAAGTATTTTCATGATTCCATCTATCAAAGAGTTTAGTATTTTAACGCCAGACTCTATTATCTTAGGGAGGTTCTGCACTAACGTCTCAACAATTTTCGTGATTAATTTTACTGCTGTTTCGATCAATTGTGGTAAAATTTTCAAAATACCATCTATTAAAGAGTTCAGTATTTTTACACCAGCATCAATAATTTTAGGAAGGTTTTCAGCTATTACTCGTATCAAAGTTTCTATTATCTTAATAGCTGAATCGATTAGCTTTGGTAAAGTTTTAAGAACACCATCAACGAGAGCCATTAGAATTTTAATACCTGCATCTAATATTTGAGGTAGTAATTTAAGAATTGACTCGACAAGTGTGATGATAATTTTTATACCTGCATCAATAATCATAGGCAGAACCTTAGTAATACCATCAACTAAAGTATTAATTATATTAGCTGCTGCATCAATCAATTGAGGTAAGGCACTAAGAATCGCATTAACTAAAGATACAATTATATTGATACCAGTCTCTATTATTATTGGTAATAATGTTACTAATCCAGTTATGAAAGTTGTAATAATAGAAGTTACTGCTTCAACGATTTTAGGTAAGGCACTAGTGATACCTTGCACCAGCATAACGAGTATTTCGACACCTTTTTCAACGATCATAGGTAAGTATGTTGTGATAAATCCGATGAAAGCCGTTAAAACTGAATTGATGATCGTACCTAGTTGAGCCATTAATTGCGATCCGCCTGTTACAGCGCCCTCGCCCATTCGCATGAATAGAGATATCATCGTGATAACTAATCCGGGGATACCGCCAATAAGCATACCTATGATGTTTGGCAGGAAAGTAGTAAATGCTTGAATGATAGGATCAAAGTTACCTTGAAATGCTTGCTGTATAGCGCTGAAAACTTGGATGAATGATTCTCGTAAAGTATTTAATACTGTACCCATTATCATTGCTGCACTTTGGAAGCCAACAGGTAAGTGGGTAATCCAATCATTCATAACGTCACCGACTGCGATAACGCTCCATAGATATTGACCTAGCGCAACCATATGTTGTCCGAACTGCTGAATAGGACCAAGCATAGATATAATTGCATTTCGCATATTTACAACAGACTGCCCTATTGCTTGCGCTGTGTTCTGGAATGGTTCTGGTAAGTGAGTAATCCAATCATTAAGGTGATCCCCGTCTACAGCCGCAAAGAATAGGTATTTACCCATTGCAGCTATACTCTGTCCGAAACTAAGTGCAGCTTGCCCGGCGGTAGCGCATGCACTCTTAACTTTACTTATTGCATTCTGAACTAACTCACTGTTAACTGCTGCGGCAAGCATTTCTTTACTTGTATTTAAGACATGCATTCCGAACTCTTTAATAGCGCTAGCTGTGGCAGTTACTACGTTTCTAAACGCTTCACAGTGATTCCATAGATAAGTGATACCTACTGTCAATCCTGCGATAGCTGCTGCTACTAGCCATACAGTACCGCTCATCGCTGCGAAACCTGTGATAATAGGCATCATTACCGGTTTGAATGAGAACAGTATAGCTCGTAAGCCTTTAAAATATCCAATACCTATTGACAATGGCGATAGTATTAACATCAAGGCGGGGACTAACATCATCGTACCTTGTATAAATTTAGCTAACGTTGGATGAGCTTCGTTAAACTGAATAACTAGATCAGCCATTCCAGCTACGAAATTATACAGAGGTATCATTACTGCTGCGAATGCTTCCTTCATAGGGTTTAAAGCTTCTGACAGCTTTTCCATCATGTTTGAATATGCTTCAGCATATTGTGGGTTCATTTCCATATTAGCACTGTGTAGTGCCCCATATAGCCCCATAGCAGACGCTGCCGCCAAACCGAACACGATAGGAAATGCCATAACCTGTTTGTCGATATCTCGCATTGTATTGCTTAATTGTTTCATGCTAGCATTTGGTCCATGCATTTCTAGTGCAAGCTGGGCAGAGCTACCCGAGTTAGCTACTTGCTCTATAGAGTTAGCTAAAGCCAATCCTGCCCTGTTAGCACTGTATAGAGGATTGTTCCAACTTGCATAGTTTTCACTAATCCTACTAGCAGTTGTACTCATATTGTTCATCATACCAATTTGTTGTAGCATACCCATCATGGCAAGCCTATTAGCATTAATTTGCGCATCTGTAACTTTCTTCTGCGCTGCGCCTAGTTCGGTAGCTTTATCAATCATTTCTTGGGTTGTGCCTGTCCAGTCTTTAGACGACTGTGCTAGTTGGAAGTACCCATGCTGTATACGAATCTGTTCATTGTATACGTCAGACATACCCATCTTCTGCGCTCGGAATGCGTTGTTCATTTCAGCCATCATGCGTCGAGACTCGTCGGATATCTGAACGTATCCACGTCGTATATCATTTGTCATCCCCGTAAATTCAGAACCATAGGCGTTCCGCATTTCCCTGCCTAATGTTCCAGCGTTTCTACCCATTTGGTTTAACTCGTTATTTACTTGATTGACTTCATTCCTAGTTGCTGTTGACATCCCATCAATACCGTTACTATAATCACTACTCATCGCTTGCGCTAGTGCTGCTATGTGTATCCCGATATTAGCAAGAGCATTATTTATATTGGTAACACTTTGACTAGTATCGTTCTGCATCTGGGTAGTTTCACTATATAGAGTGGTATGCATTGAGCCTGTAACACTACTAAGATTTTCACCTATGTTTCTTAGCTCATTGTTGATCCGTTGGACTGCTTGTCTAATGTCGCTTTGCATATTGTTTGATACGCTGTCCATGTTATTACCAATGTTGCCTAGTTCCCTGTTTATGTCTTGGACATCACGTCTTACATTACTAGTATCCAATGCGGTTTCTATTACTACCCGTCCGTCTGCCATTTAAGAATCACCTACCTTTTCATTAATTTCTTTTGTGATTCCATTCGACGATGGTAAGCTTCGTATTCCATTTGCTCTCGGATAGCTTTTGCTTCAGGTAACTCGTATAGCTCTTTCATTTGTTTGATGCGTTTACGTTCATCAGCATTAGTACTATCCTTTTTAGGTATTTCGCAAGTACGGTAGTGTATTGCAATTCCCATTGGTGTTTTATCGGAAAGGTTATTGAATAGAGCTAGGAACTCTTCCCATGTTAGCTTTCCTTGTTGTTCTAAGAGGTTCATTCCATAATCGAACAGGAAAGATGCAAAGATCCGTTCCGCGTCTATAACGAAGTCGACAATAGGTATATCTGGATCATTACTGTCATCGTTACCACTAGCGACATTCCTCTTTTTACCTGTAGAGGATAGATCAATATTTAACTTGTCCCTAAGTACGTCAATAAAGAATCTCTCTTTCCTAGCGCCGTCTAGTTGTGCAACTAAAGATTTATCTACCACCAACATATTTAATGCAACGGACGGTCTGGTGTTTTCCGGTACAGTCTTATCCTCAAACAATTCCAATAACATCAGAACATTGTCAAAAGACAGGTTCAACTCAACGTTGACACCTGCCCATGGGTAAACATCTCTATTTCTATCTGTTAACTTAAACACGAGTTTTAATGTTATTCAGATATTTATTTTGAACTTCCTCTGTTTTACTACGTGTCTCTTCTGCATAGATATCAGATAGATAAGTTACTAGCGCCATAAGGTTCATTACTGAACGACCTGCTTTTTCATATAATTCTTCAAACGTTCCATCTCCTAGAAATACCTCTACCACATGTTTAACTAGCTCACGTTGTGTAACTTGCATAGCATCAATCTCTGTATCTGTAATAGTTGTATAATCGATTTCCTTACCCGTTAGTTCTTTCGACTTATCTTCAAAGATACGAAGCTCTTTCTGGTATTTAGCTAATGCATCATCATCAAAATTAACGCGGTATACTTTACCTGCTACGTCTATCTCTTTATAAGTTTTCTCGAAATTAAATTTAAATTGTGTCATGTATATATCTCCTTTTTGATTTACATTTAAATTTATATAAAAAAAGACAGGGAGATTACTCCCCGTCTTGTACAATTTGTCCATCACCAACAAGTGTATGGTCTTCTTCTAAATTATCCCCGTTATCTACAAGTTCTACGAAGCTTGATTTAACGGGTTGTTCAGGGTGTGACAGGTGCTTCTGTAAATGTTGGTAATCCATCAAAGCTGATTGAGAACTCAATTTCCCCTTTAGAGTTAGCATCTCCACCAGGTGCTTTAATTTCCGAAATAGTTGCAGGGCCTTCCCACTTATCGCCGTTTGGTTCAGTAATATAGAAATTCGTTTTACGAGCAGGGCCTACCTTATTTAACAAACTGAAAATATAATCTTGTGCTGCATCTCCATAGAAACGATGACCCTCAAAAGCATAAGCCAGCATATATCCTGTTACATCTCGTTCTGCTGCTCCGCCTCCATCATAGTAGTAGGTTTCTTCGCTTTCCTCGTTCGAATCTGGATCAACCGATGTAATCCCTTTAGCAATACGTACTTTTGTAGGCGTTTGTCCACCAGGAGTAGTATCAATTTCAAATTTATATCCGTGGTTTAGTAAAAATGCCATATATTATTTACCTCCTATTTCTAACTCTGTACTAAACAGAGCGCTGTATATATACTCATTTGCTGCTGTTTTCTCAACGAAATTAGGCTCAACATATACATTGAGCCGTCTTAGTGTATATGAATCGTCAATAGCGTTAAAATTACGCCTTTGAACGTTATTTAACTCTCTTGTTATTGCTTCAATCGCATTCGTTGCTTCTAATTGGTTATCACTTTTAACAAGCAACTGGAATTGTTTTTTTAATATTTCTCCATCAAAATATTGCTCACCAGGAGCAGATGGTGTCATTCTGATGGCAATACTCTTCTTTGGTGTGTTATTAGTGCCTACATCCAAAACATCTGCTTTTACAGGAGCAAACATGATGCTTGGTGGTAGATTAGTAGTTAGGTGTTTTTTTACTGAATCTATCAACCATTTCATGACTATCCTCCTTTAGCGCAATAAAAAAAGCCATCTTTTAAGATGACTTTAAGTGTTTATCTTCTAATTCTTTTCTCGCTTGAATCGCGTCTTCTATATTGTCAAAACGTTTTGAACGGTAGTCCTTACCTTTAACTCTTATATAAGCTATATATTTGTTTGTCCTTTTTTCTAAACAAACACCGGTAACACCTGTAGAATTCCTTGGGCTAACTCGCTTGTTATGTCCTTGTTCTGATAATGTAGCCCATCTGCAGTTAGATGGTTCATAGTTTCCATTTACATCTATTCTGTCAATTGAATGATTTGGAGATGGTCTTTCTCCCATATCTTCTACAAATAAACCTGGTGATTTTCTCCATCTTTCACAAACGGTAATGCCTCTGCCACCATAATTTTTATACTCAGGGTTTTCCGGATTTTCACAGCGACCTATAATATTAATAATCGCTGCGTATTCTGGTGTTTTAGACATGCCATGTGTCTTTGCTCTTTTAGAAGTAGATTCTTTGTTGTAACAACCACATGATACAGTTCTCCCTGTAGCTAAAGCGTTCCGATTAACGATTTTATAATTACCGCATTCACAAATACATTTGAATCTGACATTATTATGTTTGTCATTTTCGACTCTTTCGACTACAGTTAATCTGCCAAAATTTTGACCTATTAAATTACTATTATTTTTTGGCCTTGAACGGCTAAAAAGTTCTGGTGGTCGAATTCCGCGTCTATACCTTCCAAGAATTGTCCTATAATTAACGCCTACATCAGCTGCCCATTCTGACAAATTCTTTTTCTTTCCTTCGTATTCCAAAAAAATATTACTTTTTCTATTTTTCAAGTGATTATGCAGAGGGACTAATACACAATTGTTCGGACTATAATCACGATTAATATCGATTCTTTCTATAGTCATACTATCTTCATATCCTGATTTAACTAACCATTCTTTGAATATAGTATACTCATGCCAATCGTCACATAACTTAATTCCTTTTCCACCGTATTTGTTAAACGACTGATTTTTAGGATTGTAGCATATTTGTTTAATTTGTGACCATAATTTATATGATTTAGTTCCAGTTTCACCATGTTTTTTATCATGATTTTTTTCTTTTTGATAGCATCCGCAACTGATTGTGTTTCCTCTTTTTAAATGATGAGAAGAAACTTCTTTTGTATTGCCACACTCGCACTCACACATGAACATAGTGTAACTATTTTTTCTTCTTGTATAATTTAAAACTTTTAATCTCCCAAATGTTTGCCCACTGATATCAACAAAAGGTCTACCCATAGCAAAACCCCCATAACAGTTATATTATAACCCTTATATAGATTTTACCATGGATACAAACTTTTATAAATTGTTTTTTATAGTATTTTCAACTATTCTAGCCCAATCAGTTACATTCCTAGCTTTTGCGCACTCAAACCAAAGCGATGACGCATTAGGGTTACTGTCACGTGAAAAATTAAAATTCACTCCATAATAAGTCCGCCGCGCATACGGAGTATTCCATTCAATATGACCTTCTCCCGGTCTACTAAAACGAATAGATGAACGCTCCAATTCACCCGTGTCTTTCGGTATAAAGAAGTTACTGTCTTTCAAAACTTGCTGATCTAGTACGAATTGCGTTTTTTGTATCGCTTCTAGTACTCTACTTTCAATTCCACTTGTATCAACCGTGATATTCAATCTAATCATGATAGCAGTGCCTCTATGTGGTGGAGTTTGCTGCGGTCGTAATACTCATTTATTTCATTAACAATCATTTCTTTGCCATTAAAGATGATTTTTGATTTCTCTTTAAATGTAATTGGGGTTGAATGTACTGCATCATGAAATAGTAGCGTCTTCATTACGACACTTTCACCATTGCCACTAGGAGAAACTGTACGTTTTGGTTCAATACGAACCCTCTCGAGTGTTACAGGAGCAGCATAATTATCATTACCGCCCCAAGTATCATCTTCTCCGATGTATTCTCGATACTCTACGGTATGGATTAACAATGAACGTCTGATTGGTTTAGCCATGTACATTCAGTCCCATATACAATAATCCAGTAGGCCGTAAGTAATCCTTAACAGTAATCGCATAACGGTCATAATAGCTAGGTTCCTCCTGTGCTCCTGCACTCATTCCATTCTCAGAATAAGACCCAACAGAAAATCCTCCGCCACCTTCACTTACTGTTGAAGCAGTTTCGCCATTGATGGCTAAAAACTCAACTTGTGCTGCGGTTGCTTTCTTTACTTGTTGCATAATAAAAGGCATTAACTTGTCTAAGTCAACGCCTTGCAATTTATAATTCGTAATATGATCAATTTGGTCACTAGCACGATTGATAAGTCGTTCTAATAACGTTTCATCTGATGCAGGAGTACCTTTGTATTCGTTATTGTAGTAATCAGCATCTATATATGCCATATGATCACCTACTTAACAGAGGATTCCTTCTTTAACTTAGCAATTTCAGATTTAAGTTTGCTATTTTCAACTTTTAGCTTTTCATTTTCGTCTACTACTTGATTGAACTCTGCTAACGAAACATTACGGCCACCCGTTGCGCGTTTGATAATTGTGCCATCTTCTTCGATTTGGTCATATCCATCTGCTAGATAACTATCTAAACGACCCTCATCAATATGAAGTGTCTTATTTAATTTCTGTACCTTTACAACATTACTCAATATTGTTCACTCCTTTTTATAGATAAAAGAGATGACTATATGCCACCTCTTTAAATGTTTTATAGAATCGTTAATTAAGGAGTAGTGATATTAAATTTAATACCATCTACTTTTTTCTGAATAGCGAATACATCCCAGTACTTACGCTCATAGTACAAATATTTCCCTGCTGTTGCTGCTGTTGGCTCATCTAAGTCAACAAAATCATATTTTTGAGGTGAAATAACAGATAACGGATGAACTAGAATCATATTGATTTGTTTAGCTGCTACATCTGGTACTGCTCCGTTAGTGAAATTGTAAGCAGTTTTCATACGAGATGAAGGCACTACTTTAATTGTTACAGCATCAAGATCGTAAATGTTACGATTTGCTGTACCATTGTTAGTATTAAGAACTAACATACGTTGGATTTCTTTAGCTTGTTTTAATAGCTTGTTGACTTGTGGTGTTACATATAAGATGCGACCTTCTTGTGGAACTTCTGAATCATCCATTTCCATCATGAAATCATCGAATGTGCTTAGTACAGTATCAGCAGTTAATGCAGTTGCGTTTGCTGTTTTCCCTGCTCCAGTAAACTCTGAATACAATTTAGAAGCCATGTACTTATCCATTTCTGGGAACTTCTGTTCACTATTAAACACACGAGTAATATTAACAATAGATAATGCCATGTTTGTTTCATCGATGTCCTGTGGGTCTACTAATGTTTTAAATTCACGATCATGTGCAATTGTTTTTGGTTCCCAATCATTATCAGCGCGGCGTGTATAGTTCCCTACTACATCACGGTCAACATCTGTATATCCACCTACTGTAATACGTGGGATTTGGATTGTTTTCGGACCTGTCCATTTAACACTTTGGTTATTTGGTGTATTGTACAGTTCTGCGAAGCTTAATCCAGTCGAAAATTTTTGTTGTAACCCTTGTTGATAATCATGTGCATAGTTTTTAGCCATGTATAAATCACTCCTATTTGTTTTAATTACATATTTTTAAATGCTTCCACAAACTGATCTGATAATGTAGGTGTACTCTTTTGATGTTGACCAGTTGTAAATGTAGGCTTTGGATTCTCTTGAGGTTCTTCCACTACACCTTTAAAGTGAGGGAACTCTTCAACTACCATTTCAATTGCTTTTGTGATATCTACATCATCACTAACCTTTGTTTTTGCTAGAGTAATTACAGCGTTTAGGTTCTTCTCTTCTGTAATTCCCGCCTTAATAGCAGCATTCTCAGCTTGTAAAGAGAAAATAGTATTCTCACTTTCTTTCGCTTGAGTTTGATACGTTGTAAGCTGCTCATTTAACTTATCTTGCTCCGACTTCTGACTGTCCTGCCATTCACGGAACTTAGCAAGTCCATCTTTGGCACTATTGAAATCTTCAATTCCTAACTGTTTTAATAACTTTTCCTGTGCTTTCTTAGCTTCTTTAGCTGCAACATTATTCATATCTTCTTGAGAGAACGTTTTAGGAGGTTCCTGTGCAGCTGGTGGCTCCGGATTTCCACCATTACCTCCTTCTGGTGTTGTTGGTGCAGCTGGTGGTGTAGTGCCTTCTTCACCCTCTCCACTTTCAGCAAAAAACTGTAAATCTAATCGTAATGGTCCTCCAAGCTTAATAGGTGCTTGATAACCCGTTTCTTTTTGTAACATATATATCCTTCCTTTCGGATTGTTCACTTTGTCTTCCGTTTTATTTAACGTCGTTCGCGGATAAACCGACAAAATAAAAAGAACGCATCATATACATTCTCTGTTTAAATTCTTATACAATTTGTTCCCTATTCTTACGACGCGTTCTACCACTTTCGTTTATGAAGTTTCTCATCTTCGCCTGTCGATCTCTTACCTTCTGTTTAGCTTTATTAATAGATACTTCATCTTTCATACCTTCAGCCATTCGTAATTCTTTCTTAGCTCTACGAATGTTTCTTTCAAGTTCTCGTTGTTGTTGGCTTTGTTTATATGCCTTATCTGTTTCTGATTTTGGATAAGGATGATATGTCTTTTTGTTTTTACCTTCGATGTATCCATAGATGACATGGCGACAATTCACACCTAATAAGCCGCTTGCTTCTCCATAACTCGTACTAGAAAACGGTGGATACTTTTTGCTTTTTCCACTTCTGCTGTAAATACGACCTTGATATGGAGCGCAACCAGGTCTAGAGTCAATGTGGCTACTTACTTCAATCAAATCAACCTCGTATTCATCCATTCTAGCGAATTGTGTTTCATTTGCCACTCTGTTTGATGTAGAACGAATTACCGTGTTTACATATCCTTCTGTTGACCATCTGCGCCCTACCTTATCAGTAATAGACGGAATACCTTTTTTGGCCCATCTTGCAGCAGTCTCTCTTAATGCCTGTTGTGGCGTTCTGAGTCCGACTAATACTTTAGCAGTTGTTTCATTCACAATATCTAAAAAACCTTGTCTCGCAGCCGATATCATTGTTGTATTGACTAAATTAAACGCTTCTAACGCAGTTTTTTCTAATGTAAGTAATATTTTTGCTATCGTGTTGCTTTTTTTGACAGGAACAACATCTGCATTGGGTAACATTGCTTGCAACTCTTTATCCTGTGCAGCTGCTCCCATATATCCAGCTTTATATAAAGCCTTCCTCACTTCTTTTTGTGTCATTTTCGCATGTTTAGCAATTATAGAGTAAGATTCATTAGTTAATTTTCCTAACTGCGCCAACTTCTCTATATTCCATTGCTTTATGTTTTCATTGGTTACATTTTCATCCATACGAAGTGCAATTCCCATGCGGTAAAGTATTTCAGCTTCGATTTTTAGGTATATATCAATTACAAATAGTGATAGTTGCTCGATCTGTTCTGGTGTAATCAATTAGATCACTCCAAACCGCTTGTTAAATCAAGTTCTTGCGGCATTTCAGCTTGTTTTTCTTCTTGGATTTCTTTTAATATTCTTTCTGCTTCTTCTTCTGTTACTTTTAAAACCTTCATGATAGCCATTTTCGCAGAAGTTAAACCGCTCATTTTAAGCTTTATCCAATAATCAGCGTTAGTATTTCTGTCCTCTGCAATGCTATCGTCAAAGTTAACCGATACATCGTATTCTTCTGGAGCAGAGTAGAATTCATATAGTTCTGATACATCTAAAATAACTGCAATTAGGTCTTTCAGTGCTTCCTCAATGATCGTGATATGGCCATTACGTGTTCTGTACGTCTTGCTGTTCTGACTAACGACCTCAGTAGCTGTTTTAAGCCCTTGTGAGTCAAAGGTGAATGAACCAGTACTGAATCCTGTTTGCATTGATAGGATGTTTAGTAAGGCGTTGATAGCAGCGATGTGTTCATCTACTCTTAATTCAACGGAAATATCATGAATCTTATTCATAGCTGCAGCGTCATCGAAGTTCATAGCTTCATATACTTCATCGTTAGAATCAAAATATCTCTGCATTTGACCACTTTGTGGGTCAACAATTGTTCTTACTGCGCTTGAAGGAACGATAATACGCTTCTTACCTAAGCGGAACTCACGCTCAAATGAATCAAAAGCAACATCTAATGATTGGATTGTATCCAAAGCAGCAGAGTAAATACTCACCCCTAGCCTGCTTGTTAAGTCAACATTATTCGCTAAGTTAGGCTTTATATAAACAAAAAGAGAACGTTTTAAGTTCTTAATTTCCACTTCTTCTTTTAAATCTGGATACATTCTATCCAGTGAAATCTTAACGCCTAAATCAGAGCCATCTGACTCATATAGTTCATTCCTAATTACATATACATCTTTTTCCCATCTATGCCATTCGAGCAGCGTATACTTTTTGTTGTTTTTTCTGCTCTCATTAATGAAAATACCTTCTGTAACTGTCTTTCCATCATCAGCAGTTGGTATAAAGCAATCTGCATTGACGAATCCAATGCGAACGCCTTTTTTATCTGCATATACCTTTGCAACGATTCCACCGATAGCAAACATGTATTCTAGATAGTTTTGAAACTGTAGGTAAAAGGAACTGTTTTTGAATACCTCTTGTACATAATTGTGTGTTTCTTCATCGGATAAGCTAATTTCACACTTTTCATTGAAAACAAGGTTCGCCATCTCAGCAGAAATTACTTTCGGCATACCTAATGTTCTCATTTGGCGCTTGTGTGAGTTGCCATCTACTGTTTGATACGTGACATCATGCCATTTAGGATAGTACCCCATGTATAACTGCTTCCACTTTTCAATATTGTTATACATTTTATCTGTCATCATGACATCTTTCATATCTGTTACTTTTTCGATTCCACGTAGTAGTCCCAATTTCGCAAGCCACCCCCTCACTTTTGCAACGATGTTTCCAAACATGTTTTCACCGCCTAATATTTTAATCCTAGTTTTTGTAGATTATCTTGAACATAATATTGAAAGGAATCGACTGTGTGATCATCTTCTTTAATAACCTTTGGATCATCGCTTTGTAGTGTATTTGCATCCCATTGATACTTTCTATGTTCTTCAATAAATATTTGATTAGCAGGAGTATTCAACACGAAAAAACGTCCTTGGGCCATTAAGTCCTGGACGTTATCAATCATGTCTATTTTCTTTTTCTTCGCTACAGGATGTAATCTGATCCCATAATCCTTAAAGAATTGATTACGCAGCGCACCTTCTGCCGAGTCAATTGTTTGTTTATCGAAGAATCTATTGTAAACCTTAACGGTACTATCCATCCATTCTTTCAAGTCCTTAGATAATTCACTTGGCGCTTTCTTTACTACTTTATTAGCAGGACTGTAATAGTACGTATCTAGCAATATAACGTTTCTTTTCTTAGTAAAACCGATTGCTAAATGAGTCGTTGCAGATACCTGGTGCCCTGTATCGCTTGCTGTATCGATAAGTATAATGTCATCATCGTTCGGTAATTCATCGATTAATTGGATGTGATTCATGTTATATACCATGTCGCCTAAACCGATAACTTCACCGCCATACATCCAACGCCAATAATCCAAGTCGTGCACCTTATACTTCTCAATCTTTCGTATCATTTGCTGAGATAAGAATCCCTTTTTATCATCCATGTACGTTGAATGGTGGATGAAGTAATCCTCATCATTAGCCTTGCTATCTAACCACTCATTAATCCAGCTGTATGGATTCCTAGGAGGATTATATGAGAAGTATACTTTTACTTCTTTACCTTCTATCTGCTGGCGAATGAAGGTATCCTCAACAATATCTATATCCTCTACACCAGCAAACTCTGCTGCTTCCTCATACCATAGCGCCATGACGTATCCTTTTGCAATCTTAGCTGACTTTAGTTTTAGTGGATCGTCGCAGCCATAAAAGTAAAACGCAGTATTAGTTTGCTTATGCCTTATGATTAATGGCGACTTACCAAAGTAAAACTCACTTTCAACACCAAGCATATAAATGGCCCATTTAATTTGCTCATATATAGATGTAGAAAGGTACTTACCGACTTTTCTCAAGCAAACTACATTGCCCTGGTCATCTTCTAAGAAATCCGTTACAAGCTTCATAGAAATAACCGATGACTTCATTGAAGAACGGCCGCCCTTTGCAACGATATGTGATTCATCAGCAAGCCATAGCGAATAGAAATTGACGTTCATCAAGTCCATGATGTTAACTGTCTTGGTCATTTTCCATTGCCTTCCTCATGGCTTCCTTATCGTTTACAATAATGACACGGTTACCATTACTGGAGTCGTCTGTGAGCTCCTTAATTTCAGCTTTCGTCTTCTCAATTCCCAGTCTCATTTGCTCTAACTTCATCCGTCTTTCATCATCTATATTAGCTAACTTATTAAACCGCTCTATCATGGATGTTAATGTATTCGTTGCCTTCGCATAAGCATTGAGCAAATTTGCTTGTTTATCCCAAGCAAATTGTACAGTATAGGCTTCTCCACTCATCGATTCGCTGATAGTCTCTTTAGACATGTCATTTGGACCACGCACATGCATAATACGTTGCGAATTGAGGATATTGAAATATTGCAATTGAATAGAGTTCCATAGTATATCTAATTCACTATGATTCTCTATTTCTTCAAGTAATTCCATTGCACGCAGATCATCTTGAGGTATTATCTTCCTAAATAGACCATGCTTAACTGCATTTGTATTGCGAGTCGGAGCAGCTCCACCTTTATTTCCTTTTGCATACTGATTACCTTTAGGTGCTGGTTTACCAGGTTTCTTCCTTGGTTTGGAACGTTCTGTATCTTTCGGAACGTTCTTTTCATTTTTATGGAACGTTCCATTCAATTTATCGTTCCACTTATCTTTATTTTTCCACCCTCGAACTGTACCTTCTGAGATACCAAGTTCTTCTGCAATCTCAACAAGTGGTTTATCACCTTTACTTGTTTTGTATATTTCAAATGCTTTGTCTCTGTCTGGGCTTCGTTGCCTAGCCATATTCACCACCTCGCGGTAATTCCTTTATAAAATAAAAAAGCAGCGGCTTCGCTACTTTAATTGTTTATTATTTGCTTCATATTCTTTTATGTAGCGGTATAGTGTAGCCCTTGCTACATCAAACATCTCGCATACTTCTTTTTTTGTTTTACCAGCATCAAGCATTTCCATCATACCTTTGATTTGTTGAGGTGTATGTGCTTTTTTTCTGCCGCCTTCTCTTCCTCTTGCTTTTGCAGCAGCTACACCACTTATAACACGCTCATTAATAATTGAACGCTCCATTTCAGCTACTGCCCCGAATATATGAAATAAAAATTGCCCCATTGTAGTAGAAGTATCAATACCATCTTTAATAGATACAAAATTAATTCCTTTTTCATTAAATTCTTGTAATAAGTTGGCAAGTTGGTGCATAGTTCTTCCTAATCGATCTAACTTGTAAACAACCAATTTATCACCTTTACGAAGTTTACTAAGAAGCAGCTGAAGTTCTTTTCTATCTTTCCTTGCTCCGCTTTCCTTCTCACTAACTATTTCGTCACAACCATACTTATTAAGTTCATCATATTGCATATCTAAGCTTTGCTGTTTTGTTGAAACCCTTGCATAA
The DNA here is from genome assembly GCF_002551815.1 of Bacillus sp. AFS098217. Taxonomy (GTDB): domain Bacteria; phylum Bacillota; class Bacilli; order Bacillales; family Bacillaceae_G; genus Bacillus_A. The sequence goes on from NZ_NVPR01000040.1 coordinate 19,434, forward strand.
CCAAATATCATAGAACCATCACCCTTTCTCTTATGGTTCTATCGTATCAATTTCCTGTATCAAAATCAATTGTTTTTGATACATAGTTTTGAGAAAGTTAAAACGTTGATTTACTGTATCGTTTAATCGTGTATCGAAATGAAATGTTTTTGAGACATCATTTTTCTTTCATGCGATGTTCTATTCCAGCCAAAGCAGATTGAATAAAAATCTTTTCCTCATCTCCTACTTGAGATAATAAATTATCGACAACTTGTTTATCTGCATTAGCCAACAAAATGACAGAAATATTTGCAATACCATTTACATATGATGTTGCATCTTTTATCTGGCCATCAATTTGCATAGTGAATGTTACATTCAATGTTTAACACCTCACGTTTCACTTACATTTTGTTAGTAGTGTTTGTTTTGTTAACTATCTCTATTTTAGTTCAAGCTCTTCCCAATCTTCCGCTAAGATATCAGAAACACTCGGCACCCACATAGCATGTGAACCATCAGCACATTTAAGTTGCAAGTATGGTCTACAAATAAATAAGTCCCCCTCATTCATTCCCCATGCTTCAGCAGTTTGTTTATTACATGGAATTCCTTGAGGATAGCCCTTCTGATAAACAGCAAACATCCCTTTACCATTCCATCCTGAACGAAATACTTTCGCTCCTTCTTTTAATCGCTGTAATGCCCAGCCGAAATCACCAATAGTTGCATTCATAATATTTCCTCCTCTATTTTCGTTCGTTGTGTTCGTTTGTTTTGTTAGAAATCTTCTTCCATACCACACGTTGGACAAAAACTAATATCACAACATGGGCATCGTACCCACCATTCATTACAAGTTGGGCATTGATCCATTCTCCTCACCCCTTATCATCCCTTATCTACAATTCAGTTCATTTTCTCTTATCGCTTTCAGCTGCTCCATTTCCTTTTGCACTGATTCAAGATTACGGAGACAATCCTCCGCCCATTTATCTTCTGATTTCCTGTCCCATCCGATTCTATAAGCAAAATAGATTAGCAGAAAGGTAACCAGTATACCTGCAAAATACCCTAAAAAGAAGCTTAACCACGTCATGCTATCACTTCCTTCGTAAAATGAAATAAGACGCTATACCGACCACGGTAGCACCTATAATAATGGAAACTATTTTGACCATTGTTGCTTCATTCCTTTGAGCACTCGTTCAGCAATTTTCTCTTTTTCATCTTTTGTTAAGTTAGGAGCATCAATCGTAACGCTATAGTTATTTTTTTTCGATTCTGTTTTGCTAGACTTTAATGCAGCATAGATTACAGCTACACCAGCACCAACAAATGTCACTTTAATTACGGTATCTAATATGAGTGATGACCACATTAGGAAATCAAACACTATCATTCATCCTCCTATTCAAATGTCCATTTTGTTCAATTGTTTAATATGTAATTTCTATATAACAACGAAAAAAGCACCCATTTTTGATGCTATATATTCATTAATACTTTTCTTCCTTCACCGTGTACATATCTACCAACAATACACGCTTCTTCCAGTCGTTCCATAATTTTAGCAGCTGCAACATATCCAATAAGAAATTTGCGTTGTAAATCAGTTACATTAACTACCTTTAAGGTAACAACAAATTGTTTAGCCTCTTCATAATGCTCACTTGCCACTTCATCACTTAATCGTGCCCATGACATATAATCACCATCTTTTTTAAATAATAGAAGCCACCACAGTTAAGTGATGGCTCACGGCTTATAAAAATATTAAAGTGGATGGGAGAAACCTCATTCACGAAAGGGGATTTCGAAAATGAATCAATTTAAGGCTAAGAATACTCTCAACCTTCTCCAAGCCACCGTATCAACTAGTATGGCTACACGCCCTGTGTTCGGTGACTGGGAGAAGAGCAAGAGTCTTTCGTGCGGACTCTCACCGCCTAATCAGGTCCCTTTCACTTGTCTTCCCGTTTATACTCCATAGAGTCGTGGCTACAGGGAGTCGAACCCCTCTTTTATGTGCGTATTTCGTGCACCTGGCGCCTACCTTCCACAATGTTCAATTTGCACTCAGTCGTGCGGGGAGCAAGTCCCAAAATATATGCCGCGCTCATTGCAGCTTTGAGGTTCCCGTTCCTCTTTCAACATACAGCGTACTATATGCTCAAAGAGAGCTATGGGAACTCTCTTGTTTATACTCCGTAGAGTCGGTCAATACTTCAGCTACCGCCTTTGCTGACCGTTTCTGATATAGTCGATATCATTTCAAAGACATGGAAAGAAATCCATGTATCAAGACGCATAAACTTATTCCGGCGCCTTGCGTGAACCAATACAATGGGAGGATAGATGGGATGGCATCGTATTGGCTCAAACAAAGAGCGGAACTCTTTGCATAGCGAAAATTCGTGAGTAATCGCTATAGTGTAATGTGTCCAAATTAACGAAAGATCATGTTTTTCATATCAGCTTGTTCAAATTGTTCTCATTACTATACTTGTACCGAAAACGCGGTGTTCATTCAATCATATGAACCATCGCCCTTCCATCTTCGAATACAGTATTTTTAATAAAAACTTTGGAAAATAAACTCTATGACAGGAGTTTTACTACCTTTGAATACACAAACAGGTGGATGCTTGTATGTTCAATGAGAAGTAAAACAGTGTAACGAATGCGAGCAATATTACACCCGCTACACTGGAATATGTCTTAATTAATTTTAAACCTTTTAGCAATCCTTTTCTTCTTTAAAGGGAATCTTCTCACCCTTCACCACGGATTTTTACCGCCGACAGCCTGCACCTATACACTTTGTTGCAGTAACGTTTTGTTAATGGGGTTATTCTGTAACGGATTGTGATTACTGAATAAGTACGCTATCCCCTTTGTTATGCCGTTTTCAAAGAACAAATAACTTGTAAGATAATGATAGTTTGAATAGCGCATTTGCTTATCCGCTCCTTTATCGTTAATTTATCCGCGTTTTATCCGTGTTTTCCACTCAAAACATTCTTCTATTGAACCAAATACTATATCACCCTGTTCATCTTGCAAAAATGATTTTATATCCTTTCTCAATGCTTCGTCGTCTACTAAATAATAGAGTTTAAGCATCTTATTTCTATAATCAAGAAACTTCCTTTCAAATAGCTCTGCCTTCTTCTCCTGTCTTTTTGCATAAGACTTTAACCTATCTGTATTCATTTCTCTTCCCTCCATTTATATAATTCTTAATGCCGTAGCAATTGCCATAATCGCATTTTTCTTCTGAGCATAGAACCAATTGTTTTCTAAAAACATTTGAGCTTTCACATTCTTATCACTTACCATTCCACTTTTAAGATACTTCCGCTCAATGATTTCCCTTTGCTCTGGATCTAACGCATGCTCTATCGCTCGTTTAATTTGAGTATATTTGTAATCATTGATTTTCTTAGTGTCACGTAATTCAGGAAACAAAGAGATATTTTGATTTGCGCATTCCTCCTGGTTTTGCATACGAACCTTTAAAACTCTGTAACTGAATAACTCTTTCGCTACCTCTTTTTGTATCAGTTTGTACTCCTCATTTGTGATTTCTGGAAAGAATGCTAATTGCTCCACCTGGAATCCCCCTATTTCGAATTTGTTTTTTAACATCACATAAGGTACGTGAAATTTTACTATCTATCTTCTGAATAAGGGAACGATGACTACAATACAGCCCCCACCACACTGTGAGTCATGGTTCCGTTATCCATTAAGCTGTTTGTTTTCGATTACCTCTTATTTTCTTATCCTCAATCCATCCTTCACTAAATAACCGTTTCAATTCCTTAAACTTAAAGGTCCCGTACATCCAAACTTTATGACGTTCCCATCCAAAACCTGGTTCATCACGATACAAAAAGCATTCTTTACTTCCTGTACGTCTTTTCATCCATTCAGCTCCTTTATGATCTCGTCCATTGCCTTGTATCCTTGTCCCATATCACAACGATTAACTCTTGTTTATGCAGATACTCCCATAACTTCTTTCTGAGCGGGAATCCTTCATTGATTGCCTTCTTACTTCCTTTCACATCCACCACTTCTATCTGGCCATCTGAGTACGTTACTTTAAAATCAGGAGTAAACTTCATAGCTGACTTTTTAGACTTACCATTCTTCGTTATGCTGCTCTTAATCTCAAAAGATGGTATTAGTTCATATTGAGGATGGCACTCAATGTGAGCGACATCCTCCTGTTTTTTTAAGTACTTGTAATAATCTGCTTCTGATTTTGAATCAAACGTTATTCCATCGATAACAACGGATTTACTATTAATCTTTGGTTTAGCTTTTACTTTTCTCTTTCGTTGTGTCTTCATTGATCTCTTCATCAATCCAAACTCCTTGTACCTTTATTCCTTTTAGTTCATCTATGTCTAACTTTCTATTGGCCTTTGTCTGTGTTAGCTTTAATGCTTCTCGTAACATCCCCATCTCTTAACCTCACTTTCTATTCCATGCACTCCTTACACTCTTCAAGGAAATCAATAACCTCTTGTACCTGATCTTTCGTTGTAATAGTCTCCATTAGATATCCTGCTATATCATAAACTCCTATATTTTTATTTTTGAATTCCATTTGCAACATTCCATCTTCGCCAAATAATTTGATATTTTCTTCCATTCTCCTAACCTCGCTTTCTAACCAAAGGATTATTTGGTTGAGTTTTAGATACTCTCATTGATTTTATCGATAAGCTCATTTAATTCTGATTCAGTTTCCATATCCGCTGTATTATCAGCAATTTCTTGTAACTTTGTAGACAGTGCTAATAAGAACCTTGTTGATGCTTGCATTTCCCTCTACCTCCTACTTCATTTTCAATATTCGTTCCATATTCTCTAGATAAGTTTTCAATATCAATTTTGATGTTCTTCCATCACTGTATTCGTATCTTCTTTTTAACCACTCATACCATCCTTGAATTTGTTGTTCTTTTGTTTCCTTTGATTTATCCATCCTTCTTCCTCCCATGAATAAAACTCAATATTCCGTCCATACTGTAGATATAATCTTTCTCCAGTTCCCCATTGGAGCCGAGCAGTTAGCTTTTGCTAGCTGCTCTTTTATGCTAGTGATGAATCAATTAGTAACGTTGTATTTTCGCTTGAATGAAAATCGCAAGCCGCTTCAAAATAATGTTTCCCACCGTATTTTATTGTCGCATTTATATACATTCCAAAAGCTACATCCTTTTTAAGCTCTTCCGCCTTACCTTCTGCCATAACCTCAGCTATTGAGTTACCACCGACTTCAGTTTGATAAATTTCATACGCCTTTTTCTCACTTTCTGCTGCAACCATAGCCCAATATTCATGATTATTAAACTCAAAGTATTTCATATCCATTCCCCTTTCTTTTACTAGTTGTCCTTTTTGTTCTTCACGAGTTCTTTCAGTTGATCTAGTGTATCTAACATATTTCGATTTCCTAATTCTCGCTTTTCTTTTTCTAACTCTTTTACTTGTTTCCGTAACTCTTCAACTTCATTCTGTAGCTTGCTGCATGTCTTATGAGAATGAGCAAGTTGCATCCTTAAACCATCTCTGGTTCCACGGATTCTGAAGCATTTCCCATGAAAAAAATCATTATTTTCATCCATTTCCCATTCATCTTCATAAACAGCATCTTCACACAGCTGACACCATCCAACGATACAGCCCATTGCCATTAGGTCACCTCATTTCTCTACAAAATGAAATTTTTATACTAATCTCTTTGCTATTTCATAAATGACTGGTACGGTCACTGAGTTTCCTGCTTGTTTATAAAGTTGAGAATCCGAATTTACTTCCTGTGCTTTATCAAATGCCCAATCCCAATCTATGTCAATCTCCAATAAACTCTTCTTCTCCCCGTACATGAATTTTTGTATGACAACTTCTACAAAGTAGGATAATGTTCGATAAATCGTATCTAGATTCTTCGTGTTCAACACTTCTTTTGTGATGCGCATGGAATTCTGATTCGTCTTCACATCTTTTTCCACAGCGTTCACAACACTCTCTATCTTCGATAATCCATCTTCTGATTTCAGCCATTCTTTTATTGTGTTCATATGTGACTGATTGGTAGAATTTATTTCCGTTCCACTTCGGACTATTTTCTCCTGAATTAGATTCATACCAACAATCAGGGCTACAAAACTTTCTGTCCGAATAGGCAGGTGATACATATCGTTCACCACCACACCATTTGCAAATTTGTAGGATTTTTCTTGATTGCGTATTACTAGAGTTTTTCCCTCGTAGCTTATATGCACATTGTTTTGAACATGTTTTTCTTCTCTTTTTGTGTTCGAATCCTTTTTCGCAAACTTCACATTGCTGATACATAAATATCCCTCCATCTTTATTCTTGGAAAGCCCTGAAGTCTCCAACATTCTCTTGGTGTTAATCTGCGAATTCGATAAGGTGGTTTATTTTCGATTGTCGCTTGATTACAAGCTGTATCCAATGTTTGAGCAATTCCTTTTCCGACTCTTCCTCTTCTTGTTTTACTTCCAGGTACAGAGAAGTTAATACTATCGCCAATTTTAGCTTCGGCATAACCTTGCTTGGTAGCTTCTCTTATCAACACGCCATGTCTATCTTGTGCTGTTAATGTAAACATCGGTTCTCCAGGTTCTTTTATCCGTCTTCCATTCTGTCTCTTTTCTGCTCGATCTGGTGTAAGGACTGGTTGAATAATTTTTAATCCTTCACCTTTATTTGTTGTTAAAGTAGGCGACAATCCATCAAAGCTATATACATTTCCGTTCATTCCATTACCAGATGGATTGATATTTCCTACTCGCTGAACACTAACCGTTTCACAGCTTCTTCCGATAGGAAATACTTCTCTGGTACCTCGTCCTCTAAGATGTCCAATAATGAACACCCTCTCTCGATTTTGCGGGACTCCGTAATCTTTGCTGTTAAGTAACTGCCATTCCGCATCATACCCCAATTCATCAAGCGTGGAGATGATTGTTCTAAATGTGTTCCCTGAGTCGTGATTGAGTAAGCCTTTGACGTTCTCAAGGAATAAATATTGTGGTTGGATTTCTTTGGCGAATCTAGCAATTTCAAAGAACAAAGTTCCTCTAGTTTCTGCGAATCCCAATCGCTTTCCGGCAATTGAAAAGGCTTGGCAGGGAAATCCACCACAGATAATATCGACCTTTCCTCTAAGTGATCGTAAATCGTTGTTTGTAACGGTTGTGATGTCATGTGCCGTCCACTCTCCTTCTATATTGTGTATTGCTTCGTAACTTTTTCTAGCAAACTTGTCCCATTCCACATACCCTACACATTCATGACCAGCGGCTTCCATTCCTAATCGGAAACCGCCTATCCCTGCAAATAAATCTAGGAATTTCAAATACTATTCCCCTTTCTTTACAATATCGCCATTCCTAATTCTTGTAGCGATTGCCCTTTGTAATCTTTCGCTAATTGGTCTTGGTTCATCATTAATTAATCCGCACTTAGGACAATATTTTATCCACCGTTCCAATAGTTTACTGTAATCAAATCCCCTAAAATCATGTTCGCAGTTTTCATTTAACATCTGATTCCCTCCATTCTCCTTTTCTAATAAAATAGCGTTTTGGTTCAAATTATGATTTAATGATTGTCCATTCCCCTGAATCGATATGATTTTGAGCTTGCTCCATGCTAATTGCACTACCAGAACCATCCGAATAAACAACTTGAATCTTCCCAGTCATGAACCCATCAAAGTCATGATCGTATGAAATCAATGCATTCCCTAAACCACGTACTTTAACAAATTCGCAACCGTCGATATCCTCTACAAGAAATCTTGATTTTGGCTTAATCACTTTCACTTCATGTGGTACACCGGATTCTCTAGTACAGTATTCCGCATCACGATATGCATCAAAGATATTTTCATGTTCGCACATTAATTCTCCACCTAAATACATTCCAAACTTCATATCTCTCATTCTCCCTTTCTCCAAAATAAGGATTTGGTTAAATTACTTAATGTACAATTTCACTTTCCTCCTCAAATATCCAATCAATATCAACATTTTCAATCGGTGGCATTTCTCCTAATCGTTCAAATGCCGTTTTTTTCATTTCCTTAAGACGATCATCAAAATCTTTTGTACTCTCAATAATTCTCTTTAGATGTTCACCAACTTTTTCAAAAAACTTCATTGTTTCTTCCTTAGTCGCAGTAACCATCCTAATTTCAAGAGACATCGGAATATTTATAGCATTCACACCAGATGTTACTTCTGAAATATTAATAGATTCACTCAATGGAATAGCGCAAAAACGATATTGACCTACTTTAATTTCATGCCCAACTGCAGATTCCCATTTTTCAAACGCTAAATAAAAACGTTGAGATTGTTCATTTACTTTGATTTTCATTCCGTTCCCCTCCAAAATAAGAATTTTGTATTAAACCTCAATAGTTAAGTTAATAGCTCCAACTTGATCTAAACTTACTAATAAGTTCTCTGCTACTAACTTTGCCTTTTCATCAGTAGCAACTGCGATTTTCTCTCCATCTACGGTAATTATTGCTTGTTCTCCGATATACTCCATTTTTACATCCTGCATATTTCACATCTCCTTTTCTACAAGATAACTATTTTGTTTGGTTTTCATTTCCATTGTTTCAACCATTTCTTCTATACAACTCATACATAATTTACTGTCTGTTCTTGTTTCACCATAATATAAAACTTCAACTTTTTTATTTGTTCCGCAGGTTGCACATCTTTCTCCCTTATTAGCCTTTTCCCAATGAAATTTATTCACGATTCTCCCTCCTTTTCGATTAAAATAACGCTTTTATTCAATTCTTGTAAGGTTGCCAATCCATACCGTCCAAATTGCATGTTTCCTTTCCATACACTTTACGCCCACGTCCTTGCTCAACTTCTTTAATTTCGTACCATTTACCGGTATCATCATCTTTCACAACACCTTTACTTGGTTTGTAAGAGAACGAAAATACCTTTTTCCCATCAACATAAAATGGATACATCCGTAATCACCCCTTTTTAATAAAAATCCGACAAGCTCATCCCAACTGAGTGTAATTCGCATGTTTGGTTACACGTTCCATATAATCCATGAAACTTATTCCGAATATCTAGCTTTCTCCCGCATTCACCACAAACACTAAACACTTTTGTGAATCTCCATCGTTGCTTTTTCATTAGTTCATTTCCCCTTTCTTAATAAAATTCAAAATCTATTACATTAACACTTTGGTTTAGTTTTCTGCTTCTCTTCTTTTTATTTCGTTGTTTATTTTCTCAAGTGTGTTAATATATGCTCTTGCTGAATGAAACCAATTATTTCTTATAGCTTCATCGCAATCGTAAATGTTGTTTTCTCTTGCATACATCAATTCTCTTTCTGTCCATGTTTCCATTGGTTTTTTATCCATAACATTTAATTCCTTTCTTATAAAATTCAAATTTGGTCTTACTTTACGCCCGTGCTACCAAACCCACCGGATCCGCGCTCGCTTTCCGATAGCTCGTCCACTTCCACAAAATGGGCTGTTTCCACTGGCGCTATAACGCCCTGTGCAATGCGTGTCCCTCTTTCAATAACATGTGCTTGCATATTAGGCCCTACAACTCGTTCAGTGTTATCAACAATTACACCAACTTCTCCCCTAAAACCGCTGTCCACAGTTCCAAGTATCACTCGTAACTTCGTATTACGCGTCATACCGCTACGTGGTCTAACCTGCAACTCATACCCTGGTGGAATCTCAAAAGCTAGTCCAGTCGGTACCACTTTTGTTTCTCCTGGCCAGATAATTGTGTCCTCTGCTGCTACCAAATCGAATCCAGAATCGCCAGGATTCGCATATCGTGGCAGTTCCACGTCTTCATTTAACCGCTTGATTTTCACTCTTAATTTCATCTTCCCCGCTCCTTATAAATAACTTTCCAATTTCTCTTTCTGCTTTTTCAACACTTCCAAAGAGAGCGTCGTCTTCCGCTTCTCGTTATCCAATCCCACCAAGTGATATTCCATCTTGCGAATCTCACTTTCTACTACTGCGAGCTCACTCTCAACCTGTACTCTTGTAGCTTCTTGCTTCACACAATCCCTCCTATAAGCCTAATTCGCTCATGATCTTTCCTTCTTCAAATCCCCTAACAATATTGCCGTTCTCAAATTTGAAAGCAGGTAAACTCATTAGGCCTAAATCATCAGCTTCAACTTTATAAATGATATGTTTATCAATATTTCTTTCTTCTAACTCAATATCTACTGGTGCGAATCCTAGAAAGTGCTTTGCTCTTTTGCAATTCGGGCAGTCATTTTTTGTGTACATAATAATCTTAGTTGCCATTCTTATTACCTCGCTCCGCTTCTTGTTTTTGGTAAAACTCTTTAATCGCTTTTTCCCAATACGTGTAATTACAACTTGTTATGTTCATTGTTTCGCCCCTTCTAATAGCCGTTCCAGTTCCTCGCAACTTCCCTCGTAAAGATCACGGCCATCTTTCAATTTGAATATGTTTCGTTTAATTAACGCTTCTATCAATCTATCTTCCTTGCTCATGTATCCTCCTGCTGCTTTTGTTCTTCAAACATTGTCCAGTACAACGAACCTTCCTTGAAAAGTCTGTTATAGCACCGCGGTTTCATATGCTCTGCAATACATTCCTTGCTACAATATCGTTCATCATCGTATTTACAATGGAATCCTTCTGCGATTTCCTTTCCACATGCGGAACATGTCGTTCATGGCATACCCCTCACATATTCTTCCTTCAGATCTCGCACAAGCATAATTTCCTTTGGTCCCACTTCATGACCTAGTGAATCCACTGTCCTTGCATGAGCCTCTCCATACATGGTCACGCGTGATACTGCAATGCGTTCACCTGTTTGTTTGTGTGTCCAGAAACCGTGTAGCCGTGCTCTCTCTTTTGCCGTCATGACGTTTCCTCCTATGCTTGTTTTCTTAGATTTAACGCCTTGCCTTTTCGATAAAAGTCATTGTCAGCATTTGCTCGTTTAATTGTTTCCTCTAACGTAAGCAGCGGCGTGTTAATTGCTGTTTCAATATCCCAGTGACGGCTTTTTCTTGCTAGTAAAGCATGGTAATTAACACCATTCGATTCTGCTGTTTTTATTTCTTCTTCTGTAAAAGGCCTGTTTTCTTTTCTTACTTGAAGCGCGAGTTTTTGAGATTCTTGTATACTCATTAGCGGAGTAGTTGCAGCCTCCGAAGGTGTCATGCCTTTTTCTCTTCGTTTCCTGTATGTTCGTGCTGATATACCATGCGCTGCCGCAATTTCTTTGTATTCCTTCCAACCTGTTTCATTCGTTTCTCGTACTGGCTCGGTGATAGCTCTTTCCTTTTTCCAACGATATCCGTATACTCTTTGTTTCAAAGTACCTTCGCTAATTCCATTTGAAGCAGCTCTTTCAAAATCTTCTGGAGTGAGGTAGAAATCACTCATAACTATTCCCCTTTCTAATCCAGCGCCAAAAATTCAGCTCTTGTACGATTCGAATGTTTTATCTTAATCTTCTGAATACCTTTCCCATGTTCTTCTATCGTTGCATCCCACGCTTCGCTTTTTGTCTTGATCATAGAAGTGAACCTCGTATGACGTTATGACGCTTGGCTTTGCAAGGAATCGTTCCACCGTGCTTGTTGCGGAGTAGTCGAAACTTCCCACGACATCCTCTAGTGTTAGTTGTTTCATGCCCCTAACCCCATTGGACGTGATTTAATTTTGCTCTTATCAGCCTGATCCATTATCAAGGCTGCGATTTCTAACTGGTGTCTTCCTAATTCTTTAGCAATTTCAATAAAGCTTTTCCCCTCTTTCCACATTTCTTGGAATCGAATCACTTCACTCTCATCGAATACCAAGTCAAGTTCTTCTAAAGCGATATACAGGTTACGACGCGACTTTTTCATGTGCTTCCTTTGCTGCGCTGCTATTGTGTAATTCTCCATTTCTATTTCTGTTCCAAGTCTCGGCATCCCATTTCCCCTCCAGTTGTAATTGATGAATCGCTCTTAGTCTCGCTATAACAGCATGACGTCTTCTGTCCACTTCTTCAGGACTAATATTCCCTGCTGCGCAAATACATGGTGCAAATTGATAACAGCCGTTCCCTTGATCGTTTCTGATTACCCCAGTTCCTTTGCATGCACACATCTTAATTCCCCCTTTTAAAATGGCAGTGCTTTTCTTCTGTAATCCTTTGTATCTTTGAAAACAAGTGCTTTAAAGTTATTGAAGATACGCGATACAATTCGCTCATCATATGCACCCTCTAAACGCTCTCCTGTAAGGTTTGTTGTGAAGATAGTAGATTTACCTTGCCTACCATCGAAAACATCGAATAACACCCTATTAATGAAGTTTGTCGCTTTTGTATTGGCATCTAATGCGCCTAACTCTGCTCCTAAATCATCGACTATTAATATTTCTGCTCTTACTAATGTTTGAATGATTGAATCCTCAGTTAAGGAGGAATCTTTATTGAACGTGCTTTTAATCTTCCGTAGCAATTCGCCAACTGTGACGAAAACAACTGACTTCCCTGCTCCTGCAAGCTGATCTGCAATAGAGTAAGCAAGATGTGTTTTCCCAGCCCCGCAGTTACCAGCCATAATGGTGTTGAATATTTTTTCATTTAGATAATCAGTTGCAATAACCTTTGCGAGTCCAAGGTTCTTTTCTCCTTCCTCGCTAGTAGGTTCATAGTTTTCAAAGTTAGCATTCATAATATTGGTATCTGCAATCATGCTTTGTTGGTGGAACAAGAATTTCTTTTCATTCGCTTTATCAGCATCGTATTTTGCTTGTTCTTGTTCTTGGAGCTTCTTACTTTCGTTTTCAAGGAAGCAGCGAGGACACACGACCTGGCCACCGAATTTCATCTTATTCATGCCATGCGTTTCACAAACATCAGAATCCATAGTCATATTCACCTTTTTGGCTATATCGGTTGGTATTGCCAGTGCCGCTCTCTGCATTGTTCTTCGCTCCTTTTGTTTTTTCGTTTAAGTAACCTTCAAATTTCGTTCCGAATAACGTTTCTGGTCGTAAGTACTGGTTCATACTCGAATCAGTTAGCCATTGTGCTGTTTTAATATCAATCACCTGTTTAAAGTCTTCTAAAGTAAAACCGTCTTTAAATCTAGCTTTGATTAATGATCTCGTTTTAGCTGTTTTTGGTTTATATGATTTTTTAACTTTTTCATTCAGATAAGAAACAATATCCTCATAAGGGATGCAGTCTTTTGACCGCTTTTTTTGGTCAGAAGACATATTATCTTCTAATGTAGTAATCTTTGTTGTAGTCTCTGTAGTAATCTCTGTTAAAGAATTTACCGTTTCGGTAAGTTCCATTTCACCCAAAGGGGAAATTGGAATTTCCCCAAAGGTCAAAATCCATTTCACCCTTTCGGTAACTTCGGAAATGTTTAACTTAATGTGATTGGTAGGAGCGCCGTTGAATTTGAACTTCTGAACTTCTACAAATCCTTTTTCAATTAAGATTTTGATTGCTCTGTCGTACTGTTTAGGCGTGATTCTTATCTCGTTTCGCCAATCTTCCCGACTTTTAGCTAACCAAAACTCTCCGTTTTTCTTAACTCGCAACTTACTCTTTCCTTGTTCGTTAGGCATGTACCAATAAACAATTTGTCCTAATAAGATGCCAGCAATTAAATCTCCAGTGATATCTACATAAGCGAGTCGCACCATATAACCGCTTCTTGCAAAAGTTTCTAGTTGAAATATATTGCTACTCATTTAGTTCACCTTCTTCATAACCACTTCATAATAAAATCCGCGATCTCTTTCCTTCTTGATGCAATTTTTAAATAAATGCGGGTTTTCTTCTTTTTGTGAAGCGACTGTTTCTAAAACCCTACGAATCTTAAACACATATTCAAATCCTTCTTCGTCTAAAGGTTTGCATTTCTCGATTAATCCAGTAACAGTTTCATCTTTCAAATACCGTTCGTTTGCGTTTCTACCGAAGAATGCTAGGCGCATAGGACCATCTCTAATGATTGTTTCCATCTTTTAATCACACCTCTCACAAATAGCAAATCCCCCCGCAACTTTCAGGACCCTATAACCTGGGTAGCGTTTTGGATTTATATATTTCAGTACGTTTTGTTTTACATCATCTATTGTTTTGGCATCCTTCCAGCACCAAGCCGGAAGGAGTACCTTTGTTTGTTTATCGATCATGCTATGTCCATTTCCATATTTTCGAAGTCAATTTCTTCTTGCTCTGGTTGTTCTTGTGCCTTTTCTTGTTCTTTCACACGTCTCTTATGTTCCAAACCTAAGAACTTAACAAGGCCTGTAAGCTGTTGAAGATTCAACTCTGCTGCTGAAACTTTGAAATGTTTAACTGCAATTTCTTGCAAATCATCATTTGTCATGTTGTATTCGTTAAGTTTCGTCATTACTTCACTTTGCTTTTTCTTTAACTCAGCTTCTTGATCTACTGTTTCGCCTTCTTCTACTTGAATTTGATTCGGCTTATTCGGTGTGATATCTACGCGTTCATAAGATGGTGTTTCATCGATTGAATTACTTGAAATTGGTTCATCTTCTCCAATTTCGATGCCGTATTGTTGTTTAGCGGCGCGCTTTGTTAAATGCTTCTTAAACATGTCATTGAACCAACTCTTCCACATGCTACTGTTACGGCCAGTTTTCATATGTTCAACTTCACTAGCTTCCATAAGAACAACTACATCATCAAATCCTTCACGTTTCGCAACTGCATATCCACCAACAACTTGTCCTCTTGGGAACCCAACTGAATGCGTGATTTCTTTACTTGCTGCATTAAACTTAAATTCATCATTTTCGTGTACCAGTTGAACATCTACGCCTTTGTATCCGTCCGATTTACGAGCGAGAGACAGAATCCCTTCTACTGCAATTTGAATGCTCATTGTTGGACCTTTCTGGCTGTTATATACAATGCAATGAACATGATTTAGGAAAGGATTTAACCCAGAATTCACACAAGTTTGTACGAATAAAGCGAATTGTTCATTTGTTGTTCCTGCTGCGATTGTGCTTTTGATTGTATCTAACTCCATTTTTGTAAAATTACCGATTACCTTATCTGTATTAGGTGCTGCTGTTACTTGATTAGACATTGATTACTTCCTCCTTTTGAATTCCTTCTGCTTTTATCGTGAACTCTGTATCTTCGACCTTCGCAATAATTAACTGTCCTGCTGGCTTTGTGAAATGTAGAATACTTTCAGCGTTATCAACGAATGTTGGTGCTACTAGTTGAGATTGTTTGCTCAATACTTCGACAAGTTCTAATCCTGCTTTAATCTTTTCAGCTGTAGAAAGTCTACTGTATGGCTTACCGTCCATTAAGATTTCAAATGTCACTCTCTCTTCACCGTTTTTAAGAGTTTCGTAGAGCTGTACATTAATGTTTGTAAATAAGCTTTGAATCTTGTTAACCATCAACTCAGAACGTTTTGTACGGAATTCTTTGATTGCATCAATAATTGCTAGTGACTCATTCTTTTCTTTACGAATTTTCTCTTGCGTGCTTGCTGCTTCATCAATTTCTTTCTGCAATAGCTCAAGTTGTTGTGATTTTCGTAGTAATCCGTTTAACTCGTAAATCTTTTCATCGATGTCTCTCGTTTGAGTAAGATCTACTTCTTCAAGGGACATTTCTTTTATAGAAGCTTCTAGCTCTTTTAACTTCTTAACCATGCTTGAACCAAGTTGTTTCGCTTCTTCAAAACGTTTAATTTTGTTCTGTTTTACTTGTTCAACTGCTTCATCTTGTAAGGCTTGTCCACATGTATGGCATGTGTCTTGCAATTTCTCATCTCTTATGCCAAGAACAACGTTTTTTTGTTGTAAAACTTGCTGTTTTACGCCATCAATTTGGTACTGCAACTGGTTATATTGTTGCTGTTTTTTCTGTGAATCTTTAATTGTTTTATCGATTTCTGCTCGTTTCGCTTGTAATTCAGACAGTTGCTTTTCAATTTCCTCTTTATTAACATCGTCACTCTCATCTTTTTGTTTTTCATATTGTTCTTTTAATGTGATTACTCGTTCACTTGCACGTTCATATGATTTCTCATGTGTTTTCTTACGTTCCGCATGTAGTTTTTGTAAGTCATCTAGTGAATGTTTCTTCATCTTTTCTTCTAACAACTCAACTTCTAATTTAGATAGTTCAGCAAACACTTCTTGTTTCAACGGCTCCGATACATATTGCAACAACTGTGTGCGTTGATCTTGCCAATGTTGTGAAGAAAAATAATTAGGGTTAAATATTGATAGGAATAAGTTTTTATCGAACAATGACTCTACCAGTTCATTGAATTTCGTTGCTTTTTCTGGAACCTCATTTACGTAATACTTGGCTGTTTTCTTTTGTGTACGTCCAAGCAAAATATCTTTATCATCTACCTGGATAAGAAGTTCTACTTTGATTTCTGCATCAGCATTACTGATTGGCTTTGGATCATTCTTTACTCCGTATGGATCAATACCGTATAAAACCCATGTAATTGCTTCTCCTACGGATGATTTACCAGCACCATTGCGACCGCTGATTGTAGTTATTTCTCCAAAAGCTACTTCAAGACTGTCATGATTCTTGAAATTAACAACACGTAGTTCTTTAAAATTGATTTTCATTATTTTTCCTCCTTGTTATGAAGAGAAAACATTTGGTATAATATAAGTGAGTTATTAATAATGTTTTCTCCAAGACGACTTAGGGGTAAGTCGTCTTTTTATTTTGTTTTGATTCCTTTTCCCCAGCATTTATAGATAGGGATGATTGGCATTAACTCAACAATGTCAGCCTTCCATTCAGACGGTTCACCTTCAAAACGACTTTCCGCTTCATAATGTTCAAATCTGCATAAGTACTTGTTTCCTTCTAAGTCATTGCAATATGTTGGTTCGAAATTAGGTAACATATTAGTTCCCCTTTCTGATGCTTTGTACATCGAAGTGGTCATCCATGTATTCAGTAAACTCATCTTGTTTTTCAATAATTTCTTCCCATGTACTAAACACGTCTATCACCTTTTTCTTTGCCAACCTTAGGTTTTCTATGTTTAATAGCACAAGAAGCATGTTGTGTTCTCCATCCGCCTTGGAATCTTTCAAAGTGACCTTCACCTACACCGACTTTTTTAGCGCATCTGTAGCAAAAGCCTTCATATTTATTTCTCATTTTAATTCCCCTTTCTTGATGCTGTACGCATCATCACAGTCGAGAACCGGTGGGGTAGTTGGTATTACAGACAGATTCAGTTCTCGACCATGATGACAAGCACAGAGCTTGTCTTATTTCGTTTTTGATTCTTTTTGGATTTCCAAAAGAGCATGAAAGGTATTCCTTTTAATTGTTTCTAATAATCGAAATGCTTCGTGAGCTGTATAACCTTCTTCTTCAACTAACCTTGTAAGACCAGTGATTATTAGTTGTTGACCAAAGCTATTTAGATTCAATTCGTCTTTATTCACTTTCCATTCCCCTGGATACTTTCAGATGATTCGCTATTTTGCGCTTCCAATTGGTCTAAAGCTTCCCAGAACCATTCTGTTCCTTTGATGATAACGCGAGTTTCATTTTCCTTTGCAATGAACGCTTTAATGACTTGACTATCAGTAATCAATGACCATTCTTTATTAAGACTTCTTTCAAAGTACTCTCTAGCTTCGTTGTAATCATCTCCATAACCAGTAGTTAGATTAACCGTTCCATCTGTACATTTGATTAAGAAAGAATATTTTTTTGAGTTCCCCATTTCCCATTTCCCCTTTATCAGTTATTTAACTAACTCAGCTAAAACGATGTAACCATGATGTTTTATAATGGTGCCTACGCTGCCATATACACCTCTAGCCTTTAAATCTCGTATCATTTTGATGATGTTTTCTTTCTCTTCTTTGTCCCGCTGCTCTTTATTTGTCATCGTTTTACATCCTTTGTCCAACGTTTGATTGGCTTATCGAACAAAGCTACGAGTGAAATACCACCGCAAATTATTAGCGCTATGATTAAAAGTGTTAATGTACTTTCTTCCATCAGATTGCCTCCCTTTAATTGATGACTTTTAAGTATCTAGGTCTAGGCTGCTTCACTTCTGTTGTTTTCCCTGTCTCGTTATCTACCATTATTTTTTTGCCGCCGTATGTTTCATGCATTGTGTATGTTTTCATGTTTGGAAACACTTCTTCGAAAAGGCTTTTTCCTGTTTCTAAACGATTCAATTTACTTATGATTGATAGTGAGTTGACTGCAAATAATGAAATACGTATATTGTGATACTCCCAAAGGAATTCATCGATTTTTTCGCCAATTAAACTATGTTCATCTAATCCATTGATGTATTCTTTTGTATAGAAATAATCTTTTACTTCTCGCTTTTTACCGTCATAATGTTTATCTATTGGAAAGATATTCTCGAACTCTTTTGGAGTTAATAAACTCATAAAGCGTTTTATTGTATTGATAAAAATCAATTTTTCTTCTAGTGACTCTCTATCTTCATCTCTTTTAGATAAAGAACTTATGAATTTCATTGCTGAAAATATAAGGCGTTTCAAAGCATCTCTATTGGAATGTGTTTTATCTGTATAAACTTCCTTAGTTGATTTCACAAACATTCTGTAATAAATGTTTGTGAAATCAGTCTTTGGTTTTGGAGTTCCGTTAATTACTTGTAATGCCATTATTTTCACCCCACATTACTCTGAGAAAATGAAACTTGATATTTGATTGCCATTTCTTTTATTACTGCTAAATAAATTTCAAGAAGCTTTTTATCTTCACCGATCACATCTAATTTAGAAACTTTATCGATTTTAGATTTAGGCGCACCTTCTAAGGCCATTTTCTTCTTCTTGTTCGTAACACGAATGTTTAGGTTAGCCTTTGCTCTATATTCCAACATGTCATAACTTTCATTTCTAATATCACGGTGTGCATTGTAACCACCAAGCTTAGAAGCGATTCTATTTATAAGATTAGTTGTCTCTTTTCTCCAGTCTGTTGAGTTTAAAGAAACTATCTCACTGATGTTATGTACTTGTTGTTTGGTTTCGATGATTTCTTTTTTTAGATTCTTTTGTTCTAGATCTTGTTCGGCTAATGTTATAAATAGCTTTTGGAACATTTGTAACTCTGGTCTTAATCGCGTTGTATCGATTTGCTGACTTCTCATATCGAAATAATCGTCAACGAATCTGTCATATAGTTCCCAAGCTGTATCATCTTCCAAAACTTTCAAAAGTTTTGCATATCCTCTTTCTGAAAGAATATAAATGTTCCCATTTCGGCCGCGGTATGAATTTATTGCCTGTTGCGTGAATCCAAACTGTTGAATTTCGGTGTCCGTCAGCCCGACACCTAATAAATCAATGATATCTACACCGTTTTTAAATCTTTTTCGGTTTTCATTAATACGCTGATTAATATGTTTCACTTCTTTTTCATGAATTTCAGCGATTTCTTTAACTAGCATTGCTTTCTTATTTTGACCAAATCCACCTTCGATTCCGGTGAATTCATAACCAGCTACATTTTGTTTGCCGATAATTTTTAATTGATTCATTTTCTTTCCTCCTTACAGTTACCCTTAGGGTAACTATGTGTTAAAAAAAATTACACTTCAATTTTCTTTTTCATTAATTCGTCTATCGTTACACCAAAAACTTCCGAGTAAGCGCATAAGGTTTGCAAGCTAGGATTCTTAACTCCATTTTCATATCTAGAGATTGTTTCTTTAGCTTTATTAAGCTGTTCACCAAGTTCTCGTTGTGTCATATTATGCTTACGGCGAAGTTCTAAAAGTAATTGATGGTTAACTTTCATTTATGATCACCTCGTTTACAATTTTTATTATACACACAAGTTACCCTCAGGGCAACTTTTATTTTTATTTTTTTATAAATTGTTTTTTATCTCTATTTAAGTAACGAAAAATAGGTAAAAATATAAAAGGTTTTATTTTAATTATTCTCTTTTGATGTTTACTTAGGGGAAACTTTCGTATTAATATATAACTAAAGGTTGACCTTGTGGGTAACTTTTTTTAAGGGGAGGAAATATATAAATGTTTAATGAACGATTAAAACAATTGAGGATAGATAAAAATTTTACTCAGCAAGAACTGGCTGAACTAACAGGACTAACTAAAGCGACTATTTCGAGATTTGAAGGAAATAAAAAGACTCCTTCTAG
Source organism: Bacillus sp. AFS098217 (assembly GCF_002551815.1). GTDB lineage: Bacteria > Bacillota > Bacilli > Bacillales > Bacillaceae_G > Bacillus_A. Next base: position 39,700 of record NZ_NVPR01000040.1, read on the forward strand.
AGAATCTGTGACAAAATTATCTAAGGTATTGAATGTTACAACTGATTATCTATTAGGATTATCTGAAGATCCTGAACTTAACGAAGAGGAAAATAAGATTGTTACTGAAGAAGGAAAAAATATAATGGCCATAATAGAAAGTCTCCCAGAAGAGGAACGAAAAAAGGCTTGGGAGCAACTAGAAATGTACGTTAATTATATGCAAACTAAAAAGAGCAATTAATGAAAGAAGACTACCTTGTGCGGCAGTCTTCTTTTTTTATGTATTTGGTTTTTCTTTATATGATTCATCAAGGCAAATCTTTAAAATATCTTCTGCCTTTGTTACTCCATTCGTTTTTAACCCCAATTTTACAGCTTCTCTTACTAATTGTTCTTTTGTCATCCCCGACATCCTCCAGTTTCTTCATAGTAGTTTGTGAATCATTCACAATGTTTGCGTTTTTGCTTATTTTTTCTAAAACGCAATTTCCCCGTAAAGTAAGAATGACACCGCCTATTAAATAGACGATGTCATTCTATAAATATATTAAACTTTTACCAGCCGCCGCCACCGGGATCAACTTTAAAAAGCTGAACCTGTTGCTTTTCTGCTGCTACTTGCTTATCTTGTTCTTGCTTAATGTTTGTGTTACTTAATGTGAACACTCCCAAAACAGCAAGAACAGAGATAATAGAAAGTATTTTTTTCATTATTATCACCCAAGTATATTATACCATTTTTTCAATCTATACCCAAGTGGATTTTTGGTAATTTCGCATAAAAGTTACTATTATTCGCAATAAACATTTCTAACGATTTTTCAATAATACGAACATCATTTTTAGCTAATCCTAAATAAAAAGTAGAAAACTCATTTAAAAATCCTTTTTCTTCTTTTATCTTCGCTAGAATTTCAAGTGCTAATTTAATATTCCTTTTTCTAATCGCTAAAAAAGCTTCCTCTGGCAAATCTAAATCCCCATACAATGTATCAAGATCCTTATTATGATAAATTTTTAAGAAATTCAATGTTCTTTCAACCGCTCGTTTTCTTCTCTGTATTTCTTTGTTAAAAGAACAACCTAAAGTATATAGAGCTTGTTCAAAATGGAATTTAGATTGTGTATAATTTTCAAAGATGTATGACTCTGCAATATTATAATGAGCGTTTGCTTTTTGGATTACAAAATTCGGTTCGTTATTGCAGATTTCCAATAAACTAAATGAATTATCACGAACTTTTAGAATTTGTGAATCCATTAATAATACCGCATTCATCCCTTCTTTCAACCTTACAGTATAACTAGTACGAATGAACTTATTTTTGATTTTAGAAACTCTTTTTTCAATTTTTTTCATCCGTTTAAATAGTGATTTGTAATTGCGTAATTGGTAAGCTGTTTGGCATCTCAATATATCAATAAAAATCATCATTTCTTTCGAACTAACTTCATATCGTTTTTCTTCTAGCAAATCATCAAATTCATCTAAACTAAGTTTGTCAGCTTCCATGTTTCGACGATAAATCAAATCATATATTTCTATCCATTCATCATCGTCAGTTTCTAAGTATTTTTGCTCATTCTTTTCTTTTTCTTTCCGTTTTTGGTCGATTCTCTTTTTTTCTTTCACGATTAATTCTTTAAGCATTCCGAATTCTCCACGAAATGATAAATACTCCATAGCTTCTTTAACATTCTCGGGTTTAGCAAATTTCAAGTATTCCCTAACGATATCTCTACGAATAACATGATCTTCGTATAAATGTATTAAAGTTTTAGTTAAAAAACAAAAACTTATTTGTATATGGCCATTAAATATCCTTGAAACATTACCAGAAGATACTCCCCATAATTTAGCTAAATCTTCATTAGTGATTCCTACTGCGTACAAATCGTCATGAAGTTTGTTTAATAATACTTGCATTATTTTTTGTCCCCCTTTTGGACAAAAAAAGACACGCAAACCCTAATATTTTACATTTACAGGAAAACGTGCCACTCTTTTTTCTAAGTTGTGCTATAATATGTGTGTAAAGATCCGCGACAATGTTCCCTAGGATGGTAGGGGATAGTGTAAGAGTGTTACAGCACTACTTGCACCGTGGGTCTTTTTTCTTACGTCCGTTTTTTTTAGTTGCTTACATAATACCACAAATTTCCCAATATTCGGTCATCTGATTGTCAGAATTTTGTTGAGAAAGTTCGAAAACCGCAACGTATCAACGTTTTCTGACGAAATATGCAATTATGCATTTTTTTCATATTTTCATATTTCAATAACCTACGTACATATTTTACCACTAATCAAACATTTGTTCTATACATATTTTTATTGGTCGAAAACATGACGTTGTTTTATTTTACAGTCAGAGTATCGACCAATTATGGTATAGTGATAAGGCGATTATTATACTCAAACTATGAAAACTACAGTCGGACAGAATATTAAAAAGTTAAGAATGTCTTTTGGTTTAACGCAAGCACAACTATCAGACCGAACAGGTTTATCACGCGGACAGATTAAAAATTGGGAAACTGATCGGCATGAACCTGACTTACAAAGTCTTAAAGTTCTTGCGTCCTTTTTCAACACCTCCACAGACGCCCTTCTTAGCTTCGAGAGCAAGAAAGAAGATGAATTACTAGGATTACTATTCAATGACATCCAAAGAGCTTATGAGGAGCTGGACGGACGTCAACAAGGGCGTTTTGCAAAACAAGTTGCCCTTTACGTAAAAATGATACAAAACAATAAAGACATATTGTAATTATGTTGTGCATCTGTTGATTTAAGAATAAAAGAAAACATTTCCAATATCTAGAGGTAAAATTTGACATAATTTTACTAAATCGACCAGGAGAGCTTAGGCTCTCTTTTTTATTTGTCTGTTCGACAAAATGTGACAAAAAGGTGTAACTAGATTTGTTATGATGGATTGGAAATCTTACATTTTAAAAGGGGATATAACATGGCTAATCCAAAATATACTAAGATAGATGAACGATTTGGCGTTATTGAATACCCGGTTACACTTACTGAAATGGTTGAAATATCAAAGAATTTCCCAAAAACAGAACGAACATTTTATGAGTTTGCTTTTAACGCTTTAAAGAAAGTTATGAAATCTAAAGAAGCTATTCATTTCTTTGAAGTTGCTTATCCAAAATTAACGAAAAATGGATTTATTGTCGTTGGAGAACATAACCTATATTTAGTAATGATGAAAGGCGGATTTTTCGGAGGAGCTGAAGCTGAAGTAGTTAAATACAAAGATATTAAGAACGTAGACTTTGATATTGCTCCGAATTTATTTGGTGCATCCATTATGAACCCAGGTGTTATTTACTTAGAAACGAAAAAAATGTTAGGCACGAAAAAGAGATCTATCCATAATATTCCTGAATATAATATCGACGCTCTTTTAAAAGTAATTCGTGATAGATTGAAATAATTTTTAAATACTGGAGGCAGCAAATAATGCATAAAAAGTTATTAACATTTTTAGTGTGCAGCGCTTTGCTTATGGGATTAACAGCATGTGGATCTAATGAAAAGACTACAAGTGAATCAAATAAATCAGAGCCTACATATCAAAAAGAAAAAGAGCAGCCTAAGAAAAAATTAGCATTCAAAGATATGACTACTGATCAGTATCTACAAAACTATAATAAAATTAAAGATGAATTGGCTGGACAAGGGATTGAAATATTACCTTTTAATTTTGAGTATGAAGAAAGTGCAAAAACCCATAGATTTTATTACACAAAGGACGAAAATATGTCCAAAGAAGACGCTAAGTGGGTTAGCGTTCATTTAAGAAGAGACGGTAAAACAATTGATGGACTTATGTATAATGGAGCTCCAGAAATTAATACAATTAAAGCTATGGTAAAAGCCACTGGTATAACTTGGTCTGAAAAACTAGATAAAATGATCGAAGGAAAAGAATCTAATAAAGAAAAAGAAGAAATCACAGTTGATGGGGTAAGAATTAATATTTTTGGAAGTCCGACAGATATTACGGTCATGGTTGATTCTCCAAAGAGTCTGTAATGAAATACTAATTTGAATTATATTTCTCAATAACTAATATAGATAAATATGGTAAAATGGAAATCGGATGGGAGTCCATATACATATTGTTAAAATTAAGGTGGTTCAAATCGGAGAAGGGCACTCATGAGAGTGTCTTTTCTTTATGAAAAAATCCCCACACATTGTGCAGGGAAAGGAGTGAACCTTTTGGCTGGGTGACCACATTTATACTAATGTATTATTCCTCCACTAGCAAAACAGGAAAATAGCATTCTACACCTAATAAAATGACATTTTTATTTTTGTTCTATTAACTGAATTTGAAAAATATCTGAGTCTTTCAATCCCAGAACATTCAGCTCCTCTTTCATCGTTCTCCACAATTCAACTTTTATTGATTTTACACTTTTATCTCTCAATGTGTATTCTCTGATATATTGTATTTCTTGTTTCTTATTTCCTCTCACATTAGCACCCTCTTTTTTAAAAAATTTCACGTACTACATCTGTTTTGTTAAACCAATTTCGGATATAGGGCAAATTGTAACATTCCATAAACAAAACAAAAACCCCCTAAATAGGAGGTTCAGAATGAACTAGTTAACAACGCATATAAATACTGCTTTAAGAGACAGACCAGGTAACACTTTTATTTTTGCTAGGAAACAACAAATAATATTGGGGTAGCACCATCATTTCGCGGATTCTGTACGCTAAGGCTATAACCCTTGATATAACAAGGATTACGTAATAAGAACCGAAAACGGTCGTTTAAGCAACTTTATTTATATACATCAAAACTGACTGAAATATATTTAAAATCCAGTTCCAAAACTCATTACCAAAAACAAAGTTTTATATCAAACGTCAAATACCGTTTATGGAACTCTCTTAACGTACGGAAAAACCAAGTTTTTTAAATGAAAAATTCCTTAGCGTACGAAATTCGCGTTATGTTGGCGGGACCCCATATTGCTTTAACGGGACAGTCATTTAATTTTTATACTGTGTAAACCAAATTAATATAGGGGTAGCGTCAGGAAAATGAGCTTAGCGTTGTAAATCCGCATTTTCCTGACGCTACCCCATATATAACATTAGGTTTAAGACGAACTACCATGGGACAGTTTTAAAAAAAGAGTTGCGAGTACACATTAAAAAACAATAGATATCTAGCAAACACATATAACTAGGTTTAAAGCGAACTACTGTGGGACACTTTATAACTGTTTTATTAATCGCCCGATAACGGACTTTGATAAGCCTGTATATTCAACTAATTTTCGAATAGATGCATTAGGATAATCTTCTTTTGCTTTTTTAAGTATAGATAGCTTGTCCTGACTTTTTTCTTGTTCAGTCGCTAAGTATTCTTCACGTGTAGCTATACCTTTTTCGCGTCTTTTAATATGTTTTTTTTCTTTATCACGTCGATTTTTCTCTTTGGAATTAATTAAAGTGTCCATTTGTTCTAATTCTTCATCGGTCAATTCAATGTTAAGTTTTCTCATAATCGTTTCTGTTTTCATAGGTTTGATAATATTGTTTGGTAGACCATATCTTTTAAAATCATTTTTTGCTAATTCATCAAAAAAAGTCATAGCATCTTTGTATCCGTTTTTCGCTGTTCTTTCCACTACACTCTTTTTTTGCGGATCGTCTAGCTTATCATTCAGTTGGAACATCATTTCTAACGTCGCTGCTTGGTTTTTTACGATTAAAGCAGTTGTAAATGAATAAATATATGTTAAGTCGTTTCTGTTCTCTATATGACCATTTCTAAGCATTACAATCTTCTCTAAATCGGACTTTCTTTTTGTATTCAGACTGTAAAGATTCATCACACCTTTTTGAGAAGGTAATGTTGAAATCGAACCTTTCTTACTCGTTTTTGTTCGTCTTGGTCTTTTCTTCTCTAAAGGTGGAACATATTCATACAATTCCTGTAATTCGTGCTCACGTCTTGTCCAAATTTCTAACTCTATTTGCTTTCCAGTTTTGCTATGAGTCGTATATGGCATACGCAAGACCCTTGAAAGATCACTGCATGATCCATCGGCCCCTAATGGCATTAACATCTTTATGAAATGATTCGTTATGTATTGAGATAGAAACGCCATTTGTGGAGCAGCTCCACCTTGTACAGTGTAAATCAGCTGAATTCCTCTTCCGTACATTACAAGATTTGGACATGGTAACAATCCTTCAGCAATACAATCTTGTAAATTCCGAATCACGTATTCTTTTGAAATATCTAACTTATAAAAATCTAAATCTACGCCAATATTCCGTATTTGCTTTAAATCCGTCGCTTTCCTACTTCCAAATGTGAAACTATTCAGAGACAGATAAAAGTCCTTATTTGAAGGATTAGACATATTTGAAAGAGTTTTAACGTCGTTCGTGCCTATCCATAATTGTTTTTTCTCACTACCACTTAAATCTAATAATGCTATGTATCCACTTTTTTTATGTTCTGATAGGTAGCATTCATGCCACTCATCAATAAATACTTCCTGCGGCTTCCGAATCGCCACTGACATACAAATAGCCTCCTTATTCAAATAAAGGAAGCTACACAAGACACTTTTATACTTTACCTGCCTGTCTCTTTTTGCTATTATAAAGACAGACATTAAGTTTGTTCTGTGTAGCTCACGCTAATAGAACAACATTATTACCTTGTGTAACTTTTCAGAGAGCTTTATTCCCGCGGTCGCCAAACTTTAGGGATGAAGCTCTTTCTCATTTATTCGATTAATTTCTACATCAATTGTAATACAAGATTCATAGAGATACAACCAAGGGCAGGGAATGTGAAAATTCCTGTCCTTTTTTCTGTGGTTCTGTATTATAATCTATTTGTAATATAAAATGTACACATTTTTGTAATAAAAAAGAGGTATCATAATACTAGTAATAGAATTTATATTTATATCAAAGTTAACAGAAAAACTAGTATCAATTCTGAATTTATTATTAGTACTAACATTAGTACTAATAACGGTATCAATAATAATACTAGTACTGATACTGATTTTTATATTGAAAGGAGATTGAACTATGCCTGTTATCTGTGTTAACAACAACAAAGGTGGTAGTTTAAAGACTACAACAGCTGTAAATTTAGCTGGTGTTTTAGCAGGAAAAAAGAAGAAAGTTTTGATTATTGATTCTGATAATCAAGGTAATGTTGCGTTAAGTTTTGGGATGAATCCAGATCAATTTGAACTGACAATCTATGATGTTTTAATTGGCGATTGTAGCACAAAAGATGCCATTGTTAATGTACATAAATACATAGACATAATTCCATCAAATGATGATCTAGTCGGATTTGAATTTGAAGTCATTAGAAACATAGATAAATATATCAACCCGTTTTTATTAATGAAAGTTGCTTGTTCAGAATTAGAAAATTTATATGATTACATCATTATTGATACTCCACCATCACTTGGTTTGATGGTTGGTAATGCGTTCGCGTTCGCAGACGGTATTCTTATTCCATTTAACCCTGAACAATTTTCTATGCGCTCATTAGTAAAAGTTACAGAGACAATTAAAGAATTTAAAGAGCAGTACAATAACAAACTAAATATCCTTGGTGTTTTAGGAACATTAGTCGATTCAAGAACATCACTTCATTCTGATGTATTGCAATCCACAAGAAAGTACTGTTTAGAGAATGACATTAAAGTATTTGAAACTGTAGTCCCTCGAACGGTAAGACATGCTTCTTCTATTGCGTATGAAAGTGTTCCAGCAACGTTGTCAAAGAAATATAAAGAAGCAGGTAAATGCTATTTCGATTTATGGAAGGAGATTGAAGCAATTGGCGAAAAAGAACCGGCTCGTTGATTTTGGGAATGTGGCAACATTAAAAGATCAAGAAACCACTGATGTTAATAAAGATGTGAACATTAGTACTAATAACAGTACTAACATTAATACTGACATTGACACTAATGTTGTTATCAATGAAGATGTCAATAAAAGTACTGATACTAACATCAAAGATGATACTGAACTTAATATCAATAATAATAATACCGAAACTAACAAAGACACTGATACCAGTATTAATGTATCTAAGTTGTTAGAGAAGATTGCATCTAAAAATAATAAGCAAAAAAAGATACAAAGAAGTATCTATCTAAGTGAAGATATTTCAAAAAAATTCGATCGTTACGGTAAGAAAATGGGTAAAGGTGCAAAGAGTGATTTGATTGAAGATTTTTTACGTGAAGCTTTAAAAGATTTTTAAATAGAGGTGATTAAAATGGATATGTTGGAGATTGCAAAAAAAGCAAAAGAAACAAAGCCGAAATTCAAGAAAAATAAACCTACTTTTAAAACTCGTACTTTTAGAATCCGAGAGGATTTATTAGAAGCCATTGACACTCTTTATACAGAACATGGTGAAAAACAAGAACTGATTAATACTTTGCTGATAGATCATTTCGAAAAGTTGAGCGCTGATTTGAAGTGATAATTCATTACTAAATAGGAGTGGTATCTTTGGAGAAGACTAATAATTCATTTGTAGTAACTGTAAAACCTATTATCGATAACTTAGACGTAACGGAATCAGTTGAAAAGGATAGCAAAATAGAATCAAAAGACCATGTTAATACTGTTATTGAAAATGATGATGTATTGGGCTTCTTAAATACTTCGAAAAAGAAAATATTAGTTGGTTTTCACTTAGAGGAAGACATCAACAAAGTCATTAAAAAAGTATTAGGTGAAAATCCAGAAAAAGGCGCACAGTCAGAATTAGCAAATAGAATATTCCGTGACTTCTTTGAAAAGAGAGGATTGCTATAAAGCCATGGTTAGAATGACTGGAAAGGAGATTGATTAGCATGCCATTTGTAATACGTGGTGAAGGATTTATTCTTGAAAGTTGTGAAATCGGTCAAGAAGGAAAAGAATTGGAGTTTGAAACATATCAAGAAGCGTTAAATGCACTGGACTTAATTCAGTTGCCTCAGCGAGATGCAGATTTAGAGATACTAGAACTAACAGCTTGTGAAGAATGTCATGGTCAAGGTGGTATTATTATCTCAATTGATGAAGGAATAGTTGCTGACTGCCCCATTTGTAATGGGAGAGGAAAAGTTGAAGAAGAATAAGAAAACTAGCCGACTTATAAGAGCCGGCTCCTTTGCATTTTACTCGTATTGGTAGAACCATCCTTTGCCGTCTAACCATGCAGTCAACTTATCAAGGTCACTTCCGAGTTGTCTTGATGTACGTACTGAAAAGATTCCTTCTTGCTTACCTTCAATATGGATGTCTGTCGGGTACCCTAAACCGTCCAATACTTGAGCTACTTCAAGCATCTTATCGAATCCTACTCCGCCAGTTGCTACTAGTTTCATACCGTTGTCCATAATTGTAATACCCTCCTGTGATTGAATATTTTGTCCTGTGATAGCTTCTGCTACTGCCTTTGCTGCTTTATCAAAGTTCGCACGGAATTTTCGCATATCATTCTCATTGTCTACAAAACAGATTTCAGGTAATAACCCAGTTTTCGTTTTATTAATCCAACCTAAGTCCGTTGAAAATTTGATTCCACGATCTCTTAATCCAAAAGCATCAGCCATTGCTTTAGAAATCTTGGCAGCTAGTTCTCTATCACCATATAAAGGATGCAACCAAACTTCGCATCCGGTACCACCTGGTGTAGCATTTAAATGGAATTGTAAATCAACATTACTGTCTTTCACACGCAGATGATTATTAGCCGCGTTATTCCAAACATCATATTTTGTTGTCCCTACTTCATCAGAACAATTCACATATTTCCATCCTGCTGCTTGTACATATTTAGCAACAGCATCTAAGAAACGTCTATCTTCCACATGTTCTATCCCATAGATACTATCCGCACCTGGCACAATTTTGTTATGACCACCTGAACCAGCAAAACAATCCATTACTCAACATCTCCTTTTAATTTAATAAAAAAGAACGATGTTTTTAACACCGCTCTTAAGCTTGTACAACATTTTTAATTGTTTGATGTGTCTTTGGTATCCGTAAACCATTTGCCAGCAGCAGGATTAGAAATAACCCCACAAGCAACTAAAATAACTAGAATAATATCGACATATTCTTGATATCTTCCTGCGTTAAATTGTGGAATCGTATCCATTAGCACCATCCCCAGTAATGCAAAAAGGGCAACCCATAACCCACGATTTTTTAATTTATCTCGCATTCTTTTCATCTTCCTTTCTAGAATCAGATCTTTTAATTTTTGCTTCAATTTCACTCGCTACACTTTCAAGTAGCCATGTTGGAATCCATTTATCCCACCCAATACGTACACAATTCGCTGTGAAACTATTAAAAATGTGGTAAATCAATCCGCCAGTTACCATGTAAAAAAAGAAATCTGGTAATTTAAAAGCGATATCAAACATATGAGCCAAACAAGGCAACAAAAAAAGCACCACGGTGCGCGCAATGCCTTCAATTCCATATTGACTTGAATAAGTACCATCCAATTTTGATGCTTTACTGCCAGTAATCCAGTCTAGTCCAACAACCATCATCAGAATAGAAACCCAAATTAAATTCGTTTTGCCATATACCAGACTCAAAAATGTTCCCAATCCACCGCTAATTACTGATGCGATTTTGAATTGTATAGAAGTGAAAATGTCGCTAATATCAATACTTTTTAGAAGAGCATTCATTCTATCCATACTTCACCCCCTTTCAAGACAAAATAAAAAAAGCCTACTGTTGTACGCTTTATACAATGTTACCCATTATTACCCCTTGAACAATCATAACACGATGACCTGCTACTGGTTTATAACTTCCTATATAAGGATAGGCTTTAACAGTAGGAGCAGTTGAACCATCTATTATAACTGTAGGCCTCCCTCCATTATAATCTTGAGGTATCTTACCAAATCTAATACTAACTGTTGGGGATTTATTATCCATCATATCTAAAAAAGAATTTACATCAATCATATATTAACAACTCTCCTTGCTTCATGTGTCATTTCTCCACCGTGTGTTAAACTCATTGACCATGCTGTCTCCGAAAACTTCTCATTTATGCCTAATTTGCTGTAGTCTATCTGTAGAATATCTTGGTAACCATGGATAGGCATAAGCGCAGTTTTGAATTTAACTTTCCCGAATACTTGCGAAGCTTTATCCGCTATCTGTTTAGTGTAAACATCTAATGCAGCTTGGTCTGCCATATCCTCTACTTCTCTATAGTCTACTATCGTACGTCCACGGTTAACTGTACTAGTAGGTGAATCAGGATTGTCGTTAGTATACACAGAACGTAAAGGCTTTTCTTCTGCATTCGTTTTAACGATAACCCAACGATTAGGTGTTTTATAGATATCTAGTTCTTCTTCCATTCCATTGTAGATGATACTTAGTTCATCATCTTTGTAAGTATATTCAGGAGATAAAACAGATGGTGAGATGTATTTATGGCTAGTAAAGAATCCATTCTCATCTACAAATATAGGTGTGAATCCTATATTTGTAAGTAGGCTATTGATTATTTTCATCTTAGGTGTCCCGATATCAAACTGGATATCTCTTGTTAATACTTTATCTGTATCATCTATAATATAATCTGTAATACCTGCACTCTTAAGAACATTTATAACGGCTTGTTTATAGTTTGTTCCTGCTGTTACTGTATAGATATCGTCTACGAAATCGTCTATCAATATGATACTAGGATCGTAGGCCTCAACGTCTCTCATAACTACGTTCTCATCATCTGCTCGTGTAGGGCTTGATAGTAAGAAAATACCCAACGGAAAGTCGATGAAAGTCTTCTTAAGATCAATGCGTGCTTTAAGTTTAACTGCAAATGGTTTACCTTGTGAAGTCTCAATGTACTCACCATCAAAGCTACTATCATGGACAGTATACCAATTCTTCCCGTCATCTGATATTTCTAGTTTAGATTCATGGTACAGTCTATCATCTGCAAAAGAGTGC
>NZ_NVPR01000041.1 GCF_002551815.1 Bacillus sp. AFS098217
CCTTGGTCTGCACTATTTTTATATATATTTTATAGATTTATTTTCATATACAGTACAAAATCATGTTTAATGTTTCTTCAAATCCCTCATATTAGATATATATAAAGCAATCACTAAAATGAGAATAGCCCCTGCATATAATAATGTTTCAAGTGGTTCTTCATGAGAAACAATAATTAATCGAATTAAAGCTGTAATTCCTATATAGATAAAATATCGTAATGGAAAATGGTAATTTGATTTAAAATATTTAATAATTAATGCAATAAATTCAAAGTATAAAAAGTAAACAATGATACTTTCAACTAATTTATAAGATGTGTATTTTTTTGCTGAAAATATGTATTGTATGAATGTGATTGTTTCATTAATTAAAAAGATAGATAGAACAATGGATAATATGATAAGAGCTGTATTTAATATCCATTGTAAAACACTGGCAATAAATTCATCAACATTAAATGATCGCATTTCTTCTAGCACTCCCCTTGTAGGTAAATCGTACTGGTACATTATAGCAAAACTGTCCTACTAAACAAAAGAACCGTAAAGAGAATTCATTTCGTTCCCCTTACGGCTATTCATGTTACAAACAAGATTGAAGTTACTCTCATTCTTTTATAATCGTTGCACCATATGTGCTTCCTTTATTCTCACCTTTATAAATCGTATATACTGGTGTACTTTCTTTTATTGGCTGAGGAATGTTTGCTACGTTAATCAGACTCTTGTTCTGTAATAGTTTTCCATCCAACAGCTGTTATACCAGCTTCTAAACTTAAGCGACTTACTATTTTTTCAATAAGCGTAGCTTTTTTTGAATCACAATGCAAAAGTGCTCGTACAACTACTTTTTTGCCCTCTTCAATGTCTTCACTAAATAATTCTTTTAGACCAATTCCTTCTGTATGAACCATATGCATTAACAAGACTCTAATATGAGACTCATCTTTATCTAAACAGGTTGCTGATACCATATAGCTCATATCTTCTTGCTGTTGATCTCGAGACTTTTTGTTCATAAACAATGCCACAGGTCGAAGGAAAATGTTTGCTAAAATAACCCCGAAAGCACCAATAATNNCCCACTTTTAAAAATCCAGCCCCAACAAGAGTGCCAACTGCTGCAGCACACCATAATGTAGCAGCTGTATTTAATCCACGAATACTAAAACCATCTCGAATAATGACTCCACCGCCAAGAAAACCAATTCCACTTACAACCTGAGCAGCGATACGTGTAGGGCTTCCTTCTCCTGAAGTCATAACAGATAATAAAACAAACAAACAAGCTCCTAATGAAACGAGAGCATTCGTACGTAATCCAGCCATACGATGCCGCCATTGCCGCTCCGTTCCAATACAAGCTCCAGCAAATATAGCAACAAGTAAACGGATTACAATGTCTTGCCATGCCATATCTTTCACCTCCAACTATCTATACATAGAGAAAGGAGGACTACAAAAGTAACCTCCTTTTTCATTCCATATTACTTTTTAACGATTATATGGTATAAAACTTTTCGCTACTTATTTTTGGTTTTAACATTGATTTTAATGGAAATTGCGCTTCTCCATTCATAATAGAAATATACAATAAGAGTGCATGTTCAAAGTGCATATTTCTCACCTTCTTTCTGATAGAATTTCTGTTAAATCAGATTTACATGTCTAGAAAAGAAGATGTTATAACCAACTATGAAATTTCTTGATATATAACTGCTTAAGAAATTGAGTTAATACAGCATAGCCTGCTAAAATTCCTACTAACCATGGGAAATAGCTAAGTGGAAGTGGCTGTAATCCTACAGCAGCCCCTAGTGGGGAAAACGGAACGTAAATACCAATAGCCATAATGAGTGCTGTTAATAATAGGACCGGAATAGCGGCCGTACTTTGGATAAATGGAATCTTTTGTGTTCGAATCATATGCACAATCAATGTTTGCGTAAGTAATCCCACTACAAACCAGCCGGATTGGAACAAAGATTGTTCTGCAACCGTATTGGCACCAAACACATTCCACATCACAATAAATGTTGTAATATCAAAGATTGAACTAATAGGACCAATACAGATAATAAAATTGCGCATATTTGCAGTGTCCCATTTTCTAGGCTTCTCTAAGAACTCTTTATCCATCTTATCCCATGGAATAGAAAGCTGCGATAAATCATATAACAAGTTTTGAATTAATAAATGAATAGCTAACATCGGAAGAAACGGAATAAATGCACTTGCTACTAATACGCTAAATACGTTTCCAAAGTTAGAGCTTGCCGTCATTTTAATATATTTCAAAATATTCCCGAATGTTGTACGCCCTTCAATAATACCTTCTTCCAATACATTCAAGCTTTTTTCAAGCAAGATAATATCAGATGATTCTTTCGCAATATCTGTAGCTGTATCAACAGAGATACCTACATCTGCATCGCGAAGTGCAACCGCATCATTAATACCGTCACCCATGTAGCCTACAGTATGACCATTTGCTTGCAATGCTTTAATGACACGCGACTTTTGCATTGGATTTAATTTCGCAAATACAGTTGTTCTTTCTGCTAATTTTGCTAGTGCCTTTTCAGGTAAATGATCAATTTCATAGCCAAGTACAGGTTCCCCTATATCCAATCCTACTTCTTTACATACTTTGCGCGTTACAATTTCATTGTCACCAGTTAAAATTTTCACCTGTACGCCTTGTTTTTGTAATGTTCGAATTGCAGATGCTGCGGATGGTTTTGGAGGGTCTAAAAATCCAATATATCCTGCGAAAATCATATCTGATTCATCTTGAATAGAATAAGCTTTTTCATCATTAGATGCTTCAAGCTTATAAGCCACTGCAATTACACGCATGCCGTCCTCATTTAATTGTTCACTAAGATACTTAACCTTACTCTTTACTTCTTTCGTAAGAGGAAGTATTTCATCATGAATATCCGTATGTGTACAAATAGATAAAATCTCTTCTACCGCACCCTTACAAACCATTAAGTTCATCTTGCTTATATCTTTAACAACTACGGACATACGGCGCCTAGCAAAGTCAAATGGGATTTCATCTACTTTGTGAAATTCCTTTGTATCTAATTGATGTTTCTCTTCTGTATGCTGAATAACCGCTTTATCGATAAGGTTTTTTAATCCCGTTTGATAAAAACTATTTAGATAGGCTAGCTGTAATACATTTTTACATTGGTTTCCTGTTGGATCAAGATGACGGACTAATACAACTTTATCTTCAGTCAATGTTCCTGTTTTGTCTGTACAAAGAACATCCATTGCCCCAAGGTTTTGAATTGAATTTAGCTGTTTCACAATTACTTTCTTTTTAGACATTTGCACAGCGCCTCTAGCTAAATTTGCCGTTACAATCATCGGAAGCATTTCCGGTGTTAGTCCTACAGCAACTGCAATCGCAAAGAAGAACGCTTCCTTCCAATCACCTTTTGAAATCCCATTAATGAAAAATACAATAGGCGTCATGATAAGCATAAATTTAATTAAAAGCCAACTTACTTTATTAACGCCTTTATCAAAGCTTGTTTCCGGACGTTTACCAATTACACTTTTTGCTAATGAACCAAAATAACTATTTACGCCTGTTGATACAACGACAGCAGTTGCAGTTCCACTTACGATATTTGTTCCCATAAAACATAAATTATCCATTTCAAGCAGGTCGCCATTTCTTTTTGCATTAATATTCGAATTATGGAAATTTTCGTATTTTTCGACAGGCAAAGCTTCTCCAGTTAGAGCAGATTGGTTTACAAATAAATCTTTAGCTGAAAGAATGCGAACATCAGCTGGGACAATATCACCCGCAGAAAGCGTGATAATATCACCAGGTACAAGTTCTTCAATAGGAAGTTCCTGTGTATGATTGTTATTGATATCCGCTTTTTTATCCATGTTATGTTTGAATTCTTTCGTTCTCAAAACAGTAGCTGTCGTACGAACCATTGCCTTTAATTTTTCTGCTGCTTGTTGAGAACGGAATTCTTGCAAGAACCGAATGGTAGCACTTAAGACAACCATGACCGTTACAACAATGGTTCCTTTCATATCGTCAGTGAAGAAAGACAAGATTCCTAAAGCTAACAATACGAAGATGAATGGATTTTTAAATGCTAGCAGCAATTGAATGTACCATGCTGGTGGCTTTTCATGTGCTACTTCATTTTTCCCATGTATATCAATACGTCTTTCAGCTTCTTTTTCAGAAAGACCGTTTGGCGTTGTTTCTAAAAAAGCTAATGCGGATTGAACATCTGTTGTAGCAACTTCTACTAATATTTCATTGTTTTGCTTGATCACTTCTTGATTATGAGAAGTTTGTTTGTTTCGTTTTGGTGTACCTTTATTTGTTTGATACATGTCTGTTTGGACATGTTCAAGTTGTTTTTTTGCACGTAACATCGGTAGTTTCCCCCTTTATACACGCAGGAGGAAATTCATTGTTTCTCGACTATCTATTTTTTAGAGAGGGAGGAACAATTCGTTTCCTACCTACATGATGAAATATAAATGTAAAACATATGGGTATCGGGCTCGGTTCTCCAAGTGCCATCGTTCCCCACCTCCTTATCCGAATCATTTTTCTTGGATATGCTATGTTAAGATTGAGAGAAAGGTGTATCATTCCAACAAAAAAGGCCTTTACTCATAGACGAGCAAAGGCCTGAATGTACACAAAACAAACACACTGATACCACCGCTAATTCAAGCAGTCCATATCAGAATAATCGCACCTCTCCCTCGTCGAGCTTTAGCACTGTATAGCATAG
>NZ_NVPR01000042.1 GCF_002551815.1 Bacillus sp. AFS098217
GTCGAAAAATTAAAATGGATAGTGGGTAATCCCACTTTTCTTTTTGGTGTTTATTGAGAATGAATCTCATTTTGTTAAATATACGTTGTTGGTTAGGATGGTTGAGGGATGGAAGCAAGCGCGAGGAGTATAGAGCAACAAGAAATGAATGTCAAAGAGGTTAAGAGTAGACCGCTCATTGCTTCTATTATTTTAATAGCGGGCACAATTTTATTAGCTTTAAGCATGGCTGTTTCTATTTCATTTGGAGCAGCAGATATTAGTTTGAAGACTGTATGGCAAGCTGTCTTTCAGTTTGATGGGTCTTTAACACATCACAATGTTATTTGGGAGCTTCGTATGCCTAGAGCAATTGGTGGCGTGGTCGCAGGTGCTTTTTTAGCTGTATCAGGTGCAATTATGCAAGGGATGACGCGAAATCCACTCGCATCGCCATCATTAATGGGGATTACTGATGGAGCTGTGTTTGGGATTGCAATTATGTATGCATTTTTCCCCAATTCGCCATATTTAATGTTTGTTATTGCTTCTTTCGTTGGAGCAGCATTTGGTGCAAGTATTGTATACGGTATTGGTGCTTCTTCACCAGGCGGATTAACACCTGTTAAGTTAGCGTTAGCTGGGGCGGCAATCAGTGCTTTACTTGGTGCTGTTTCTTCTGGAATTGCTTTGTATTTCAACCTTTCTCAAGAGGTGAGTATGTGGAATGCAGGCGGTGTTTCTGGTGTGAAGTGGGAAAGTATTGATATGTTATTGCCAATCGGAATGGTTTGTCTCGTTATAGCAATTATGATGTCGAGATATATTACAATTTTGAGTTTTGGTGAAGAAATTGCGATTGGGCTTGGTCAAAATACAACGCTTATCAAATTTATTGGAACAGTGCTCGTTCTTGTGCTAACAGGTTCAGCCGTATCAATGGCAGGATCAGTTGGATTTGTTGGACTTGTCATTCCGCACATGACGCGTTTTCTTGTTGGATCAGATTATAGGTGGGTTATTCCATGTTCAGCTGTATTAGGTGGGTTGCTAATTGAATGTGCTGATATGTTATCGCGAATTATTAATCCACCATTTGAAACACCAATCGGAGCGATTACTGCATTAATTGGTGTCCCATTCTTCCTCTACTTAGCTCGTAATGAAGGGAGAGGAAAAATGTGAGGATGAGTGTCTTAACAAAAAAGAACATTACAATTTTAGCAATTTTAGCCGGATTAATTTTTTCCGTATTTCTGATTAGCTTAAATACGGGAACATATAAAATACCACCAATAGATGTATTGAAATCATTGGTTGGATTAGGTGCTGAAGAGCAATCAGTTATCTTATTTGAGTTTCGTATGCCACGTATGGTCATTGCTATCTTAGTTGGTTCAGCGTTAGCTGTATCAGGTGCAATTATGCAAGGATTATCACGAAATCCACTCGCTGATCCAGGCATTATCGGTATTAACGCTGGGGCAGGATTAACGGTTGTCGTTTTCGTATATTTCTTTTTCGGAAAAGTTGGGACTGGTACGCTTTTATCTGTATTCATTCTTCCATTTTTCGCATTGGTCGGTGCCATATTAGCAGCAGTTATTATTTATGTGCTGGCATGGAAAGACGGCGTTTCATCAACTCGTTTAATACTTGTTGGTATTGCAGTTGCAGCTGGATTTGGTGCTGTTAATTTAATCTTTTCGATGAAAATGACATCCAATGACTTCCGCTTTGCAACGATTTGGTTAGCAGGTAGTTTATGGGGAACAGATTGGAAGTTTGTATTAAGTGTACTTCCATGGATGCTCATCTTTTTACCACTCGCGATTCGTAAAGCGCATGTGCTAAATGTAATGAACCTAGGAGATTCAGCCGCGGTTGGTCTTGGGGTAAATGTAGAAAAAGAAAGACGTAAATTATTATTTATTGCAGTTTGTTTAGCAGGTGCATCTGTGGCGGTTGCGGGTGGAATTGGTTTTATTGGTTTAATGGCACCGCATTTAGCGAGGCGCCTTGTCGGTGGAAAACATCAAATTATGTTGCCGACAGCGGCATTAATTGGAACATTTCTGCTGCTATTTGCAGATTTGATTTCAAGAAGTGTACTAACGACGTCAGAAATACCAGTCGGCCTTGTTATCTCTGCAATTGGTGCACCATATTTCATTTATTTACTTATGAGGACAAAATAAAGGGAGGCTTTTTGTATGGCAACTTTAGCGGTTGATTCGGTATCTGTTGGCTATAATGAAGGGTTAATTATTGACGGATTATCGGTGGAAATTCCAGAAGGGAAAATTACAACGATTATTGGACCAAATGGCTGCGGGAAATCAACGTTGTTAAAAACAGCTTCTCGTATTTTGAAGGCAAAACGAGGCACTGTTTATCTTGATGGGAAAGCAATTGAGAAGCAGTCAACAAAAGAAATCGCAAAGAAAATGGCGATTTTACCACAAACTGCAGAAGTGCCAACAGGTCTTACTGTATTTGAACTTGTTTCGTATGGTCGTTTTCCTCATCAAAAGGGATTTGGCACGTTGAAAGAAGAAGATTATCGTTACATTCACTGGGCACTTGAAGTAACTGGGATGACTGAATTTGCAAACCGTCCAGCGGAAGCTTTATCAGGTGGTCAACGTCAACGTGTATGGATTGCAATGGCTCTTGCGCAAGGAACGGATTTACTTGTGCTAGATGAACCGACAACATACTTAGATATGGCTCATCAGCTTGAAGTATTAAATTTATTGAAGAAGTTAAATCAAGAAGAAGGACGTACAATCGTTATGGTTATCCATGATTTAAATCATGCATCTCGTTTTTCAGATCATATGATTGCATTAAAAGCTGGCAAGCTAATGAAACAAGGAACACCAGATGAAGTTATGACAAGTGAAACACTTCGTAAAGTGTTTGAAATTGAAGCACAAATTGTTCCATGTCCGGTGAACTGTAAACCGATTTGTTTAACATACGATTTAATGATGATTAATAATCAATTGCGTAAGAAAGCATAGATGAATGATTCCTCTCCTACTCTTAATAGGAGGGACCATTCTAATGGACGTTGAGCTTCTCATTCGAGATGGGAAGTTGAACGCCCGTTAGGACGGGTTGCATACAACAATTAATAAATATATAACAATTTAAGGTTGTTTGTAGTTTCTTATAGTTATATACAACTTGTAAGAGAAATATATCCAGAAGGAGTGGAAATTATGAAGAGATTCAAAGCAGCATTACTAGCAATGGTACTAGTAGTTACTTCTGTGCTATTTGCAGCTTGTTCTTCCAATAAGAAAGAAGAAAAGAAGGCGGATGCGAAGGTTGAAGAGCGCACTGTACAACATGCAAAAGGGGAAATTAAAATTCCTGCAAATCCAAAGAAAATTGCTGACCTTAGTGGTTCAACAGAAGAATTGTTAATCTTTGGCATGAAACCAATCATTACTGCAAACACAACCCAAGAAAAAATCGATGCACATATTGCTGATAAATTAAAAGGTGTAAAACCAGTTGGCTCTGCTTGGGGTGACCAAATTAACATTGAAGCAGTAGCGGCTGCAAAACCAGATTTAATTCTTGTGAACAATCGTCAAGAAAAAATTTATGATCAATTATCTAAAATTGCGCCAACAGTCATGTTAAAAACTCCACTAGATCAATGGCGTCCAAAGTTTGAAGAACTAGGTAAAATCTTCGATAAAGAAAAAGAAACAACAGCATGGTTGAAGAAATATGATGAAAAAGCAAGCAAATTACATGATAAAATCATTGCAAAAACTGGCTATGCGAAATTCATGGAAATGGCTGCATATCCAAATGCATTCCGCGTATATGGTGACTATGGTTACGGTAGCGTAATCTTCAAAGACTTACAATTACCAGCGGTTCAAGGTACACCAACTGACAAACCGCTCGTACAAGTACAAAAAGAAGCATTAATCGATTACAACCCAGATTACTTATTCGTATTTACAACTGGCGATGGTTCTCAACGCTTAAAAGAATTCCAAGAAGAAACAATTTGGAAGAACATGAACGCTGTTAAGAACAACCGCGTATTTACAATCAAGAATGAAGACCTAAACAAAGGATACTTCCCGCTTGGTAAAGAAATGGTCTTAGACGAAGTTGCTGATTTTGTTTTAGGAAAATAATATATAAAGAAAATCACTTTTGCTTTGGTAAAGGTGATTTTCTTTATATTAGGGGATTTATCCCGCATTAACGGGCAGTAATACTCCCACCTCAAAATTCGTCGAAAGCAAAGAGGTTAGGTGGGCGATAAACTGCCCGTAAAAGCCCGATTGGTTCAACTAATAATCAGTGGGGATGAAGAATCCCCACTGATTAAAGTTTTACTTTATATAGTCTTTCATTTCTTTCTCTTTCCTATTTCGTTTATAATGAAGTAAGAATGCAGTAAAGAAAGGGGGATGTCAATGGTATATTTAAATGACAAACTCAGCGAAACAAAAGTGTTTAAAGACCCAGTACATAAATATGTACACGTGCGTGATCGCGTGATTTGGGATTTAATCGGAACGAAAGAATTCCAACGTCTGCGCCGTATTAAGCAGCTTGGAACGACATTTTTTACATTTCACGGTGCGGAACATAGTCGCTTTACTCATTCATTAGGTGTATATGAGATTATTCGTCGTATGATTGATGATGTATTTGATGGTAGGCCAAATTGGAATGCAGAAGATAGATTGTTATGTTTATGTGCAGCATTACTTCATGATGTTGGCCACGGCCCGTTCTCTCACTCGTTTGAAAAGGTTTTTTCATTAGATCATGAGAAGTTTACTCAAAAAATTATTGTTGGTAATACGGAAATCAATGATGTGTTAAGCCGTGTGGACCGTGAGTTTCCGCAGAAGGTGGCAGATGTCATTGCTAAGACTTCTAATAATAAATTAGCTATTAGTATGATTTCAAGCCAAATTGATGCAGATCGTATGGATTATTTATTGCGAGATGCTTATTTTACTGGCGTAAAGTATGGGAATTTTGATATGGAGCGTATGCTGCGTGTTATGCGTCCATATGGCGATCAAGTTGTCATTAAAAATAGCGGTATGCATGCTGTTGAGCATTATATTATGAGTCGTTATCAAATGTACTGGCAAGTGTATTTTCACCCAGTAACGCGGAGTGCTGAAGTGATTTTAACAAAAATTTTACACCGTGCAAAAACATTGCATGAGCAGTATTACACATTTAAGTATCACCCTGTTCATTTCTATTCTTTATTTGAAGAAGAAGTAACAGTAGAGGATTATTTAAAGTTAGATGAGAACGTAATGTATTACTACTTCCAAGTATGGCAAGATGAAGACGATCAAATTTTAAGCGATTTATGTCGTCGCTTTATGAATCGAAATCTCTTTAAATACGTAGAGTTCACAGAGAAACATGGTTTAGATAATTGGATGGAATTAAGTAGTCTATTCAAAAAGATTGGACTTGATCCAGAATACTATTTAGTTGTTGATTCAACATCGGATTTACCGTATGACTTTTACCGAGCAGGAGAAGAAGAAGAACGCCTTCCAATCTTACTTCTTATGCCAAACGGAGAGCTCAGGGAGCTTTCTCGTGAATCGGATATTGTCGAGGCGATTACTGGTAAGAAGAGAACGGATCAAAAGTTGTTTTATCCACATGATTTAATCTATGAAGGTGGAAGGAAAGGGAAATATAAAGAAAAAATTATTCAGCTATTAGAAGGAAAGAAATAAGAAGCAGCCTCAGGACTGCTTCTTATTAAAGAAACCTAAAATTATTTGTCGCTTAAGCGTTTTCCGCCAACTGCATAATGATTTTTAGACATTTCTTCGATGAAAACAACGATGTTTTCTTCAGGAGCACCAGTTGTTTCGCTTACTGCTGCAGTTACTTTCTCAGCAAGAGCTTTCTTTTGTTCTTCTGTGCGTCCTTCTAACATTTTCACTGTTACGTATGGCATGTACAATCGCTCCTTTTATGTAAGTTACAATCTTATTATAACGGATTCTAAGGAAGAACAATCGAAAAAACAAATATTTTCTTTTTTTGACAGAATGAAGAGGAGATGAAGTATGGATCAGTTATTTAGATATCCACTGCACCAAATTCCACTGGTAGCAATGGCGATTATTATTGCGTTATCTGTACATGAATTTGCACATGCATATGTTGCATATAAGTTTGGTGATGATACAGCGAAAAGACAGGGCCGTTTAACATTATCGCCAATGGCTCATTTAGATCCAATCGGGCTGATTGCTGTATTAATTCTTGGTTTTGGTTGGGCACGTCCAGTACCTGTTAACCCGTATAATTTCAAAAAACCACGTCTTGCTGGTGTACTAGTTTCTATTGCAGGACCGATTAGTAATCTAATCCTAAGTGCTATCGGTTTAATTATTTGGTGCAGTTTGTTAAAGTTTGGAGTACTAAATGCTATTCCATTTGCGGTGGCAGATACATTAGGTCAATTCTTCCAAATTTTTATTTTCCTTAATATTGTGTTACTTGTTTTCAATTTATTACCGATTCCGCCGCTCGATGGGTATCGTGTAATTGAAGACTTAGCACCAGCAAATGTTCGTACGAAAATGACCCAGTATGAAAAATATGGATCAATTGCGTTATTAATTCTTGTTATTACACCACTTAGTAATTATACAATTCAACCCATTTTCAATGTAGTAATCCCGTATGTGTATGGGTTTTTACAAAGTATCATTGCGCCTATATTTGGGTTAATGTAATACATGAGTGAGGAGGAGTTTACATATGACAGAGAAAAAGAAAAAAATTGGTTTTAATATCGTGAAGAACGATTCAACAGATGGGCATGGTGGCTTTGGTGTTGGAGCGTTAAGCTTAGAAAATATTTCACCTGTTTTCGTAGATGTATTAGAGCAAAATGCATTCGTTGATATTGGCGCAATGCATGCGCGTAGCACTGTAGAAAAGGGAATTAAATTCTTAACAAATAAGGATGAAGTTCCAAACGGAAAGCCATATTGGCTTGTATGGGTAACGATTGAAAGAACGGCAAAAGGTGCTTATTATGCAGGTGTAACAGCTTGTGAGATGACAGTTGATCGTGAAATTCGCCGTGGTTATAAGTCACTTCCAGAGCACGTGAACAAGATGGATAAATCATTAAAGCGTCACATCATGGTTGACCATATGGATGATGCGTCTAAAAAGGTGCTTGGAACGTTCTTAAAAGAACATAATGAAGCAATTTGGAACGAATCTAGTGAAGAATTGCGTCATGCATTATTAGGAGAATAAAGTGAAACTTTAATCAGTGGTTTTTTTAAAATTCCCCGCTGATTTATCAGCCCTCATGAATCATGAATCGGGGGAAACTTTTTATGCTACCAGGGGTATTCCTGGTAGCCTTTGTTTTATTATTTATGCTGCATATTGCTTAGGTACCGATATAATGATGGTACAAATTTACCACGGAAAATACTTTTTCCACCAGCTGTCCTTTTTCTTCTCTTTTCCAGCCTTCTCGAATTCTTCTTTATCATCGACATGATCCATACAATATTCAGTCGGTTCTGTTCCTTTTGTGAAATACATTTTTACAGAAGTAGGGCATCCTTTTGTTGCGATTTTCCCATTTTCAGGATTGATGTCTAAAGCCACAACATCACTTGGTTGTTTGAATTCTTTTTTAGGCTGACCGTCTAATCCTTTTTCCATCGTATCAGCCCAAATCTTCTTGGCATAGCCCTGTTCGGCTGGATTGGAAATAGATTTCGGCTTGTCGTATCCGACCCAGACGCCTGTTACGAGCTGCGGCGTGAAACCAATCATCCAGCTATCCGTTTCAGTGGAGCCAGATTTTCCTGCGTATGTGCGCGATAGCTTTGGAAGGAGTGATTGCCCTGTCACAGAAGCATACCCACTTAACTTTTGATTAAACATACCCGTCATCATTTCTTCCATGACAAACGTATTATTTTTATCGAGTACTTGTTTACTCTCTAAATGCGCATCGTATAAAATGTTTCCTTCGTGATCGACAACGCGGCGAATAAAGGTCGGTTTTATTTGTTTTCCTCCGTTGGCAAACATACTATAGGCATTAACCATTTCAATTGGTTTTACAGGAGAAGTACCAAGGGCAAGGGATGGGACATCTTTTAATGAACTTGTAATACCAAATTGTTTCGCTGTTTTTGTGAGAGAATCTTCCCCTAAAAATAAATTTGTTTTTACAGCATATACGTTATCTGATACCGCGAGGGCTTGTGCCATTGTAACAAAATCATCCGCATAATAGTCTTTATAGTTTTTCGGTTTATATTTAGAAACACCATCTCCTAATGTAAACACGGTATATTCACTCTTTAAACGGGTTGCTGGTGTAAATCCTTTTTCTAATGCAGCGTAATATAGAAATGGTTTAAAAGTGGAACCTGGTTGACGAGCAGCTTGAATCGCTCTGTTAAATTGACTTGCTTCATAATCCTTTCCACCTACAAGGGCCGCTACTTCTCCCGTTTTCGGATTCATTGAGACAAGAGCCGTTTGTATATCCGTTGTTTCTGGAATATTATCCTTAATGGATTGCTCCGCTATTGCTTGTAGCTTTGGATCTAGTGTTGTATAAATGCGAAGTCCACCGCGCTGTAATGCTTGTTCATCGAGCCCAGCATCGTGAAGGAGAGAGGCTTGTACAGCGTCTTGAAAATAAGGCGCCACTTCTGCGACTTCTTTCGTATCTAATGAAGCAAATGCAAGCTTCTCTTTTTTTGCAGAGGATGCTTGCTCTTTTGTAATATAGCCCTGCTCGACCATCTCATCTAAAATAAGTGATTGTCTTTGTTTCGCCCGTGCTTCCTTTAAATAAGGTGAATACAGGCTAGGCCCTTTTGGAACACCAGCGAGCATACTAGCTTCTGCTAATGTTAAGTCTTTTGCTGTTTTATTGAAATACATACGAGAAGCTGCTTCAATACCGTAAGCGCCGTGCCCGTAATAAATCGTATTTAAATATCCTTCTAAAATATGATTCTTACTATAATTGACTTCAAGTCGAATGGTATACATTGCTTCTAATAATTTACGTTTCCATGTCTTATCATGATCTAAATACAGATTACGAGCGTATTGCTGTGTAATCGTACTAGCACCTTGTACCTTTGCCATTGCTTTTATATCTGCAATGATTGCACCGGCAATTCGCTTTATATCGAAACCATGATGGTGATAGAATCTTTGGTCTTCAATGGAAAGTGTTGCATCTTTAACGTAAGGAGAAATTTGTTCAAGTGAGACGTTATAGCGTTTTTGTATGCCATTGCTTTGTCCCATAACAGTGTCATCATTAGCGTAGAAGAAGCTCGTTTGTGGAACCGCAACAGGAGGAGGCCCCATAATTTTTGCCGCTATAATGATAATAAAAAAGGAAAAAACGAACAAAAGAACACATGAAAAAAGTGCGGTGAAGAAAAGACGTTTATATTTTTTTAGTTTTGGATTCACAGTTTGGTCCATCTTTTTCATCCCCTCATCATATACTTTTACTAGTATTGAGGGTTTTTTCGTATTTTAAACAACGAAGTGTGCAAAATGAAAAAGAGCCCTTCCAATTAAGAAAGGAGCTCAAAAGCGCGCATAGGCCAATCTGTAATAATAACGTCTATGCCGTAATCAATCATGGTTTGTAAATCTTTATATTCATTGATTGTATAAGGACGGAAGACATATCCTTGCTGCTGGGCTGATTGAACAAATTCCTTTGTTAACAGCCGGAAATTAGGATGTAATCCAGCTGCTTCTCGTTTTTTTGCCTCAGCAATTGGATCAGCAAGGGGTTCATCGTATAAAATAGCTCTCGGAATTTCAGGAGCAATTTTTGCAAGCACGGAAACAGAATCATGATTAAATGATGAAAATATAATTTGATTCGATAAATGGTACTCATGTACAAGCTCGACAACTTTTTCTTCGATCTTTGGATAGTGAATGACATCTGTTTTTAATTCGATATTTAATTGCAAATTTGTTGTAGAGAGCCAAGTGAATACTTCACGTAATGTTGGAATTTTTGCTTCGTGAAAAGAAGGATTTTTATGGCTACCAGCATCAAGAGCTTGTAATTCTTTCACTGTCTTTTCAGAAACAAGTCCCACTCCATTTGTTGTACGATCAACCGTTTCATCATGAATGACAACAAGCTCCCCATCTTTTGAAAGGTGAACATCAAGTTCGATGCCATCAGCACCAATACGCTCGGCCTCTTGAAACGCAATCATTGTATTCTCTGGGTGTGTTCCTTTAACTCCGCGATGGGCAAAAATAAGTGGTTTTTTCATCTAAGAATCTCCTTATCGTTTCATTTCTTCCATTATGAAACTGCTATAAAAAAAATACAATCTATATATACATCAATTAAAAAACCGACATAAACCCCTCTTTTTAGGTGNNGCAGGGATTTAGATGTCGAAAAATTAAAATGGATTTATATATATGACAAACATTTACA
The DNA here is from genome assembly GCF_002551815.1 of Bacillus sp. AFS098217. GTDB lineage: Bacteria > Bacillota > Bacilli > Bacillales > Bacillaceae_G > Bacillus_A. Next base: position 10,499 of record NZ_NVPR01000042.1, read on the forward strand.
TATAATACTCGCATTAAAGTTAACGTTAACGTAAAATATAATAATGTAATGAGAGGAGGAATAAACATGTATAAAATTGATGAAGTAACAAAGCAAGTTGGATTAACAAAACGTACACTTCGTTATTATGAGGAAATTGGTTTAATTCATCCGCCAGAGCGTAGTGAAGGGAATATTCGTCTTTACACAGATGAGGACATTGTACGTATTAAAAAAATTGTAGAAGCAAAAGAAGTGCTAGGAATCACCCTTCAAGAAATGCAGCATTTCTTATCATTAAAAGAGCGCATGGAGCAAAGGCGAAATAGTGATAATCCACGTGATCGTGAAGTTATTCAAGAAATTAAGAACATGCTCGAGAATCAAGTGCAAACACTAGATATAAAAATGAAGCAAATGCAGCGCGTGAAAGCAGAATTAGAGAATAGTTTAGAGCGCGCAAATAAATTTTTAGAGGACACAAAAGGAGAGACAAAAGCCCTTTCTTAAGAAAGGGTTTTCTTTGTTGTCATAGAAGGAATCTTCTTTATACACAAACAAAAACGGTCTGACTAAAATGTATTTTCGGTATTTTTGTACTTTTAACTATACTTTTTGTATGTTTTGTTTTATTTTTGTTAGGGGACATTAATGATGTCCTATTATAAATTTGCAGCGAAAGGCGTGATTGTACGATGGAACTATGGTTCACTGAAAAACAAACAAAACATTTTGGAATTACGGCGCGTATTAACCGCACGTTACATACGGAGCAAACAGAATTTCAAAAGCTTGATATGGTTGAAACGGAAGAATTCGGAAACATGCTTATTTTAGATGGCATGGTTATGACAACGGAAAAGGATGAGTTTGTGTATCATGAAATGGTAGCTCATGTACCTTTATTTACGCATCCAAACCCTGAAAATGTATTAGTTGTAGGCGGCGGCGATGGTGGTGTTATTCGTGAAGTGTTAAAACACCCAAGCGTAAAGAAAGCAACGCTTGTTGAAATCGATGGTAAAGTAATCGAGTACTCTAAACAGTACTTACCATCAATTGCAGGTGCGTTAGATAATGAGCGCGTTGAAGTGAAAGTAGGCGACGGTTTCCTACACATCGCAGAAAGCGAAAACGAATATGACGTAATCATGGTTGACTCTACAGAGCCAGTAGGGCCAGCAGTAAACTTATTTACAAAAGGATTTTATGCTGGAATCTCTAAAGCATTAAAAGAAGACGGTATTTTCGTTGCACAAACGGACAACCCTTGGTTTACACCGGAATTAATTTCAAATGTGTTTAAAGACGTAAAAGAAATTTTCCCAATTACACGTCTATACACTGCAAATATTCCAACGTATCCAAGTGGACTTTGGACATTCACAATTGGATCTAAAAAGCATGATCCATTAGAAGTAAGTGAAGAGCGTTTCCACGAAATCGAAACAAAATATTACACAAAAGAAATGCATAAAGCAGCATTTGTATTACCAAAATTCGTTGGGGATTTAATTAAATAGAAAAGTGGAAGCGGCTCGTTCAGAATAGGAGGGGGATGGAGCTTCAGACGTAGAGGCGTTTTTTGCCTCGCAGAAGAAGCGAAGCCACGGAGTATTCTAGCCGCTATAGCTGGACAATAGATGAAAGTGTAAGTAGCTCATTTAAGGTGCGCGTCCAAAAGATTTGAGCATGCTAGCTACTTACACTTCGATAAATAAAATAATCTTCTCGTCGCTAAAAGAAGATTGAGGTAAATCGAGAAAGAGGAGCACAGCGCTCCAAATTTGAGAAATAATGAAAGGTTGGGATACCTTAGGTTCCACATAAGGAGGAAAAGAATATGCGTTTTGATGAAGCTTATTCAGGTAAAGTATTTATTAAAAGTCATCCAAGTTTTGAAGAGGCAGAGGCAGTTATTTACGGGATGCCAATGGATTGGACAGTAAGTTACCGTCCAGGTTCTCGTTTTGGCCCTGCACGTATTCGTGAAGTATCAATTGGGCTAGAGGAATACAGTCCATATTTAGATCGTGAACTAGAAGAAGTAAAATATTTTGATGCTGGTGATATTCCGCTACCATTCGGAAACCCACAGCGCAGTATAGACATGATTGAAGAATATGTAACAAAACTATTAGATGCCGGTAAGTTTCCACTAGGTCTTGGCGGTGAGCACCTAGTGTCTTGGCCAGTTTTTAAGGCGATGGCAAAAAAATATCCGGACTTAGCAATCATTCATATGGATGCTCATACTGATTTACGTGAGTCATATGAAGGAGAGCCTTTATCCCATGCTACGCCAATTCGTAAAGTATGTGATTTGATTGGTCCGGAAAACGTATATTCTTTCGGGATTCGTTCTGGTATGAAAGAAGAATTTGAATGGGTAAAAGAAGTGGGCATGAATTTATATAAATTTGAAGTGTTAGAACCGTTAAAGGAAGTATTGCCAAAACTTGCAGGACGCCCAGTTTATGTCACAATTGACATCGACGTATTGGATCCAGCACATGCTCCTGGAACAGGAACATTAGAAGCTGGCGGTATCACATCTAAAGAATTATTAGATTCCATCGTAGCAATTGCAAATTCAGATATAAATGTAGTCGGAGCGGATTTAGTAGAAGTAGCTCCAATCTACGACCATAGTGATCAAACACCAATCGCAGCAAGCAAATTCGTGCGGGAAATGCTGCTTGGTTGGGTAAAGTAAAAGCGAAGCCGACTATTTAGGCCAGGTGGCTAAGGTTCTTTCCTGCAAAAGGTGCTCTTTACCTTTTGGCAGGGAAGGTTCTTAGACGCAAGGGTCTAGGAGGCGTAGCTGGATAAAAGTAAAAGCGGAAGCGGCTCGTATCTCATATATCGATGCTTCTGCAAAGTTCGATATATGCTTATAAGAAAAAAGGAGTTAGTCTCATTATTTGAGACTAGCTCCTTTTTCCTATGCAGCTTTTTCTTTTGAAGTGATGCCGCGAATTTCATCAGCAGAACGAATTGGATATTTGCGGAAAACGATTGTTCCGATATAGCCAATGATTGTAGTGACGATTCCGCATAGTACAGCAGCAATTGCTACTTTCATTACATCGTTAAATCCAAAGAGAACCAGAAGTCCTGGAATTGGTGATGCTGTACCAGGGGCATTGTTTACCAGCTGGAATAAGGATGTAATAATACCAGCAAGTGCACCACCGACAAAATTTGTCGTATAGATTGGAATTGGATTTGCTGCGACAACATCAGCTTGTGTTAATGGTTCAATTGCTACCGCAATTGTATCTTTCTTTGAACAAATCTTTAAACGTTTAAAGAAAATAAAGTTCATTGGAGCAGAGGCCGCTACTGCAAGACTACCAATAGCCATTGGTAAGCCTGTTAGTCCTAACATAGCAGTTAGTGCCATGGAGCTTAATGGAGATGTAGAGATAACTGTGATGAGCCCGCCAAGCATAATCCCCATAATAACCGGGCTTTCTGTAGTTGCGATTGAAATAATAGAGCCGATTTTTCCAAGTGTTGCATTTACAACGGGATCCATAAGCATGGCCATTCCGCGTGAAAGTGGTGCTGCAATGAATAAGATTGCTAAAAATTCTACACCAGCTGGCAATTTCTTTTCGAGGAATTTTACGACAAAGGCGCAAACATATCCAGCGAAAAAGCCTGGTAAAATACCAAATCCACTAGTGGCAATCCCAATTAAAACAGCATATACGGGGGATACACCAATTGCGAGTGCCACTAAAATGGCAGCTGCGACACCGCTCATACTACCGGAGGCTTCCCCAACCGATTGCAAAAAGCTGTTATGAAACATCTCGCCACCGATATAACGGTGAAATGCTTCAATAAGGAAGCTTGCGATTGCAGCGTTAGCTAAAGCACCCATTGCCTTCATTCCGTAAGGAGCACGGTAACTAAAGAGCGTGAAAAGAAAAAGTACAACAAGTAGTAGTGCTAAACCTTGCAAGATAGCCATTTGAAAACTGTCTCCTTTTTGATATTTGTTATAAAAATTTGTATTATTCAATAATAATACAGAATTTGCTCGAATGGAAAAATTTTTTATTAGGAAAATACTACAAAGAGCATTTTTCTTACGATAGTGTAAGGAAAATGTAATACATTTCAATAGAGTATAGTATCCCCTTTCCCGTATAATACGGATATGAGTATGTAACGGATCAAAAGATATATCAACAGGAGGCGCATATATGAAATTGGTAATTCGGGTTTTAGCCGTTTTTGCTATCCTTTTAGGTGGTACGGCATATTATTTGCAAACAAAAACAGAAGGTGTCGGGGCTTTTGTCGATAATTTCTTTTCAAATAAAGAGATACAAGATTATTACGCGGTTATAAATAAGGGTGAGAAAAAAGACGATGAATATTTGTATACATTTAAAGGATATACAGAGGATGGAAAGCCGCAAGTCATCAAAAAAATGGTGAATCGTCAATTACATACAGGTACTTTTATAAAAATTTATGCGAAGGGAATGCAAGGAAAAAGCTGGGCTGAAATTTCAAAAGAAGAAGTTCCAGAAAAAGCCTTAAAGCAATTGCAAAAAGTATAAAAGGAGCGAATGATTCGCTCCTTTTTTAGTGTGTTAAAAGTGTAATGGATGTGTGCGTTTGGCTGGAAATAATTTTTACGCGTCCACCAATTGGGAAAGTAAAAATCGGTGTTGTATGTCCAAAGTTGGCATTTGCAATTACAGGAATGTGGGAAAGTTTTTGTTTTGAATAAATTATTTCTTGGATATCTTCTATGACAGCTTCAGATCCTTTTTGCAGTCTTCCAATCACAATGCCTTTTATATGTTCAAAATCTGGTTGTTGAATGAGAGAGTGTAAGTAACGATCAAAAGTTTTAACCGTGGCTTTTCCTGTGAGAGCATCTTCTTCTAAAAATAATATTTTATCTCGTAAGTTCGGGATATATGATGTGCCTTGTAGTAAATTAAAGGTACTCATATTACCACCAACAATTTCTCCAATTGCTTCACCTTCATGTATAGAAACATATCCTTCATTTTGGAAGAAAGTTCGATTTTCTTGGTCAATATACCAAGGGTCATCGCTCCACGTTTCAGCGGGATGTATTTCGATAGGTTCTGCAGAAGTCATGCATGTTAAAAAGTAATCTACTGTATAATCAAGCCCTTTCTCCATTCCAAATGAAGAGAAGTGAGGTCCTGAATATGTAATGAGACCTGTTTTTGTATAAATAGCGTTGCTTAAAGCAGTAATATCAGAATAACCACAGAAAATTTTAGGGTTCTTGCGAATTAAGTCATAATCTATATGCTGTAACAGTCCGTTGGAATTATATCCTCCAAGTGTTGTTAAAATTGCTTTTACATTGGAGTCGGCGAAAGCTTCATGGAGGTCTTGCACTCGTGAAGAAACGGAAGAAGAAGCAAAACGATCAATTTCTTCAGCGTTTTTTGAAAAGGTAATACGAAAGCCCATATCTGTGAGCCGCTTAATAGCAAGATCACGATTATAATCGGAAACAATACTTAAACTACAGGCAGGTGAAATAACTCGAATTTCATCACCTTGTTTTAGTTTTGGTGGAATCATTTGGAGCCCCCCTTTAAATGAAAGAAAATTTTGATTTAAAAGATATTTTATCATAGAAGATAGAACTTTATAAATTGTTTTTTTGTAACAGAGTTTTCCTGATTTTTCAGCAGACAGACATAGGCTTTTTTTGATATGATAGGAAAAGTGATTTATTATAAACTTTATCTAATATCTATAACATATTGAAAGGTGTGCAAGACGTGGAGAAACAACTTGCAGGCTTGCCAGTACACGTTCATTTCGTAACAGAAATCCGTGAAGGGGCACGAAAGGAAACAATTGCTTTTGACGCAAATGGTCAATACTATGTAAAAGGTCAAAGTACATATGTAACGTTTCAAGAGCCGAACGAACAAGGCGAAGTAAAGACAATCATCAAAATTCAAGGTGAACAAGTTCTCATCATGCGTTCAGGTGCCGTTTCCATGCGTCAAATACATGCAAAAGGTGAATGGACAACTGGTACGTATACGAGTGAACTTGGTACGTTTGCATTGCAAACGAAAACTGATAATGTTCTTTTTAAATGGTCGGACGAGAAGAAAAAAGGACAACTCTTTTTAACGTATGCATTGCTTCTAAGTGAACAAGAAGCGGGCCGATATACAATTACGATTAATTTGAAGGAGGCAAAATAATGAATTCTTTAGAACAAGTAAAAGGATTGATCAAAGAAGAAATTAAAGCTGCAGTATTAAAAGCAGAATTAGCAACAGAAGAACAAATTCCAAACGTTGTATTAGAATCTCCGAAAGATAAAACACATGGTGATTTCTCTACAAACATGGCAATGCAACTTGCACGTGTTGCGAAAAAAGCACCTCGTATGATCGCAGAAGAGTTAATTGCAAACTTCGATAAAGCAAAAGCTTCTATTGAAAAAATTGAAATTGCTGGTCCTGGTTTTATTAACTTCTACATGGATAACAGCTACTTAACAGATTTAATCCCAACAATTGTTAAAGCTGGTGAAGCTTACGGTGAGACAAACACTGGTAAAGGTGAAAAAGTACAAGTTGAGTTCGTATCTGCAAACCCAACAGGTGACCTTCACTTAGGACATGCACGTGGAGCAGCAGTAGGTGACACATTATGTAACGTATTAGCAAAAGCAGGATACGATGTATCTCGTGAATATTATATTAACGATGCTGGTAACCAAATTCATAACTTAGCTCTTTCTGTTGAAGCTCGTTACATGCAAGCGTTAGGTTTAGAAAAAGAAATGCCAGAAGACGGTTACCATGGTGCGGACATTGTTGGAATCGGAAAACGTTTAGCAGAAGAGTTTGGCGATCGTTATGCAAAAGCTGATGAGAAAGAAAGCTATGAATTTTACCGTGAGTACGGTTTGAAATATGAACTAGCAAAACTGCAAAAAGACTTAGAAAGCTTCCGTGTTAAGTTTGATGTATGGTTCTCTGAAACATCACTATACAAAAACGGAAAAATTGATGAGGCTCTTGCAGTATTAAAAGAGCGCGATGAAATATTTGAAGAAGATGGAGCGACTTGGTTCCGTTCTATGACTTATGGTGATGATAAAAACCGTGTGTTAATTAAAAACGATGGTTCTTACACATACTTAACGCCAGATATCGCGTATCACCGTGATAAATTAGAGCGTGGTTTTGATAAATTAATCAACATTTGGGGTGCTGACCACCACGGTTACATTCCTCGTATGAAAGCGGCAATCCAAGCGCTTGGTTACGATAAAGAAACGCTTGAAGTAGAAATCATCCAAATGGTACAACTATACCAAAACGGTGAAAAAGTAAAAATGAGTAAGCGTACAGGTAAAGCAGTTACACTTCGTGAGCTTATGGAAGAAGTAGGCGTGGATGCAATGCGTTACTTCTTTGCAATGCGTAGTGGTGACTCTCACTTAGACTTTGATATGGACTTAGCTGTATCAAAATCTAATGAAAACCCTGTATACTATGCACAATATGCTCATGCACGCGTATGCAGTATCCTTCGCCAAGGTGAAGAACTTGGATTAGCTGCAGGCGGTGATGTAAATTACAAACTTGTTACTTCTGAAAAAGAAGTAGATTTACTGAAAAAGCTTGGTGAATTCCCAGCGGCAGTTGCAGAAGCAGCGCAAAAACGTCTGCCACATCGCATTACAAGCTATGCATTTGAGTTAGCAGCAGCGCTTCACAGCTTCTACAATGCAGAAAAAGTATTAAACCAAGATAACTTAGAATTAAGTAAAGCTCGTTACGACTTAATGCGTGCAGTGCGCATCACACTTCAAAATGCATTATCATTAGTTGGAGTATCTGCGCCGGAGAAAATGTAATAAAGAAAAGTAGAGGCAAAAAAGAGATCGCTCGCGGTCTCTTTTTTTGCTTTTTTCTTTCTCATGCTTCTATTGTCCTTGGCTGACAAAAGAAGACGGATAACGACTCTATTCTATATAAATCTATTCTAACTTTTCGACATCTAAATCTCTGCTAAGCAGAATAAAAAGTAACCTACCCTCATTTGATCTTTCTGTTTTTACTTCGCATGTGGCAGAAAAAGGCCCTGACCGCTTCTATGCATGGCCAGATGCTCTCTTCCACCTAAAAAGAGGGGTTTTATGTCGGTTTTTAAATTGGTGTATATATACTTTTTGGTATTTTCAATCAATCCCATTGAGGACTTAAAATATGCATATTTGCATATTTTAAGCAGGGATATGTATGCTATTATTTTAGATAAAGGTTCGCTTTCTACTTTGAAAGTCCCTAAATTGCATGAATCTAGTGTACCCAAACTTTAGATTATGTAAAGAAAAGAGATCCTCCAGCTTAGGATTTCTTTTTCTTATTGCTTGAACCTTGTGAGCGTGATAATCATGTTCCCACATTTCATGATTATCATCAGTGATATATGTAAGGCATCCATATAAAAAGAGGGGACTGTTCATCATTTGAACAGTCTCCTCCCGTTAAAAAGGTGATACTTTGAGGTATCATCTTTTTATTTTGTTAAGATCACTATAATTCTGTGTTTTTGATTATAGTTCTGTTAAGATAATTGGTTCGCCGCGCGTTACAACAATTGTATGTTCACACTGTGCAACAAGGCTATTATCTGGTGTTACGAATGTCCAGCCATCATCACCGCGTTCGATGATATGGTCAGCTTTCATAGAGATGAATGGTTCTACAGCGATAACAAGACCGTCTTTCAGAAGCGCATTATCCATTGGATCATAATAGCTTAAAATGTGATTTGGCGCTTCGTGTAGGCTAAGACCAATTCCGTGTCCAGTTAAGTTTTGGATGACTGCATAGCCATTTTTATGTGCGAAATTAGAAACAGCACGACCAATTTGGTTTTGTTTTGAACCAGCTTTTACTTTTTTCATTGCTGCCCAAAATGCATCTACTGCAGCTTGGCAAAGTTTTTCCTTTTCTTCATCTTGTCCAAGAACAAAAGAAATACCTGTATCTGCATAATAGCCGTCAAGTGCTGCAGATACGTCAACGTTTACTAAATCGCCTTCTTTTAATACTTGATCTTTTGGAATACCGTGGGCAACTTCCTCATTCACACTAATACAAGTTACACCCGGAAAATTATATTCTTTTTCAGGTGCAGAAATAGCACCGTGCTCATCTAATATTTTTTTACCGATCAAATCAAGCTCTTTCGTTGTCATGCCTGGCTTCGCTTGTTTTTTCATTTCTTCGCGTGCAAGTGCAACGATACGGCCGATTTTTCGTAAACCTTCTAAATCTTGTTCATTACGAATAATCATGAAAACCACTGTCCTTCCTCGAATATCTATCTTACACGATTGTATCATGTTTATTTTTGTCCTGCTACTTGCGTGCGATATGCAAGTTGATTCCTCTAATAGGAAATACATGACAATTGTCATATGCATGTCATGACGCATCATACTGTTTCCTAACTCTTCCAGTGTATACAATGTAAATATAAGAAACGGCGGGGGTGGAGAGATGGAAAAGATTATTGAAGTAAATGGTGTTTCAAAAACATTTAAACATAAAAAAGCAGTAAATAACGTTTCATTTCATGTAGAGAAGGGGCAAATTGTTGCACTTCTTGGACCAAATGGTGCAGGGAAAACAACAACGATTTCGATGATGCTTGGGTTAAAAGATCCGTCAGAAGGAAGCATCATGATATTTGGAAAGAGTCCAAAACATCGAAGTGTTCGTAATCGCCTTGGTGCAATGTTACAGGAAGTAAGTGTTATTGATAGCATAACAGTGGAGGAAGCAATTGAGCTATTTCGCAGTTATTATACAAATCCAATTGCGAAAGAAACATTACTTCAGCTATCAAACTTAGAGTCAGAAAGAAAACAGAGATGTGAAAAATTATCAGGCGGTCAAAAAAGAAGATTAAATTTTGCACTCGCGCTTGCTGGAAATCCAGATTTATTATTTTTAGATGAACCGACTGTAGGAATGGATATTACATCTAGAAAAACATTTTGGGAGACGATTCGAAAGCTAGCAAGTGAGGGGAAAACGATTATTTTGACAACGCATTATTTAGAAGAGGCGGATGCACTAGCAGATCGGATTTTATTGTTTGCAAACGGAGAGATTATTGCAGATGGTACACCAGAGGAAATGAAAGCAACGATTTCTCGAAAAACAATTTCATTTTATTCGAAAGAAAAAATTCCTACAGGCCTGTTGAAGGAATTACCACATGTAACAGGAGTGCAGTCTCATGAAGGGCGCGTTATTTTAACAACAGATGATACGGATGCTACGTTGCAAGCAATCTTTAAGAAAGATTTACCTGTTACCGATATTTCAGTTGAACGAGGAAGTCTTGATGAAGCTTTTGAACAATTTGTCGCAAATCAGAAGGAGGGAATCGCATGAAAGCATTATGGATGCAATGCAAAATAGAGATTTTACGTACATTCCGCAATAAATTATTTATCTTTTTCTCATTATTAATGCCAGTTATGTTTTATTACATTTTTACAAATGTTATTCAAGTACCGCAAAACGGAGATGCATGGAAAGCGCATTATTTAATTTCAATGGCAACTTTCAGTATAGTAGGGACTGCACTTTTTAGTTTCGGTGTGAGAATCTCTCAGGAAAAAGGGCAAGGGTGGACACACCTTTTAAAGATTACTCCACTTCCAGAGGGAGCGTATTTAACGGCTAAAATTATTTCTCAAACAGTGGTAAATGCTTTTTCAATACTCGTGATCTTTATTGCAGGGATATTAATTAATGACGTATCGTTAACAGTTGGGCAATGGATTGGTGCTGGATTATGGTTATTATTAGGGGTTACACCATTTTTAGCGCTAGGAACAGTTATTGGTTCAATTAAGAAAGCAGACGCAGCTGCGGGGCTTGCTAACATTTTAAATATGAGTTTAGCAGTTCTAGGCGGTTTATGGATGCCAATTGAAGTATTTCCGAAAGTATTAAGATCTATTGGAGAATGGACACCGACATATCATTTTGGAAGCGGCGCATGGGATATTGTTGCTGGGAAATCGATAGGATGGGAAAATATCGCGATTTTAGGAGGCTATTTCCTTATATTTGTTGTAATATCAATATATATAAGAAAGAGACAGGAAGCGGTATAAATGATAGAGAAGAAGCAGTTTGAGATTTTTCCGAAACATATGGGGTTTTTCCCCTATATGTGGTTTGTGTATCTGTTATTCCCGATTTACAATTTAACGCAAGTATCAGGATGGAAGCTTTTAATAGGGATCGGTATGTTGATGATTTTCGTCGTCACATACCGTCAACTTTATTTTGTGAATAAGACGTTTATTTTATGGGCGTGTATTCAAATGCTATTCATATTTTTATTTGCTTTATTTTATAATCCTTTTATGATCTTTTTTGGCTTTTTTACGGCAAGTGCAATGGGATTTGCACCAAGTAAAAAAGTATTTCAAGTATTGTTCGGCCTTTTAATTGTAATGCTTGGGGCCTTTATATTTGTATATTTTAAGCAACTAACAACTACAAGTTTAGTTAATATAGTTCCAATGTTTATTTTAATGCTCCTTACACCATTTGGAATGCGTAATTTTAATCAAAAAAAGATGCTAAAGAATCAATTAAATCAAGCAAACGAACAAATTAAAGAACTAGTAAAACGTGAAGAGCGTCAGCGAATCGCGAGAGACCTTCACGATACGTTAGGGCATACGTTATCTCTTATTACTCTAAAAAGTCAGCTTGTTGAGAAGTTGATTGTGAAAAATCCAGAGCGTGCAAGTGTAGAAGCAAAGGAGATTACACAAACATCACGTACAGCTTTAAAGCAGCTTCGTGAATTAATTTCTGATATGCGGATGATTACGGTTGAGGAAGAGCTTGATCAAATAAAGGCAATTTTGCAAGCGGCTAATATTACGCTAGAAGTAGAACAGAAGGCGAGTTCTAGTACATTGTCACCGCTTGAACAAAATATTTTAGGTATGTGTTTAAGAGAAGCTATAACAAATGTTGTCAAGCATAGTAAGGCGACGATGTGTACAGTTTCTATATTTGAAGCACAAGGAGAACTTATTTTGGAAGTTAAGGATAATGGTGTGGGATTACAAGGGCAAAGTCATGATGGAAATGGCATTCGCGGTATGAAAGAACGAATTGCACTTATTGATGGGGCAATTGAGCTAGGCGCGGCACATCCTGGGACGCTTTTAACGGTAAAAGTTCCGATCGTAATTAGAACAGGAAAAGATGAGGTGAGGGCATGATTCGAATTATTATTGCTGAAGATCAACGAATGCTTCGCGGGGCACTAGGAGCCCTGCTTGATTTAGAAGATGATATTGAAGTAGTTGGACAAGCGGCAAATGGGGAAGAGGCTTTAAAGTTAATTGAATCATTACAGCCAGACATTAGTATTATGGATATTGAAATGCCGATTCAAAGTGGCTTAGATGTTGCTGAAACATTGCAGAAGAAAAAATCATCATGTAAGGTAATGATTTTAACGACATTTGCACGTCCAGGATATTTTGAAAGAGCAATGAAAGCGGGGGTTCACGGGTATTTATTAAAAGATAGCCCAAGTGAAGATTTAGCAGCCGCAATCCGTAATGTAATGCAGGGGAAACGAGAGATTTCCCCTGAATTAATGTTTGGGTTATGGCAAGAACAAAATCCATTATCAGATCGTGAGAAAGAAGTACTTTTATTAGCGAAAGAAGGAAAAACAGCAAATGAAATCGCGAAGGCTCTTTATCTTTCACCTGGTACAGTGCGAAATTATATTTCAGAGGTATTAACAAAACTAGATGCTAAAAACAGAATTGAAGCCATCACGATTGCAGAGGAAAAGGGATGGATATAAAAAAAGATGTTTACCAGATATATTGGTAAAACATCTTTTTTTATTATATAAATCCATTTTAATTTTTCGACATCTAAATCCCTGTTATGCAGAGCAAAAAGTAACCTACACTCGGTTGCTCTTTCTGCTTTTACTTCGCATGTGGCAGAAAAAGGTCATGACCGCTTCTATGCATGGCCAGATGCTTTCTCCCACCTGAAAAGAGGAGTTTTTGTCGGTTTTTTAATTGATGTATATATTAGTTTTCTTTTTGTACTTCTACCACTTTATTTATGTTTGTTAAAGGTTTATATCCGTGTGCTTGGAATGCTTTTTCAAACTCTGCTGCAGTTGTATTACCATATAAATCTTTAGCAGCTTGTACAATGTGAGATTGAAGTGACTCGAAATCTTCTGCTGAAGTTGCATAGTTTTGTAGAGCGCGCATAACGACTTTACTTACTTTGTTGTTTCCTTGTTTCTGAACAGATACACCGTTGTATGTTTTGCCTTCAGCCAATTGGTATAATACATGACTAATAATGCCTGAATTTACATGAGGTTCTTGATTATTTCCATCGTTATAAAAGTCTTGTAAATTTGTATATAGTTTACGTCCATGGTCACCGATTTCATTTGGAATATCTCGGGTTACTTCATCTAAACTGTCCCCCATTATCCAATTTCCCTTATCTTTTTTTACATAAATTTCAATCTGTGTACCCCAGAAATCGGCCAGACCTTCGTTAAGGGCATCTGTTTCAAGATTTGGATATCTTACGACTTTATTTTTTGTTGCACCACTAAATACGGCATGTCCAAATTCGTGAGCTGTTACGTCTAAAGCAGATGTTAATTTTCCGTTTAGACCATCACCAAATACCATCTGATTCCAAACTGGATGCCAAAATGCATTCACATAGTTTTCTTTAATGCCACCCTTCACATCAGCAGAATCAAATCCATGTACACTAGCAATGATTTTTGAATCTTTATTGTCATAGCTTTTTAAATTATGTTCTTTCTTAAAGTAATCGTAAATATTGCTCATATTTTTCATTACACCAGCTGCTTCTTTGTCTGTAAAATTAGCGGTGTTACTAGAGATAAGTGTACCTGGGTAACCAGCTTGACTTGTTCCATCCATTGCATCTGCATAATTTGCATTGTAAATGTAAATACCATTTCCGCGAGATAGATCAGCTAAATAAAATTTTCCATCAGTTCCTTTTGCGATATGAAACGATACATTTTCTTGTAGTGCATTTATGCCGGTTCCTTGTTCTTTAGCTGGAGATAACCGAGGAGCTGTTACTTGATTAATAGATTTATTTTCTTTATTTTTAATAAATTTTTCTTGGAAGAGTACGTCACTATTTTTTAAATCAATGATTGCGTGACCGTTTATAATTTGAGCATCATTTTCATATGTAAATGTCATTACCTCTGCAAATGTATAATTTCCATCTTTTTTCGTATAAACGAAAGTTTCACTAGAAAATTCTTTTTCTACTGCATTATCTGGAACTTGAAGAGTATTACGTAATGTAGATTTCACTTCATTTTTCGACAAAAAATTTGTTATAGTAAGATTAGGGTGTTGTTCTAAATTTTGGGCTACTTTACCACTAACAGTCGTAATTACTCCATTTTTATCTACTTTAACAATGAGATCTTGACCGTATACTTTGTAATTTTTATATGTTTGTGCAAGACGTATTTCTGTTTGATTTTCTTTTGTTTCTTTGTTTGTAGGTTGAAAATCAACGTTTTTGTCAGTGGTAACTTGGTCTTGCTGTGCTTTGGCCCCGTGTACTTCACCTTTTAAGTATTTTTTTGCAATATTTTCTTTCGTATCATTTTGCGGTTCTGTTAACGTTCCGATTGTTAAACCGGGTTGAGCAATTTCAACTTTTACTTCCTTTTTATCAACTTCTTGGGCGTGAATCACTTCTGTTGATAAAGGGCAGAGAAGACCAAAAGCAACAAAAGCACTAGCGATTTTTTTATAATTCATCTCTAACACTCCTAATCTTGTATTCGTATGAGGTGAATTGTATGAAAAATCTGCTGAATTATATATATATTATGCATTATTTCATATCAAAAATTGTCGAAAAAGAATTATTGTAGTGGTATGACCACTTAGAAAAATTAGATTACTGTAATGGGATGGTGAGCAAACATGCATGCAGAAAAGTTAGGAAGCGAAATAAAGAAGATTAGAATGATGAGGGGTTTAACGCAAAAACAGTTATCTGATAATATATGTCATCAATCGGAAGTAAGTAGAATTGAATCAGGTGCAGTATATCCAAGTATGGATATACTGCAAGGAATCGCAGCGAAATTACAAGTTCCCATAATTCATTTTTATGAAGTTCTCATTTATTCTGATATTGAAAGAAAGAAGCAATTCAAGGATCATATTATATTATTGTGTAAGCAAAAGAAGTATAAGGAAATTTATGATAAGGTTTGGACTGAATTAAAAAAGGATGAATGTCATCCTGAATTTCAACAATTTCTTCATTGGCAGTACCATATAGCAGCATATATGTTAAAAAAGATAAATTATGAATATTGTATTTTGGAATTAAAAAAATTACTGCATCAACAATTAGTAGGAATCGACATGTTTCAAAACTTGTACATAGAAAATGCTATCGCTAATATTTATGCGGAGAATGGATATTTCAAAAAGAGTATTGAGTTATTTGAGGATATATTGAAACAATTAGAATCCCTGCATAGCAATGAAGAGTTTGTTGTGAAGGTTAGATATAATCATGCTAAGGCATTATATAGAGATAATCAATATGAGGAAGCTCTTTACCAAGTTAAAAAGGCGATCGAAATCTCTTGTCGAATTAACAGTATGGTGTTGATTGGACAACTATATTATCAAAAAGGTGAGTGTCTTGAAAAATTAAAATATACAGAGGAAGAAATTCGTTCATCTTATGAAAAAGCTTATTTCTTTTTCGATTTATTAGAATTACATGCCTATAAAGATATACTTTTAAATAAAAAGATAAACAAATAATTACCTAAAATTGGATATGCATAATTGCATACGATATAGATAAGTTTTAATGATATATTAAAATAAAGAGTATAAGGGGGATGGAATATGAAAAAGTTACTTATTGGCAGCTTGTTGACGTTAGCGATGGCATGGGGTATTTCAGCAGGAGGTACAGCTTTAGAAAAAAATCATGTAATCCCTGCTAATAATCAAGAGGTACAATTAGCTTCTGATCTGCCTTTTGAATATTAAAAACAACCGTCTAAATTTAGACGGTTGTTTTTTGTTGAAGTAACATCCAGACATTTTTACTAGAAACAGGTTTACTAATTAAAAATCCTTGAATGTGGTCACAATTTTGATTGTGTAAGAATGACCATTGTTCATGTGTTTCAACGCCTTCAGCAATAACATTCAGCTGTAGTTTTTTTGCCAATGTAATAATAGAAGAAATAATTGCTTCTTCTAGAGGACTATTTTTAATTTCACTAATGAATTCTTTTGCAATTTTTAATGTATTAATAGGATATTTTGTTAGATAAGATAAAGAACTATAGCCAGTTCCAAAGTCATCGATTGAAATTTGAATACCGAGTTTCTGAAGTTGTTCTAGTTTTTCGATGACAGATTGCTTCTTATTGATGGCAATGCTTTCTGTAATTTCAATGTCCAATGCTTCTGGGATTAATTCTGTTTCCTCTAATACTTTTGAAATAGTTGGAATGAGGTCTGCATGATTAAATTGTACGACAGATAGGTTCACGCCAACCTTTAAATGAGTAAAACCTTGGTTGTGCCATCTTTTCGCTTCTAAACAAGCGGTACGGAGAATCCAGTTTCCAAGCTCAATAATAAATCCTGTTTCCTCTGCCAGCGGGATGAATTGTGCTGGGGATACAGTACCGAGCTTTGGATGTTTCCAACGAATTAATG
This sequence comes from Bacillus sp. AFS098217, assembly GCF_002551815.1. GTDB lineage: Bacteria > Bacillota > Bacilli > Bacillales > Bacillaceae_G > Bacillus_A. Next base: position 27,339 of record NZ_NVPR01000042.1, read on the forward strand.
CTTCAAATCCAATGATTTGTTTTGTTTTCATATTGACTTGAGGCTGGTACTCAAGGAAAAATTCATTTTGTTGTAGCGCTTTAGAAAGCTCGCTTTCTAAAAAGTGTATTTCATTTTCGGCAATGCTCATTTCTTTTGAGAAGAAAATATATGTATTTTTTCCGCTTGCCTTTGCACGATACATAGCCATGTCTGCATGCTTCATTAATTCTGTAGCGTGAGTGCCATAATCGGGATACATTGCAATGCCAATACTTGGTGTAATAGAAAGTTCTTCATCTTGGATAAAGAATGGCTTGTTTAATACTGTTAATATTTGATCAGCTATAAAAGAGGCACTTTTCTCAGAATACATATCCGGCAGTAAAATTGTGAATTCGTCCCCGCCTTGACGTGCAACAATATCTTTTGAGCGCAGACAACCTCTCAACCTTTTTGCTACTTCAATCAATAATAAATCCCCAACATCATGTCCTAGACGATCATTAATTTTTTTAAATCGGTCTAGATCAAGGAACAATACAGCAACATCGTTTAAATTCGTTTGTGCCTCCTCTAAAACAGAGCGTAAGTCTTTTTCAAATTTTCGACGATTCGGTAGTCCTGTAAGTGCGTCATGAAATGCTAAATGTTCGACTTGTTTTTGTTGCTCATATAAAGCTGTAATATCACGAGCAATACCAAACATCCCAACCACTTCTTTTTCAATTGAAATTGGAATGAGTGTAACCTGAAGATAATAGTAATAGCCTTCTTTTTTCTTTGTTCGTACTTCTAGTGTTTGGGGCCTGCCTTCTTTTGTAACTTGTAATGCTCTATTTAGAAGTTCATGGTCTTGTGCATCAATAAAATGTAAAAGAGAATAGCTGGTGACTTCACAGTAGTAGGCTGTAAAGAGACTTTCACAAGCTTTATTCGAACTCTGGAAAATTCCATCCATATCTAGTGAAAATACAGCATCGGGATGATCCTCAAATAGCGATTTATATCTTTGCTCACTTTTAGAAAGAGCGAATGCTCCTTCTTCGACCTTACCTTCTAATTGTGTAGTCAACTTTTCATATGTATTAATTAGTTTTTGATTAGCTTTCCACATGTATAATTGTCTTAAGAATAATAAGATAAGAGATAGTGCAAATCCAATTAACATAGGTTTTTTGTCTGCAAGCTCTGAGATTATAAAGATAAAAGTTATGATTAGACTAAAGTACGGCAAAATAAATCGTACATAATCAAATGGATAATATTTCATCTTTGTTTCGTGCTGAATTGGTTTATTGAATACATACAGTAGTGAGGATAAACCAATTGAGAGTATAGAAGCGGTATGGATGAAATAAGTAAATTCAGCAGAGATTTCTACACCTCTATTTAGTTGGAAAATATAAACATATCCATAAATAAGTATAATAGCAAAACCGATAATTAACGCAATTCTACTAGAAGAATGCTGCTCTCTTCTATATAGGCTAATGACAGCATATATCATTAATGATTGCGCAATGAAGTATCCCGTTATAACCCACATTTCGTTTGTTATGTCGCTAAGTTGTGAAATGTTGAGTATGATAGTAAGGATAAAATAGATATTCATAATAATGATAAATATGCTATCGAATAAAAACTGGGAAAGACCTTTAATAGAATAATGTTTTGTGAATTTTATTGCAAAACCAGTAAATAATAAAATGTATTGTATGATGAAAAAGGGAACTGCCTCGTGTGAAAGTATAGATTGTTTATAAATAGAAAAAGACTGTAAAAATAAAGTGATTTCCATTATGAAACTGCATAAACATGTACATAAGATTAAGATCCAAAATAATTTTTCTCCACTTTTCATCTTGTGGATAGCTTTATACAAACAAGCGCAGGAGAAAATAGCAGCGAAGGAAAATAAGAAGATAATGCCAAACTCCTTTCCGCTCCAGCCTTTAGGAATAAACATAATCCAAAGGAAAAATATAAGAATATACATGATAACAAAATTTACATACTTTCTTTGATTAATCATATTATTACTCCGTTTCAATAAAGTTGAATCTAAGGGGAAAATGCTAATTTAAATAATAGCATATAAAGTAAAGGTTTTGTCATTATAAAAACGACGTCTTCTTTTAACATAAAACAACGTAACGTTACGTTGTTTTTGCGTTTTATTTTCCTTATAGAAGAGAGCCCATCAGAGTGCCAAATCCTTTTGCTTACGCTCAATGGTTCTATAAGAAAAACGCTAGTATTGTCCCAATCCATTCTTTTCCTTTATCAACAATAGTGAGGGAGGTAACATCTTTCCAAGAAAGTAATGTAGATGCTTCTATATCTTTGTTAATTTCGGTTTTAATTTTCTTTATAAAGGCTTCATCATATAAGAGGCAATTTATTTCGTGATTGAGATACAAACTTCTCATATCAACATTAGCTGTTCCGATATCGCAAATATGGTTATCTACCATGATGATTTTTGCGTGGAAAAATCCTTCTTGAAATGAATAAATATCGCAACCAGCTTGTATGAGTTTTCGGCAATATGGCAGCCTTGCTTCTCGAACGAGAGGATGATCGGCTTTATGAGGAACAAGAATGGTAACATGAACTCCTCGGCCTTTCGCTTGTAATAAGGCATCCATAATTTTTTTTCCGGGAATAAAATAAGGTGTTCCTATGTATAGTTCTTTCTTAGCGCTCTCAATCAAGTTTAAGAATGTTTGTTGTAAGTAAGCGCCATCTGTTGGAATAAAACGGTGCAGCATGGTGCCTGGTTGTTGTTTTGGAAAATAAATCGCATTTTCTAGTAAATCTTGAGAAGTGTCATCGCGCCAGTCATGTAAAAATTGCTTTTGTAAATCTTGTACGCCTTCTCCAGTCAGGCGTAAATGATAATCGCGCCATAGCCCTAATTTAGAATTGTGCCCTAAATACTCCTCACCGATATTGAAGCCGCCGATATAACCAATTTTTCCATCAATAATCGTAATTTTTCTATGATTTCTTTGATTCGCTGAAAAAAAGAGAAATGGTAATTTTACTTTGTGACAAAACGAAAAAGAGACACCGTTTTTTTGTAACGAGCGAATGGATTCTCTCGATAATTGATGACTCCCGATACGATCAAGGAGGAGACGTACTTCGACTCCTTGTTTTGCTTTGTTAATTAGTAATTGTAAAAAGGTTTGACTTATTTCATCGTTTTTAACAATAAAAAATAAAATATGGATATGGTGTTTTGCTTGTTTGATGTCATGAAATAAATCATTGTATAAGTTTGTTCCACATGTATAAAGGTGAAAGTCGCTTCGTCGTAATGGAAAAGCGCGAGGTTTTAGTCGCTTTAAATGAAGTATTCTTCCATACAAAAGGTCTATTATGAACCAAAGGGCAAAACATATTAGTAAGAGAGATAAAAAGACCATTACTAAGCTCCTTCCCTCGTATTTATTTTCACTTTGCTAGTTGTGGATTGTAAGACCATTACGAATTAAAGTTTCACTTTGTAGTTTCACCTAAATAAATAGCTTTATGAAAAAAATGTGTTGTTGTATAACAAAAAACTGTTGACTGAATGCTCACTCATTATATAATGGGAATAGGGGATACAATTCAGAAAATTTTATATTTTTGAAGATTCTAAAAGAAAGAGGGCTTACAAAGAGAGGGGTAGCATAAAATGAATAGCTTACTAATCGTAAATTGGCTGGCTGCCATTGTTGTTATTGCTTATGCGGGATATTTGTTTGTATATCTTATACGAACGAGGATGGCCTACATACAATTAGGAAAAAAAGTAGAATTTGACCGCCGCTTTAAAGAGAGATGGGATATTCTCAAGGTCAACGTTTTCGGTCAAAAAAAATTATTGAAAGACAAAAAAAGCGGTATCATGCACGTTATGTTTTTTTATGGATTTATTCTTGTCCAATTTGGAGCAATTGACTTCATTTGGAAAGGACTAGCACCAGGATCACATCTTCCACTTGGACCACTATACCCTGCATTTACATTCTTCCAGGAAATTATCACACTTATGATCTTAATCGCAGTTTTTTGGGCTTTTTATAGAAGATACGTTGAAAAACTTGTTCGTTTAAAACGTAATTTTAAATCAGGCCTTGTTCTTATTTTTATCGGAGGCTTAATGCTTTCTGTACTACTTGGTAACGGAATGGGCATTATATGGCATGGCGAGGAGCTTTCATGGAGCGAACCAATTGCTTCTGGAATCGCTTACGTTTTTTCAGGGATAAATGAAACCGTAGCTATTTCGGTGTTCTATTTCTCTTGGTGGGTGCATTTACTTATTTTGGTAACATTTTTGGTTTATGTTCCACAATCAAAGCATGCACATTTAATCGCTGGGCCGGTCAATGTGTTTTTTACACGTCTGTCTAATCCAGGAAAACTTGAAAAAATTGATTTTGAAGATGAAACACAAGAAACATTTGGTGTTGGAAAAATTGAAGACTTTAGACAGACACAACTTATTGATTTATACGCTTGTGTAGAATGTGGTCGCTGTACAAATATGTGCCCGGCAACAGGGACAGGCAAGATGTTGTCACCAATGGATTTAATTGTAAAGCTTCGCGATCATTTGACTGATAAGGGGGCAGCGGTGACATCAAAAGTACCATGGGTCCCGGCAGTTGCGTTTAACAATACACAAGGAAATCAGTTAGCGATGATGGCAGCGGGGCAAGGACAACAAGAATCGGCAGCGGCACTTTCTTATGATCCAAGCTTAATTGGAGATGTCATTACAGAAGAAGAAATTTGGGCATGTACAACGTGCCGTAACTGTGAAGATCAGTGCCCAGTTATGAATGAACACGTTGACAAAGTCATTGATTTACGTCGTTATCTTGTTTTAACAGAAGGTAAGATGGATGCGGAAGCGCAGCGTGCCATGACAAATATTGAACGCCAAGGGAACCCATGGGGGCTAAATCGTAAAGAGCGTGAAACATGGCGACAAGGCGATGATGAAGTAACGGTTCCGACTGTGAAAGAGAAAACAAAAACTGGCGAAGAATTTGAATATTTATTCTGGGTTGGCTCGATGGGATCATATGATAATCGCAGTCAGAAAATTGCAATATCATTTGCAAAGCTGATGAATAAAGCAGGCATTTCGTTTGCGATTCTTGGTAACAAAGAGAAGAACTCCGGCGATACGCCGCGCCGCCTCGGAAATGAATTCGTGTTCCAAGAGATGGCGACGAAGAACATTGAGGAGTTTGAAAAAGCAGGTGTGAAGAAAATCGTTACGATTGATCCGCATGCTTATAACACGTTTAAAAATGAGTATCCAGACTTTGGCTTACAAGCAGAAGTCTATCACCATACAGAATTATTAGCACAGTGGGTGAAAGAAGGGCGCTTAGCGCCAGTTCACCGAATTGAAGAAACAATCACGTATCATGATTCCTGTTATTTAGGAAGATACAACGAAGTATATGAGGCGCCGCGCAGCATTTTAAAAGCGATTCCAGGCGTAACTGTTGTTGAAATGGAGCGTAATCGCGAAACAGGTATGTGTTGTGGCGCAGGTGGCGGACTGATGTGGATGGAAGAAACAACAGGTTCACGTATTAACGTTGCACGCACAGAACAAGCACTTGCTGTGAAACCGTCAATTATTGGTACGGGATGTCCGTATTGCTTAACAATGATTAGTGACGGTACGAAAGCAAAAGAAGTAGAAGAACAAGTTCAAACGCTTGATGTAACGGAGATTTTAGAACGATCTGTTATCGGGCCGAAGAAAGAAGCAATGTAATCATATGTAAGAATTCATACAACTTTAGATAGAGGTGCAAGATTTGCACCTCTTCTCAACGTAGTAATATCGAGCGGGCGCTCAGCGCCGAAAAAAGAAATGGGGGAAAGAAACTTGGTCAGAACAGTTATTTTAAGTGCTGCAAGAACACCGGTTGGAAAGTTTGGGGGATCTTTAAAGGACGTAAAAGCAACGGAACTTGGAGGAATTGCGATTAAAGCTGCGCTTGAACGAGCAAATGTTTCTGAGGGCGACGTTGAAGAAGTTATATTTGGAACGGTTATTCAAGGAGGACAGGGGCAAATTCCTTCGCGTCAAGCCGCGAGAGAAGCAGGACTTCCATGGGAGACGCGTACGGAAACTGTAAATAAAGTTTGTGCATCAGGTCTTCGTGCTGTGACGTTAGGCGATCAAATTATTCGCACTGGCGATCAAACGCTTATTGTGGCAGGCGGAATGGAATCGATGAGTAATAGTCCTTATATTTTACGAGGCGCGCGCTGGGGATACCGGATGGGCCATAATGAAGTTGCCGATTTAAATATAGTAGATGGCTTAACATGTTCATTTTCCGGCATACATATGGGTGTGTATGGTGGAGAAGTTGCGAAGGAAGATGGGATCTCTCGCGAAGCGCAAGATGAATGGGCGTATCGTAGTCATCAGCGTGCAATTGCCGCGCAGAAGGAAGGGCGATTTGAAGAGGAAATCGTACCTGTATCTGTACCGCAGCGAAAGGGAGACCCGATTGTTGTTGCCAAAGATGAAGCGCCGCGTGAAGATACAACGGTTGAAAAGTTAGCGAAGTTAAAGCCTGTATTTGATAAAACGGCAGCAGTAACAGCCGGGAATGCGCCAGGACTAAATGATGGCGGAGCGGCACTCGTATTAATGAGCGAGGACAGAGCGCGGCAAGAAGGAAGAAAACCGCTAGCAACGATTTTAGGGCATACCGCGATTGCAGTAGAGGCAAAAGATTTCCCAAGAACACCAGGTTATGCGATTAACGAGCTTTTGAAGAAGACTGGTAAAACAATAGAAGATATTGATTTATTTGAGATTAATGAAGCTTTCGCAGCAGTTGCAATTGCCAGCGCGGAAATCGCAGGGATTGACCCTGAAAAGATCAATGTAAACGGCGGTGCAGTTGCGATGGGACATCCAATTGGAGCAAGCGGTGCACGTATTATCGTTACACTTATTCATGCGCTGAAGCAGCACGGCGGCGGAATTGGAATCGCATCGATTTGTAGCGGTGGTGGCCAAGGCGATGCAATTATGATTGAGGTTCATTAATTAAGAGGGGGAGAAAAGATGAGTGTACAAAAAATTGTTGTAATTGGTGCGGGGCAAATGGGATCAGGTATTGCACAAGTATGTGCAATGGCAGGTTATGACGTGTATATGCAAGATTTAAAGCAGGAGCAATTAGATAAAGGATTAGCTATTATTACAAAAAATTTAGCACGCCAAGTAGAGAAGGGCAGAATGGATGAAGCTTCTAAGGAAGCAACGTTAAATCGTCTTACAGCAACGATTGAATTGGATTGTGTAAAAGAGGCTGATCTAGTTATTGAGGCAGCTGTTGAGAAGATGGATATTAAAAAGAAAATTTTTGCGAATTTAGATGAAATTGCTCCAGAACATGCAATTTTGGCGACCAATACATCTTCTTTACCAATCACAGAAATAGCTGCGGTAACAAAACGTCCAGAGAAAGTGATTGGTATGCATTTTATGAATCCTGTTCCAGTTATGAAGCTTGTTGAAATTATTCGAGGGCTTGCAACAGATGATGTGGTATACGAAACAATTGAAGATATTACAAAGAAAATTGGTAAAGTACCTGTTGAAGTGAATGATTTCCCTGGCTTTGTATCCAACCGTATTTTATTACCGATGATCAATGAAGCGGTTTATACGTTATATGAAGGGGTAGCAACAAAAGAAGCGATTGATGAAGTGATGAAGCTTGGTATGAATCATCCAATGGGGCCATTAACATTAGCAGACTTTATCGGTTTAGATACGTGTTTATACATTATGGAAGTATTGCATGAAGGGCTAGGGGATAGTAAGTATCGTCCATGTCCGTTATTACGTAAATATGTAAATGCGGGTTGGTTAGGTAGAAAAACAGGTCGTGGCTTCTACGTATACGAATAGGAAACAAGGAAAGGTAGGTCTCCCTCTTTTTTTACAAAGTAGTGGTCTTACCCGGTGATTGAAAAAAGATATATAGCAAATGGAGGCGGGGCATATGAATTTTCATTTTACAGAAGAACAGCAAATGATGAGAAAGATGGTTCGAGATTTTGCACAAAAGGAAATCGCTCCCTTTGTTCCAAATATGGAACAAGGGGTGTTTCCTAGAGAGATTTTAACGAAAATGGGTGAGCTTGGATTAATGGGGATTCCAGCACCAGCAAAATATGGTGGTGCGGAAATGGATTTTATTTCTTATATATTAGCTATTGAGGAGCTATCGAAGGTGAGTGCAACAATTGGTGTTATTTTGGCGGTACATACATCGGTTGGAACAAATCCAATTTTATATTTTGGAACAGAGGAACAAAAGCAAAAATATGTTTCTAAACTAGCAACGGGTGAATATTTAGGTGCATTCGCTTTAACGGAGCCGAGTGCAGGATCTGATGCAGGTGGCTTGAAATCAAGAGCCGTAAAACAGGGCGATCATTATGTGATTAACGGATCAAAGGTTTTTATTACAAATGGAGGTGAGGCAGATACATATATCGTGTTTGCTTCTACAAATCCAGATGCAGGGAAAAGTGGGATTTCCGCGTTTATTGTGGAGAAAGATACACCAGGTTTAATCGTTGGAAAAGATGAGCATAAGATGGGGTTACTTGGTTCTCGTACTGTACAGCTTACATTTGAAGATATGAAGGTGCCAGCAGAAAATTTACTTGGTGAAGAAGGACAAGGTTTTAAGGTAGCAATGGCAAATTTAGACGTTGGTCGTATTGGCATTGGGGCACAGGCACTTGGAATTGCTGAAGCAGCGTTAACTTGTGCAGTGGATTATGCGAAGGAGCGTGAGCAATTTGGGAAGCCAATTGCCGCGCAGCAAGGACTTGGTTTTAAGTTAGCGGATATGGCGACAAGTGTAGAGGCTTCGAGGTTACTTGTATATAGGGCGGCATCGCTTAGAGCACAAGGGCTTCCGTGTGGAAAGGAAGCATCTATTGCGAAGTTATTTGCTTCTAAAACAGCGGTTGAGGTTGCGATTGAGGCAGTGCAAGTATTCGGCGGATACGGGTATACAAAAGATTATCCGGTTGAGAGATTTTTCCGAGATGCAAAAATTTGTGAAATTTATGAAGGAACGAGCGAAATACAAAGGCTTGTGATTAGCAGGGCTTTATAAAGTGAAACTTTAATTAGTTGAATCAATCGGACTTTTACGGACAATTGGTCCGTCACCTGGCTTCTTTGTTTTTGCTGAATTTTAAGGTGGATATCTTACGGATTGTTATTACAGGATAAAGGTTAGAAAGTGGGGAGGAAAGAAACATGCATTTTAAATTATCAGAAGAACATGAAATGATACGAAAAATGGTTCGAGATTTTGCAAGGAATGAAGTGGCACCAACAGCGGCAGAGCGTGATGAAGAGGAGCGATTTGACCGCTCTTTATTTGACCAGATGGCGGGACTTGGTTTAACAGGGATTCCGTGGCCTGAAGAATACGGCGGAATTGGAAGCGATTACTTGGCTTATGTGATTGCGGTGGAAGAGTTATCACGTGTCTGTGCTTCGACAGGTGTAACGCTATCTGCACATACTTCACTTGCTGGGTGGCCCATTTTTAAATTTGGGACAGAGGAACAGAAACAAAAGTTTTTACGCCCAATGGCAGAAGGAAAGAAAATTGGTGCATATGGTTTAACAGAGCCGGGTTCTGGCTCGGATGCGGGTGGAATGAGAACTACAGCGAAACGTGATGGCGATCATTACATTTTAAACGGTTCTAAGATTTTTATTACAAACGGTGGAATCGCTGATATTTATGTTGTTTTTGCATTGACTGATCCAGAATCGAAGCAGCGCGGAACAAGTGCATTTATTGTAGAAAGTGATACACCAGGATTTTCCGTTGGTAAGAAAGAAAGTAAACTTGGCATTCGCTCTTCACCAACGACAGAAATTATGTTTGAAGAATGCCGCATTCCTGTAGAGAATTTGCTTGGCGAAGAAGGACAGGGATTTAAAATTGCTATGCAGACACTAGACGGTGGACGTAATGGCATTGCGGCGCAAGCTGTTGGTATTGCGCAAGGGGCTTTAGATGCTTCTGTTGATTATGCGAGAGAACGACATCAATTTGGGAAGCCGATTGCCGCGCAGCAAGGAATTGGTTTTAAACTAGCAGATATGGCAACGAATGTAGAAGCAGCGCGGCTACTAACCTATCAAGCTGCTTGGCTAGAATCAGAAGGGCTTCCATACGGGAAAGAATCCGCAATGTCAAAAGTGTTCGCTGGGGATACGGCGATGAAGGTAACGACTGAGGCGGTGCAAGTATTTGGCGGTTATGGTTATACGAAGGATTATCCAGTAGAACGTTTCATGCGTGATGCAAAGATTACGCAAATTTATGAGGGAACACAAGAGATACAAAGGCTTGTCATTTCCCGTATGTTAACGAAATAAGAGAGAAGGCGTAGGTATTTTCCTACGCTTTTTCCTTCCAAATGGTAGAGAGAGGTGAAGGGGATGGTTAAACATAATGTGCATGCATCGGTAAAAGATGAGAAATTAGTTGCATTAAGACGTGAGCAGATGATTAAAGGAGCTGTGCAACTTTTTAAGCAAAAGGGATTTCCTCGTACAACAACGAGGGAAATTGCCAGGGCAGCAGGTTTTAGTATCGGTACACTTTATGAATATATCCGTACGAAAGATGATGTTTTGTATTTAGTATGTGATAGCATTTATGAACATGTAAAAGAACGATTAGAAGAAGTGGTCTGCACAGAAAAAGGAAGCGTTGAAAGTTTAAAAATAGCGATAACAAATTATTTTAAAGTAATGGACGAACTGCAGGAAGAAGTATTAATTATGTATCAAGAAGTTCGGTTTTTACCGAAAGAATCTCTCCCATACGTGTTAGAAAAAGAGTTTCAAATGGTGGGAATGTTTGAGAATATTTTAGAGCAGTGTACGAAAAATGGGACGTTTACATTAACGAAGAAGGAAATTCAGCTACTTGCTCATAATATTTTTATTCAAGGACAAATGTGGGGATTTAGACGATGGGCTCTGCAAAAACTTTACACTTTAGAGGAATATACAGAGATGCAAATAAGGTATGTATTGCATGGAGCACATATGCTTCCGAAATAAAGTGAAATGATTTGAAGGTGCTGGGCTTACTTTCAATTGGTACTTCCTTGATTGAAGCACGAAATAGAAAGCTAGTTACGAAAAGGTTGCTCTCGTAAATTATAATCCGTAATAACTTTTATTACTCTCTTGTGAAAGTTTCATGTTTTTTTTGTAGCATATTTGTTGGAGTTTTGTTTATAATGAATAGTATGGATTTTTTTAAACAGGTCGTTATATATAGGATTATATTTTAAGAAAGGAAGTGCCGCATAAGTGGATTTTAAGCAATATTCACCAGAAGAGCTACAAGAATTTTCCATGATTGAAGTTGTACATAGTGTTTTAGAGGATAAAAGACAAGCAACGTCATTCCAGGATTTAGTTCAAGAAATCGCTCAAGTGCTGGGACTATCTCAAGAGCAAGTTAATGCGAAAATCGCACAATTTTATACAGATTTAAATATCGATGGACGTTTCATTAATTTAGGAGAAAATCGTTGGGGCTTGCGCAGCTGGTACCCATATGAGCAAATTGATGAAGAAATCCTACCACAACCAAAACCTAAGAAAAAGCGCAAAGTTGAAGAAGATGACTTTGATGACTACATTGAAGAAGATGAAAACGACTTCGATGATGAAGACGACAATGATGACGATGTAGAAGATTTGGACGAGGTTCTTGAAGAAGATGAAGATCTTGATGATTTAGATGACGAAGATGATGATGATGAAGACTTCGCCGATGAAGAACTTGAGTATGATGAAACAGAAGAAGAGGAAGAGGAAGAACTGTAGTTCTTGACTTTTCATTATCGTCCATGTAGAATCATTTTTGGGCTCTTTAAAACAGGACGATAATACTTTTAAAGTGTAAATATAAAAGAAAATTGCTCCCTACTTATTACTTTTTGTAATGAGGGGAGCAATTTTCTTTTTTGTTTTTTGTTTAGAAAATAAAAAGAGTCTAACAATAAGATAGATATAGTGTTATCTACATACGTTGCGCTCTGCAACGGTGATTATATAACAACAAAGTAGAAGGGAGCATTTTCATGACTAAGTATATTTTTGTAACAGGCGGTGTAGTATCGTCTTTAGGAAAAGGGATTACAGCAGCATCTCTTGGAAGACTTTTAAAAAATCGTGGTTTAAACGTAACAATTCAAAAGTTTGACCCATACATTAACGTAGACCCAGGGACAATGAGCCCATATCAACACGGTGAGGTATTCGTAACAGATGATGGCGCAGAAACAGACTTAGACCTTGGTCATTATGAGCGTTTCATTGATATTAACTTAAACAAATACAGCAACGTAACAACAGGTAAAATTTACTCTTCAGTTCTTCAAAAAGAGCGTCGTGGTGAATATTTAGGAGGAACAGTTCAGGTTATTCCTCATATTACAAATGAAATTAAAGAACGTGTATACCGTTCTGGTCGCGAAACAAATGCAGACGTTGTTATTACAGAAATCGGAGGAACAGTTGGGGATATTGAGTCTCTACCATTCCTAGAAGCAATTCGCCAAATTAAGAGTGATATTGGTCGTGACAACGTAATGTACATCCACTGTACATTAATCCCGTACTTAAAAGCAGCGGGTGAAATGAAAACAAAACCAACGCAACATAGCGTTAAAGAACTTCGTAGCTTAGGTATTCAACCAAACATTATCGTTGTTCGTACAGAAATGCCTGTTTCTCAAGATATGAAAGACAAGCTTGCTTTATTCTGTGACATCGATCAAAAAGCAGTTATCGAAGCGCGCGATGCAGATACATTATATGCAGTTCCATTATCTCTTCAAGAGCAAAACATGGACCAAATCGTTTGCGATCACTTAAAACTAGACAACCCAGCTGCAGATATGACAGAGTGGACTGCTTTAGTAGAAAAAGTGCGTAATCTTTCTAAGAAAACAAAAATCGCTCTTGTTGGTAAATATGTAGAGCTTCAAGATGCATATATTTCTGTTGTAGAAGCACTTCGTCATGCAGGTTATTCATTTGATACAGATGTAGAAGTGAAATGGGTAAACGCTGAGCATGTAACAGCAGAAAACGTAAAAGAATTAGTTGGCGACACAGACGGTATCCTTGTACCAGGTGGCTTCGGCGATCGTGGTGTAGAAGGAAAAATCGCTGCAATTCAATATGCACGTGAAAACAAAGTTCCATTCTTAGGAATTTGCTTAGGCATGCAACTTGCATCAATCGAATTTGCACGTAACGTATTAGGATTAGAAGGAGCTAACTCTTCTGAAATCAATCCTGACACGCCATATGCAATTATCGATTTATTACCAGAACAAAAAGATGTAGAAGATCTAGGTGGTACACTTCGTCTTGGTCTATACCCATGTAAGCTTGCTTTAGAAACAAATGCTTACAATGCGTATAATGAGCCAGTTGTTTATGAACGTCATCGTCATCGCTATGAGTTCAATAATCAATTCCGTCAAGAAATGGAAAACGCTGGGTTCATCTTCTCTGGTACAAGCCCAGATGGTCGCTTAGTAGAAATCATTGAAATACAAGATCATCCTTGGTTCGTGGCAGCACAGTTCCACCCAGAACTTGTATCTCGTCCAAACCGTCCACAACCATTGTTCCATGATTTCGTAAAAGCTTCTATTACGAATAAAGAAGGTAAGTAAAAAAAGAAAAGGCGTCCTGAACGGCGCCTTTTTTGTTTTATTCATATTCATTAATCATTTCGTCAATTGTAAATTTTAAGCCGTGATAAGCCAATAAAGATAAGATTAAACTTGGGAATCCATAACGGTTGCCTTCATCGTCTGGAATTAAGCCTTTTAATAGCCTTGTATCAATATGTACATCTGTATATTGTTCTAGGGATTCAGAGCCTTCTTGAACGGTTGAAATCCCAACAATAGATTGGCCTTCTTCTTGCAATTTCTTTGCGATTGAAACAATTTCTTCATCTGTTGAAAATCGACTGATGAGAAGTACGCGGTCTGCGGAGGTAACTTCTGTTTGTTTTCCATTATCTATTAAGCGTTTTGCTTGTTTCATTGGCTCTGCGCCGCATAAGGCTTCAGAGACAACGCCTTCCATTTCGTTTGTACCGTGTAAATAAATGATGCCATCACCAACTAATGCTTGAGCAAGTAGACGGGCACTATCTTCTATATTCATCTCTTCTTTTTGAGAAATTCTTGTGAAATAGCCACTTAGCTGAGTAGAAAAAATTTTTAACATTGGACTGCTCCTTTCGATTGTGTTAGGCGGCTTTCATTATAGCCTATTTTTGTAGAAAGGCGAAGTAATAGGGGTAGCATATCAAAATAGGAAACGGTAAAATAAGAAAGAATAGGAAGGAATTTGATAAAGAATATCGAAAGTAAATCGGATAAGATATAAGAAGCTTTTAATCTTGTACTTACATAGAAAGGTTGGGGGATTATGGAAGGGAAAATTTTAATCGTTGATGATCAATATGGCATTCGTGTGTTATTGCATGAAGTGTTCCAAAAAGAAGGTTATCAAACGTTCCAAGCTGCAAATGGATTTCAAGCTTTAGATATCGTGAAAAAAGATAATCCAGATTTAGTTATTTTAGATATGAAAATTCCAGGTATGGATGGTATAGAGATTTTAAAACATGTAAAAGAAATTAACGAAGATATTAAAGTTATTTTAATGACTGCTTATGGAGAACTTGATATGATCCAAGAAGCAAAAGATTTAGGGGCTTTAATGCACTTTGCTAAGCCGTTTGATATTGATGAAATTCGTCAGGCAGTGAGAAGTGAAATCACTATAGAGGCATAAAAATGAATTTTTTATAAAAAATACGAAAAAAAGCGTTTACATGGACTGATGAGCAGGTGAATACAGTTGAGTTTTTGAGTACAAGTTGTTATCCTATTGAGTGTAGAAAAAAGTCCGGTATGTTGATATACATATTTTTCCTTATCCTGGTCATACTACCAGCGATAAGAACTTATCGGATACAAAAAACGTTTTTTAGGAGGATTCATCATGCCTTTAGTTTCCATGAAAGAAATGCTAAACAAAGCACTAGAAGGAAAATACGCAGTTGGTCAATTCAACATGAACAACTTAGAGTGGACTCAAGCTATCTTAGCTGCTGCGGAAGAAGAAAAATCTCCTGTAATCTTAGGTGTATCTGAGGGTGCAGCTCGTCATATGACTGGTTTCAAAACAGTTGTAGCTATGGTTAAAGCTTTAATCGAAGAAATGAACATCACTGTTCCTGTAGCGATTCACCTTGACCATGGTTCAAGCTTTGAAAAATGTAAAGAAGCAATCGATGCAGGCTTTACATCTGTAATGATCGACGCTTCTCACCACCCATTCGAAGAAAACGTAGAAACTACTAAAAAAGTAGTAGAATATGCACACGCTCGTAATGTATCTGTAGAAGCTGAGCTTGGAACAGTTGGCGGACAAGAAGATGACGTAATCGCTGAGGGCGTTATCTACGCTGATCCTGAAGAGTGTAAACACCTTGTTGAAGCAACAGGTATCGATTGCCTAGCTCCAGCTTTAGGTTCTGTACACGGTCCTTACAAAGGTGAGCCTAACTTAGGATTTAAAGAAATGGAACAAGTTCGTGACTTCACTGGTGTACCTTTAGTACTTCACGGTGGTACTGGTATCCCAACTGCTGACATCACAAAAGCTATTTCTTTAGGTACTTCAAAAATCAACGTAAACACTGAGAACCAAATCGAGTTTACAAAAGCTGTTCGTGAAGTATTAAATAAAGACCAAGAAGTTTACGATCCTCGTAAATTTATCGGACCTGGCCGCGAAGCTATCAAAACAACTGTTATTGGTAAAATTCGTGAATTCGGTTCTAACGGTAAAGCGTAAGAATAAAATTCCGTTTTGGAAACCGTCTAGTCTTTTAGACGGTTTCCTTTCGTTGTATAATGAAAGCGTGAACAAGTCTTAAGATTAATTAAATTTATACATTTCTTCATATTACCTATATATGATAGAGATTTTTTTACTTCTTTTATAAATATAAAGTGGAACATAATGTGCATAGTCCTATTAATAAATGTGATAATGTATCTAAGGCAATCGATGAACAAAGCTTGATAGGCAGTTAGTCTTCATCTATTTCTTTAAGGCATAACCATTTTCAGGTGAGGTCTTACTGCTTGTTAAGTTTAGGGCGGGGAAGAAATAAAAACGAATGGAAGCTTTATGTTGCTAGTTTGCTGAACGAATGAGATTCTTAAGGAAAGATTTTCGTTTTTCTTTATTAAAAAGAAAAGCCGAAAGGAAATACATTCATAAGAAGGGAGCTCAACATGGAAAAGTTGCTGATTGAAGGTGGAAGACCTTTAAACGGATCGATTCGCGTGAGCGGTGCAAAAAACAGTGCTGTTGCTCTAATTCCAGCGACAATTTTGGCTGATACTCCAGTAACCATCGGTGGTGTACCTAATATTTCAGATGTGAAGATGTTAGGAGACCTATTAGAGGAAATTGGGGGAGTTGTAACGTATGGTCAGGAGGAAGAGATGACGGTTGATCCTTCCCAAATGGTTGCGATGCCTTTACCAAATGGAAAAGTAAAAAAATTGCGTGCTTCTTATTACTTGATGGGCGCGATGCTTGGTCGTTTCAAAAAAGCTGTAATTGGGCTTCCTGGTGGATGTCACTTAGGACCAAGACCAATCGATCAGCATATTAAAGGGTTTGAAGCGCTAGGTGCACATGTTACAAATGAGCAAGGTGCCATTTATTTAAGAGCAGATGAACTAAGAGGGGCGCGCATTTATTTGGATGTTGTAAGTGTGGGAGCTACGATTAACATTATGCTGGCAGCTGTACGGGCAAAAGGCAGAACTGTGATTGAAAATGCGGCAAAAGAGCCGGAGATTATTGATGTAGCTACATTGTTAACAAGTATGGGTGCGAGAATTAAAGGTGCTGGTACAGATGTGATTCGTATCGAGGGTGTAGATTCCTTGCACGGCTGTCACCATTCTATTATTCCAGACCGTATTGAAGCGGGTACGTATATGATTTTAGGAGCCGCATCTGGCGGAGAGGTAACGGTTGATAATGTCATTCCGCAACATCTAGAGTCAATTACTGCAAAACTAAGAGAAGCTGGTGTGCAAGTTGAAACGAATGATGATCAAATTACGGTGAATGGCAATCGTAGGTTAAGGACGGTTGACATAAAAACACTTGTATATCCAGGTTTTCCGACGGATTTGCAGCAACCTTTTACAACGCTTTTAACAAAGGCACATGGAACTGGAGTTGTAACGGATACAATTTACGGTGCTCGTTTTAAACATATTGATGAATTGCGCCGAATGAATGCACAAATTAAAGTAGAAGGCCGTTCTGCCATTGTGACGGGTCCGGTATTGTTACAAGGAGCAAAGGTGAAGGCTAGCGATTTGCGAGCAGGAGCTGCGCTTGTAATCGCAGGATTAATGGCTGATGGAATTACAGAAGTGACAGGTCTCGAACATATTGATCGAGGCTATGAAAATATAGTAGACAAGCTTAAGGGGCTTGGTGCAAATATTTGGCGGGAACAAATGACGCAGCAAGAGATTGAAGAAATGAAAAATGCATAATAGTGTATTTTTTACTAGCTAGTAAAAAATACAAATGAAGTGGTGGTGCTTCCGTTAATGGGGAACGAAGAATCACTACTGACGGAAGCTGCACTTTAATAGAAAGAAACAGTTCACAAAATACGGCATAAATATTCAGACTTAAAGGAGAGGGATTATTGTGGAAAGAAGTTTATCTATGGAGTTAGTACGTGTAACAGAGGCTGCAGCATTATCATCAGCGCGCTGGATGGGACGCGGGAAAAAAGATGAGGCAGACGGTGCAGCAACATCAGCAATGCGTGATGTATTCGATACAATTCCGATGAAAGGTACAGTTGTCATTGGTGAGGGAGAAATGGATGAAGCGCCAATGCTATACATTGGAGAAAAATTAGGTACAGGATATGGCCCACGTGTCGATGTTGCAGTTGATCCATTAGAAGGTACAAACATTGTAGCAGCTGGAGGCTGGAATGCACTTGCTGTTATTGCAATCGCGGATCACGGCAATTTGTTACATGCTCCTGACATGTACATGGATAAAATCGCGGTTGGCCCAGAAGCAGTTGGTGCGGTCGACATTGATGCACCTATTATTGATAACTTACGTGCCGTGGCAAAGGCAAAAAATAAAGATATTGAAGATGTTGTGGCAACAGTTTTAAATCGACCACGTCATCAAGCGATTATTGAAGAAATTCGCAAAGCGGGTGCTCGTATCAAGTTAATCAATGATGGAGACGTAGCTGGGGCCATTAATACAGCATTTGATCGTACAGGTGTTGATATTTTATTTGGTTCTGGTGGCGCACCTGAAGGGGTTCTTGCAGCTGTTGCATTAAAATGTTTAGGTGGAGAAATTCATGGGAAACTTCTTCCGCAAAATGAAGCAGAGTTAGCACGTTGCAAAAAAATGGGTATTGAAGATATAAATCGTATCCTTCGCATGGAAGACCTAGTGAAAGGTGACGATGCAATCTTTGCAGCAACAGGTGTCACAGATGGTGAATTACTACGCGGTGTTCAATTTAAAGGCAGCGTTGGTACAACAGAATCCCTTGTTATGCGTGCAAAATCTGGAACAGTTCGCTTCGTTGATGGACGCCATAGCTTAAATAAAAAACCTAATTTGGTTATTAAGTAAAAAGCGGAGGCGGCTCATTTAGAAGGGAAGGGCATTGGAACTCCTGAAGAAGAGGTGCTTTTTGCCTCGCAGGAAGGGGTGAAATGACCGATCCTTCTAGCCGCCGGAGCTGGATTAAATAAAAGTGGAAATGGCTCGCACAGCCTTCTGCAAAATGAGATAAATAGAAAAAACAGAAGCAATATAAAAAGCGGAGACAAAATTTCTTGTCTGCGCTTCTTGTATTTGTGTTACAACGTATTGATTAAAACTAGACAAAAAGGTTACAATAGTGAATATTACCCTACTTGAACTTATTGCCTTTCATTACTATGTATTTGCCTTCCGTATTTTTTCCCCTTTACCCATGTGAAAAGAGAATAATATTAAAGTGTGGTGTCTAAATGAATTTGTCAATTGCAGCATTAGAAAACATGAAATTAAAAGAGTTATATGAGCTTGCAAAAGAGTTCAAGATTTCGTATTACAGCAAATTAACAAAGAAAGAGTTAATTTTTGCTATATTAAAAGCTCGAGCAGAAAAAGAAGGTTTCTTTTTCATGGAAGGTGTACTGGAGATTATCCAATCAGAAGGATTTGGATTCCTACGTCCAATCAACTATTCTCCAAGCTCAGAAGATATTTATATTTCGGCTTCGCAAATTCGTCGCTTCGATTTGCGTAATGGAGATAAAGTTTCTGGTAAAGTACGACCACCGAAAGAAAACGAACGCTATTTTGGATTACTGCAGGTTGAAGCGGTAAATGGTGATGATCCAGAATCAGCAAAAGAGCGTGTGCATTTCCCTGCATTAACACCGTTATATCCAGATCGTCAAATGAAATTGGAGACGGAGCCGAAGAAATTATCAACACGCATCATGGATTTAATGGCACCAGTTGGATTTGGACAACGTGGTTTAATTGTTGCGCCTCCAAAGGCTGGTAAAACAATCTTGTTAAAAGAAATTGCTCACAGTGTCACAACGAATCATCCAGAAGCGGAATTAATTGTACTTTTAATCGACGAACGTCCAGAGGAAGTAACGGATATTGAACGTTCTGTTAAAGGTGACGTGGTAAGTTCTACATTCGATGAAGTGCCAGAGAACCATATTAAAGTGGCTGAGCTTGTATTAGAACGTGCGATGCGTCTTGTAGAACATAAAAAAGACGTTATTATTTTAATGGATAGTATTACCCGTTTAGCACGTGCCTACAACCTTGTTATTCCACCAAGTGGACGTACATTATCGGGTGGTATTGACCCAGCTGCTTTCCATAGACCAAAACGATTTTTCGGGGCTGCTCGTAATATCGAAGAAGGCGGTAGCTTAACAATTTTAGCAACAGCGCTTGTTGATACAGGGTCTCGTATGGATGATGTGATTTACGAAGAGTTTAAAGGAACAGGTAATATGGAACTTCATTTAGATCGCTCGTTAGCTGAGCGTCGTATCTTCCCAGCGATTGATCTTCGCCGTTCTGGTACGCGTAAAGAAGATCTATTGATTCCGAAGGAACATTTAGACAAGCTATGGGGCATTCGTAAAACAATGCGCGATACACCAGACTTTGTTGAAAATTCCTTACGTAAGCTACGCCAAACGAAAACAAATGAAGAATTTTTACAAAACATTGTTGCAGATTCTAAAAGATATGTAACAACGAAGTAAAGGGAAATGATGAGGACTCGCTTATTATATTAAGCGAGTTTTTTTATGCTTTTTGTGAGAGGAATTTCACCGGTTAGAGCGAAGCGAGCTCATGTATATCCAGCTGCAACGGCAAGAATCTCCGGCCATTTCGCTTCATCAGTTGAAGTAAAAAGCGCTTCTCTCTCGGGAGCTCCAATGTCCTGTGATTCTAAACGAGCCACCTTCGCTTTTTATTTATAAAAAGACAAAAACAGGTAGTTGCAAAATGAAGTTAGCCTTGTTATAATTTCATCATATGTGTTTCATCAATATAGTTGTGATTGCAGCTAAAGATGAAAAACTCTGTTTCGAAAATGATTCAGGGCGGAAGGAGATGAAAAGAATGAAAGCAGGAATCCATCCAGATTACAAGAAAGTTGTATTTATGGACACAAACACAGGCTTCAAATTCTTAAGCGGATCTACTAAAGGATCTAGCGAAACGGTTGAATGGGAAGATGGAAACACTTATCCATTACTAAAAGTTGAGATCAGTTCTGATTCTCACCCATTCTACACTGGACGTCAGAAGTTTGCTACTGCAGACGGACGTGTTGACCGCTTCAACAAGAAATACGGTCTTAAGTAATAAAAAACATAAAACAGGCAAGTGTATGTATTCGCTTGTCTGTTTTTTTTGCGAAAATATTAAACCTTTACCCTACTTTGTATAATAAAAGTGGATGAAAGGAGAGCTCAATGTACTTAATAAATCAAAACGGTTGGATTGAAGTGATTTGCGGGAGTATGTTTTCTGGAAAATCAGAAGAGCTCATCCGCCGTGTACGCCGTACACAATTTGCAAAGCAACATGCAATTGTATTTAAACCATGTATTGATAACCGTTATAGTGAAGAAGATGTTGTATCACATAATGGATTAAAGGTAAAAGCAGTACCTGTTTCAGCTTCAAAGGATATATTTAAACATATAACAGAAGACATGGACGTTATTGCAATCGATGAGGTGCAATTTTTTGATGGGGACATTGTGGAAGTGGTGCAAATATTGGCAAATCGTGGCTATCGTGTCATTGTAGCCGGTTTAGACCAAGATTTCCGTGGTCTACCATTTGGACAAGTTCCTCAGCTGATGGCGATTGCTGAACATGTAACAAAGCTGCAAGCAGTTTGTTCTGTATGTGGGTCTCCGGCAAGCCGTACACAACGTTTAATCGATGGAGAACCAGCTGTATTTGATGATCCAATTATTTTAGTTGGCGCTTCAGAGTCGTATGAGCCGCGCTGTCGTCATTGCCATGCAGTACCTCTAAAACAAGGATAAGTGAAACTCGCTTCATAGAGCGGGTTTTTTTCGAAAATAGATGAAGAGTGGTACGGGTCGGTTCCGCTTTTAAAGGTATCCAGCTCCAGCAGCAAGCTCTTCGCATCTAAGAACCTTCCACACAAAAGGAAAAGAACACCTTGTGTGCGGAAGAACCTTAGCTGGTCAGAGCTGAACGAGCTGCTTCCGCTTTTAAATATATCTAGCTCCGGCAGCAAGAATGGTCGGTGGCTACGCTTTTAAAATAATAATTTGCGTTTTTTTGATTTTGTACCATATACTAATAATATTAGATACTAGGATGTTGAGGTGAATGATGTGTTAGATCGTTTGCAAGCTGTAGAAAATCGTTATGAGAAGTTAAACGAATTATTAAGTGATCCAGAGATTATTAGTGATTCGAATAAGCTTCGTGAATATTCAAAGGAACAATCTGATATTCAAGAAACGGTAGAGGTATACCGTGAGTATAAGGATGTTCGTGAGCAATTAAAAGATGCAAAAGCAATGTTAGAAGATAAGTTAGATGCTGACATGCGTGAAATGGTAAAGGAAGAAGTTTCTGAGTTAGAGCGGCAAGAGAAGGAATTATCAGAGCGTCTGAAAATTTTACTTGTTCCAAAAGATCCGAACGATGATAAAAACGTTATCGTGGAGGTACGTGGTGCTGCTGGTGGCGATGAGGCTGCTTTATTTGCTGGTGATTTATACCGTATGTATAGCCGTTATGCTGAGGTGCAAGGTTGGAAAACTGAAATTATCGAGGCAAGCTATACAGAATTAGGTGGATATAAAGAGATTATCTTTATGATTAACGGTAAAGGTGCTTTCGCAAAATTGAAATTTGAAAATGGTGCACACCGTGTGCAACGTGTTCCGGAAACAGAGTCTGGGGGACGTATCCATACTTCTACAGCAACTGTAGCTGTATTACCAGAAGCGGAAGAAGTAGAAATTGATATTCATGAAAAAGATGTTCGTGTTGATACGTTTGCTTCTAGTGGACCTGGTGGACAAAGTGTTAATACAACGATGTCAGCGGTGCGTTTAACGCATTTACCGACTGGTGTAGTTGTATCTTGTCAGGATGAAAAGTCACAAATTAAGAACAAAGAAAAAGCAATGAAAGTATTACGTGCGCGTGTTTATGATAAGTTCCAACAAGAAGCTCAGGCTGAGTACGATCAAAACCGTAAGCAAGCTGTTGGTACAGGAGACCGTTCAGAGCGTATCCGTACGTATAACTTCCCGCAAAACCGTGTTACAGACCATCGAATCGGTTTAACGATTCAAAAGCTAGATCAAATCTTACAAGGTAAGTTAGATGATTTCATTAACGCCTTAGTGATGGAAGATCAAGCGCAAAAGATGGAGGCAGCTGAGTAATGCGTGTCTATGAAGCCCTGAAATGGGCTTCTTCTTTTTTACAAGAAAATGGACGAGATGAAAATGCGGGAGAAATCGTCCTTTGTCATGTATTAAAGACGAATCGAACAGGTTTAATGATGAACATGCGTGAAGAGATACCTGAGGAACAAGACAAGGCTTTTACGGAATTTATCCACAAACATGTTGATGGGATTCCTGTTCAATATATGCTTGGATACGAAATGTTTTATGGTCGTTCATTTTTCGTAAATGAAGAGGTATTAATACCAAGACCAGAAACAGAAGAGCTTATCGTAGGTGTATTAAATAGAATCCAGCGTAAGTTTGGTAAGCAGGAACTTCATGTAGCTGACATTGGAACGGGAAGCGGAGCGATTTCAATTACACTTGCTTTAGAAAATAAAGGTCTTCATATGTATACAGTAGATATTGCACAGGAATCAATTGAGGTTGCGAAAGAAAATGCAAAGGCGTTAGGAGCGAATGTGACGTTTTATCATGGTGATTTATTATCGCCATTTTATGAAACGGGGCAAAAGTTAGATGTTGTTGTTTCAAATCCTCCATATATACCAGAAGAGGACTGGAGAGGGCTTTCTTCGGTTGTGAAAGAGCATGAACCAAAGCGTGCACTTGTTGGTGGAGAAGATGGGCTTGATTTTTATCGTCGCTTTATGGAGGAGTTACCGAGGGTGTTACAGAAAAAAGCAATTGTTGCTTTTGAAGTAGGTGTAGGGCAAGGGGAAGATGTAAAAGGGTTATTGGAGCAGGCCTTTCCACAAGCTCATGTAGAAGTTGCTTTTGATATTAACGGAAAAGATCGTATGGTATTTGCGGAAATGGAGTAAGGTAGAACCTTACTCCATTTTTTTATAAATCCATTTTGGCTTTTTAACACATAAGTCGCTGTCACGAAGCACAAAAGGTGACCTGTACTCGTTTTCTCTCTTTGTTTTAACTTGGCATAGGGCAGGAAAAGGAACTGACCGCTTCTATGCATGGCTGGACGCTCTCTTCCAATCAAAAAAAGAAAGGCCTTATATCGTTTTTTCAATTTGTATGTATACATAAATATCTCCTAGCATACAAGTCGCGGGTATGAAAGTAAAAGAAGACCTCCGCTCATTTTCTCCTTGTGTTTTCACATGGCATGGGGCAAAAAAAGGAACTGACCGCATCTATGCATGGTCGGACGCTCTCGCCCGTTCAAAAAGGAAAAGGTTTGTATCGGTTCCTTGAAAGTTTTTCTATAGATTTAGAATTTAATAGTTTAGAAAGAAGTAAGTGTGTCTACACTGTTTACAGAAGGGACGGTGCAGAGGATGAAAAAACAAGTGATTGCTTATTTTATTTTATTATTAATTGGTGCACAGTTACTTGTGCAGTTTGGATATATGAAAGCTGATGCAAAGGGACCTGCTGTTATTCCAAAGGAAGCGGTTCGATTACGCATTTTAGCGAATAGCGATTCAAATGAAGATCAAGCGCTAAAACGTAAAGTGCGCGATGAAGTAAAAATGCAAATTGATAGTTGGGTAGCCGATTTAAAATCGTTTGAAGAAGCACGCCAAGTCATCCAGAGTCACATCCCAGAAATTGAAAAAACAGTTGCGAGTACGTTAAAACGAGAAGGAAGTAAAGAATCATTTCAAGTTACATTTGGAAAACATATAAAATTTCCTACAAAAGTATACGGGAATTTCATTTATCCGGCAGGAGAATATGAAGCGGTGCTGATTACAATTGGTAAGGGTGAAGGAGCAAATTGGTGGTGTGTATTGTTTCCGCCAATGTGCTTTCTGGATTTCTCTAGTGGAACAGCTGTAAAGAAAGAAGAGCATGTTGTAAAAGCAGAATCCGTTGAAGAAGAACAAGTAGTACCACAACAAGAAAAAGAAGAAGTATCGAAAAAAACAAATGCAAAAAATACATCACAGCAAGAAGTAAGAAAACAAAATAAGGAAGTTGTTCCAAAGCAAGAAACGGAAAAAGAAATTGCTACAAAAGTGCAAACCGCCGTGAAAGTAAAAAATGCAAAGACTGCCCAAGAGAGAAGTGAAAAACTAGAAGAAAAAGAAGTTGTGGAAAAAGCAGAAAAACCTGTGGAACAGAAACAAAAACAAACGGTGGAAATAGAAGAGCAAGAAAAAGAACCGGAAGTAAAACTGTTTATTGTAGAAGCATTTTCCTCTTTGTTTTCTAAATAAGTACTACTTGTACATCCCTTCTCATATATAGAAATGAGGAGGGATTTATTGTGAAAAAGACTTATTTTGCTACAAACGCTGATATTGAAAGATTACATTCTTTTTTCGGACAAGCTAACAAAAAAGATGATAAAATAAATGAGTTGTATGAACAATTTATGATATTGGAAGATGAGGGAGAAATACAGGCTGTCATTGGTTATGAACAAAAAGGAATGAATGCACTTGTTCGCTCTTGTTTGTTCACACCTACTGTGGATAATAAAACCTTCTTATATTTTTTTGAAATGTTTTTGCAGTATATGAAAGAAAAAAGGATGCAGCAATTGTATTTACTCACAAATCATCCACAATCCGTGACAATCTTTCAGTTTTTTGACTTTACAACTGTGGAAAAGGATAAAGTTCCGGATGATATTAAACAGCTAGAACATTTTTGTGAAAATATAAAACAACAGAATGTAATAATACTAAATTGTCAGCTATTCACAGAGTTATCCACTGATTAATCAGGTTTATCCACATTTTGTGGATAAACCTTGTTTGTCTTTTGGATAAATCTCATAGTAAACTACAAATAGACAAGTATTTCATGGAAGAAAAGGACGTGGAAAAAAATGCATACAAATATGTGGGTTGTGGATAATGTTGTGGAAACAAAAAAAGATTATCCACAATTACAAGAAGCAGCAAGATTATTAAGGGAAAATGAAGCGGTCGCCTTTCCTACAGAAACGGTGTATGGGCTAGGGGCAAACGCCATGAACGATAAAGCGATTGCGAAAATTTTTGAAGCAAAGGGAAGACCAAGTGATAATCCACTGATTGTCCACATTGGTGCAAAATCACAATTAAGTGGGATTGTAAGAGAAATTACACCAGTTGCGGAAGTATTAATGGAGCACTTTTGGCCAGGACCATTAACAATTATTTTACCTAAAAAAGACGGGATTTCAGAGAAGGTTACAGCAGGACTAGATACAGTTGGGGTTCGAATGCCTGATCATGAAGTGGCACTGGCACTTATCGAAGCAGCAAATGTTCCTGTGGCAGCACCGAGCGCTAATCGTTCTGGACGACCAAGTCCGACGCTTGCTTCTCACGTATATGAAGATCTAAATGGAAAAATTGCTGGTATCGTTGATGGCGGTGCAACAGGCGTTGGTGTTGAATCAACAGTCATTGATTGTACGAGTGAAGTGCCAACGATTTTACGTCCGGGAGGGATTACGAAGGAGCAGTTAGAAGAAGTGATCGGAACAGTTTCTTTAGATCCTGCATTAAAGGATGAAACCGAAAAACCGAAAGCACCAGGAATGAAATATACGCATTATGCGCCGAAAGCACCTCTTAGTATTGTCGAAGGATCTCGTGATTTTATTCAACAACTTGTGGATGAGAAGAAAGAACAAGGATATACAGTCGGTATACTAACGACAGAGGAATATCAACATGTGTATAAAGCGGATGTTGTATTATCTTGTGGGGTAAGAAGTGATTTGGCAACCGTTGCGACTAAATTATATGACGTACTTAGAACATTTGATGCAAGCAAAGTAGATGTTATTTTTAGTGAATCATTTCCGAATGAAGGAATTGGGAATGCGATTATGAATCGCTTAACGAAAGCGGCAGGACATCACATTATTACTGAAGAGTAGGTGAGTATGTAACTTGTCTTTCTAATAAATAGAATACTTTCATAGATTCTATTTCTCCTCGGATGAGCATATTTTGAAGTAGCACGTCCGAGGAGGGACAAGGATGACGGTTGAACAACTAGTACCTTTAATTATTATGGCATTCGCTTTAGGGATGGATGCATTTTCTGTAAGCCTCGGCATGGGTATGGTAGCATTAAGAATGCGGCAAATTATTTATATCGGTGTGATAATAGGGGCGTTTCATATTTTTATGCCATTTTTCGGTATGATTCTTGGACGCTTTTTATCGGAAAAATTTGGCCAAGTTGCTACGATTGCCGGGGCTATTTTATTAGTTGGATTAGGTTTTTATATTGTTTACTCTTCTATTTTAGAAAGTGAAGATACAAGGTCTACTCCTGCTGGGATTAGTTTGTTTGTATTCGCATTTAGTGTGAGTATCGACAGCTTTTCGGTTGGATTAAGTCTTGGGATTTATGGAGCGCAAATGATTATAACAATATTGCTCTTTGGATTCATTAGCATGATATTAGCGTGGATTGGTTTGTTAATTGGGAGACATGCAAAGCGTATGCTCGGTACATACGGTGAAATACTTGGCGGTATCATTCTTGTCGGTTTTGGATTGATCCTTCTTTTTCCGGTATAACCCTTTTATTATGTAAGAAAATAGGAAAAGGTGAGGGGTATGAAGAAATTGTTGGAATGGTATATTAAGCTGTTAACTTTTTTTCCAAGGTGGCTGCGTAGACTAATCATTTGGGGTGCTATTTTACAAACTGCAGTACTTGGTTAGATTAAATTAATTCGTGAATGGTAAAATAAGTTCCTTTCTGTATGACATATTGTTTCTATTCATATTCGTTATAATAAAATAGCCCATATACATAGAAAGGATGATATGAATGACAAGAATAAAACAAATTTTTGGTATCATTATTAGCTTTTTCGTATTTTGGTTTAGTATGCTCGGTGTACAGATGTTTGCTGAGTTCTTAGATATAGATTCTTTAAAATTTATTGTGGGTAAAACAGAAACAGCACGTATGTTTTCTTCACCGTATCCCTTCTTAATCGTTTTTCTAATTACATTACTTTCTTTATATTTCTTCGTTGTAAAGCTTGGAAAGCCAAAGAAAGAGAATGTACCTACGTTCGAAGAGAAGCCTGAGAAAGTATAATTAAATAAAAAATCGTGTGTAATAAAGGAGTAGGAGTCATGTCTAAAACTTCTCTAGCGGAAGCTGTGAAGTTGAAAAGTATATCTGTTACTTGTTACTAATAACCAATGATAGCTAGAGAGAGCAATGACCAATTTTGATTCTTTTTTGTCTTCTTTTATGAATCCCCCGCCTATAATGGCGGGGGATTTTTGAGGTATATCTGGTTCCAGCGGCAAGAATGGTCGGTGGCTTCGCGTCTTCCTACGAGGCAAAGGTCGCCTCTATGTCAGAGGCTCCATCCACCTTCGATTCTAAGCGAGCCGCTTCCACTTTTAAAGATATCCAGTTCCGACGGCAAGCTCTTCGTGTCTAAGAACCTTCCGCCCCAAAAGGAAAAGAGCGCCTTTGGGGCGAAGGAACCTTAGCCAGTCAGAGCTGAACGGGCCGTCGCCACTTTTAAATAGGCCTTACAAGTTCAAATTGTTCTCC
This sequence comes from Bacillus sp. AFS098217, assembly GCF_002551815.1. Taxonomy (GTDB): domain Bacteria; phylum Bacillota; class Bacilli; order Bacillales; family Bacillaceae_G; genus Bacillus_A. Next base: position 56,067 of record NZ_NVPR01000042.1, read on the forward strand.
TAGTTTTGCGTAGTTGTGCCCTGCTAGTCGGCTTACTGGTTTTAGTTCTTCTGCATGAATGCGTCCATTTTCGTATAGATGTTCTGCAATGTGGAAACGGACAACGCGGCCGATTAATAGGTCGCATGCTGGGGAGTCTTCTGTTCCGCCGAGTGGGATAACACGCTCTAATACACATTCCATTCGAATATTTGCTTCTTTTACACCTGGAACTGAAATAACATCACTGTCGATAGGAGTTAGTTTTGCTAATTCAATTTCACTTTGATTTGGAGGGAGATTTGCAGCTGTTGCGTTAATAGCCTCCACATAGGATTCATCGGAGATATGTACAACAAATTCCCCCTTTTCAATTGCGTTTCGTGAAGTATCTTTTCGCACACCTTCTTTTCGTTGTACAGAAACAGAGATGAGCGGTGGATTAGCAGCAACAATATTAAAGTAGCTATATGGAGCCCCGTTTAAAACGCCATCTTTTGTCATAGAAGTCACAAATGCCACTGGTCGCGGAATAATACTCCCTGTTAATAGTTTATAATTATCTTTTTCTGTTTGTTCATTTGGGTTAATCGAAAGCATATTTGTAATCTCCCTTCCTTCATATGAATACTTCTTTGTTTGTTTACAAGATAATGAAGGAAAACTCCTGCTAAAAAAATATTTTTTTGACGCTTTTTGTAAATGGTTTAAAAAGAAAAAGAGCAGCCTCCCTATCTTGTATAGAATGGGGGCTGCTCTTTTAGGATCTATAAATATTTTGAAACTGAGATAGTTGATTAAAGTAAAACGTAAGCACCAGGTCCAGTTAATGCAACACCAACTGCAATAGCAATTAAGATCATGTTATATTCAAACCCGTTTTGTGTTACCCAGTAGCCGTTTTTACCGTGAACTGTAAAGATTGCAACTAGCATTGTACCAACGATAAATAATGCACCAACCCAAGTAAAGATACCTGCTGCGAATAAGAAACCACCTAATAATTCAGTCGCTCCAGCCATAAATGCCATAAATACGCCAGGACGTAAGCCGATTGATTCCATCCAGCCAGCTGTTCCTTTCAGGCCGTGGCCACCAAACCAACCAAATAATTTTTGAGTACCATGACCCATGATTGTAATTCCGATAATAAGACGAATAATAAGAAGACCGATGTTCATCATTTATAAAACCTCCAAAAAGTTATTTACTTATCTTATGTAAGTTATAATAAATCAGTTACTTACTTTAGTCAAGTTGATATCGATCAAAACATGAAGAAATTTTACAAATCATTTATAAAAAACAAATATATTGTCAAGATATCTAGATAAGTAGGAAGAAAACAGAGAAGATATAAGATAAGGAGTTCATTGTTATTCAGATAATCTGAATTGACTGGAATTTTGCAAAGCGATACAATAAGATTCTATTGGTAATGATGCGATTTATTTCGAAAGCGTTTTTACAGTATAGTATTTGAAGTATGAAGTCTTACGTATATTTCAATCTTTACTACAGATTGAAATATACGTTTTTAAGCCAATTATAAGGAGGACTATCCTATGTTTAAAAAATTATTCGGTTTTGGTTCAAAAACAAATGCAGAAACAATCGTAGCTCCATTAACTGGAGAAGTGAAAAATATTGAAGAAGTACCAGATCCAGTATTCGCTGGTCGTATGATGGGTGACGGTGTTGCAATCGTTCCAACTGAAGGAGTTGTCGTAGCTCCAGTAGATGGCGAAATCGTACAATTATTCCACACAAAACATGCTGTTGGAATTAAAACGAAAAATGGTACAGAAATCTTAATCCACGTTGGATTAGAAACTGTAAAAATGGAAGGTGAAGGTTTCGAAGCTCATGTAGCTGAAGGACAAGCTGTTAAGAAAGGCGATAAATTAATTTCTTTCGATTTAGAATTAATTCGTGAAAAAGCAAAGAGCACAATCACACCAATCGTTATTACGAACACAGATGCAGCGGAATCTATCGATACAACCATAGGTGTATCAGCTACAAAAGGTGCAACAGAAGTAATGAAAGTTACAATGAAATAATGATTTTTTGTAAGGAATCTACGTTTATATGAAATGGATTCCTTATGTTATTTATATAAATCCATTTTCATTTTTCGACATCTAAATCCCTGCTATGCAGAATAAACAGTAAGCTACACTCGTTTGCTCTTTCTGTTTTCATTTCGCATGGGGCGGAAAAAGGCACTGACCGCTTCTATGCATGGCCAGATGCTCTCTCCCATC
>NZ_NVPR01000062.1 GCF_002551815.1 Bacillus sp. AFS098217
CTCTTTTTAGGTGGGAGAGAGCATCTGGCCATGCATAGAAGCGGTCAGGGCCTTTTTCTGCCACATGCGAAGTAAAAACAGAAAGAGCAAACGAGTGTAGGTTACTTTTTATTCTGCGTAGCAGGGATTTAAAGGCCGAAAAATTAAAATGGATTTATATATAAATATTGCCTCTTCAAATCGAAGAGGCAATATTTATTAATAGTTATTGTCGCTACCAAAGAAGTCTTTGAACGATTGAATCGTTGTATCACGGTTTAATGCCGCAATTGATGTTGTTAATGGAATACCTTTTGGACATGATTGTACGCAGTTTTGTGAGTTACCACAGTTTGCAAGTCCACCATCACCCATAATTGCACGTAAGCGATCTGCTTTATGCATTTCACCAGTTGGATGTGAGTTAAATAAGCGTGCTTGTGAAAGCGGTGCTGGTCCAATGAAATCAGATTTACTATTTACGTTTGGACATGATTCTAAGCAAACACCACATGTCATACATTTTGAAAGTTCATACGCCCATTGACGCTTTTTCTCTGGCATTCTTGGTCCTGGTCCTAAATCATACGTACCATCAATTGGAATCCAAGCCTTCACACGTTTTAATGCATTGAACATGCGACTACGGTCAACTTGTAAATCACGTACAACTGGGAATGTCTTCATCGGCTTTAAGCGAACTGGTTGTTCTAACTTATCAATAAGCGCTGTACACGATTGACGTGGTTTACCGTTAATCACCATAGAACAAGCACCACATACTTCTTCTAAGCAGTTCATATCCCAAGCAACAGGAGTCGTATGAGTTCCTTTTGCATCAACAGGATTACGACGAATTTCCATAAGAGCTGAAATGATATTCATATTTGGACGATATGGAATTTCAAACTCTTGATCATACGGCTGCGCATCTGGTCCATCTTGTCTCGTAATGATAAGGCGGATTGTTTTCTCAGACATGTTGTTTATCCCCCTTCTCTTCATTCTTAGCAGCTACGTCATGTTTTGAAGAATAGTCACGTTTACGTGGTTTAATTAATGAAGTATCAACATCTTCATAATGGAATGCTGGTGCATTTCCTTCTCCCTCAAATTTCGCCATAGTAGTTTTTAAGAAGTTCGCATCATCACGATTTGGGAATTCTGGTTTATAATGCGCACCGCGGCTTTCATTACGGTTATATGCACCAATTGTAATAACACGAGCCAATTCAAACATGTTTGCAAGTTGACGTGTAAATGAAGCACCTTGGTTACTCCATTTTGCCGTATCGTTAATGTTAATGCGTTTATAACGCTCCATTAACTCTTGAATTTTATCATCTGTTTCTAGTAATTTTTTATTTTCACGAACTACTGTTACGTTATCTGTCATCCATTCTCCAAGCTCTTTATGAAGAACATACGCATTTTCATTACCATCTAACGTTAAAATATTGTTAAATTTCTCTGTTTCGATTAATTCATTTTGCTCATATACAGCAGATGAAACAGCATCAGATGATTTTGAAAGTCCTTTCATGTATTCAATTGCATTTGGTCCCGCTACCATTCCGCCATAAATCGCTGAAAGTAATGAGTTAGCACCTAGTCTGTTACCGCCATGCATTGAATAATCACACTCACCAGCTGCAAACAATCCTGGAATACTTGTCATTTGCTTATAATCAACCCATAATCCACCCATTGAGTAATGAACAGCTGGGAAGATTTTCATTGGTAGTTTACGAGGATCATCACCTGTGAACTTTTCATAGATTTCAATAATTCCACCAAGTTTAATATCTAGTTCTTTCGGATCTTTATGAGAAAGATCTAGATATACCATGTTTTCCCCGTTAATACCTAGTTTTTGCTCTACACAAACATCAAAAATTTCACGTGTTGCGATATCACGAGGTACAAGGTTTCCATATGCAGGATATTTCTCTTCTAAGAAGTACCATGGCTTACCGTCTTTATACGTCCAAACGCGTCCACCTTCACCACGTGCAGATTCACTCATAAGACGTAACTTATCGTCCCCAGGAATTGCAGTCGGATGAATTTGAATGAACTCACCATTTGCATAATATGCACCTTGTTGATATACAGCAGATGCTGCTGTACCTGTATTGATAATAGAGTTTGTCGATTTTCCAAAGATGATACCAGGGCCCCCTGTTGCCATAATTACGGCATCCGCTTGGAAACTCTTAATCTCCATAGTTTGCAAGTCTTGCGCAACGATTCCGCGGCATACGCCTTCATCATCGATAACAGCACGTAAGAAATCCCAACCTTCATATTTCGTTACAAGTCCTGCTACTTCATGACGACGTACTTGCTCATCTAATGCGTACAATAATTGTTGACCAGTTGTCGCACCAGCAAATGCTGTACGGTGATGTTGTGTTCCTCCGAAGCGACGGAAGTCAAGAAGTCCTTCTTCTGTACGGTTAAACATAACACCCATACGGTCCATTAAATGAATAATACCAGGCGCTGCTTCACACATTGCTTTAACTGGTGGTTGATTCGCTAAGAAATCGCCACCATAAATTGTATCGTCAAAGTGGATCCATGGAGAATCCCCTTCACCTTTCGTATTTACGGCCCCGTTAATACCACCCTGCGCACAAACAGAATGTGAACGTTTTACTGGTACTAAAGAAAATAGTTCTACATTTACTCCTGCTTCTGCTGCCTTAATCGTTGCCATCAAGCCGGCTAAGCCACCGCCGACTACTATAAGTTTCCCTTTCATGCTCTCCCACTCCTTACTGATTTGCTAGCTGTGGATCGATGAACGCTAATAATGCACTCACACCTACATAAGATAAACCTAAGAAAATAGCCAATGTTACATAAGTAGAGATACGTTGTGAACGTGGCGATACTGTAATTCCCCAGCTAATGCAGAATGTCCATAATCCATTAGCAAAGTGGAAAATTGTTGATACAACCCCAACTAAATAGAAGCCAAACATAGCTGGATTACTTAAAATACCTGCCATCATATCATAATTTACTTGCTGTCCCATTGCAGCTTGAATGCGTGTTTCCCAAATGTGCCAAGATAAGAAAATAAGCGTGATGACACCTGAAATTCGTTGGAATACGAACATCCAGTTACGGAAATAACTGTAAGATGCCGCATTATTCTTAGCTGTAAATGCAATATATAGTCCATATATAGCATGGTACAGTATTGGTAAAAAGATGATGAAAATTTCTAGCGCATACCGGAATGGAAGGAGCTCCATAAAATGTGCAGCTTTGTTAAAAGCCTCTGCTCCTCTTGTTGCAAAGTTGTTTACTACTAAATGTTGCGTCAAAAAGACACCAACCGGAATGACCCCCATTAATGAGTGCCACTTGCGAAACGTATACTCGCGGCCTTTCATGTCCCCATTACCCCCCTTGAGTGTTTAACTGCTGCTTTAAGTATTAGTTTATAGCAATAATATTTTTTTCACTATTGCTATAAGAAAAACTGAAAAAATTATTCAAAATATTTCAGCATAATCTGATACCAAGTTCATTTTACTCCTATTTTTGTCGAAGCGTCAAGAAAACGTATACATAAATTGCATATAATTTGCTATTTCTTTTTTTCTTCCTATATATTCAGATTTCCCTAAAGAAAGTTCTGTTTTTATAAATGAGAAATGTTATATAATAATCCCTATAGAAAGAGGGGAATATTGTGAGCAAAAATACAGTCGATATAGAATCTTTACAAGATGTTTCATTGAACGCCTTCGCTTATGAATTGCTGCGTGAAGAATTATTACCTGACTTAATTGGTAAAGACTTAGATGACATCTTATACTGGGCTGGCAGAAACTTAGCACGAAAATACCAATTAGAATCAATTGAAGAAGTCATTCACTTTTTTGAAAAAGCAGGCTGGGGCACTTTAAACATTATCGAGCATAAACGCCGCGAAATGCACTTCCAGCTAACAAGCCCGCTTATTAAAGAGCGTCAAAAACAAAAGAGACATTCGTCTTATCAATTAGAAGCCGGCTTTATTGCAGAACAAATTCAAAATCAACGAAACGTTATTGCAGAGTCATACGAAGAACAAAAGAAACGCTCGGATTCTATTACATTTCTTGTAAAATGGGACGTAAAAGATCTCGTTGAAGCGTAGAATCTACAGTAACAGTCAACTAAACATATAGGTTTAGTTGACTGTTCCATTTATGTATATTCATTCACTTATAATAATTTTTAATCTTCTGAAATTATACTAAAAAATAGAAGACATTGTAAACTACAATGTCTTCTTATCCGTTAGATAGGAATAAATGGTCTCTGCCACATTTTGCGGCATTCCGGCTTCGACAAATTCCGTCACAGAAGCTTCTTTCATTTTTTTTAACGAGCCAAAATGTTTTAACAATACTTTTTTTCGCTTTTCTCCAACTCCAGGAATATCATCTAATGCGGATTGAATCACTGATTTTCCGTGAAGCTGACGATGAAATGTAATTGCAAATCGGTGCACTTCGTCTTGAATACGCTGCAATAAGTAAAATTCTTGACTATTCCTTTCCAGCATCACTGGTTCAGGCGGATCTCCAATGATTAAATGTGATGTCCGGTGTTTATCATCTTTAACAAGTCCAGCCATTGGAATATACAACCCGAGCTCATTTTCAAGGACGTCACTTGCCGCTGCAAGGTGCCCTTTCCCGCCATCAATCACAATTAGATCCGGCAATGGTAAACTTTCTTTTAACGCGCGTGTATAACGGCGCCTTACCACTTCTCGCATCGATTCATAATCATCTGGTCCTTGAACCGTTTTTATTTTATATTTCCGATATTCCTTTTTCGCTGGTTTTCCATCAATAAATACAATCATCGCTGAAACTGGATTCGTCCCTTGAATATTTGAGTTATCAAATGCCTCAATACGATATGGTGTTTCAATATTAAGCTGCTCGCCTAAATTCTCAACAGCCTTAATTGTCCGCTCTTCATCACGTTCAATTAAATAAAACTTCTCTTGTAAAGCAATTTTCGCGTTCTTATTCGCTAACTCAACAAGTTCTTTTTTCTTGCCACGTTTTGGCTGCGTTGCCTCTACTTCTAAAAAACGCTCTACTAATTCAGAATCGATACTTCCTGGTACGACAATTTCTTTCGGCTTAAAGTGACTACTTTTTTCATAAAATTGCCCGATAAAGGTTAAAAATCCTTCTTCAGGCTCATCGTAAATCGGAAACATGGAAACATCCCGTTCAATTAACTTTCCTTTTCGAACAAAGAAAACTTGTACACACATCCATCCTTTATCAACTGCATAACCAAATACATCACGATCAACTAAGTCGCTCATAATCATCTTCTGTTTTTCCATAATCGCATCGATATGAGCAATTTGATCTCGCAGTTCTTTTGCCCGTTCAAACTCTAATTTCTCTGATGCCTCATACATTTTCTTTTCTAATTCTGAGCGAACCTCTTTCTGCCCGCCATTTAAAAACTTAATGATTTCATCAACAATTTCTTTATTTTGATCCTCTGTTACTTCTTTTACACAAGGTGCTAAGCATTGACCCATATGATAATATAAACAAACCTTGTCTGGCATATTTGTACACTTACGAAGCGGATACATGCGATCTAGCAGCTTTTTTGTTTCATAAGCTGACTGCGCATTTGGATACGGACCAAAATACTTTCCTTTATCCTTCTTTACATTTCTCGTAATAAGCAAGCGAGGCTGTGTCTCAGCTGTAATTTTAATAAATGGATATGTCTTATCATCTTTTAATTGAATATTATATTTTGGATCATATTTTTTTATTAAATTTAATTCTAAAATAAGCGCCTCTAGATTCGATGAGGTCACAATATATTCAAAATCAACAATTTCTCCAACAAGACGGAGTGTTTTTCCATCATGCGAACCGGTAAAATACGAGCGCACACGATTTTTTAACACCTTCGCCTTCCCGACATATATCACTGTCCCTTGCTTATCTTTCATTAAATAACAACCTGGTTGATCTGGTAAAATCGCTAATTTCTCTTTTAAATGCTCGTGCACTCATAACCCCCCGTTTCTACATGTTTATCATTGTTGCTTTCAAACAAAAACATACACTGTTCGAAATACCCAACATACGTTCTTTTATTGTAACGGAAAGCAGAAAAAAAGGAAAACATTATACGTATTTTCGACTTTCAAATAGATTTTCATTATCGATTTTCATGTTAAACTAACAAAATAGAATTTTTGATTTATCTTTTTAACCTTTGATTATGTATGTTATGCAAACTATTTGTACATGAAAGAAAAGCATAAAAAGGAGGTTACCAATGGAGAAATATTTTGAGAACGCACATCGTTTCTGTTCTCGTAATAAAATTTATTTAGAAAAGGACATTATATGCGGTTGTTTTTATTGCTTGAACATTTTTAACCCAAATACAATTACTGAATGGTGGGATGATAATGATACAGCAGTTTGTCCCTATTGTGGTATCGAATCTGTTATAGGAGAGGGGTCTGGATTTAAAATTACTGAAACCTTTTTAAAAGAAATGCATCAAAGATGGTTTGATTAACTAAGCTTATTCTCTCCATCTAAACAAACCCATTCACCTTCTACTCATTATTAACCCTTACCAATACGGCTTTTACAGGTATCATTATCGTCTAACAAAGACAAAAAGCTGCCCCGTGGCAGCTTTTTTATTTTAGAAGTGTTTAGAAACTAATTCTACTAACGCTTCTTTTGGTTTGTAACCTAACGCTTGATCAACCACTTTACCATCTTTTAATACGAAAAGAGATGGAATGCTCATTACTTCAAATTGACGAGCAGTTTCTTGATTTTCATCAACGTCTACTTTTACTACTTTTACTTTCTCGCCTAATTCTGCATCGATTTCCTCTAATACAGGAGCGATCATTTTACAAGGTCCACACCATGGTGCCCAGAAATCTAATAATACAATACCTTCGCTTGTTTCAGCTGCGAAGTTTTGGTCAGTTGCGTTTACAATTGCCATTTTGTTTCCTCCTTCAAGTATATTCTACCAAGAGTATATCATTATCTTATATACGTGGCGAATATTATGTATCGTTATGTATTGTAACAAAAAAATGTTTCTTTATACTATACAAAAATACAGATCACATGCTAAAAGGTGAGAGACAGGGGATCTCTCACCTTTTCTATATATAGGGGTACTTCACTTGGAACTCAAGGGTACTCAAATCATGAATGTACTTTTAACTTTTTAAACTCCTCTGTTAAAAGAGGCACAACTTCAAATAAATCACCGACAATACCATAATCAGCTACTTTGAAGATACTTGCTTCTGGGTCTTTGTTAATTGCAACGATTACTTTAGAGTTAGACATACCTGCTAAATGCTGAATCGCACCAGAAATACCACATGCAATATATAAATCTGGCGTAACAACTTTACCTGTTTGTCCAATTTGTAATGAGTAATCGCAGTATTCTGCGTCACAAGCACCACGGGATGCTCCAACAGCACCACCTAGCACATCTGCTAGTTCTTGTAACGGTTTAAATCCGTCTTCACTTTTCACTCCACGTCCGCCAGCAATAATGACTTTCGCTTCTGAAAGATCAACACCTGCTGCTGTTTTACGCACAACATCTTGAATGATTGTACGTAAATCTTTTACATCAACTGTAATAGAAGATACATCACCAGTACGGGACTCATCTTTTTCAAGCGGCGCGATGTTATTTGGACGCACTGTCGCAAACAGAATGCCATCTGTTACAATTTTCTTCTCGAATGCTTTACCAGAGTAAATTGGACGAGTGAAGACAACATTATCACCCGCAGCTTCTAATGCAGTCACGTCAGAAATAAGACCTGCTTCAAGTTTTGCAGCCAGCTTTGGTGATAAATCTTTACCAAGTGCGGTATGTCCAAATACGATACCTTCTGGCTTTTCTTCACCATACACAGCTAAAAATGCTTGTGCATAACCATCAGATGTATATGATTTTAATTTATCACTTTCAACTGTCACAACGCGATCTGCACCGTAATGAATCAATTCATTTGCAAAAGAAGCAACGCTTTCTCCAACTAGAAGGCCAACCACTTCACCGCCTTCTGCAATTGTTTTTGCTGCTGCTACCGCTTCAAATGAAACGTTACGTAGTGATCCGTCACGAACTTCACCCATTACTAATACTTTACGAGCCATAGATTTTCCCTCCTGCATATATAATTTCGTATTTTATTAGATTACTTTCGCTTCTGTATGGAGCAACGATACAAGTTCTTTTACTTGATCTTGCAGCTCGCCTTGTAACACTTTTCCTGCATCTTTCTTAGGAGGTAAATAAATTTCAATTGTTTTTGTTTTTGCCTCCACATCATCTTCCTCTAAATCTAGATCATCTAATTCTAATTCTTCAAGCGGTTTTTTCTTCGCTTTCATAATTCCTGGAAGCGATGGATAACGTGGTTCATTTAAGCCTTGCTGCGCTGTTACTAAAAGCGGTAGTGACGTTTCAATCACTTCTGTATCCCCTTCAACATCGCGCTCAATCTTCACGTTTGTACCGTCAATTTCAAGCTTTGTAATTGTTGTTACGTATGGAATATTTAACGCTTCAGCTACACGTGGTCCAACTTGTCCAGATGCGCCATCAATCGCTACGTTTCCACCTAAGATTAAATCGACTTCTTTATCTTTTAAATACTCAGCAAGCACTTTTGCTGTTGTAAATTGGTCCCCATTTTCAACATCATCTTCAATATTAATTAATACCGCTTTATCACAGCCCATCGCTAGCGCAGTGCGAAGTTCTTTTTCGCTTTCTTCACCGCCAACTGTTACAACTGTAATTTCACCGCCTTGTGCATCTCTTACTTGAATTGCTTCTTCAATCGCATATTCATCGTAAGGGTTGATGATGAATTCCGCTTCGCCATCATAAATTGCACCGTTTTTAATTACGATTTTTTCTTCTGTATCAAATGTTCGTTTCATGAGTACGTAGATGTTCATTCCATTTACCCCCTTGTTTTTCAGAAAGATTCCGTCAATTTTAATATTCTGTTAATTTATATTAAAAAAATAATTGGACTACCTACCACTAAATGAAGGTTTACGCTTTTCTAAAAAAGCTGCTACACCTTCTCTTCCATCTTCACTTGTAAACACTTCACCAAAGATTTGTGCCTCACGCTGTACACCTTCATAGTAATGAGATGATTTTGTTGTTTGCAGTAACTCTAACACAGCACGAATTGTCGCCGGACTTTTCACGGCGATTTGTTTTGCGATTTGAAGCGTATCCTCTAAAAGCGACTCTTCGGAAAATACACCATTAACAAGTCCCCACTCTAATGCCTGTATACCTGTAATCGGTGTACTTGTTAGCATCATCTCGCAAGCCTTTGCTTTACCAACATAACGAGGTAAACGCTGCGTTCCTGCAAAACCAGGAATCAATCCAAGTGTTAACTCTGGCAAACCAAGCTTTGCACTTTCAGTTACAAATCGCATGTGGCAAGACATAGCGAATTCAAGGCCACCGCCAAGTGCCGCTCCATGAATTGCCGCAATGACTGGTTTTGAGCATTTTTCTACACGCTCAAAAGTAACTTGTCCAAGCTGTGCTAACTCGGTTGCTTGCTTCGCTTCCTCAACAGAAGTAAATTCTTTAATATCTGCTCCTGCTGAGAAGAAGCGCCCTTCGCCATGAAGAACGATAACGCGGACATTATCATCCTTTTCGACTTGATCAATTAATTCAGTAACGTCGTGCATAACTTGTGAAGACATAGCGTTAGCTGGCGGATGATTTAATTTCGCCACTGCGATATGATCTTCGACTGTTACAGATAGGAACTTCAACATGATCCCTCCCCATTATTAACGATGACCACAAGCTGAAATAAGCAGCCCATGCACCGTTTTTGAAAGTGCGACCAAATCATATTTATGATCGCTCATTACCCAATTGGTCACAACTTCATCTACTGTTCCAAAGATCATTTGTCTTGCCACACGGACATTTAAATCCGTTTGAAATTCGCCTTGCCTTATACCCGTTTCTAAAATCTCATCGATGACTTGTAAGTATCCTTTTAATACTTCATTTATTTTGAGGCGTAGTTCTTGGTTGGATTGTCTGAGCTCTAGTTGTGTAACGATAGCAAGAGGATCATTTTGTGACAACAGCAAGAAGTGCGTTTCTACCAACATAAATAACTTCTCTACAGCGCTCTCAATTCCTGCTGTTTTTTGACGAATTGTTTCAATAAATTCTCCCATCTTCTCTTGGAATAAGGAAATTAATATATCTTCTTTATTTTTAAAATATAAATAAATGGTTCCATCAGCTACCCCAGCCTGCTTCGCAATTCTAGAAACTTGCGCCTGATGATATCCATTCTCTGCGATTACAATAACCGCAGCATCAATAATTTGATTATATTTTGGTCTGTTTTTTTTCACTTTACTGTCCCCTTCAAGCAGATGACTGACTGAATGAGTGGTCATTCATTATTTTAATAATACTGACTATTTCAATAATTGTCAATCCTATATTTTCAAAAAGAAAGGGCCTTAGCCCGTTTGCTCATCCTCTTTCTTTTTCTGCTCTTCTTCTATAAGGACACGGCGTAAAATCTTCCCAACAGTTGTCTTTGGTAAATCACTCCGGAACTCATATATTTTCGGAACTTTATAAGCTGCTAAATATTTACGAGCAAACTGATCCAACTCTTCTTCAGAACAAACTTCACCTTCTTTTAAAACAACGAAAGCTTTTACAGTCTCACCGCGGTACAGATCCGGAACACCAATAACAACCACTTCCTGCACCTTTTCGTGCTCATAAAGCACTTCTTCAACTTCACGCGGATATACATTAAAACCACTAGCAACAATCATATCTTTCTTACGATCTTTTACATAGAAAAATCCATCTTCATCCATATAACCAACATCGCCAGTGTGTAGCCAACCGTCTTGTAATACTGCTGCGGTTTCCTCTGGTTTATTCCAATATCCCTTCATTATTTGAGGACCTTTTACAACGATTTCACCAATTTCACCTGAAGGTAAAGCTTCTCCCGTTTCAAGCGACATAATGCATGCATCTGTGTCTGGCCACGGAACACCAATACTTCCTGGCACACGCTTTTCCCATAAAAAATTACCATGTGTGACTGGAGATGACTCTGTCAATCCATATCCTTCTACTAACTTACCACCTGTAATCTTTTCAAATTGCTCTTGCACCTCTACTGGAAGCGGTGCAGAACCACTAATACAAGCGCGAATGGAAGAAATATCATATTCCTTAAGAAGCGGGCTATTTAAAAGAGCAATATAAATTGTCGGAGCCCCTGGAAATAGTGTAACTTTATGTTTTTTAATTGCTTCAAACACCATTTTCATATCAAACTTCGGAACAAGCACCATTTTATACCCTTGCATAATGGCTAAATTCATTACAGCTGTCATCCCATACACATGGAAAAACGGAAGAACACCAAGAATGACTTCTTCTCCCTCCGTGCAGTTATATAACCAATGCACGCCCATCAACGTATTCGATACAAGATTTTTATGCGTGAGCATAACTCCTTTTGGAAAACCTGTTGTACCTCCCGTATATTGTAAGAGTGCTAAATCATTTTCATGGTCACACGGCACTTCTACCATTTCATCACTTTCTTTTCCTACCGATTTCCAAACATGAATCGTATCACTTTCCGTTACTGTTACAACAAGATTGCTTTGCTTCTTTTGTACAAATGGATAGAGCAAATTTTTTGGAAATGGCAAAAAGTCAGCAATGCGGGTTACAATAACATGCTCCACCTTTGTAACAGACTGAATATTGGTGACTTTCGGGAAAACTAGGTCAACACAAAGAATAACTTTCGCCCCAGAATCATGGAGCTGATATTCTAACTCCCTCTCTGTATAAAGGGGATTTGTTTGTACCACTATACCACCTACAAGTAACGTACCATAATATCCAATCACAGCTTGCGGGCAATTGGGTAACATAATCGCCACTCGGTCACCTTTTTTCACCCCAAGCCTTTTCAGGTAATTTGCAAATTGTCTCACCTTACGACCTAGCTCTGCAAATGTAATATCTTTCCCTAAAAAATGAAGCGCTTTCTTTTCTGGGTATCGAGAAGACATCTGCTGTAAATATACATGGAGCGGCTGCATCTCATAAGAAATTGTATGTGGAATTTCCTTTGGGTAATTTTTTAGCCAAGGTTTTTCCATCCTTATTCCTCCTTCCTGTTCTTACAAAAATAAAATGAATGTCCATTCATGATGATTGTTTTCATTATATTATAGTCATAACAGCGTTACAATCATAATATTCTGACTTTTATGCAACTATTCATTTATAAACTCACCCTATATGTACTAGCTTAAAAATTCGCGAAAGGAAAAACCTCCTCCTCTCACGAATTTACCATATGAATGTAACCATAGGGGGGATAACATGTACCAAACAATTGAGGGGTTTTTAAGAGCATGGAAATATGAGGCTGATTCTACACAAAGAGTGTTGGATGCATTAACTGATGAATCATTATCGCAAGAGATTGCACCAGGACACTGGACTTTAGGCAAAGTTGCTTGGCATATCGTCACTGCGATTCCTGTGATGCTATCAGGGACAGGCTTACAATTTGATGGGGAAACAAAAGATTCTCCTGTACCAACTTCCGCAAAGACCATTGCAGAAAATTACCGTAAAGTAAATGCATCTTTTATTGAAGCGATTCAAACGCAGTGGACTGATCAAGATTTAACAACAATTAACGATTTCTTTGGACGTCCCATGCCAAATTCTCTGTTTTTAATGACTCTCATTAACCATCAAAACCACCACCGCGGCCAAATGACCGTCTTAATGCGCCAAGCTGGCTTAAAAGTTCCGAGTATTTATGGACCTACAAAAGAAGAATGGGATGCTACTGGTATGGAAGCTCCGAAAATGTAGCAGTATGTTATGATGCTAAAAAAGACAAGGAGACTAAATACCTTGTCTTTTTCTGTAACTTGTTTCATGTGAAACTATTTTCTATACACTGATTACTTTATTAGCGAATATAAAGGACCGAACCACTTTGACATTTCTTCAGGAGTATTTAAGTCAACACTCTAAAATTACAAAGTAATAAGGCTAAAACATAGAAGTAAAAAAAGAGCTAGCATCATGCTAACTCTTTTTTTACTTCTTCTGGTCACGCTGCTAGATCCTCGTTCTCAATATTTTTAATTCCATAATAAGCAATTATAATACCAATAGCTGCAAGCGCGAATTGAAGTGGGAGAAAGGTCGCTAGTGAAAACTCTGGTTGGCTTTGACATGCAATTGCCACAACAACTAAGGAAGAGAGAATTGTTGTTGGTACAGAATATTTACGCATACCAAAGTATAACGGAATTAAACTTGTTCCTGCAGCTGCAATGGCAAAAGGAACCACTTTTATACATTCTTGAATCAACGCATCTGTCGTTATTGTATTCGGAATAACTAACATATAGCTATTTAACGTAAAGAAAACACTTACTACAAAAATGTTAGATAATACAACTGTTATAAATGTTAGCATTGCTGTAATTAATAACTTACTAGCGATGATTTTTTTTCGATTAATCGGATACGAAAACATGAGCAATATTGTTCTGTTTTTATATTCTTCAATTACTAATTTTGCAATTAATACTCCTGCAAAGACAATAAATGTTCCTCTCACCATTGTACTAGCCATTAAAAGCATCATTTGAGGATTTCTTAGTTCTAAATCCCCTTCGATTTGTGACACATAGCCTACAAAAAACAAAAGCGCAACCATCACTATATTTGCAATAATCGCACCCTTCACATACCACCCAAGCTTACATTTCTTCATTTCTAGCTTCATGAGTTGCAGCATTTCATTCCCTCCCTAGTTCATCTATATAAATTCATTTTAATTTTTCGACATCTAAATCCCTGTTATACAGAATAAAAAGTAATCTACACTCGTTTGCTCTTTCTGTTTTTACTTCGCATGTGGAAGAAAAAGGTCCTGACCGCTTCTATGCATGGCCAGATCATCTCTCCCGCCTAAAAAGAGGGGTTTTATGTCGGTTTTTTAATTGATGTATATATAGTTTATTTAACAAATCTATTCGATCTTTCTTACTGACATATAAGCAATAAGTAGGCCAATACAAACTAATATAATGGGAATAACGATAAAACTTATCAATTAATCATGTATTTTAAAAACATTCTAATTCCAGTTGTAATTACACTTACTATCCCTATCACCGTTAAAACTAAGAAAAACTTCTGCTTTGGATTTCTGTAATATACGATTCCTCCTATTAAAAGTGCTATAAACCCACCTACTAAATTAAGTACTAGTAAATCACTGGTATTTCCATACGTATTGATTCATGGATAAAAAGTAACCTACACTCATTTGCTCTTTCTGTTTTTACTTCGCATGTGGCAGAAAAAGGCCCTGACCGCTTCTATGCATGAATAGATCATCTCTCCCACCTAAATGTCGGTTTTTTAATTGATGTATATATAGATAGCAAAATCGTTATGAATTTATATTTATAGTTCCTTTTTTACTTAAGAGCTCCACTTTATTTGATGCATCACCAATCGTGCCTTCTTTTGATTTTTCCGTATTCGTTTTTTTCTTCAATCCGTTTAAATTCACTGTTATATCAGATGAATTACTGTTAGCCGTAAGCATTAATGAAGTCGGAGCTTCTTTATAAGACACTCCAATATCTCCTAATTTTGTTTCTACTAGTAATAATTTTCCTTCTTTTATATCTTTGATTGATACTTCACCATCTGTTGAGGTAACTTTCATCTTAGGAGTAGTTACATTTGTAATGTAGTTATCACCAGTAGTAGAAGATACGGATAGTTCTTTTAATGAACTATCTTTTACACTTAATTCCCCAGCTTGTGATGTAAATGTGCCTTTTTCTGCCGATAGTCCTTCAATCTTTTCAGAACCAGATACGTTTGAAAGTACAATATTTTTAGTCGTTACATCGTTCATTTTTATATCACCGGAGCGATTATGCAATGTAATCGTATCTACTTCATTCTTTGGAATAGAAATATAGATTGTACCTTTCTTTCCAAAGCTGAATCCATCAATAAATCTTCCTTTTTGATCTTGCTGATTTACTATAATTTTCTTCCCATCATTTTTAACTGTTACAGGGTCTTTCTTCTTATCTTTTTGTTTTCCTTCAGCTGCGATTGTTACTTTTTTTGATTCCGCCTTTTTGAACTCAACATTCCAATTTTCATTATTTACTTCTATTTCTTCCACACTATCTACTGCAAAAGAAGTTTCTTTTTCAAAACTCTTTCCCCTTACTTCCTTGAGACTAAAAACTACTCCAACAGTTACAATTATAAAAATAGAGGCTAATATCATTTTCTTCACTTTTTATTCCCCAGTTCATTTTAAGTCTGCGTATCATTCATAATCGTATCTTCCTTTACACTACATCTACTTTGTCAACTTTATGATAAGAAAGGTAGCCAATTGCAAGACCTAATAGACAGAACGCAATCGGTATTATAATGAAGTCAAACAAACTAATCTGTCCTCCCCCATTAGGAACAGTTGAATTAATCAATAGCCCAATTACTATAGATGAGGTAATCGTTGTAGGAGTCGATTTTTTTCTCATGCCAAAATATAAAGGAATAAGGCTTACTCCGGCCATCATAAATGCGCTCATAAAAGTAGCTGGAACTGTAGCAATGATTTGCTCCATACTAACAGGTGTTTCAAAGAATCCTATCATTGGATTTAAGAAGAAAATTAACACATTGATAATAAAAGTAGCAATGGTTATGCTGCAAAAACAAAATCCAAAGACAATTGCTAACTTCGCTTGCATGAGTTTTTTTCGTTGTAACGGATAGGTAAACAATAATTCCATCGTTTTACTCTTGTATTCATCAATTACTAAACGTGATAAAATAACAGCTGAGAAAATCATAAATGTTGTTCTAATAAAAATATTTGTTAAAGACATAAATCCCGTATAATCTGAAAACATTTGCTCACTCTCAGCTTTAGAACCCCATGCCATAAGAGCAACAGCAACGAAAATTGATACAATACTAATGGCTACTCCTTTAAAATAACGAGATAAGCAATGTTTTTTCCATTCTAGTTTCATAAGTTTGAGCATGTTGTTCTCCTCCATTCATTAGATTTTAAAAATATGTTTCTAATGAGTTATACTTTTCCGTTTCTATCTTCTATATAAATCCATTTTAATTTTTCAACATATAAGTCGCTGCTATGCAGAATAAAACATAACCTGCACTCGCATTCTCCCTCTGTTTTCACCCTTGTATGTGGCAGGAAAAGGCCCTGACCGCTTCTATACATGGCCAGATGCTCTCGTCCAGCTAAAAAGAAAGAGGTTTTTAGATTGGTTTTTCAACTTGTATTTATATATTTCCTATTCTTTAAACTCGCCTTATTTAAACAAATCTACCTGTTCAATCTTTCTTATTGCCATATAAGCGATCAACAAACCAATACAAGCTAATATAATAGGAATAGCAACAAAATCAAATAATGTACCTCCAGCCCCCCTACCTGAATTTAACAATGCTACAATCACTATCGCTGACACAATCGTTGTGCGCACAGAATATTTTTTCATTCCAAAGTATATTGGGGTTAAACTAATTCCCGTTGCTGCTAATGCATTCATGAATAGTTTTAATACATTTTGGATTAAAATTGATACGGTTAACGTCCCTGTAATGACTGGATGATACAAATTGAATATATAAACAATGCCAAAAACGATAAGATCTGAAATCATAATAAAGCAAAGAGTAAAACAAATGATAATAAACATTTTTGCAAACATCATCTTTTTACGATTGATTGGATACATAAACATCACTGTCATCGTCTTTTCTTGAAATTCTTGAATAATAAATCTCGCAATTAGACTTGCTCCGAAAATCATAAACACTCCTCGTGAAAAAGTGTCAATGATTGCAAACGTTTGATTATATCCATTTACTCCTGCTTCATCCCATAATATCAACGGAATACATATAGAAAGAATACATATTGCAATGAGTGCCCCTCTAATAACCGGCCACACCTTAAATTTCATGAGTTCAAGTCTCATTAAATTAAGCATGGATTCCCTCTCCATTCACTAGATTTAAGAAATACTCTTCTAATGAACTATGCTTTTTGTTTATACTTTCAATTTCCACATCATTCATAATCAATGCTTTGGAAATTTCTTGCTGCGTCGCTGTCATTTCATACACGCGAATCATACTTTCACTCATTATTTTGTAATTTGTTATGCTAAGTTTATTTTCTAAAATATAAGCTGCACGTTTCACATCTTGAACTTGAATTTCAATATATTCCGTTTGCTTACCATTAATACTTTTCATAGAAACTTCTTTTATCAATTTTCCATTTTGAATGACCCCAATTGTATCTGCCATTTGCTCCATTTCCCCTAAAATATGACTAGAGACTAATAGAGTAATTCCATATTCTTTACAAAGCATTTTAAATAGGTCGCGTAGTTCTCTAATACCGATTGGATCTAAACCGTTGATTGGTTCATCTAAAATTAATAGCTCCGGTTTTGTCAAAATTGCTCTGGCAATTCCTAACCTTTGCTTCATCCCCAGTGAAAAGTCTTTTACTTTTTTATTCTCCACGTTGTGTAAATTGACAAGATCTAATGCATGCTCAATCCCCTTCTTGTCGTAGTAACCCATATATTCACAATGTAAATATAAATTTTCTTTAGCTGTTAATTTGTCATAAAAGATTGGATATTCAATAATTGTTCCCATTCGTTTTAACACGTCATAAGATGTATCTGTTAATTTCTCACCGAAAATTTCAATATCCCCACTCGTTGGTTTTATTAAATTTGTAATCATTTTCATAATTGTTGTTTTACCAGCACCATTCGGTCCTAAAAAGCCGTAGATTTCTCCCTTTTTTACATGCATATTAACCCCAGAGATCACTTCTTTCCCCTCAAACACTTTGGTTAACTGATTTGTTTTTAATACATAGGACATATCATTTTCCCCTTTCGCTTCCACTTCATACTTCTATCATAGACAATGAAAGTCTCTTTTTTCTTACCCATTCCTTACAAATTCCTTACGTTCAAAAAAAGCTTGTAGAATACTCTTTTCTACAAGCTAAAACTCCATTTTTTTCAGCATAATTGTAAATACTGTCTTCTCATATGGCGTACTGGAAAGATGAATTTCTCCGCCTAAAGCTTCTACCAATCGTTTTGTAATCGTAAGCCCAAGGCCGCTTCCTTGATACAATCGGTTCCTCGAATCCTCTAGCGTATACATACGTTCAAATACTTTATCAATATGAGATTCATCAATTCCTTTCCCGCGGTCCCATACCTCAACATACACACACCTATCATCTTCTCTTAATGTAATGCCAAGCGTTTTTCCGTCATATCCATACGCAATCGCATTGGATATTAAATTATTTAACACCCTACCTAATACTTCTGCATTTCCAAATGCATATACATTTTTCTCAGGTATATCAATATGTACCTCAAACCCTTTCGTCGTTACTAAATCATAAAAGGATAAAATTTTCTCTCGGCACACTTCATTCATATTCACCTTTGTCATTTCGATTGCTTTATCTCCAGATTCTAATTTCGCTAAATCAAAAAATTTATGAATGAGTTCCATTACTTCGAGTGTTTTCAAATGTACCTTTTCTAACAATGCTTGTTGGTCCTCTTTATTCATCGTTTTATCTGTATTTAACATTTCTGTATATCCAAGAATAACAGTGAGCGGTGTTTTTAAGTCATGTGAGATGTTAGAAAGCATCTTTCGCATTGAAATTTCAACCTTCGCATGATAAGCATTCGTTTTTTGTTTCGCATCTAATAAATGATTAATCGCTACTAATAATTTCTGCAGTTCTTTATCATCTGTCACAACTAATAATTTCTCACCTGTTTGCTGTTTTACAATATCCTGTAACTTTTCATATGTATAGCGTACATTGGCACTCCTGCTTTTCTGTGTTCGATATTGAAAATAAATAATACCTAATAATATGAAGATAACGATCGTTAAAAGAGAGATCATACTACATCACTTCCAACTTATAGCCAATGCCCCATAATGTTTTAATATATTCTGGATTAGAAGGATCATCTTCAATCTTTTCACGCAACCGTCTCATGTGAACATTAATCACGTTATCATCTCCATAATATTCTTCATTCCAAATCAGGTTATAAATTTGAGCTTTTGTAAATACACGATTTTGATTCTTCACAAATAGTTTTAAAATCTCAAATTCTTTCAAAGTCAGTTTTAGCTGTTTTTCTTTTTTTTGCACAGTGAAATTGATCAGATCAATTTTCAAATTACCAATCTCAATCGTTTCTTCTTTCTGCTCCGTGGCTGAATACTTTGTAGATCTTCGAATACTTGCCTTTACCCGAGCTGCCAGTTCAATCATAGAGAATGGTTTACAGATGTAGTCATCTGCTCCGAGGCCTAAACCAATCGCCTTATCAACATCCGTATCTTTTGCGGACATCATTAAAATCGGCACAGCACTTTTTTCACGAATGATTCTCACAACTTCTAAACCATCTAATTTCGGCATCATGATATCAAGAATGATCAAATCAAATGAACCTTTTAAAAATTTCGTAACTCCTTCTTCTCCATCAGATGCGATTGTTATTTGAAAACCCTCTTTTGTTAAATATGTCTCGACCATTTCTTGAATCGAAATGTCGTCTTCTACTAATAAAATATGGTGTGACATGCTTCTATCCCCTTTTTTTACAAACATTAACAATTTAATTGTAACTGAAGTCTATAAATGTGAAAAGAATTATATGAAAATTCAATCTGACTTCATTTCTTTTCACAACAATGTTATGATGGAATTCACGACTATTGTTTATAATTAACCTAATATAAAGGAGTTTTACCATGTCAGAAAATAAAAAAGTAAGCTTAGCTGATTTAATGCGCGAACAACTTGCGAAGAAAAAGCAAGGAAATGGAAACGGATCAAATGCTGCAAATCAAAGTCAAGCAACGAAGAAATTACAAAGCCAACAAACGAAAAAAACAAACAACCAACGCAGACGTACAGGTGTGTAAATGAACGGACAAAAACGTACTAACATTTCACCAGGTCTTGAAGTTGATATTGTGTTAAAGAAAGATCAACGTACTGGTACACTCACTCGAGGAATTGTAAAAGATATTTTGACAAACTCACCGGCTCATCCGCACGGCATTAAAGTACGATTGCAAGATGGACAGGTTGGCAGAGTGCAACATATTGTGCAATAGAAAAAGGAGCTCAATTTCACATGAGCTCCTTTTTTTATGCTTTTTTTGTCCGTAAGTCGATATATTGGAAAAAACACTGATATATTGTGCTTAACCTTTGATTTTTTCAATGAACACTACTTTTAAGTAGTTACCTTCTCTGAATTGATCAATTGTACGGAAATCTTCTGGCAGTGAATGTTCTTCTAATATTTTGTATTTGCCATTCATTTCTTTAAATGCTGTGTCGATAAAGCATTTAAATTTTTTCATATCGAATGTACTACAGTTTGTGGAAGCGACGATGATACCATTGTTTTCTGTAATTGCGATTGTTTCTTTTAATAAGTTTTTGTAGTCTTTCGCCGCACTAAATGTATATTTTTTAGAACGTGCAAAGCTTGGTGGATCTAGTATAACCATGTCAAATTTCATTTGTTTCTTTGCTGCATATTTAAAGTAATGGAATACATCTTCCACAATAATATCTTGTGCTTCATAATCAATTCCGTTTACACTAAATTGCTCAATTGTTTTACTTAAACTACGGTTAGCAAGGTCAACACTTGTTGTTTTTGTCGCTCCGCCAAGTGCTGCGAATACTGAGAAAGCACCTGTATAAGAGAACATATTTAACACTGTTTTTCCTTTCGCATATGTGTCACGAATTTGTTTTCGAACATTGCGCTGATCTAAAAATACACCAACCATCGCCCCATCGTTTAAATAAACCGCAAAGTTTACACCGTTCTCTTTCACGATGATTG
The DNA here is from genome assembly GCF_002551815.1 of Bacillus sp. AFS098217. Taxonomy (GTDB): domain Bacteria; phylum Bacillota; class Bacilli; order Bacillales; family Bacillaceae_G; genus Bacillus_A. The sequence goes on from NZ_NVPR01000062.1 coordinate 21,162, forward strand.
GGAACTCACCGCGTTCTCCTGTAACAAAGTCATCGTCTTCCATATACTTTCCTTTTGTATCAAAACGTTTCTTCTGATAGATTCCTTTGAAGTTTGCTACTTTTTGAAGAGCTCCAATAATTTCATTTTTAAAGGCATAAATCCCTTCGCTATACCAGCTTATTACATAATACCCATCATAATAATCAATGATTAAACCGCCAAGTCCATCGCCTTCACCGTTTACGACGCGGAATGCAGTCGTATCATTCGATTTATAAAAACCTTTTCTTTTATGTAGCGCCGATTTGATTTTTCTCTCAAAGAAAGATTGGTCAATGTGTTCCTGCTCTTTTCTCGTTAAAATCCAGCCGTATCCTTTATTTTGCTTTCCGTAATAGCCTTTCCCAAGAAATTGGTTCTTCTCATCAAGCAGTTTAATAATTGTACCTTCTTCACGCACATCATGTAAATTTTGAATTGCATCTTTTAAAATAAGCGGATAGCCACTTCTAATTTCTTTTATAAATTTTGGTTTTATCTTTACAGTTACTTCTGATCGCATGTAATGTCTTCCTTTCCATCTGAATGCTTTCTATCTATATAAATCCATTTAAATTTTTCAACATATAAGTTGCTGCTATGCAGAATAAAACATAACCTGCACTTACATTCTCTCTTTGTTTTCACCCTTGCATGTGGCAGAAAAAGGCCCTGACCGCTTCTATGCATGGCCAGATGCTCTCGTCCACCTAAAAAAAGGAGTTTTTATGTCAGTTTTTCAACTTGTATTTATATAATAGGAAGCATTTAAAAAACGAGGCTTAAAAGTAGCCTCGTTTCACTATACCATATTATTGCTTTTCTAGTACAACCAGCTCATCATGGATGAATAATTGGCATTTCATTCATAAGGAAGGTATACTCCTCCTCAAACGTTATTGAACGACAGTATGATATGATGTGAGTGAAACTGCATAGGTGTTATGCGTTTACATACAGATTACGTGCAAAAATTCATAAAGTACTAGCCTTCTTTCAATCAACAAGCCATTTCTCCACAACAACTTCTTCCCTTATAGTTGTTCCAGTAGTTCTTGTAATTCTTGCTCTGTGACATTTCGCCACTCTCCAGCCTCTAATCCATCAAGTTTCATATTCACAATTCTTACGCGTTTTAGTTTCGTTACTGTGTATCCAAAAGCCCGGCTCATTCGGCGAATTTGCCTATTCATTCCTTGCGTTAAAATAATTCGAAATGTAGAATGATCTACTCGCGTCACTTTACATGGCTTCGTCATTCCGTCTTTAATTTTCACGCCACGGGACATTCCGTCAATAAACCAATCTGTAAATGGCTTATCAACTGTTACAATATATTCTTTTTCGTGCTCATGATCCCCGTGTAAAATTTGATTAGCAATTGCTCCATCATTCGTTAATAAAATCAATCCTTCTGATGCTTTATCTAAACGACCAACTGGAAAAATCCTCTCCGGATGATTGATATAATCGATGATGTTTCCTTCAATATGTTCTGCTGCAGTACAAGTAATACCAACTGGCTTGTGAAAGGCAATATAGATTTTCTCCTTGTTCGCTTTTTTAATTTTTTTACCATCAATTGTTACAATATCTTTAGGTGTAACAATCGCACCATGCATACAAACTTCGCCGTTAATTACCACGCGGCCCGCTTTAATGAGGCGGTCTGTTTCTCGCCTTGAGCAAGATAATGCTTCGCTTATAAATTGGTTAATTTTCATGTCGTATTCCTTTTTCCTATAGATTATCCGAAAAGAAAAAGCGTCAATCTCAGGCGGTATAATCATGCTGAGATTGACGCTCCTTTACTTCGCAAAAACCACTAAATAAATAACCCCAATCACCAAAAATATGCCGCAACAAGCTAACAATACTTTTGCAAGTTTGTCCATAAACATACTGGTTTACCCCTTTTGTTTGGTTGTTTGCTATTTTAATTCGACAACTGTTACGCCGAGGCCTCCCTCGCCCATATCACCATAGCGGAAGTTTTTCACACCGCGATGTTTTTTCAAGTAATCTTGTACACCTTGACGAAGTGCTCCTGTTCCTTTTCCGTGAATGATAGATACACGCGGATAGTTGGCAAGCTGTGCATCGTCTAAATATTTTTCTACACGCATCATTGCATTTTCAAAGCGTTCACCGCGAAGATCAAGTTCTAAGGAAACATGGTAGTCTCTTCCTTTAACAGTTGCAACTGCTTTTTTCTCTACTGGTTGCGGTGTATTAATGTATTCCATATCAGATTCTTTCACTTTCATCTTCAGAATACCAATTTGAACATTCCACTCATTATCACTTACTTTTTTGAGAAGCTGTCCTTTTTGACCGAACGTTAATACTTTTACTTCATCGCCTGGTCGTAGCTGTTGTTTTGGCGCTGTGTTTTTCACTTTTACTTTTTGTTTTTTCACAAGCTCTGGTGCTGCCCCTTCTAGGCGGCTTTTCGCTTCAATAAGCTCATGATCTTTCACGTTTGCAAGCTGAGCTTTACGCAATTGACGAAGTTCGTGAATGATACCTTCTGCTTCTTTCTTTGCAGCTTCGACTTTTTCTTCGCCTTCTTTTTGCGCTTTTAATAATCTTTCATCGCGCTCATCGTTAAATTCAATAATTTGACGTTGTAATTCACGATGCAGTTTTTCAGATTGCTTACGATGTTCTTCTGCTTCATTCCATTCGCGCTCTGCATTTTTTTGACTTTCTTCTAGCTTCGCAATCATATTTTCGATTTTATTTGTATCCGTACTAATATGATTACGAGCACGATCTATTACACGTTCAGATAAACCAAGGCGTTTTGAAATTTCAAAGGCGTTACTGCGTCCTGGTACACCGATTAATAATTTATACGTTGGACTTAATGTATTCACATCAAACTCAACGCTCGCGTTAATGACTTGTTCACGATTGTAGCCATATGCTTTTAGTTCTGGATAATGCGTCGTTGCGACAACGCGCGCTCCACGGTTATATACTTCGTCTAAAATGGAAATCGCAAGCGCAGCCCCTTCTTGTGGGTCTGTTCCTGCACCTAATTCATCGAATAGCACTAAACTTTCAAAATCAGCTTTTCCTAAAATATCGACAATGTTCACCATATGAGAGGAGAACGTACTTAAACTTTGCTCAATCGATTGCTCATCACCGATATCAGCGAAAATATTTTTAAATACACAAATCTCTGATTCGTCTTGTACAGGGATATGAAGACCAGATTGCGCCATTAATACACAGATGCCGACTGTTTTTAATGTAACTGTCTTACCACCTGTATTCGGTCCTGTAATAACGATTGTTGTGAAGTCTTTCCCTAACATAATATCGTTTGGCACAATGACTTTTGGATCGATAAGCGGGTGACGCGCTTGTCGTAAATCCATATAGCGCTCATTATTTACAATCGGTTTCGTCGCTTTAATTCTCTTCGCATAAAATGCTTTCGCAAAAATAAAATCAAGATTTGCAATTACTTCAACATTTGCTAATACGATATCTGCTTCTAATGCTACTTCTTCTGTTAACATCATTAAGATGCGTTCTACTTCTTGTTTTTCTTTCACACGTGCTTCTTGCAATGCGTTATTTAGTTCTACAATGACTTGCGGCTCGATAAATAACGTTTGTCCAGATGCGGATTGGTCATGAACAATACCGCCATATACACCGCGGTATTCCTGCTTTACAGGAATTACATAGCGATCATTACGGATTGTTACAATTGCATCTGATAGCATCTTCTGAGCACTTGAAGAGCGTGTCATATTTTCAAGTTTCTCACGAATACGGCTTTCTGCAGTGCGGATTTGGTTACGAATACCACGCAGTTTATCACTTGCGCTATCGACTACTTCGCCGCCATCACCGATGCAGTTCGTAATTTTCTTTTCTAAATCATATAAAGACACAATTTGTGCGACATGCGTTTCTAAAATAGGTAGCTCTACGCCATTATCAACCATATCTTCAATAAATCGTTTCATTTGGCGGCTACCATACATTGTACTTGCAACATCAAGAAGCTCATGTGGGCTTAGCATACTACCGATTTTCGCACGTTTTACATTTGGGCGAATATCAAAAATCCCGCCAAGTGGTGCTTGTCCTTTTAGGCGAATCACTTTCGCTGCTTCATCCGTTGTTTCTTGCATTTCTACAATTTCTTCAAAATTTGTACTTGGCACAAGCCCCTTCACCTTATCACGACCAAGTGAAGAAGCAGTATGTTCAAGTAATTGTTCTTTTACTTTATTATATTCTAATACACGCAACGTTCGTTCTAACATAGTTGCACGTCCCCCTTGTATTACTTATTCCGTTTTATATAGTCTAATAAACGTTCAATATCCCATGTGTTAATCACAGTATCTTTTTGAATCCAGCCTTTACGTGCTGCCGCTACACCTGTTTCCATATCTTCTAACATTTCCAGTGTATGAGCATCCGTATTTATTGCTACTTTTACGCCAGCATCTTGCGCTTGTTTTAGTAACTTTGCACTTAAATCTAAGCGGTTCGGATTCGCATTTAACTCTAAAACTGTATCTGTTTCTTTCGCGAGTTCAATCAGTAAATCTGTATCTACATCATACCCTTCGCGGCGTCCAAGTAGACGGCCTGTTGGATGAGCAATCATTGTAACATGCTGATTTTCAATTGCTGTACGAAGGCGTTTCATAATCGTTTCACGGTCTTGTGAAAAGCTAGAGTGAATTGCACCAATTACATAATCAAGCTCTGCTAATACCTCATCATCAAAATCTAGCGTTGCATCTGGCAAAATGTCCATTTCAATCCCGCGCAAAATTGTAATATCCGGATATTTTTCATTAATGCGCTCAATCTCTTTTCCTTGTTCACGAAGACGCTCTTTCGTTAAACCGTTTGCTACTTTCAAATATTGTGAATGATCGGTAATTGCCATAAATTTATACCCACGCTCGCGGCATGCTTGTACCATTTCTTCAATCGAAAAAGCACCGTCGCTCCATGTTGTATGCATATGTAAATCACCTTGTACATCAGAGAACTGAATTAAATTCGGATATTCTTTAATTAACTCAATCTCTTTTCCGTCTTCACGTACTTCTGGTGGGATAAATGGCAAACCAAAATGAGCAAAGAATGCTTCTTCTGTTTCAAACGTCTTCACTTTACCTGTTTCTAAGTTTTCCACACCATACTCACTAATTTTTTCACCTTTATCTTTTGCAATTTGGCGCATTCTTACGTTATGATCTTTTGAACCTGTGAAATGATGAAGCGTTGTAATAAATTCCTCAGGTTTTACAAGACGGAAGTCGATCGAAATATCGTATTCATATTGCAGACGAACCGATACCTTTGTATCACCACTTGCAATGACTTCAATCATATTATCAAACTGCAGTAAATGTTCACGTACCGCTGCTGGCTCTGTCGTTGCAATGATGAAATCTAAATCTTTCACTGTTTCGCGAACACGGCGTAAACTACCCGCACGAGAGAATCGAACAATTCCCTGGATATTCGACAATTTCTCTTCTATTTCCCCGGCAATAGGTAAGACCATTGCAATCGGTAAACGCTCTGGACGAGAGCCAACTTGAGCGATTGCTTCTAATATTTTCTCTTCCGTTTTTTTACCGAACCCTGCAAGTGCCTGTACTTTATTTTCTTCACAAACCTTTTGTAATGATTCCATATCAATCACGCCAAGCTCTTTGTACAGCTTTGCTACTTTTTTGCCGCCAAGCCCTGGTAATTTTAATAACGGTAATAGACTGCTTGGCACTTCTTTTTCAAGTTCTTGCAATACCCCTGATGTCGCCGATTCAATATATTCTTGAATAACTGCCGCTGTTCCTTTTCCGATGCCTGGAATCTTTGTGAAATCTTCAATTTCAGAAAGACTGCGATCATCGCTTTCTAGTGCTGCTGCCGCTTTACGAAATGCGGATATTTTAAATGGATTTTCGCCCTTAAGCTCCATAAAAAGGCCGATTGTCTCCAGTAATTTAATCACTTGTTTTTTATTTACTTTCATTCTTGCCCCCGCCTTTCTTTCATAGAAAAAAACTTCTCTTTCCGAAAAAAGAGAAGTTATGCTCTGCTACCTGTCTGCCATAGTTCCTTCACCTTTTCAGAAAGAATCGGTGTATCATCTACAATTATTTTGCTAATTGATGATTTTTGTAATGGTGTTTGTACTTGTTCAATCGGAAGAATTGTTCCAATAATAATTAAGACAAACAAAATAATATACACCTCTAAAAAGCCAAGAATTGCTCCAGCAAACGCATTTACTTGCTTTAAAACCGGGATTTCTGCAAACATATTCAGCAAATTACCAAGCAATGAAAGTGCGATTTTTGTAATAATAAATAATATAATAAACGCAATTGCTTGATAGAAAACAGACTCAATATTATTCGCATCAATCCATTCTGGAACAGATACATTCTTACTGAATGGATACGGAATAATTTTCGCAAGCGCTGGCGCTAAATCTTTACAGTACCAGTATGCAACAAGGTATGCGATAATAAAACTTGCTAGCTTTACAAGTTGCAAAATAAATCCTCTTCTTAAACCGAGGAAAAACCCCATAACAAGCAGTAAAATGATAATAATATCAACCATGTTATTCCATTCCTTTGTGTGTCATACTTTCTTTCAATTTTTCATGTGCTTCTTTTAATTTTATGTAATCGTGTATGACGTTTACCGCCGTCAATACCGCTAGTCTACTCGTATCAAGCGAAGGATTCCTGGCATTGAGTTCGCGCATTTTATCATCCACAATCGCTGCTACCATGCGGATATGGCTTGTACTTTCATCGCCAACAACTGAATATTGTTGACCATAGATTTCTACATTAATTCGACTTTTATTTCCCTTTTGTTGTGACAACTCATCGGCCTCCAATCACGTACAGAATCCTAAAGTTTATCATACCATGAACCATCATAATATGGAAACAGAAAGAACAATCCGATATGATAAAAATAACTATATAAAAAAGGAGCGACCATCTTGTCAAATTCTATCGTAATACAAACAAGTTCTAAAACAATTGAAGACATGCAGCAGCAGTATAAACAAGCAATTGCCCCAAAAGTTCCGCAGGGCGGTGTCTTTATGGCAAAAGTCCCATCTTGTACCATTACTGCTTATAAATCCGGCAAAGTAATGTTTCAAGGAGGACGTGCTATAGAAGAAGCTGCACGCTGGCAAAATGTTTCTCAAGCACCGAAATCTTCTGTTAAAAAAACAGCGGATTCACATCGTTATGCCCCGCCCTCTTCTATTGGAACAATGTCTATCATTGGCTCTGATGAAGTAGGTACTGGAGATTACTTTGGACCGATGACAGTTGTTGCTGTATATGTCGATGCAAAACAAATTCCACTCTTAAAAGAACTTGGTGTAAAAGACTCTAAAAACTTAAATGATGCTCAAATTGCTGAAATTGCAAAACAACTCCTTGCCGTTGTTCCTTACAGCTCGCTCGTTTTACATAATGAAAAATATAACGAACTGTTCGAAAAAGGAAACAATCAAGGTAAACTAAAGGCACTCTTACACAATAAGGCTATTACAAACTTACTAGCAAAGATCGCGCCGACAAAACCAGAAGGCATCTTAATCGACCAATTCACGCAGCCAGATACATACTATAAATACTTGGCAAAACAAAAAGAAGTGCAGCGCGAAAACGTCTATTTCGCTACAAAAGGTGAAAGCGTCCATTTAGCAGTTGCAGCAGCCTCTATTCTAGCTCGGTACTCATTTGTAAAACAGTTTGATGAGCTAAGCAAAAAAGCTGGTATGTCACTTCCAAAAGGTGCAGGCAAACAAGTTGATATTGCCGCAGCAAAATTGATTCAAAAGCTAGGAAAAGAACGTCTTCCTGAATTTGTGAAACTTCACTTTGCAAATACAGAAAAGGCATTTCGCTTATTGAAAAAATAGTTATTTTCAGTATGGACAGGATATAAATGAACTAAACAAGGCGAAAAGAATTGTGTTCTTTTCGCCTTGTTTTTCGTTCTATATAAATACAAATTGAAGACCTACATAAAACCTTTCTTTTTAGATGGGAAAGAGCATCCAGCCATGCATAGAAACGGTCAGACCCTCTTCCTGCCCCATGCCAAGTTAAAACCAAAGAGAGAGAACGAGTGCAGGTCACTTTTTGTTCTTCATAGCCATGACTTATATGCTGGAAAATCAAAGTGGATATATTATTTATATGCATTATCAACTACATAATAAATCCCATTTATAGTATCTTTAGTGTATACCAATTATATACTGAAGCTAGCATATCTCATCTGAAATAAAAGGAGGCGCACCAAATGACTCACACCAAAATCAAAAAATCACTATACATACTCGTCCATTTAATTGGTCCTCTTACTTACTTTATTGTCTCTATTATTTGGGGAGTCCTCACTTCTAAACCTCTCATGGAAAACGTCACAGATAACCTTTGTATTATGGCAATCTATTATGTGTTCGTTAGCTTACTGTGGTTTGTCTATTTCGATCGCTTAGACAAAGACATAGATAAAGTTGTACAGGAAATTCAAGATAAAAACATATAAAGAAGAGTAATCGATATGACTACTCTTCTTTATATGTTTAGCTTTGGTTTTGTTTCTTATTTGAGGAAGGTACCTTATAAGAACCCGTTTCGTGTGTAGTCGTTCCTTGTCCTTCAACTTGTGAAGAACCAAGGCTTGCTCTAGAAGGATCTTTTTTGACTTTTTTGCCCATTTTGTTCACCCCCAACGTTACTTTTTACTTCAGGGTGAGAAACTATACAGGAGAAAAAATAACAAAAAAGCGAGAAGATCTCCTTCTCGCTTTTTTACCATCTTAAAACTCCGCAGAACCTGGAGTTCTTGGGAATGGAATTACGTCACGGATGTTTGCCATACCAGTGATATACATTAGGAAACGTTCGAAACCTAGACCGAATCCAGCGTGTTTTGTACCGCCGTATTTTCTAAGCTCTAAGTACCACCAGTAGTCTTCTTCATTCATGCCTAATTCTTTAATTCTGTCTACTAAAACATCCATTCTTTCTTCACGTTGACTTCCGCCGATTAATTCGCCGATGCCAGGAACTAGAAGGTCAGTAGCAGCTACTGTTTTACCGTCATCATTTAAGCGCATGTAGAATGCTTTAATATCTTTTGGATAGTCAGTTACGAATACAGGGCGTTTGAAGATTTCTTCTGATAAGTATCTTTCGTGCTCTGTTTGTAAGTCAATACCCCATTCTACTGGATATTTGAAGTCTGCACCTGATTCTTGAAGCACTTTAATTGCTTCTGTATATGTGATGCGACCAAAGTCAGAGTTGATTACGTTGTTCATGCGCTCAAGAACTGTTTTATCAACGAAGCTGTTGAAGAATTCCATTTCTTCTGGTGCATGCTCTAGTACATATTTCATTGCATATTTCAGCATATCTTCTGTAAGGTTCATTACATCACCTAATTCAGCAAATGCAATCTCAGGCTCAACCATCCAGAACTCAGCTGCGTGACGAGTTGTGTTTGAGTTTTCTGCACGGAATGTAGGTCCGAATGTGTACACATCACGGAACGCTAATGCATAAGCTTCAGCATTCAGCTGTCCACTTACTGTTAAGTTTGTTTCTTTACCGAAGAAGTCTTTTGATTCATCAACTTGTCCGTCTTCACCTTTTGGTACGTTGTTTAAATCTTGCGTTGTTACGCGGAACATTTCGCCAGCACCTTCTGTATCACTACCAGTAATAATTGGTGTGTGAACATGTACGAAGCCGCGCTCTTGGAAGAACTGGTGAATTGCAAATGCTGCGATAGAACGTACGCGGAACGTTGCTGAGAATGCATTTGTTCTTGGACGTAGGTGAGCAATTGTACGTAAGTATTCAAACGTGTGACGCTTCTTTTGAAGTGGGTAATCAGAATCTGATAAGCCCTCGATATCAATTTTGTCTGCTTTAATTTCAAATGGTTGCTTCGCTCCAGGTGTTGCAATTACTTTACCTTCTACTTTAACTGAAGAGCTAAGTGGAAGCTTTGCAATTTCTTTGAAGTTCTCTAATTCTGTATCGAAAACGATTTGAACGCTTTTAAAGAAGCTACCATCGTTTAATTCGATGAAACCAAATGCTTTTGAATCACGTAAGTTACGAATCCAACCTGATACTTGTACTGTTTGATCTGCGTATTTATCTGTATCTCTATACAGACTTTTTACTAATGTGTTTTCCATAATGAAATTCTCCTTTGCTGATATATTTGAATACAAAAAAACCTTTCATCCATAAAGGGACGAAAGGTTAAACTTCGCGGTACCACCCAATTTGTCATAAAGACCAACTTTAACTCGTATGTAATCCATACTTCCCGGTTTGTAACAGGCCGGATTCCCGTCTAAGTCTACTCTTGAATACAAGTTTCAATTTCGATTAGCAACTCCAAGGTGTTCTTCACATATACCGCCTCATCAGGCTCTCACCGTCCCTGACTCGCTTTGGATTATAGTATATACTACTTTTCCTTATCATCGTCTTTCATTTTGTTAAACTAAAATTAATGTACTACATTCCTTTGAAAGATGCAAGTTGTCTTTAAAAGACTTACACTTTCAAAGGAAATGCTGTCCCTGTATGCGCTTCAACCATACGAACATGTCCGTCTGTTTTTGGGAACGACGGCGCGTAGCAAAGCTCGTAATGTAATAGATTCTGTGCCTTCGTCCACACAAGTTCCATCTCTAAATCCTGAGCGTAAATAAATTTTGCTTCTTTTTCAAAGATTGTTGGTTCATCATTTAGCTCATCTAGTTCTTTATCAAAACCATTAACCGCTTGAAACTCTAAAATCTTCCCAGATTGCTGACCGACTTGAATTACTATACTGTATGTATCTACTCTTTTACCACGATGCAGAGGATGGAACCAAAACCCGTACTGCGACTCACAATTTTCATCTTCCCATACACAATGATGCGATGGATGGCTTCTCTCTATCAGGAATTGTTCGTCAGCTTTAGGATAACATGCAAATAAAAATTGAAGTGCACACTCTCTTGCTTCCTCTTCTGTTATGGCTTCTTTCTTCCCATCTTTCCGTTCATTATTAATTACACTTATACACTGAAATGTTTCTTGATGAAAACGTACTTGAATGGTATGAAACGGCGCTCCTTCTTCCACTTCAACATCATTAGCGTAATCATGCTTCGTCCAAAGTTCCGTTACTTGATCCTCTGCATGATTCGTATCAATTTTTACATATGTATCATCTAACCCAATTAATTTTAAAATCTCTCCATTTTGTACAGTGCGTTTCTCTATGTTATGAAACTGCTGAACGAATCCATTATAATTCTCATATGTATGTAGTTCTCCGCTTACACCTATATCCATAACGTGATCTTTCGGTGCATAAACAAGGTGGTATGCATCATCTCCATTTGCAAACACTTCCGTATCGGCCTTCGCAAATAGCAATTCAAATCGAAGCGCTGCAATGTATTTTTCTTTCGCTTCTTCTTTTGTAATAACCTCTTTCGGATACCGTACTTCACACGCTTCTCCTTCAAAAAGGAAATATTGAAAACGCCCATCCTTTGCAATCTCAAGCATGACACTAGAATCCGGAAAAGATAAGTGGTAGCGTTCATCTCGCAGTTCATAGGAAAGTTGGAATATGTTATCCATTTCAACCATTTTTATAAAATAAATAGATTTAACGATATTATGAGCAAATACTTGTAAAAAAGATTGTGCAATCTCATAAACTTCATCATGCGATAATTGTACGCATCGGACTTCCTCTAAATCTCGGCACGCTTGAAAATGCTTTAATCCACCTTTTCCATCAGTTTCATAACATGCTACTAATTCTCCTGTTCGCTGCTCAAACACATTAAACTCATTCGCACTCTCTTCTGAGGTGACTGCAAATAATTGTATGTTCTCATTCATTTTTAAAAATAATTTTATTTGTTCAAGTATATTCGTCATTTGAAATCCACACACCCTTTCTCCTATAACTTTATTATAAATAAAAGAAAACCTTTCATCCACGATAGAATGAAAGGTTTTCACTTTATTTCTTTTTTAGTTTTATCTCTCCGAAATTTCTAGTTTTTAGAGTTACATTTTCCATTTTATCGTAAGAAGTGACTGGGAAATTCGCATAAATAACCATTTTTCCCTCTTTAACATCTGTACTATATCCATCTGAAGACGTATACTTATTTCCTTTATTACCAACCACTTTCATGTCAATAAACTCATTTTCATCTTCTATAATTTCGTCTATAGAAAATGCGATATTTAATGATGTTGGATTTGCTTTTGCTGAAACAAGTTCTAAATGAGGCGAAGTTTTTACTGCTTCATACTCAAACTTTACCTTCTTTTCTTCTTTCGTCTTGTCGCTAATCGGCAAATTCCATGTTCCATCAATTTCTTTCCGTTCATCATTCTCATAAAAAACCTTAACACTCTCTATTTCTAACACAGCATCTGTCAGTTTAGGAATAGCGCCTTGGTTCGATTCAAATACTACATCATATTGCACTTTTCCGTTCTTTCCATCTATAGATGGATTTTTATCTTCCACTTTAGACATATACATGTTTTTGCTTTTCAAAGGCTTTGTATCTGGAATAGACTCCATAATATATTCGCCATCACCATTTTTTAATCGATAATCAAAAGACACTTCTTTTACTTTCTTCTTGAATATACTTGTATCCTCAAATACCAATTGAAAACTAAATCCTAATTTATTCGTATCAGCAAAATAATGATCAAGTGCCACTGTAATCCCTTTGTCAGTAGCGGTACTGTTGCTTTTTTGTGTAAATCCCTCATCGACTGCCCGCTCGATTCCTTTGTCATTAAAATTAAATAATTTGTTTATATTAGCTCGCACATGTTTATTTGTAAAGACACCACCAGCTATCACAAAACAACAAGCCGCTACCGCCAATTTTCTCCATATCACATTTCTTTTCTTTTTCTTTGTTTTCATACGTATCACATCATAGGAATGATCTAAAGACTTTCTAACAATACTAGGCATTTCTTTTTCCTCATGTAGCAACTGCTGAAATTCTTTTTCGAAGTTACTTTTACTTTTCATTTACACGCACTCCTTCACCACTGTAATAATGATTACGCAATATCGACTTGGCTCTGGAAAGTCTTGATTTAATCGTGCCTTCTGGTTCCTTTAAAAACACGCTCATTTCTTTTATACTAAGTCCAACAATGTAATATAAAACAATCGCCATTTTATAATCTTTGTTTAAGCTATTTAACGCATCTTCTAGTTCTATTTTCAGAAATTCATTTTTGTCTTGTTTTTGCTCAAGGTTTCCCTCTACTAACATGATTTTTTGTCTTTTGTTTAATATGCCGTTACATGTATTGATTAATATTTTACAAATCCATGTATTAAAGTACTCCTCATTTTTAAGTGTATGTATTTTCTCATAAGCCACCATAATGGCTTCTTGCATCGCATCTGCGACATCCTCATCTTTTTGTAACAATCTACTTGCGACTTTGTACAACACATCTTCATACCGCTGTACAAGAGAAACAAAAGCTTCCCCATCTCCCTTTTTTGCCTTTTTCACCAAGGCTTCTAGCTTCCCCATATCAGAGCCCCCTTGCTCACTCATTTCAATATACGATTGTTTTCATGTTCGTTACACCCTATTAGATACAGAAAAACAGTATTTGGTTGCATTCATTTTTTCTTTTCATAAAAAAAGAGGACCATCACTCTTATCATGAGTGACGATCCTCTCTTTCACATATAAAAATTATTTACGTAACTCCGCACCAAATTTCTCTTCTACCGCTGCTAATACACGGCCGTGTGCTTCTGTTACTTCTTCGTCTGTTAATGTACGTTCTGGGTCGAAGTAGTTCATAGAGAATGCAAGTGATTTCTTGCCTTCTTCCATTTTTTCACCTTCGTATAAGTCGAATAGTGTTACTTCTTTTAGAAGTTCTCCACCTGCTTCAGCAATCACTTGCTTCATTTCGCCAGCTTTTACTTCCTTAGCCACCACAACCGCCATATCACGTGTCATAGATGGAAAACGTGGAATTGCTGAGTAGTACGTATCTTCTGCATCAGCAGTAAATACTTTTACTAGAGACAATTCGAATACAAATGTATCTTTCACATCTAATTGTTTTTGCGCTTCTGGGTGTAATTGACCGATGAAACCAATTACTTCTCCGTCGAGTAAGATGTCCGCTGTACGTCCTGGATGCATGCCTTCACGTTTTGCAGGAGCATATGTGATATTACTTGCAACACCAAGTACATCGAATAATCCTTCTAACACACCTTTTGCAACGAAGAAGTCTACAACTTTCTTCTCACCTTGCCATGCGTGGTGAAGAGCAAGACCTGTCATAACACCAGCAAGATGCTGCTCTTCTTTCGGAAGCTCGCCTTCTGCTGTCGGTAAGAAGATAGAACCTACTTCATATAAAGCAACGCTGTCGTTTTTACGAGCAACATTGTAAGAAACTGCTTCTAACAATTGTGGTACTAAACTTAAACGAAGCTGACTGCGCTCTTCACTCATTGGAAGTGCAAGATTCACAGGAGCTTTTTCGTTTAACTCAACCATGTATTGTTTCGCTTTTTCAGCACTTGTTAATGAATACGTAATTGCTTCATATAAGCCAGCGCCTTCTAAGTAACGACGTACTTTACGACGTTTCGCTTGTGCTACTGTTAATTTACCACGCGTCATTGTGCCAGTTGGTAATGTAACTGGAATATGATCGTAGCCATACAGACGACCTACTTCTTCTACTAAGTCTTCTGCAATTGTAATATCAGGACGACGTACTGGTACGTTCACATGGAATGTTCCTTCTACTTCTGTGAATGGGAATTTCAAGTTTGTGAAGATTGTACTCATTTCACTTGCAGAGATTTCTGTACCTAATACACGGTTTACTTTTTCAGCTGTAACAGATACTGTACGCTCTTGTACTTGTAAGTTATCAAGTTCTACTACACCTTCAAGCGCTTCTCCACCAGCGTATTTTGCCATTAAAGCCGCTGCATGTTGAATAGCTTCGAATGTACGTGTTGGGTCGATTCCTTTTTCAAAGCGTGCACTTGATTCACTGCGAAGACCTAAGTCTTTTGATGTGCGGCGCACTGTTTGACCTTCGAAGTATGCAGATTCGATTAGAACGTTTACTGTATCGTTATCAACTTCAGATTCAGCTCCGCCCATTACACCAGCAACAGCTAATGCTTTTGTGCCGTTTGTAATCACAAGGTGATGCGCTTGTAACGTACGCTCTTGATCGTCTAATGTTTGAATTTTTTCGCCTTCTTTTGCAAGACGAACAACGATTTCTTTTGAACCTAATTTATCATAATCGAATGCATGTAATGGTTGACCGTATTCAATTAGAATGTAGTTTGTAATATCTACTACGTTGCTAATTGGACGAATACCAGCTGCCATAAGACGCGTTTGCATCCAGATTGGTGATGGACCAACTTTTACGTTTTTCACCATTTTCGCGATGTATAATGGGTTTTGCTCCGTTGCTTCTACACTTACAGAAATGTGGTCAGAAGTTTTTTCTGCTGTTTCTTGTAAGTCAGCAACTGGAAGTTTTACTTCACGGCCGTAAATAGCTGCCACTTCGTATGCAACACCTAACATATTTAAGCAATCTGCACGGTTTGGTGTTAAACCAAGCTCAAGTACTTCGTCGTTTAAATTTAAGATTTCAAGTGCATCTGCACCAACTTCTGCATCACTTGGGAAGATGAAGATACCGTCTGCATATTCTTTCGCAACTAGTTTTCCGTCAATACCAAGCTCTTGCAGGGCACAAACCATACCGTGAGAAGCTTCGCCACGTAATTTTGCTTTTTTAATTTTGAAGTTACCAGGTAAAACAGCGCCAACTTTTGCAACTGGTACTTTTAAACCTTTTGCAATGTTAGGAGCACCGCAAATAATTTGTACTGGCTCTTCTTCACCGATGTCGATAAGACATTTACTTAATTTATCAGCTTCTGGGTGTTTTTCACATTCTAATACGTGACCAACGACAACACCTTTTACACCTTTATTTAATACTTCAACGCCCTCTACTTCAATACCACTTTTCGTAATTTTGTCTGCCAATTCTTGTGCCGTTACATCTTTAATATCTACATATTCTTGTAACCAACGATATGATACGAACATATTTATCCTCTCCTTCCCTTACGCTCGTTTGAATTGTTGTAAGAAACGTACGTCATTTGTATAGAAATGACGTATGTCATCAACGCCGTATTTCAACATTGCGATACGCTCTGCACCGATACCGAATGCGAAACCTTGATATTCTTTTGAATCATAACCAGCCATTTCAAGTACGTTTGGATGAACCATACCCGCACCTAAAATTTCAATCCAGCCTGTTCCTTTACATGTTCCGCAACCTTTGCCGTGACACATCATACAAGAAATATCCATCTCAACAGATGGTTCTGTGAATGGGAAGAAACTTGGACGAAGACGGATTTCACGATCTTCACCAAACATCTTTTTCACGAATACTTGTAGTGTGCCTTTTAAGTCACTCATACGAATGTTTTTATCAATTACAAGGCCTTCAATTTGCATGAACTGGTGTGAATGTGTCGCATCGTCATCATCGCGGCGATATACTTTACCAGGGCAAATAATTTTAATTGGACCTTTTTCTGTATTCTTTTCCATCATGCGTGCTTGCACAGCTGACGTATGTGTACGAAGCAATGTTTCTTCTGTAATGTAGAAAGTGTCTTGCATATCACGGGCTGGGTGATCTTTCGGTAAGTTTAATGCTTCGAAGTTGTAGTAATCTTGCTCTACTTCTGTTCCTTCAGCCACTTCATACCCCATACCAATAAATACATCTTCAACTTGCTCAAGTACTGCTGTTAAAGGATGGTGGCAACCTGTTTCTACAGGACGACCTGGTAATGTAACATCAATTGTTTCAGAAGCTAATTTCGCTTCAATTACTGCTTTTTCTAAGTGGTTAATTTTGTCTTCTAAACGCGTTTGAATTGCTTCACGTACTTCATTTACTAATGCTCCCATACGTGGACGCTCTTCGGCTGATAATTTCCCCATGCCGCGTAATACTTCTGTAATTGGACCTTTTTTTCCTAAATACGCCACGCGTACATCGTTTAAGCCCTTTAGCTCTTTCGCTTTTTCAATCAGCTCTAACGCTTCTTGCTTTAGCTCTTTTAAACGTGCTTCCATTTGGAACCCTCCTAATTTTAAAAATAAAAAAAACCTCGCTCCCTAAAAAGGGACGAGGTAAATTCGCGGTACCACCCTAAATTGACAGAACAAGTCTGCCCACTCAATTCGTTATAACGGTTTGTTAAACCGGAACGCCTTTACATACAATGGTCCTGGCGTCAACTCCAGAGGTGAATTCACTTCCGTCTACCATAAGAGTACTTTCAGTCTATGGCACTCTCTCCCTATATGGCGATTTTGTAAGCTACTCTTCTCTATCAACGTTTTTCATTATTTTACTTTTATTATATGTTCTAAAAAGTTGACTACGCATGTAACCACTTCTTTATGAACATGTACTTCAATTTATTATAAGAAGTTTTTTATCGATTCGCAACTGGACTTTGTAAATAATACGTTAAAATTCCAGCAGCAACCGCAACATTTAATGATTCTGCCCCGCCGTAAATTGGAATATATAAGTTTTGATCACATTTTGCAAGAATTTCTTGGCGTACACCGTTTCCTTCGTTTCCTACAATTAATGCAAAACTTCCTGCTGGTGTTACTTCACCATATGGAACTCCGTTTTCAAGAGCTGTTCCGTATACAGGAACGTTTTTTTCTTTTAACTTGTCTACCCATTCCTCTAAGTTTCCTTTTACAATCGGTAAATGGAAAATAGAACCTTGTGTAGAGCGAAGTACCTTACTGTTGTAAGCATCCACGCATCCTTCTCCAAGTACAACGGCATGAATACCAGCTGCATCGGCTGTACGAATGATTGTCCCTAAATTACCTGGGTCTTGCAAACCATCTAATAACAGAAACTTACCATCTGTAAGAGCTATTTCTTTCTCATGCCTCTCACAAACAGCAAATACTCCTTGTGTTGTTTCTGTTTCACGAAGTACCTTTACAATTACTTCAGGCACAATATACATTTCAACATCAGCAACCGTCCAATCTTTCGGGAGATCTGTTTGATCTGAAACGATAAGTTCTGTTACAACTCCTGCCTTTAAAGCTTCCTCCACTAAATGGAATCCTTCTACAAAGAATAAACCTTTTTTATCGCGCTCTTTTTTCGTTTGCAGCTTTTTCCACTGCTTTACACGCGGATTTTGTACTGAATCAATGTTTTTCATAATATGTATTTCCCTCTCTTCTTGTCTTCTCATTATAGCCTATTTTTCATACATATTTACATGAAAAAGAACAAAAACTAACGTCAGTTTCAATTCAGAAAAAGAGGTGAAAGTGATGAACTTTAATTTGCGCGGGGCTGTATTAGCAAATGTATCTGGAAACACCCAAGACCAATTACAAGAAACAATTGTCGATGCGATTCAAAGCGGTGAGGAAAAAATGCTTCCGGGGCTTGGCGTGTTATTTGAAGTCATTTGGAAAAATGCTGATGAAAATGAAAAGCATGAGATGTTAGAAACACTTGAGCAAGGATTAAAAAAATAAGCAGTAGGAAGTCACCTTGGCATGAGCTAGGGTGATTTTTACGTTATAAAAAAGACATAAAAAACCCTTTCTTTTTAGCAGAGAGAGCACCTTGCCATGCATAGAAACGGTCAGGGCCTTTTCCTGCCACATGCAAGGTTTAAAACAAAGGGAGCAAGTGAGAGCAGGTCACGTTTTGTTTGCATAGCAGCGACTTATTTGTTGAAAAATTCAAGTGGATTTATATAGCAATGAAAAGGAATCCCCATTCTTAGAAACTGTTACTTCCTTAACCGCCTCTTCTCCTAAACATTTCTACTTTACTAACACAGCTCGATGGAGTAAAATGTTCAAAATATACCTAAATCTATTGATTTCCATCATATACATCAATGAATAAAAGGAGTGAATGTTTTATGCGCCGTATTACGCTTGAACAAATTTTTCAACACCACATTACACAAAAATATGTAAACCGTTCTGGAATGGTCCATGCGATCGCTGTCGCTTACCATGCGTTTCACTTAGCTAAAAAGCATCACGCCTCAGTCGATGCGGCAACAAAGGCTGGTTTCCTTCATGATATAGGGCATCACACATGGTACACAGGCGGAGAATGGGACTATGAATTGTATAAAAAGAATGATATACATGCGATTAAAGGAGCGGAAAGAGCACATAAATTGCTCATCCGATTAGGAGAACACCCTGATCAAGCAAAGGAAATTTCTGTTGCAATTCTCCTGCATACGGATTCCTTTTTACTAGAACAAACACTTGAAAGAACGACTCTACAAAATATTATTAAGTGGGCAGACGAAGCGGACGAAGAGCCAGGAGGAGCACATCACTACCGAACAATTTCTTATGAAAAAGCACTGAAAGCAATTAGGCAATTAGACCGAATGGTAGAACGTGAATTAGAAACACAACAATCGACATCCTCTGCTCATATTTCTGTAAATAAAAAAACGGAGCAAATTTGTTAATCAGTAACATATTTTCAGTATCCTAGATTAGAAACACTTGAGCAAGGATTAAAGAAATAGGTAATAAAAATCACCTTAGCTTGGGTTAAGGTGATTTTTTATCGTGCAAGTTATGTAAGATTACATAATGACTTTCTCTTTTTAATATTTTATAATTTATATATTGTATTTAAGTGCAAAATACTAAAAAGATAGGTGATTCATTATGCAACAAGCTACACAACTAACTTACGATCAAAGGCGAACGATGTCATTATCACAATTTCTATTTTCTATTGTTTTTGCAATGTGGGGAACAAGATTTCTAGCCGATCTTTTCATAAGCCTCCCTGCTGTTATTTATACAGAAGGTCTTACAGATCAAAAGCAAATCGCCTTCGCTACATCCCTTACAACTTCCGGGAGAGAATTATTTGTATTATCTATTTTATTAATTTTAATCTATACATACAAACCATTAAGAGATTTAGTTGTCCCAACACTAAACTTTACACCACTGAAAAAATTAAGTACGTATATATACTTATTCCTTTTCTATGGATTATATATTATTATTAGTGCATTTATACTTGCTCATCTATTTCCTGATGCGACAAAAGAACAGTCTTCTGCTTTAAACTTAGAAATGTTAAAACAATATAAACCTTTATTACTGCTAGGCAGCGCTGTCTTTGTACCCATTTTCGAAGAACTTATCGTTCGCGGTATTATTCTTCACTTCTTACAACAACGTTTTTCATTTTGGATCGCAGCACTTGGATCTAGTTTCCTCTTTGGGATAGCTCATACGTATTCAGCTGGCGTCATGGTTTCTATGTTCATCCTGGGGCTATTTATGGCTATATTATGTAAAAAAACAAATTCTATTGTCCCGGCTATTTTACTTCATATGATGAACAACACAATTGCACTGATATGAAGTGAAACTTTCATTAGCCTTCACTTATCTGATTTTCAGAAGACATCGAAAGTTACTTTTCTAACTATTACGCAATATCCGCACCTATCTTTGAAGAAATTATTTTCCGCGGCATCATCCTTCGCTTCTTCCCAGAGCGTTTTCCATTTTGGATTGCAGCAATTGGAACGAGCTTAATCTTTGGAGTTGCTCATACATACATACATACATACATACATACTCACTCGGCGTTATGGTTGTAACTTTCCTTATGGGCTATTGATGGCTGTGTTGTGCAAAAGAACAAATTCTATTATTCCAACAATGTTATTTCATATTATGAATAATACACTTGCGTTTTTATAAAACGAAACATCCATCGGAGTTGGGTGAAGTCCTACCTCCTACAAATAGCCAGGAGAGGTTAAGAATTAAATCTATGAAATGAAAAAGGAGCATTACTTTGCAAATACATACTCAGTTAGATTATCGTAAGAAAACATCATGGCTTCAATTTCTTGGAATTTTATTAGTTCTCTTTTTCTGTTTTCCACTCATAAACTCTGCTTTTACCATGCTCCCAGTTTGGTTGTATGAGCAGGCTAATCCAAATACAAATATACCTTTACTTGAATCGCTAGAAAATATTAGCTATGAATTCGTAGCACTACTTCTTTTAATACTATACACGATGAAGTATATGCCACTTAGACAACTAGTTTTACCGGCTATTGATTTTCAATGTTTAAAAACGTTTCGCATGTACATCTATGTACTAATTTATTATGCACTTGGCACTTTTATCGATTTCTTTATATTAAATAAATTATTCCCTGAATCCTTACAAGAACAGCTAGATGCACTAGACTTTGCTACTTTAGAGCACTATAAATTCTTATTAATTCTCGCGGTTGGAATCATTGCACCTATTTATGAAGAACTTGTATGCAGAGGACTTCTTTTACGTTTCTTTGAAGAGAAGTTTACATTTTGGCCAGCTGCACTGTTATCTAGTCTATTATTTGGGATCGCTCATACATATTCAGTTGGCGTTATGGCGAGCGCATTCATTACTGGATTATTCGCCGCATTATTATATAAACAAACAAAATCTATCCTTCCAGCTATGTTACTTCATATCATTATCAATACTTCTTCTTTCTTTTATTAAACAAACTGCCATTATGACTATATAATGGCGGTTTGTTTTTCTCATCTCTTAAACCAATCATTTCTATCAAAATCCATATAAATAATTAATAATATCCAAAATAAACCTCCTATCGTAAAATATAACTTACCAAGTAGGAGGTATGTTGATATGGAAACAGTGGGAATCTTTCTTTGGATTTTCTTTATACCTGTTCTAGTATTATCTGGAATTATTGGAGGCATATTTTTAATAATCGCAGGAGTGAAGCATCGCAAGGTAATTGTTATTGTCACGGGACTTGTTTGTTTCTCACTTGTAACTATACCTTTTATTCTCTGGGGAATGGGGATTGATATGGAACGACTTATTCCTATCCCAACTACTATGTACTGGAGCATCTTTCCTTTAGCTGGCGCGTTAGCTAGCATAAGCGGAATGCGTAATAAAATTATGAGCATCCTTATTATGGGGATTATCATGATTTCTGTTGGCGTCCTTGGGGTAACTTTCTATCAAATCATGTCTAGTCCTCTTTAAGTTGAATCTCAAACAAAAAAGCAGAGAAATTAATTCTCTGCTTTTTTATTTGGCTTATTGCCTGATGGTAAGAATAATGATAATACCCAAGCAATACCCGCTAATATTGTTGCAATTAAGAAAGCGTCATTAATACCGTTAATCGCAGACAGCTTCGAAATTTGTCCGAATAATAGTTGCGAGCTCATCGCATCTCCAGCTTGTGCTGATCCGGCAACTCCCGCTAAACTTTGCCCCATTCCATGTACTTTATCAACTAAAATTGGGTTTGTTTTTGTTAGCATATTTCCGTAATCTGCTACGTGATTAGTTGTTTGCTGCGTCATAATTGTAATTAAGATCGCTGTACCAATTGAACCAGCTACTTGTCTTGATGTATTTTGCGTCGCTGTACCGTGAGAAATTAATTTCATCGGCAAAGCGTTCATACCAGCTGTCATAATTGGCATCATAATAAATGACATACCAAATGAACGTATAATGTAATCCGTCATAATGACGCTATATGGTGTATCCATTGTTAA
Organism: Bacillus sp. AFS098217; assembly: GCF_002551815.1. GTDB lineage: Bacteria > Bacillota > Bacilli > Bacillales > Bacillaceae_G > Bacillus_A. The sequence goes on from NZ_NVPR01000062.1 coordinate 44,029, forward strand.
CTTAGTAAATTCATATGTTGCAAATGTTGTAATAGCCAATCCAAATACCGCTAACGGACGAATGCCATACTTATCAAATAACTTCCCTGCAATTGGTCCCATGATCCCCATAATTAATGATCCTGGAAGGAGCAATAAACCTGATTCAATTGGCGTAAAGCCGCGAATATTTTGCAGATATACAGGAAGTAATAACATACCTCCAAAAAGTGCCATCGTTACAATTGCGTTAATTAATAATGTGAAAGTAAACGTTGGATATTTAAATACTTGTAAATCAAGCATCTTATTATTCGTCGTCATCTCTCTCCAAATAAATAACGCTATACCAATTACACCAATGATAAGTGAAATCACAACTTCTGCACTGCTCCAGCCCTTATTTCCGGCTTCACTAAATCCATACAGTAAGCTGCCAAGCCCGATACTTGAACTAATAACGCCAAATATATCTAACTTTGTTTTAGAAACTGGCTGAGCTATTGTAAAGAATTTTACAGATAACAATGTAACCAGTAAACCAATGACAAACATCGCATAGAAAATTAAGTTCCAATTGTAATTTTCAATAACCCAACCTGTTACAGTGGGCCCGATAGCTGGTGCTAAAATCATTGCCACCCCAAGTAATCCCATCGCAGCTCCGCGCTTATGAGGCGGGAATAAAGTCATGAAAATATTCATACCAACTGGCATTAAAATCCCTGCGCCAACTGCTTGAATTACGCGTCCTGTCATCATCATAGTGAAGCTTCCAGATATAGCACAAATGATAGAACCTACTGTGAAGAACAACATTGCTGCTACGAATAGTTTACGGTACGTAAACCGAGAAACTAAGAACGCACTAATCGGTACTAAAATACCATTTACAAGCATAAATCCTGTTGTTAACCATTGTGCCGTTGAAGTGGATACGTTAAATTCATTCATTAATGACGGCAAAGCAACATTAATGACTGTTTGGTTTAAAATCGACACGAACATACCGAGAATTAATACCGCTACAACTGCTTTTACATTTACATTCTCTACTGGTAGCTGTTGTTTTGCTTTTACTTTTTCAATCTTCACTGATTCTTGTTTTGTTTTTTCTAATTCTACGACATTTGAAGATTCTTGTTCTGGCTGCTTTGTTTCTATATTACTTACCGCTGGGACCCGTTCTTCTCCCACGTTCGTTTTTTTCTTTCGAAAAAGACGATTTACAAGGAAGAAGACGATAATACAAAATAGTGCATATCCTACAATTAAAGCTGAGGACATTTTATCTCCCCCCTTACTTATGAATACGAACTGTCACATTCATTCCAGGAACAATATTTACTGATTTGCTATGATCTAAAGAAACTTTAACTGGTACAACTTGTGTTACTTTTGTATAGTTTGCTGTTGCATTGCTTGATGGTAGCATAGAGAACGTATTTGCTGTTGTTAAACCAACTTGTTCTACTTTTCCTGTTAACGTTGTATCAGGATATGCATCTACATACACGTCTACTTCTTGACCTTTGTGTACACTATCAATATCTGTTTCTTCAATATTTGCTGTTACCCATAAATCATTCAGATCATATGCATACGCAATTGGACTACCTGCTCCAACAAAAGCATTTGTTGTTGCATTTGATTGAACAACTGTCGCACTTTTCGGAATTGTTACATCCACCGTTTGCTCACCATTTGGGCCTAATGCAGAAACAGCACCCAATTTATCGCTTTCATTGTAATTCTTACCTATTTCAGCTTTCCATTCTGTTAACTTCCCTGCTACTGGTGATGCAATTGGGATTACTTTCCCATCAATTTTTGCATTATCCGTTTTTAAATAATTTGCAGATTGGTTGTAGTAGTAATAACCGCCAATACCGCCGCCAACTAATACAATTAATGTGATAATGTTGATAATTACCATTCTTCGAAACTGATTCATTGCTTTCCTCTCCTTATATCGCATATAATTTTTTTCTAAACTATTTATATTCCTTTTGTTTATATTCGTTAATTGTTAATTATATTAACCATTAACCAAAAAAAGCACACCTTTTGCATGACAAAACAGTTTTTTTGTCTGTATGCGAGTGGTGCTGTTTTCTAAAGGAATATCGTTTATAATTATAAATAATTATTTTAAATCTACAACCGACAATTTAGACATATATGTTGGTTATCCAACATTACACTATATATCTGTTGTTTAAGGGAATAAAATTCAGCAAGGAGAGCGAAAATGTCTATTAAAAATTCAAACGATCCACGCGTAAAACGAACGAGACAAGCAATACGTGATGCCCTTATATCTTTAATACACGAAAAAAGTTTCGATAGCATTACAGTTCAGGATATTGCTGAAAAGGCAACTGTAAACCGTGCAACCTTTTATAGCCATTATTATGACAAATATGATCTACTAGATAAAAGCATCCAAGAAATATTAACAACATTAGCAGACATTCTTAAACCGAAAAATTTAGATAAGAGTGAGTTTAAACTTACCCTTGATACTCCTCATCCTGTCTTTCTATCTTTGTTTAGTCATATTGCTGAGAATGCTTTCTTTTATCAAGTGATGCTTGGAGAGAATGGGATTCCGAAGTTTTCCTCTCAAATGATGAAAGCAATTCAAACGAATTTACTTCTTAGCCTTTCAATTTCACAACCAAATGAAGAGAAGTTAGTTGTACCGCGTGATATCCTCATTAGTTATGTAACAGGTGCACATTTAGGAATGGTCATTTCTTGGCTAAAGCAAAATATGCCATATACGCCTCATTATATGGCCTTGCAGCTATCTCGTTTAATTATTTTAGGTCCATATACAGCAGCTGGACTAAATTAGTCATTTAAATGAAAAAGAGCGAAAGGAATGCCCTCTCGCTCTTTCTTATATCAATCAAATGTAATGTTATGTACAGTCTCTTTATCAAGACGTTTAATAACTTCTACAATTAGCTTCACTGCATTTTCATAATCATCACGGTGTAACATTGCCGCATGAGAGTGAATGTAACGAGTTGCAATCGTAATCGCCATAGACGGAATACCATTTACAGAAACATGGATTGCGCCTGCGTCTGTTCCGCCGCCAGCTACAGAATCATATTGATATGGAATCCCTAATTCATCCGCAACATCAACTACAAAATTACGAAGACCTGTATGCCCAATGACAGACGCATCATATAAAATGATTTGTGGTCCATCGCCCATTTTACTCTGCGCTTCTTTTTCTGTTACTCCTGGTGTATCACCAGCAATACCAACATCTACTGCAAATGCAATATCTGGTTTAATGTAATTTGCAGATGTTTTCGCACCGCGAAGACCTACTTCTTCTTGTACAGTTCCAACGCCGTATACAACGTTTGGATGTTGTTCATCTTTTAATTGTTTTAATACATCAATTGCAATTGCACAACCAATACGATTATCCCATGCTTTTGCAAGTAACATCTTTTCATTATTCATGACTTGGAATTCAAAGTATGGTACAACTTGATCCCCTGGCCTTACGCCCCATTCCATTGCTTCTTCTTTACTAGAAGCACCAATATCAATGAACATGTCCTTAATTTCTACTGGTTTTTTACGAGCTTCTGCTGGTAAAATGTGCGGTGGTTTTGAACCGATTATACCAGTTACATCCCCCTTACGCGTTACAATTGTTACGCGCTGTGCCAGCATAACTTGTGACCACCAGCCACCAACCGTTTGAAAACGAAGGAAACCTTTGTCATCGATTTGTGTAATCATGAAGCCAACTTCATCTAAATGACCAGCTACCATAATCTTCGGACCATTTTCTTCCCCAACTTTTTTCGCAACTAAGCTTCCTAAATTGTCTGTAGAAAGTTCATCTGCAAACGGTTCGATATACTTCTTCATCACTTCACGTGGTTCGCGCTCGTTACCCGCAATCCCGCGTGCATCTGTTAACTCTTTTAGCATTGTCAATGTCGCGTCTAATTTTGTCATTGCCAACACCCTCCTTTTTCTTCAGTCAATTTATTATACAATAAATAAATTGAAATATTCAAAAACTAAATTAGTATCCTTGTGTTTGACGTTGATGATTTACTTGATTTTTATCTAAATATGCTTTTTCAATTTCTTCTTGATCAAATTCAAGAGCCTGTCCAAGGCGAAGATAGCTTGTAAATAGTTCAATATAATTTGTAATAGATGGTTGATCCGTAAAACGAATGACTTTCGCATACGTGTCTAAAAATATTTCAACTTGTGTTTTATTTGTTTGGGCACATTTATAAAACAAGAAGTTTTTATCAATACCTAAATCGATTCCAATTGATAAAATGAAATGTAACCCATCTACATATTCTTCAAGTATAACTTCACGCTCAGATGCTGGTTTTGTACTCCAATACTTAAAACAACGTGTTTCATTTGCAAGCTCTCCAATTTCAACAAGAAGTGCTAGCATTTTTTCTTTTAATAATTTCTTCGGTTGTAAATCATGCTCTTTTGCAATACGATCATCTAATTCTTTTTGTAATTTAAATAGTTGTAGTAAATCCATTCTATTGTCCTCCTTCAACATTGCATCAAATTTTCAACAATGCTGTTTCATCTCAAAATGAATTGTCATCTTTGTTAACAAGTCAGCTCCCTATTCCTTTAATGGGTAGCTTGTCCTTAAATCCTGAATGCGTTTCAATCATCGCCAAACAGATTATTTATATGATGAAAGCTGCATATCATCTTTCCATTATAGCAGTGTCGTTTATACTAGGAAAGATACCTTTCTTCATGTTTAAAACGACAGTAAAAAAGTCAGAGGAATTTCCTCCGACTTTTTTTACTGTATATTCTTCTATATCAGTACAACTTTTATACCGTTTTTGTCATATCAAGTACAACACGTCCGTTAATCTTTCCTTCTTCCATTTCCGTGAAAATATCATTAATTTCATCCAGGTGACGTGTTTCGATAATTGCTTTTACTTTTCCTTCTGCGCCAAATTGGAGCGCTTCTTGTAAATCTTTACGTGTTCCAACGATAGAACCAACAATTTTTACCGCATTCAATACTGTATCAAAGATTGGCACTTCCATCATTTCTGGCGGCAATCCTACCGCTACACATGCGCCGCCACGACGAACTGCGCGATATGCTTGGTCAAATGCTGGCTTTGAAACTGCCGTACAAATAGAAGCATGTACACCATTTACCTTTTCATGAATCCAAAGTGGAGCATCCTCCTTTAATGGATTTACAACTAAATCTGCACCGAGTTCTTTTGCGAGTTCAAGCTTTTCATCAACTGTATCAACTGCCACTACGTGTAATCCCATTGCTTTTGCATACTGCATTGCTAAATGTCCTAAACCACCGATTCCAAAAACAGCTACCCATTGTCCAGGCTTTGCCTCTGATACTTTTAAGGCTTTATATGTTGTTACACCTGCGCAAAACAAAGGCGCTGCTTCAACTGAGCTTAAGTTTTCTGGTACTTTCACTACATAATCAGCTGCTGCTATACAATATTCTGCATAACCTCCATCAACTGAGTACCCTGCATTATGCTGATCTAGGCAAAGAGTTTCACGGCCAGATAAACAGTATTCACAATGACCACATGCTGAATATAACCACGGAATTCCAACGCGGTCTCCAACTTTAAGATGGGTAACACCCTCTCCTACTTCTTCTATAATCCCAACACCTTCATGGCCTGGAATCAGTGGTAGTTTTGGTTTTACTGGCCAGTCACCATGCGCGGCATGTAAATCTGTATGGCAAACGCCGCATGCTTGAATATGTACAAGCACCTCGTTCGTTCCTGCCTTTGGTTTTGGGACATCTTTTACCTCTAATTGCTCTTTAAATTGGTTCACAACAGCTGCTTTCAAATGAATTCCTCCCTCACTCGGTTTTTGAAAAGGTTTTCATTTACATATTAGTACAAGACCAACCCTAAATCTACCATTTATTTTAAAATTTTCAAAATAATACATGTAACATTATATCGAAAAAGCTAGAAGATTCTCCCCTAGCTTTTTGCATATTATATTAAGATTCTTTTTTCATATCGATCACAACACGTCTGTTAATCTTTCCCGCTTCCTAACTCTTACTCTCAAACAAATAAAAAAACCTTAGAAGAAAATCTTCTAAGGTTTTAATCAATTATTTTAAGTTGCTTTTTGCAACTGCTGCTAATTCAGCGAAAGCTTTTTCGTCATGAACAGCTACGTCAGCAAGCATCTTGCGGTTAACTTCGATACCAGCAAGTTTTAAACCGTGCATTAAACGGCTGTAAGAAAGACCATTCATGCGAGCTGCTGCGTTAATACGAGTGATCCATAATTTACGGAAGTCACGTTTCTTTTGACGACGGTCACGGAACGCATATAATAAAGACTTCATTACTTGTTGGTTAGCAACTTTGAATAAAGTATTTTTAGAACCGTAGTAACCTTTCGCTAGTTTAATCATTTTTTTACGACGTTTACGAGTAACTGTACCACCTTTTACTCTTGGCATAATATTACCTCCTAATGTGTTCTATATATCAACCGAACTTATTTTAAGTTGTCAAGCATTTGGCGAATACGTTTGTAGTCACCAGCACTTACTAAACCAGCTTTACGTAGTTTACGTTTAGCTTTTGTAGATTTGTTAGCGAATAAATGGCTAGTATAAGCGTGATCACGCTTAAGTTTACCAGATCCAGTTTTTTTGAAACGCTTTGCAGCGCCGCGATGAGTTTTTTGTTTAGGCATAGGTATTTCCTCCTCTATCTATTACTTATCGTTTTTCGGTGCTAAAACTAAGAACATGCTGCGTCCTTCCATTTTAGGCTTAGATTCGATTGTACTAACTTCAGCACAAGCTTCTGAGAAGCGATCTAAAACACGTTGACCGATTTCTTTATGAGTAATGGCACGTCCTTTAAAGCGAATTGACGCTTTAACCTTGTCGCCTTTCTCTAAAAACTTGATAGCATTACGAAGTTTTGTATTGAAGTCGTGTTCATCAATTGTTGGACTTAAACGAACTTCTTTCATGCTAATTATTTTTTGATTTTTACGCTGCTCTTTTTCTTTCTTTTGTTGCTCAAAGCGGAATTTACCGTAGTCCATAATGCGGCATACTGGCGGTTTCGCATTTGGAGCAACCAATACTAAATCAAGATTAAGATTTGCAGCTAAGTCTAAAGCGTCATTACGAGACTTGATGCCAAGTTGATCACCATTCGCACCAACTAAACGTACTTCACGTGCACGAATTTGCTCGTTAATCATCATATCCTTGCTAATAGTAAGCCACCTCCAAGGTTTTCTCAGAATATGTTTTGTAATCATAGAACCCGAACAAAAAAAGTGCGGGCACACGGCACCCACACTTGTAATCTCTTTAGTAAGAAATACATTTACCTGCTAACTGCGAATGCGTCAATCAGGTGAGAAGCGGGTGCTTCTACTTGTTCTACAAAACAATATTCTATTATCCTTGATGAGTTTACCATAGGATATAACGTCTGTCAAGAAGACGCGTTTTACTAACAACAAGAAATATTGTAACAAACAACACGAATACATGCAATACTTTTTTATGATAAGTATTGTTTGGTTATTTTTTCTAACTTCAATTACTCGTAAAATACAAGAAAGCCGCGGCTCTTTCTTAGCGTTTTCCTTCTACTTTAATCATATCAACAAAAGCATCTAATGCGATTGTTTCTGATTTTTGTTCACCATATTTACGTACATTTACGCCGTTTTCAGCAACTTCATTGTCACCTACTACAAGCATGTACGGGATTTTTTGCATTTGTGCTTCACGGATTTTATAACCGATTTTCTCTTCACGAGTATCTACTTCTACACGGATACCAGCACGTTGTAAATCTTCCTGTACTTTCTTCGCATAGTCTAAGTGTACTTGCGGAGAAACTGGAATTACTTGTACTTGAACTGGTGCTAACCATGTTGGGAATGCACCTTTGTACTCTTCGATTAAGAAGGCAACAAAACGTTCCATAGTTGATACAACACCGCGGTGAATTACAACTGGACGATGAGGTTTACCATCTTCACCAACATAAGTTAATTCAAAGCGTTCTGGAAGTAAGAAGTCCAATTGTACAGTTGAAAGTGTTTCGTCTTTTCCAAGTGCAGTACGAACTTGAACGTCAAGTTTTGGACCGTAGAATGCTGCTTCACCTTCAGCTTCATAGTACTCAAGACCCATTTCATCCATAGCTTCTTTTAACATACCTTGTGCTTTTTCCCACATTTCATCGTCAGCATAGTATTTTTCAGTATCTTCTGGATCACGGTAAGATAAACGGAATGAATAGTTTTCTAAACCGAAGTCTTTATATACTTCTAGTACTAAGTTTACAACTCGTTTTAACTCTTCTTTAATTTGATCTGGACGAACGAAAATATGTGCATCATTTAAAGTCATTCCGCGTACACGTTGTAATCCAGATAATGCACCAGACATTTCATAACGGTGCATTGTTCCAAGCTCCGCAATACGGATTGGTAATTCACGATAGCTGTGGATATCGTGTCTATAAACCATCATATGGTGAGGGCAGTTCATCGGACGAAGTACTAATTCCTCATTATCCATTTCCATTGATGGGAACATGCCATCTCGGTAGTGATTCCAGTGACCAGAAGTTTCATAAAGCTCTCGGCTTCCTAGTACTGGAGTATATACGTGGTCATATCCTAAGCTTGCTTCTTTATCAACAATGTAACGCTCGATAATACGGCGAATTGTTGCACCTTTTGGTAACCAAAGCGGTAAGCCTTGTCCTACTTTTTGACTATTTGTAAATAGTTTCAACTCTTTACCTAATTTACGGTGATCACGCTCTTTCGCTTCTTCAAGCATACGCAGGTGCTCATCTAATTCTGCTTTTTTCACGAATGCAGTACCGTAAATACGTTGTAACATTTTATTGTTGCTATCGCCGCGCCAGTAAGCACCTGCAACGCTTAACAATTTAAATACTTTAATTTTCCCTGTAGATGGAAGGTGAACACCACGGCAAAGGTCGAAGAATTCGCCTTGTTCATAAATTGAAATAACTGCTTCTTCTGGAAGATCGTTAATCAATTCTAATTTCAGCTCATCGCCGATTTCTTCGTAACGACGAAGCGCTTCAGCACGTGGTACTTCATGACGAGCGATTTCTAAGTTCTCGTTCACAATCTTTTGCATTTCTTTTTCAATTTTTGAGAAGTCCTCAACTGTAATTGCTTCTTCCATATCGATATCGTAGTAGAAGCCGTTTTCAATTACTGGACCAATACCAAGCTTCACATCTTTATATAAACGTTTTAACGCTTGTGCTAAAAGATGGGCTGTTGAGTGGCGTAAAATGTGTAAGCCATCTTCAGAATCTAATGTAATGATTGAAACTGCACCATCTTCTTCAATTGGTGTACGAAGATCAATCATCTCATCATTTAATTTTCCAGCCACAGCTTTTTTCTTTAAGCCTGGGCTAATGGAAGCTGCGATTTCTTCAGTTGTTGTTCCTTTAGGAAACTCCTTCACAGCTCCATCAGGGAAAGTAATTTTAACTACATCTGCCATCACTGGTCACTCCTCTTTTTTTCAAAATAAAAAACACTCATCCCATAAAAAGGGACGAGTGTTGAATTCGTGGTTCCACCCTTGTTCCAATTAACCAAATCGTTAATTGCTCAAGTTCAACATAACGGTGTTGGCCGCTAGCAATTACTAGAAAAACGTTCACTGCTAAAGTTTAGAGGTGGTAAGTAATAAACCCGTACTAGGAAGCTCACACCCTAAGGCTTCCCTCTCTGAGAATCGTAGCAAATTACTCATGTCCTCATCATGACATTTCAATATATTTCATTTATGTAGGTAATTATATGCTCAAAAACTTAGAAAATCAAGGGCGTTCCTTTTATTTTTTAAATTTTTAACGTTGTGTTCAAATTCATGCAGTGCATATAATTGAACTCGTTCTTGAAATACATTTTGAAGGGTAACAATCATATTATGATCTTGTTCTTTCGTATACAAATAAATCACTTTTGGCGCAATAGAAAGAAGTGGTGCAATCACTTTCGTATCAATGTATACATCTTTTTGCTTAAATAATCCTTCATCTATATATTTCACCAATCTTTCTTGCTTTAAGCGCGCCCCTTTCTCATCATAAAAAATAAAACTGTCATCAAATACAAGATGTAGACAAGATAAGCGTGCCTTCCTGCTGCTTACTTGCTGTCGAAGCATCTCGATAAACATTTGATATTCCTGTTCCATTTTATATTCATCAATCGCCACTTCAGCAAGCCGAGCCACCATCTCCCGGTATGTACGAAGGCGAAAACGAACATACGATGAAAATGAAAATGACAACGGGTCACTTAGCCAACCTTTTAAAGAAGACACAATACGAGACTCAATTTTGTTACGTGTTAAATCACGAGCAATTCCTTTTCGCTTCCCCTTTAAAATCTCGTGTGCCATATGTAAAATTTGATGGCATTCTTCTTGTTCCTCATAAAAAAACTTCTCTTTCAAAATGGCACGAAGCCACTCATTTTGTTTTATATTTACAATAAAATAAAGAAGTACTGGTATTAGGACCTTCTCAATATAATATGACTCACATATCGGGATATGGATAACGACCTTCTGTTCATATAAATAAACACTCGTTTCTTTATACAATTCTTTCGTTCTCCCCATTAGTTGTTGATATACATACCCAGCATCATTTTTTTCTTCGAAGCAAATTTCAATCACTTTTATCCCCCCTTTTATCCCTGCTCTAAAGGAAAGTAATCTCCCAACTTAAAAATAAGTGAGACACAAATCCCATAAGAGTCCGATTCGTGAAGTCTCACTCTAGGCAGAAACAAGTTCCCTATCGCTGAAGGCCTTCACTCGATATTTCTTGCTAATTTTATATATATTAAGGGTGGGAGAAAAAAATGATACAAGCTCGTATGAATTTTCAGAGTAATAACAAGTTTTTATTGTATAATTTAACTATTAAAATATTAAAAGGTAGGATTATACATGTATGAATACAAATTTATTAAAGTAGAATTAAAATCTGGTTTAGTGGAATATAAACCAAAAGAAGACTATCAACAAATTATTACCGAGCATGCCAAAGATGGATGGCGCTTCGTACAAATTTTCGCTCCTGGGACAAAGGGATATGGGCACGCTGGATATTTCGAGCTTATTTTTGAAAAAAAAGCAACACTATAAAAAAAGAGCAAGCATAGCGCTTGCTCTTTACATATGACGACGATTCTTCCCGCCAATCGCAACTGGTTTCGCCAAATATTTAATGCGTTCCATAATACGGGCCGCTTTCATTTCTTCTGCTTCTCCGCGCTGCGTATATGTTAGATGATGTTCTAACTCTTTAAAATCAAAGTTTGATGTAAAGAATGTCGGTAAGTTTTCCAACATGCGAAATTGTAAGATGGCACCGAGGACATCATCACGTACAAAGCTGGACATTGCTTCCGCCCCAATATCATCTAACATTAAGACTTGTACACGCTTCACAGCATCAATCTTTTCACCTATCGTGTTATTTTGCAGTGAACTTTTAATTTCCCGTAAAAATTCTGGTAAGTATACAATCATTGAACTTACCTTTTTTAAGGCCAATTCATTCGCGATTGCTCCTAAGAGATACGTTTTTCCTACACCAAATTTACCGTAGAGATATAAACCCTGTACTTTTTTCCCTGGTTCATACGCACTTAAAAATTCATTTGCTGCACCAATCGCATCAATACGCGCATCTAAATCCGATGGGTCTAAATTTTCCATAGAAGCCTTCAAAATATCACTTGGCATATAGACACTCTGCACTAACTTTTCATATTTCTTTCTCTCATCATAAGCTACTTTTCTCACACAACGATCATACTGAATATCAATCATCTTACCTTGAATAATCAATTTTGGCTCGTATCCTTGAATCATATTTTTACATGATTCTAAGTTCGGACAATCTGCGCATCCAACGCTTTGCCCAATATATTCATACAATTTCACTAGACTTCGTTCTATCATAGAAGTTGTTACTTCACCTTTATGTTCTTCAATAAACTCTTTCACACGCGGATGTGCCATAACTTCTGCTTTTAACACTTCATATCTATTTTTAAAATTTTCGTTTTTCATCAACTTTGTAAATGAATTTTGAATATGCTCCATTTTTTCACCTCAAAGAGCGTTCATTCTCTTCTACTAATCACGCTTATATTTTTTTAGTACTTCTTCTAGTCTCTTTCGTTCTTCTTCTAGCTTGCTTGGATTTTCTTTTGAACTTGCACGATCTTGCGATTGTTCTTTGGATTCTTCTTTCGCTTCTTCCTTAAGCCAATCCGGCACCATTTCTTTCCGTACTGGTTTCTTCAATGCACGGCCTTTTTTCTTCGTCTCAGCCCATTCTTGATATTGGCGATTCTCTTCTTTTGCTAAAGCCATCGCTTCTGACACTGTGCCCACCTTCTTCCTTGCCCAGTGTCCTGCAATCTTCTCAACATATGTTTTAGCAAGTTTCATATCAGAACGCAACATTACATAATAAATAAGTACGTTGACAACGCCTGGCGTCAACTTTTGATTCATCATTACTTCTTCGACAATTTGCAAATCCGCTTTTGTCGCTTCTGCTCCGCCCGAAATCTCTTTTAACAATTGTTTCGGTGAAATTTCTTCTAGCTGTTTTATGAGCATCTCTTCTTGCGTAGAGGGCTCTTTCTCTTTCATCGTACGTGCAGCGTGAGGTTGTACTCGTTCACTTAATACAGGAAGCGCTTGACCATTTTCAAATTGATACCAATCGCGTGCCCCTTTCCGAAGCCGTTCCATATCAATCGTTTGCATTTCTGTCATTGCGCCAAGGACAATATTTTGCATCGATAACACATCAACACCATACACATAAGCCAGTGTGACAACACATTCACGTACTTGATCCGTAATCGATTTTCTTGGGACGAGTGTTGATAATCCTTCTACAAATAAAGAAAAATCAAAGAAATCATTCCAAAGCTTTGGAGCATTCCCCTTTGTATTGCCAGGCATGACCGTTGTATTTGGAATTCGAAGTTCTTCTTGCGCATACTCAAATTGTCCTGGGTTAAACGAATCAAATACGTCATTAAAAGAGTGCGTAACATTTTCATATACAGTAAAATCAAACGCTTCTTCTAAGAAATATTGCTTTACCTGATTGTATTTCGTTCTGCTTAACCTGTTGTATAAGAAGATACTTAAGACGATATCATCAAAAAATTGTTTTGGAGACAATGGTGGCTGGAGTTCATATATAAACATTCTAATATCTTTTTCTTTTTTTATATATACGTTTAAAAGACCAATTGCTTCTAATTTCACTCGCTCCTCATACACTTCAGGAAGCTGCATTTGCATTGTGACCATAAGAGAGTGATGCGTATTCTCTTTTCCAAACACACGATCTTGTTCTAGCTCTCCCCACAGCGTCATGTATAAGCTAAAAGCTCTGCTACCTACTAACGGCTGGTATAACATCGTTAATACTTTCCGATCGTAGCTATGCAGCAATCCCTTTGCACTTACTTTATAACGATCAATTGGCAATAGCTCCATCCATGACTGTTTTTCCATCCTTGCAATTCCTTTCTTTTATCCATTCTAACTCATGCTTTATCACGTTCTACCTATATAATTTCTTAGTGAAAAAGAGCTATTAGCTTGCGCTTCTAGCTCTCTTATCCCGTTATTTGCAGGTTACATTCTTCTATCATTTCAAAGTAAAGTAATTAAAAGAAAAAGCGCGATTACAGATTATAACTGCGCTCTATTCTCTCTCTTTTTGCAGTATATCTTTTAATTCTTCAATGAATACATTTAAATCTTTAAATTGACGGTATACGGAAGCAAAACGTACATAAGCAACATCATCGATATCTCGCAAAGCTTCCATCACGATCTCACCAATCATATCACTTTTCACTTCTGATATACCTAAATTACGAAGTTCACGCTCTACATTTTGCGTTACTTCTTCTAATTGTTTTAAGGATACAGGTCTTTTTTCGCACGCTTTAATTAATCCACGTAAAATCTTTTCTTTATTAAACTCTTCTCGTGTTCCTTCTTTTTTTACAACAATAAGAGGTGGTTCTTCCACTCGTTCAAATGTCGTAAATCGATGTAAGCAACTTTCACACTCTCTCCTTCTTCGAATAGAGCGTCCTTCATCTACTGGACGTGAATCCAACACTCTCGTGCCATTATGAAAACAGGATGGACAACGCAACTCATTCACTCCCTTACAAAGTAATCTGTACTCTCTTCCATTCACCTACACGTAAATATATATACAATATTATATAACCTATTTGTCTGCGCTTACCACTTTAAGCCGATACTTATGATCATTTTCTCCCTCTTTAACGGGTAATGATATTCCCACCTCAACATTCGGCGAAAACAAAAAACTTGCACGGGAGATAAAAAACTGCCCGTAAAAGCCCGATTGGTGCGGTCTAGCCATCAATGAAAAAACAACTGATGGAAATTTCACTTTATATAAACTAAAAAAGAGGTGCATTATACACCTCTTTACATTTTAAATCAATTATGTTCTTTTTTAAAGAGCTTTTGTTTCTCTATGCTTAATTTCGAAGCTACCTGTGCCTCGAGGAAGCTCGATGCTCTCTCGCGTTTTCGCATTTAAACCTTCTGCAATATATTCTGCAGCAACATTTGGATCAATACGATCCCCGCAAGTATAAACATCAATACTCGCATAGCCGTGTTCTGGAAAACTGTGAATTGTTAAGTGTGATTCTGAAATAATTACCACTCCACTTACACCCTGTGGCGCAAACTTATGGAAGGCAACCTCACGCACTTCAGCACCAGCTCTTAGTGCTGCATCCACAAATAATTGTTCAATAAACGGCATATCATTAAGCTTGTCGAAATCGCAATCCCAAAGTTCAGCGATTACGTGACGACCCATCGTGTCCATAGTATCCATTCTACAGTTCCCCCTTGTAAATTTAATTCTAACTGTTCGAATTGAAAACTAATTTGCAATTTGGCTTGCTCCACTACCACGGGGGAAAGTTAGTCCAGAGAGGTCCTAACCCTTTAAGTAGTGACTACGTACCTCAGCTCTTAAGTTTACGAGTGTTAGTATACTTTGTTTATTTTCATTTTGCAACAACAGTTTTTTCGATTTTTTGTCATATTCTCTTCTTTACTTTTCCCAAAAAAAAATAAAAGATTCGCAAATACAGTAATCACAATGTTTCTAAGTATGTATCACTCAAAAAATTATATTCGTGTAATTTTTTTCCTTTTCAGAAAAAAATAAAAAGAAGGCAAGCAATCGCTTGCCCTCTCCCTTTTTCACTTAAATATGTTGTACGTTGTCTTGTTTTGCTAATTCGCTAACAACTAACTTTACAAGATCAACAACACGGCGAGAGTAACCCCACTCGTTATCATACCAAGCAAGTACTTTCACTTTGCGTTCGCCCATTACCATTGTGGATAAACCATCAATGATAGCTGAATGCGTATTTGTATTAAAGTCAATAGAAACTAAAGGTTCTTCGCTGAACTCTACAATTCCTTTCATTGCACCGTTTGCAACAGTTTTAAACGCTTCATTAATTTCTTCAACTGTTACATCACGTTTCACATCTACTACTAAATCAACAAGAGACACGTTTGGTGTTGGAACACGAAGTGCCATACCATGAAGTTTTCCATTTAAATGTGGAAGAACTTTTGCTAGTGCTTTCGCAGCACCTGTTGTTGTAGGAATAATAGACTGTCCACAAGCACGTGCTCTTCTTAAATCTTTATGTGGGTTATCAATATTTTTTTGGTCATTTGTATAAGCGTGAACAGTTGTCATTAAACCGTTTTCAATTCCGAACTGCTCATCTAACACCTTAACAACAGGCGCTAAACAGTTTGTTGTACAAGATGCATTGGAAATAACTGTATGTTTTGTAATATCTAATTGATCGTCATTTACACCAACTACAATTGTTACATCTTCATTTTTACCAGGTGCTGTTAAAATAACTTTTTTCGCCCCAGCTTCTACATGAAGAATCGCTTTTTCTTTTGCATTAAATTTTCCAGTTGCTTCAATTACAACTTCAACATCTAATTCTTTCCAAGGCAATTCTTTTGGATCGCGGTTGTTTAGAAGGCGAATCATTTTCCCATCTACTAATAAATGATCTTCAAATGCTTCTACTGTTCCGTCAAACTTGCCATGAATTGTATCATACTTGATTAAATGCGCTAATGTTTCTGATGGATAGCTTGCATTGATTGCTACAATTTCGAATGCGCTTTCTTTTATTGCTTGACGAAATACCATTCTACCAATACGTCCAAATCCATTAATTGCCACACGAGTCATAATATGTTATCCCCCTTGAATGCGTTATACTAATTATCTCTAATCCCAATAATAGTATAACACAAAAAGAAGATATGTCACTAAGCATTTTTATTAATTTCACAATTTTTTAGTTAATAATGTTCCATTCCTTTAAAATGCGCTGTAATTGTGCTTTTGTTTCAGTAATTGTGCCATCATTATGAATGATTTTATCAGCCAATGTTACCTTTTCTATTAAAGGCATTTGGGAATCAATACGCGCCTTCGCTTCCTCTTCTGAAAAACCATTTCGTTTCATTAAACGTTCTAACTGCGTACTAGGCGCAACAGCTACAACTAAAATTTGATCAACAAGATTCGTTAGCTTACTTTCAAATAAAAGCGGAATATCTAGCACAACCGCTTGCATTCCTTCCTTTATGTACATATCCTTTTGATCATTCATTTCTTTACGAACAGCTGGATGAACAATTCCATTTAACTGCAATCGTTTTTCCTCATTATGAAATACAATACTTCCAAGTTTCGGACGATCAAGCTCCCCATCCGCTTGCAATATCTCTTTCCCAAACACCTCTACAATTTTGTTATATGCCGGTTTCCCTTGTTCTACAACTTCTCTTGCAATAATATCTGCATCAATCACAGGAATGCTTAGTTCACGAAACATTTGTGAAACCGTACTTTTTCCGCTTGCAATGCCTCCCGTTAATCCAATTACAACTGTCATCATTCTTCCTCCTCAACAATAAAGGCGTGAAACTTATGTTCCACGCCTTCTACATTTTCCAAATTCCAATAATAATGAGTAAAATCCCAGGCAGGAAAGTGAATTTTTGTAACCATCGCATACTTGATAAAACTGTGCCAAGCTTCATTCCAATAAATAAGAACAAAGAACTCATAATCGCAACTGATATTGCCATCATTACAGGTGCATATCCTAGTAAAGATGCACCTATTCCAGCTCCAAACGAATCTATCGACAGAGCAATACCAAGAAGTAAAGCCTCTCCTCCAGAGATTGTGCCCGATTTATCAAAATCAGCGACAGTTGGTTTCCTTAAAATTTGAATGACTAATCCAAGCGAAGCAATTTCTAATTTCCAAATTTTCTCTTCTTGCTGAGGTTCCTCTTTTTTATCACCTCTAAAAAATTGATATAATACCCACACACCCATACCAACGAGGACAAGCCCACCGATGCGCGTCGCAATAACAGGTGAAAATACTTTAGCAATCATATGTCCAATTCCCATTGAAGCAAGCATCACAGCTGCCGAACATACCCCAATGATTATGATTGATTTAAACGGAATCCGCACGCTTCTTAGTCCATAAGTAAGCCCTACGCTACAACTATCTAAACTTAATGTAAAAGCTAATAAAACAAGAGAAAAATAAAGGTACATCGGTAAGCTCCTTCCCTATACACAGCTTTGCTGTATGTATATGACAAATGCCTATCCGATGTTATTGGAAAATCGCTTTCTTAGCTTCTAGGCTGACAAGTTGGACAATAATGTGTGCCGCGCCCACCAACAACTGTTTTTTCAATTACAGTACCACAGGTTACGCACGGTTCACCTTTTCTTCCATACACATTCAACAGCTCTTGAAACGAACCGATTTGGCCTTGTGAATTTATATACGTCCGAATGGTACTTCCACCGCGTTCAACTGCTTCTCTTAATGTTATAACGGTTGCCTCATAAATCTTTTCTATTTCAGCTTTCGTTAAAGATGAAGCTTCTCGTTCCGGGTAAATCCCAGAACGGAACAATACTTCATCTACATATATATTACCAAGCCCAACTAAAAGACGTTGGTCTAGCAATACAACTTTTATTTTACGATTTGTTTTTTGCAATCTTTCTTGTAAATATCCTGGCGTCAATTCAACGTCAAACGGCTCTGGTCCTAAATCAGCGAGCGGCATTTGTTCAAATTCTTCACCTTTTTTAAAGAGGTGCATCGTACCAAACTTTCTCACATCTTTATAGTGTAACTCCGTACCATCTGTAAACCGAAAACGTACATGCGTATGTTTATCTATCGGCTCATCACCTTTATGAAGTAAATATTTTCCCTCCATACGTAAATGTGAAACAATCACATACTTTGTTACATAAAGAAGTAAAAACTTACCTCTTCGTTCAATTCGTTCGATCGTTTCACCTCGCAACATTTCCTTAAAGAGTTCTGCATCATCTGGTCGTTTTACTAATTTCGGATATGTTACAATTACATCTTTAATTGTTTTTCCTGTTACAAGATTTTCAAGCGTCCTTCTAACATTTTCAACCTCTGGTAATTCAGGCATTTCATCACTTCCTTATTTTGCGTCATACCAAGTTGGACCGTAAGAGTAATCAACTTTCAGCGGAACTACAAGTTCAATCGCATGTTCCATCACTTCAGGTACAAGCTTCTCTAGTTTTTCTACTTCTTCTTTTGGCACCTCAAAGATTAATTCATCGTGTACTTGCAGAAGAAGACGCGCTTGTAATCCTTCTTCTTCTAAACGATCTGCCATAATAATCATCGCTTTTTTAATAATATCTGCCGCACTGCCTTGAATTGGTGTATTCATTGCAGTACGCTCTGCAAAACTGCGTAAATTAAAGTTACGGCTCGTAATTTCTGGAATATAGCGGCGACGATTTAATAATGTAGAAACGTACCCTTTTTGCTTTGCTTCTTGTACAATCTCATCCATATATTCTTTCACGCCAGGGAAGCTAGCGAAATACTTTTCAATAAATTCCCCTGCTGCTTTTCGTGTAATTCCTAAGTTTTGTGAAAGTCCATAATCACTAATACCGTACACAATTCCGAAGTTAACTGCTTTTGCTTGACGTCTCATGTTCGATGTTACTTCATTTTTTCCAACGCCAAATACGTCCATTGCCGTTTTCGTATGAATATCCATATCATGCTGGAACGCTTCTACTAACCCTTTGTCTTTTGCAATATGCGCCAGTACACGTAATTCAATTTGCGAATAATCGGCTGCATACATAATCCATCCTTCTTTTGAAGGAACGAACGCTTGGCGAATCTTTCTTCCTTCTTCTAAACGGATTGGGATATTTTGTAAATTTGGATCTGTAGAACTTAATCGACCTGTTTGCGTTAACACTTGATTAAAGCGAGTATGAATTTTAGAAGAATCTTCATGAACAACTTTTAACAATCCTTCAATATACGTCGAATTTAATTTTCCTAATTGACGATAGTGTAGAATCTTAGGAATGATTTCATGATGGTCCATCAGCTTGTCCAATACGTCAGCTGATGTAGAATATCCTGTTTTCGTCTTTTTTATAACTGGCAAGTTTAAGGTTTCAAATAGGACAACACCTAGCTGCTTTGGTGAGTTAATATTAAACTCTGTTCCTGCAAGCTCATAAATCTCTTGTTCCATTTCCTTGAGTCTTCCAGCAAGCTCATCTCCCATATTACGCAAGCGCTCTGTATCAACCATAACACCTTTTACTTCCATTTCAGCTAACACGCGAGCAAGTGGCATTTCGAGCTCTGTAAACAGTTCATACTGTTCATTTTTTTCTAGTTCCTCTACAAATGTTTGTTGCACATCATATAATACATGAACCTTACGAGCTACGTGTTCTGCCACTATATCTTGCTCTGGAACCGCACGTTTTGCCCCTTTTCCATATACTTCTTCATCCGATTTAACAGCATGCGTTTCTTTCATTTTCGCTACGGCACGGAAATCTTTATCTGTATCAGCTGGATCAAGTAAATAAGCGGCAATTAGTAAATCAAAGTCGATCCCCTTGATTTCTACACCTTTCCACTTAAGCGCAACAATTGCACGTTTTGCATCAAATGTATACTTTCTCATTTCATCATTTGCAAGCCACTTCGTAAAAGCTTCAGATTGAAGCGCAACATCTGATGGAATGAAATAACAACCATTTTCATTTTGAATACCAAATCCTTGAATGTCGGCTTTATGATAATTTTCTTCTTGTACTTCCACGATGATTGCACTATCTTGCTGAAGCATTTCTTCTGTGACTTCCTCAGCAATATCAAATGAAATATCATCTAGTTCAGCTGGAGCTGTTTCTATAGGAGTAGCCCCAAGTTTATTTAATAAAGAAGTAAACCCTAAATTCTCGAACATCGGGATAACGTCGCTTGCTTCATATCCTTTATATTCAATATCATCTACATGTACTGTAATTGGGGCATCAGTAATAATCGTCGCAAGCTCTTTACTCATAAGTGCCTGCTCTTTATTTTCTTCTAATTTTTCTTTTAATTTCTTTCCGCTCACTTTGTCTAGGTTCTCATACACAGCTTCTACCGTTTCAAATTGCGTTAACAATTTAATCGCCGTCTTCTCACCAACACCCGGTACACCAGGAATATTATCAGATTGGTCTCCCATTAAACCTTTCATATCAATAATTTGTTTTGGTGATAAACTATATTTTTCAAATAGAGCTTCTTTCGTATATTCATCTACCTCTGTAATTCCTTTACGCGGAATACATACAAGCGTGTTATCAGAAACAAGCTGTAGTAAATCTTTATCTCCAGAAATCACTTTAACATGAGCACCTTGTTCACTCGCTTCTTTCGCTAGCGTACCCATAATATCATCCGCTTCATAATTCTCTAATTCATAGCGCGGTACATGAAACGCGTCTAACAGTTCGCGAATAAACGGGAATTGCTCTGAAAGCTCAGGTGGCGTTTTTTGACGACCTCCCTTATATTCACTAAATGTCTTATGACGGAATGTTGTTTTGCCTGCATCAAATGCGACAAGCATATGCGTTGGCTTTTCTTCTTCTAATATTCTCATTAGCATCATCGTAAAACCATAAATTGCGTTCGTATGTATACCTTTGTCGTTATTTAAAAGCGGCAGTGCAAAGAAAGCACGATACGCGATATTATTCCCATCGACTAATACAACCTTTTTCTCCAAATTGGAAACCTCCCATACAAATTTAAAACGATTTTTCATATAGAAAAAAACCGTTCTTTCCTTCTCTCTATATTAACATGACTCAGAGAGAGAAGAAAAATAACGGTTTTTCCTACTACATATATTTTTAGACATATACATGAACATGCTACATTTTACAAAAAGGGAAGTGACGAGAACAGAGCACCTATTCTCGTCCCAATTTACTCCTTGGATGAAGGGGTTTTCATGTATTATATTAACAGAGTTTTATTAATATTTGATGAAGCCATTGTTAATATAATGTAAATATCCATCATCTAAGATATACTTCTTATTATCCCTACTGCAATTTAGCTTTTTTGCAAAGCTACTGTAAATGTCGTTCCTACACCTACTTCACTTTCTACTGTAATCGTTCCGTGGTGAGCCTCAACTAAATGCTTCACAATAGATAATCCAAGTCCTGTTCCGCCCGTATTTCGACTTCTTGCTTTATCTACACGATAAAAACGTTCAAAAATACGCGGAATTTCTTCTTTACTAATCCCGATTCCTGTATCAGACACTTTTATATATGCACTATGATCATCTTCAAATAATGTAACAGATACTGTACCTCCAGAAGGTGTATATACAATCGCATTATTAATTAAATTAATGAAGATTTGCTTCAATCGACTAGAGTCCCCGATAACAGAAACTGGTTTGTTTACGTCCACTTGTAAAACAATTTCTTTATCTTCTGACTTTTTATCTAACACCATTTGAATTTCTTCAAGTAACCCTTTTATATCAACAGTGCCCATATTTAATTTAAAGCCTTGCTGCTCAATCTTCGACAAGTCTAATAAATCTTCAATTAAGCCTTGCATACGCTCGCTTTCTTTTAAAATAATATGTAAGAAATGCTCGCAAAACTGTTGATTTTCCATCGCTCCATCAAGCAATGTTTCAGAAAATCCTTTAATAGAAGTAATCGGTGTCTTCAGTTCATGAGAAACATTCGCTAAAAAGTCTTTTCGCATTTGCTCTAGTTTCTTTAATTCTGTAATGTCATGGAATACGAGAACAATCCCTTTCCACTCATGGTTCGTCCCAATAATCGGCGCGCCATATACTTCAAAATGCTTTCGTTCAATTCCAAGCGGCAATAAGACTTGTTTACGCACTTTCACTTCTGTCATAAAAATTTCTTCTACAAGTTCAACAATTTCTGTATGATGAAATGATTCATAATATAAGCGATCTAAATACTCTTCATCTGTTACATGAAAAATCTCCTTATAGGAACGGTTTACAAGGCTAATATAGCCCCGGCTATCAATTAAAATCATACCGCTTCCCATATTTTCAATAAGTGTATGTAAACGATCTTGTTGCATTTCTTGTTCTAACGTCATCTCTTGTAAATTGCGAGCTAAAATATTCATAGCCTTGCTTAGCATTCCTGTTTCATCTGAATGACTTTCATAAGCACGTGCCTTATAATTCCCCTTCGCTAATTCAATCGCTACTTTCGTAACAGATTCAATTGGGCGGATATATTGCCCTGTAATTTTCACCCCAAGAAAAACAACGATGAGACAAGCAATTACAAATCCTATAATCAATAGTGCCCATGTTTTCTGATGGACATCTTTCAAAGGTTCAATTGTACTTTTTACAAGTAGATATCCTTGTTTTCCTTGCGTGTCTTTGATAAACACCGCATGATAAAATACATTCTTCTGATTTGTTTCCTTCGTAATCACTCTATTTTTTTGTTTTGCGGTTTCAGAGGAAAGTTCTTCAATCGTTGCCTGATCGAACACAGCGTGCTTACTTTTACTATATTGAACCTTCTTCGCTTGATCAGTAAATAGAATGGACATAGGCATTTGCTCTTCTAATTTTTCAAATATATTCGGTTCTTTTAAAACCTTATCAATCCCTTCTGCCTCTACTAATAAAGCGACGTACTGCGTCTCTTTTACCATTCTCTCCTTGACATGATCAATATAATAATTCTCAAACACCGCTTCTAGCAATACCCCTAGTCCAAATAGAATAAAAATAATAAGAGAAACAAATGTAAAAAGAAGCCTGGAGCGAAATTTATTCATCCCCTTTTGGCTCCTCTAATTTATAACCTAGCCCACGAATTGTTTTAATGTATGCTGGTTTTTTCGTATTCTGTTCAATTTTATCTCGCAAATGGCTAATATGAACGTCGACAATTCTTGTATCACCAGCAAAATCATAATTCCATACAGCACTTAATAACTGATCACGTGTTAACACACGGCCTTTATTCCTTGCAAGATAAACGAGTAATTCAAATTCTTTCGGTGTTAGTTCTAACTTTTCTCCTCGGAAATACGCCTCATAAAATTCCGGTAAAATCTTTAAATCAGCAATTGTTATATTATTTTCATCTGGTACTTCCTGAACTTGTTCCTCCTGTAGTTTTGTGCGGCGTAAAATTGCCTTTACACGAGCAACAACTTCCCTTGGGCTAAACGGCTTTGTCATATAATCATCCGCCCCAAGTTCAAGACCTAGTACTTTATCAAATTCATCATCTTTTGCAGTTAACATTAAAATAGGTGTCATAATGCGCTGCAAACGTAATTCTTTACACACTTCCATGCCATCCATCTTTGGTAGCATTAAATCTAATATAATCAGATCCGGACGTTCCGTTGTTGCCTTCTGAAGTGCTGCTTCACCGTCCATCGCCGTTATGACTTCAAATCCAGCTTGCTGTAAATTAAATTCAATTAAAGTTAAGATAAACTCCTCATCATCAACGACTAAAATTCGATTGCTCATTCTCTTCCTCCAAGTAATAGACTTGAAACCTTCTTCATCCTAGTATTTACCCCGTTATTCTCATCATACTAGAAAACAATGCCCCTCTCAACAGAATTGTCCGTTCACGAATCGTGATTGTGCTATAGTTATAAAGTGAAGCTTTAATCAATGTGGGTTTTCTCCATCCCCCACTAATTATTAACCCTTACCAATCGGACTTTTACGAACCGTTCATCTCCGACCTAACTTCTTTTGAGGCGGGAGTGTTACTGTCCGCAAATAGCGTGGTAAAAGAGAATTACATATCTAATAGAAAATAATGATAGAAAGTGAAGGGATATATTTATGTTGAAAGCAGGGCTTATTTTCATTCTTGCAGGGCTAGCTGAAATTGGCGGTGGATATCTCATCTGGAAATGGCTAAGAGAAGGTAGTTCTATCGGATTCGGTCTAATCGGAGGCATTGTTTTATGTTTATATGGTGTGATTGCCACATTCCAAGTATTTTCTAGCTTCGGACGCGTATATGCAGCTTACGGCGGTGTATTTATTGTGATGAGTTTATTATGGGGATGGATGGTCGATAAGAAAGCACCAGATGTATTTGACTGGGCTGGTGCTGCCGTCTGCCTAGTTGGTGTGTTCATTATTCTTTGGCCTCGCGGGTAAAAAAAATATATACATCAATTAAAAAAACGACATCCCCCTTCTTTTTAGATAGAAGAGAGCATCTGACCATGCATAGAAGCGGTCAGAGCCTTTTTCTGCCACATGCGAGGTAAAAGCAGAAAGAGCAAACGAGTGTAGGTTACTTTTTATTCTGCATAGCAGGGATTTAGATGTCGAAACATTAAAATGGGTATCTATTTTTACCCTTATTATTTGTAATTCGTT
The DNA here is from genome assembly GCF_002551815.1 of Bacillus sp. AFS098217. Classification (GTDB taxonomy): domain Bacteria; phylum Bacillota; class Bacilli; order Bacillales; family Bacillaceae_G; genus Bacillus_A. The sequence continues at coordinate 69,085 of NZ_NVPR01000062.1, forward strand.
TTACTTTCGGATTCCCAAACTGGAATACACTAAAAATAGGCTTCTCTAATTTCTCAGAAGGGTTCGCAAAAGGATTTTTCAATTAAGTAACACTTTGATTCGATAATATTCAAAAAAAGTGCTAATCATATGCCTATTAGGCAATATGTTAGCACTTTTTTCATATCATTCACCGTTCAAACTTCGTAGTGAGTCATTAAAAATTATCTAACGCTTTTTCTAAAATAGAAGCTGATTTATAAGGAGGTGCTACCGTTAATACACCTTTTACAACTACTTCCTCTTTTTCATCATAAGCAAATACACGCATATCAATCGTATGCTCCTCTTTTGAAACTGCCACAACTTCAAACTGAATTTGCAATGTTTCATAATGGTAAACAGGCTTCACAAAAGTAAGATCCTTCCTAATAACATGACTTCCCGGACCCGGTAAGTATTTTGTAACTGCTGTTGTAATCATACCGGTTAACATAATGCTCGGCACAATTGGTTGTTCATACGGAGTTTGGGATGCGTAATCATGCTGGATATATAATGGATTTGAATCATTTGTTAATCCTAAATACAATAACAAATCTTTATCCTCAATTTTTTCAGTGATAGATAATTTCTCTCCTACTGCAATTTCATCCATTCGACGACCAATTTGAACTTTTTTCTTTAACATGCTACATTCCCCCCGAATTTTACTTTATTATCCTACCAAAAGCGATATATTATCCGAAGCGCTGCTATAATGAGGGCAAAGTATGTTACAATCTACATTTCCATCATAGAACACAATTTATGATAGCGTTTTCATATTATTTCAAAAAAATAATCTATATAAATAGTAGAAAAAGATTCGGGGCCCCGAATCTTTTTCTTAATATATCTTTTTGTATTAAACAAGAATCTTCATAACGTTACGTACAGATTCTACTGAACGATCTAACGCTTCTTTTTCTTCTTGGCGAAGTTCTAATTCAATAATTTTTTCAATTCCGTTACCACCTAGAATTACTGGCACACCTAGGTAAAGATCGCTATAGCCATATTCACCTTCAAGGTATGCGATAGCTGGTAACACACGACGTTGATCTTTTAAGATCGCTTCAGTCATCTCAACTAGAGAAGCAGCTGGTGCGTAATATGCACTACCATTTCCTAGTAAGCTTACAATCTCACCGCCACCTTTACGTGTACGTTCTACGATTGCTTCTAAGCGATCTTTAGGAATTAATGTTTCTAATGGAATACCGCCTGCATAAGAATAACGAACAAGAGGTACCATGTCATCACCGTGGCCACCAAGAACGAATCCTGTAATATCTTTTACAGAAAGGTTTAATTCTTGTGCGATGAATGTACGGAAACGAGCTGTATCTAATACACCTGATTGACCGATAACACGTTCTTTCGGGAATCCTGCTTCTTTAAATACAGAGTATGTCATTGCATCAACTGGATTTGTTAATACAACAATAATTGCGTTTGGTGAATGTTTTGCGATATCTTGTGTAATACTTTTCATAATTTTAGAGTTTGTCGCTACTAAATCATCACGGCTCATACCCGGTTTACGTGCAATACCTGCTGTAATAACAACAACGTCAGAATCAGCAGTATCTGCGTAATCAGATGTGCCGATAATGTTAGCATCAAAACCTTGTACTGGGCTTGCTTCTAACATATCTAACGCTTTCCCTTTTGTTGGATTTTCCAGTTGTGGAATGTCCACTAATACAACATCTGCAAGCTCTTTTTGTGCTAATAAGAACGCTGTTGTTGCTCCTGTAAATCCTGCACCGATGACTGATACTTTTTTGCGTTTGATTGTCATAATTTCTCCCCCAATTTGATTATGCGTTTTTGATTGCCGCTACATCCATATTGTTAATAAGCGCATCCGCAAATTCAGAACATTTCACTTCTGTTGCACCATCCATTAGACGAGCGAAGTCATATGTTACTACTTTTGAAGCAATTGTTTTTTCCACTGAAGCAGTTACTAATTTCGCAGCTTCATTCCAACCTAAATGTTCTAATAATAATACCCCTGAAAGAAGAACAGAAGATGGATTTACTTTATCTAAACCTGCATATTTCGGAGCTGTACCATGTGTAGCTTCGAAAATAGCATGTCCAGTAACATAGTTAATGTTTGCACCAGGTGCAATACCAATTCCACCTACTTGTGCTGCAAGTGCATCAGAAATATAATCGCCATTTAAGTTCATTGTTGCAACAACATCAAACTCACGTGGACGTGTTAAGATTTGTTGTAAGAAGATATCTGCAATAGAATCTTTTACGATGATTTTGCCAGCCGCTTCAGCTTCTGCCATCGCTTTATTCGCTGCATCTTTACCGTCTTTTTCAACAATGCGATCATATTCAGCCCAAGTAAATACTTTATCGCCAAATTCTTGTTCCGCAACTTCATAACCCCAGTTTTTGAAAGCACCTTCTGTAAATTTCATAATGTTTCCTTTATGAACTATTGTAACAGAAGAACGTTTTTCGTTAATTGCATATTGAATTGCAGCACGAACAAGACGCTTTGTCCCTTCTTCTGAAATTGGTTTAATACCAATTCCTGATGTTTCTGGGAAGCGAATTTTATTTACACCCATTGTTTCTTTTAAGAACTCAAGCACTTTTTGTGCTTCTGGAGATCCTTGTGCATATTCAATACCAGCATAAATGTCTTCTGTATTTTCACGGAAAATAACCATATCAGTATCTTCCGGACGTTTTACAGGTGAAGGAACACCTTCAAAATAACGAACTGGACGTAAACATACATATAAATCTAATTCTTGACGAAGCGCTACGTTTAGAGAACGAATACCACCGCCAACAGGAGTTGTAAGCGGGCCTTTAATTGCGATTAAATATTCGCGGATTAGATTCAATGTCTCTTCTGGTAACCATTCGCCTGTTTGGTTGAATGCCTTTTCTCCTGCAAGCACTTCTTTCCAAACGATTTTCTTCTCACCGTTATAAGCTTTTTCAACAGCCGCTTCTAATACACGAGATGCAGCCGCCCAAATATCTGGTCCAATTCCATCTCCTTCAATGAACGGAATAATCGGATTGTTTGGTACATTCATAACACCATTCGTTACAGTAATTTTTTCTCCTGTCATCTGTGATAACCCCCATGTTTGAAATTTCATATGTGTGAAACTGAGGGAATAACCCCTCAGTTCAAACCGTTAGTCAAATTAAAATATTCTAACCATTACATCTTCACGAAAAAATCAGACTTTTGAAAGCGCATTTACACTATCGAGATAGTGTTTTTTACTTATCGTTGCGCTAATGGAACGTATTTTTGATGCGTTGGTCCATTATAGTCAGCACGCGGACGGATTAAGCGGTTATTTTCATATTGTTCTAGAATATGAGCTAACCATCCTGACATACGGCTAACTGCAAAGATTGGTGTAAATAAATCATGGTCAATTCCTAAACAATGGTATACAGAAGCAGAATAGAAATCGACATTTGGTGGAAGACGTTTTTCTTTTGTTACGATGTCTTCGATTTTGATAGACATATTATACCATTTTTCTTCCCCTAAAAGCTCGCATAATCTCTTAGACATTTCACGTAAATGTTTCGCACGTGGATCACCATGCTCATACACGCGGTGACCGAATCCCATAATCTTCACTTTATTTTGAAGCGCATTATGAATATAGGACTCTACATTCTCTTCATCACCAATTTCTGTTAACATCTTCATTACATTTTCATTTGCCCCGCCGTGAAGAGGCCCTTTTAACGCACCGATTGCTGCTGTAATACCAGAATATACATCTGAAAGTGTAGCAACACAAACGCGTGCTGTAAATGTAGAAGCATTTAATTCATGATCTGCATGAAGTACAAGCGCTTTATCAAAAGCTTCAATTTCTACTTCATTTGGTTCGCGATCATTTAACATATATAAAAAGTTTGCAGCTAATGATAAATCTTTTCGTGGCTCAACAACTTCTAAACCTTTGCGAATTCTTGCATATGCCGCAACAAGAGTTCCTACTTGAGCCTGTAATTTAACCGCTTTCAAATAATTGGACTTTTCATCCATTACTTCAGCGCTCTCATCGTATAATGATAACATGGAAATCGCTGTTCGTAAAACAGACATTGGATGTGCAATCTTTAAATCTACTTGTTTTAAATATGCTAAAATCTCACTTGGAACTTCAAAATATTGAGATAAAGTTTCTTTGAACTCCGTTAACTCCTCTTCGTTAGGAAGCTTGCGGTGCCATAATAAGTATACCACTTCTTCAAATGTAGCATTCTCCGCTAAATCATCAATATTATACCCCACATACGTTAATGTATCATCAATAATTGAACTCACGGATGATGTTGTTGCTACTACCCCTTCTAAACCTCGAATAACAGTCATGACATTCTCTCCTTTTTCTGAAAATTCTCCCAACCTTGTATTCACTTGCTCCCCTTCTAAATTATGAGCGCTCGTTCACTCTTTAGGCAAGCAAAATGCACGATCATGCAAATTTATTGTGATGCTCCCATCATGTAGTCTGCCTTTTGTAAAGCATGAGCGTGAGTTTCTCTCCGAATCCTCACGCTTAGAACAACAGATGGTGAGGAAAACTAGTTTCGAAGAGTTTATGATAAAAACAACATAAAACAANNTTGTTTTATGTTGTTTTTATTTTATCTGGTGTAAGTCTTCGCTGTTATGTAACCTTGTAAAAAGTTTTTCTAGCTCTATTATATACAATTATCTGACTTTTGTGAATGGAAAGAATTCAAAAAATTTATATTACTATAAAATTTTTTATTTAAACATCTGTATAATGTTCATCACAGCATAGGCAATTCCAGCTCCGATTAACGGTCCTACAGCGACTCCATTAAATAATGCAACTGCAATAATAGTCCCAAATACGAGAGCAGTTGTAATATGAGGATCGCTCGTTAATAACTGCACACCACCCTTTGCCAAAAGAGCAACTGCTATCCCTGAAGCTAATGCAATCCATGCATAATAAGATTTAGTTGCTTCCCCCAGCTGCTTAAAGCCGATTTCACCTGTAGCGATTGGAACAAGAACGGCAATTGTAATAACCGTTACTCCAAGATTAATTCCTTTCGTTTGTAAATATGGAAGAAGCTTATCTCCTAAAAATGTCCACTTTAATAAAAATAAAACACCAACAGCTACTGTAAGTGATTGATTTTTAGCAATAAGTCCAATAATAAGTAGTATGAATAAAAATAAAGTTGATTGACTAATCATGATTGCACTTCCTTTCTGAAAATAATGAACCTGTTTCCAAACAAAATTACCGTTAAACACATCGTTATACAAGTTATAGAGCGATGTATTTGTTCATTGCTATAAATCAGTCAGCAAAGAATAACAGATTACAAATAGAACTTTTATATTTTAAAACTCAAACCAGAATGAAATATTTATACTGACCGTGAAAACAGATTACTCTCCTTTCTTTTCTGATAAGAAACAGGTAAAATAAAAAGGAGATAAAGTGAGGTTCTTTCCACACAGAAAAAAGAACATCCTTGCTGTTGGTTAGCCCTCACCATCAGGCTTTTACGAGCAGATGGTTCCACCGCTTAAGGTGTGTCATAACGCCCGCAAATAGCAGGATAAATCCATCATTCCACTATAACATATTACAATTCGGAATGGGAGGTCAGCACCTTTGAATCGAAACTCACTATACATCTTATTACGACTTATTACGGTCATTGTAGCAACAGTAATTGGATTTTATGTCCTTCTATATGTTTTTGGTCTTATATACCCTTTTATCATCGCCTTAGCATTTGCTTATTTGATCAATCCAGTCGTCAATTTTCTCAATCAAAAACTACAATTCCCTCGTGCATTAGCGGTACTCGTCAGTTTAATTCTCGTGTTCGGTGCCATCGTTGGACTCGTTACATACCTTGTGACAGAAGCGATTTCCGCCACAACCTACCTGCTACAAGTTGTTACTGACAAGTTTCCAACCATCTTCCAATATGCACAACAATTTGCACTTAATAATATTATGCCTCTCTATGATGATTTAATTTCTAAATTTAATCATCTCGGGGAATCACAGCAATTTACAATTACACAAAACATTCAAAACCTAGGAACAGACGCTACAAAACAAATGAAAGAACTGTTAACCGCTATTATTAGTGGATTAACCAATTTTATCAGCGCACTTCCAAGAACTTTAACTGTCCTTGTTTTCGTCTTATTAGCAACTTTCTTTATTAGTTTCGATTGGCATAAACTGGCTCATAAAGTAAGACGATTTCTCCCAAATCGCGTACACGGATATGGAAAGACTATTTTTGTTGATTTAAGGAAAGCGCTATTTGGATTTGTAAAGGCACAACTCACACTCGTATCTATGACAACCATCATTGTATTAGTTGGACTCTTAATTTTACGCGTACCATACGCAATTACAATCGCGCTCATTACGGGTGTTGTAGATTTACTTCCTTATTTAGGAACGGGGGCCGTCTTTGTCCCTTGGATTATATATGTATTTTTCACAGGAAATACAGCGTTCGCAATCGGGCTTCTCATTTTATATATCGTCGTAATTGTCCAAAGACAACTCATGGAACCAAAAGTACTATCATCCAATATCGGACTCGATCCATTACCAACACTTATTGCCTTATTCGTCGGATTTAAGCTCTATGGTTTTTTAGGATTAATCATAGGTCCCGTTACATTAGTACTATTAAACACATTGCACAAAGCTCATGTCTTTCATGATTTATGGAAGTTTATTAAAGGATCACCATTAAAATGATTTTGGGGGCTTATACGGGATAAAGCATTCCACTCAATTTGTCTCGGTAACTTTTATTCGCAACCAAATAAAACAAGGGAATTATCTATTTGCTATGGATAATTCCCTTGTTTTTTGCGTAAAATACCCTCATTGAGAACGATTTTACATTTTTATTCTGTTTTATACATATTTATCATTACCTTTTCTTCCTTTTTCTACAAATGAATAAATATACATTTTATATTTCGACAAAAAAATAACACGTAAAGCAGGGACTGCTCTACGTGTTATTTTTGCACGATAATAGTTGTATTTCTTCTCAATTTCCACTCTAGCCATTTCATTATCATAGGCTTAAGTAGCCTTCTCGTTATTGGAAAGATGAAAACAAATCCTATTATATCCGTTACATATCCAGGTACTAACAGAAGCACGCCACCTATAAAGACAAAGATCCCATCTATTACAGCATCACCTGGCATTTCCCCTCTATTTAACCTTGATTGAATTTCCCTAAGCACCTTAAATCCTTGCTGTTTTGCTAAATATGCACCAAGGACAGCTGTAAACACAATCATAGCGAACGTCGGCCACATACCAATCAAATGACTAGAACCAATAAGCACCGTCACTTCAACTGCAGGGATTAAAATAAAAAGAACCAAAAGCCATTTCATATCCTCACACCTTTCCTCTCACAGCATTTAAACAGGCCTTATAACCCTCTCCTATCAATTCACAATTCAAAGATATCCAAGAGGTTTAAATACATCAATCATGGGATAATCTTTTTCATATCACTATATAAATCCATTTTAATTTTTCGACATCTAAATCCCTGCTATGCAGAATAAAAAGCAACCTACACTCGTTTGCTCTTTCTATTTTCACTTCGCACGTGGCAGATAAAGGCACTGACCGCTTCTATGCATAGCTAGATGCTCTCTCCCATCTAAAAAGAGGGGGTTTATGTCGGTTTTTAATTGATGTATATATAGTCGTTTGACTTTTCTCAGAATGATTTTTGTATTTTAATTGTAAAAAAAGAGAAGGATTCCCACCCTTCTCTCCATATTACTTCTTATAGCACTTCCGCATGTCCATTATAAACAATTCCGCGCGCGGCATCAACTGTTACTTCTTGGCCAGTGATTAAAGTTCTTGTTACACCTTCAATACCAACGATAACTGGGATACCGATTGATACACCCACAACAGCTGCATGGCTTGTTAGGCCACCTTCTTCTACAACTAGAGCTGCAGCTTTTTCAATTGCAGGAATCATATCCTTATCAGTACTTGTTGTAACAAGGATATCACCTTCTGTTACGTTCGCTACAGCTTCTGCAGCTGTTTTCGCTACAACTACTTTACCTTTTGCTGCTTTACGACCAATCCCTTGTCCTTTAGCGATTTCTTCACCAACAACATGGATTTTCATTAAGTTTGTTGTACCAGTTTCAGCAACCGGAACGCCAGCAGTGATTACAACTGTATCACCAAGACCAAGCAAGTCTGCATCCATAGCTGTTTGAATTGCTGTGTCTATCATTTCATCTGTAGACGCTGCGCGTTTACCAGCCATATATGCTTGTACACCCCAAACAAGCGCAAGACGGCGGCATACTTGCTCGTCAGATGTTACAGCTACGATTGGAGATTTTGGACGATATTTAGAGATCATCTTTGCAGTGTAGCCACTTTCTGTTGGCGCAACGATTGCAGCCACATCAAGAGCGATTGCTGTATGTGCAACAGATTGACTAATTGCGTCTGTAATTGTTGGTGTGAACTCTTTAATACGTTTTTTGAACATATCTTCATATTGTAATGATTTTTCAACACGTGTTGAGATGTTTGCCATCATTGTTACTGCTTCTAATGGGTATAGACCCGCTGCAGTTTCACCAGAAAGCATGATTGCATCTGTACCATCGAAGATTGCGTTTGCTACGTCACTTGCTTCCGCACGAGTTGGACGTGGGTTACGTTGCATAGAATCTAACATTTGTGTTGCTGTAATAACCGGTTTGCCTAATACGTTACATTTTTTGATTAGACGTTTTTGTACTAATGGTACTTCTTCTGGCGGAATTTCTACACCCATGTCACCACGAGCTACCATTAAACCGTCAGAAACTTCTAAGATTGAATCGATGTTGTCGATACCTTCTTGGTTTTCAATTTTCGGTACGATTTGAATGTATGATGCATTGTGCGCTTCTAATAATTCACGGATTTCTAATACGTCGGCTGCTTTACGAACGAAAGATGCTGCAATGAAATCAACTTTTTGCTCGATACCGAAGACGATATCTTTTACGTCTTTCTCAGTGATACCAGGAAGCTTAATACTTACGTTTGGTACGTTTACACCTTTTTTATTTTTTACAGTTCCGCTGTTTAATACTTTTGTGCGGATATTTCCGTCTACTTTCTCGATTACTTCTAACTCAATTAGACCGTCATCGATCAGAATACGAGAACCAGTTTCTACATCGTCATAAAGACCAGCATATGTTACAGAGAACTTCTCTGCAGTTCCTAATACTAGTTCTGTAGAAATAATTACTTCTGCACCTGTTACTAATTCGGCTTGTCCGTCTACGAAGTCATGTGTACGGATTTCTGGACCTTTTGTATCAAGTAAGATTGCAACTGTTTTACCAGTTCTCTTTGAAGCTTCACGAATACTTTTAATACGCGCTCCGTGCTCTTCATGGCTACCATGAGAGAAGTTTAAACGCGCAACGTTCATACCCGCTTCGATTAATTGCTCTAATTTTTCAATGCTTTCACTTGCAGGACCTATAGTACATACAATTTTTGTTTTACGCATATTGCACCTCCGAAAGTTATGAAACCGTTCCCAAATATCCGACATTACGCCGATTAGATGGATAATTCTTTAGATAATTGATACATATCTTTATCAATCGTATGCTTTTGAGCTAACGCTTCAATAATGTCATGATCAACTAGTTTGTTGTTTTGGATACCAACGCAGCGTCCACCTCTGCCTTCGATTAACAGTTCAACCGCTCTTGCACCAAGACGGCTTGCTAATACACGGTCTTGTGCACTTGGTGATCCACCACGTTGTACGTGACCTAATACAGTTACGCGAGTATCAAAACTTGTTGCTTCCTCGATTTGCTTACCGATGTCAATCGCACTTCCAACACCTTCAGCCACAACAATAATACTATGTTTCTTACCACGCTCACTACCGCGTTTTAAACGAGCAATAACGTCATCCATGTCATACTCTTCTTCTGGAATTAAGATTGTTTCTGCACCATCAGCTAAACCAGCCCATAATGCGATATCTCCAGCGTGGCGCCCCATTACTTCAATAACATATGTACGTTCATGAGATGTAGCTGTATCACGAATTTTATCAATTGCATCAATAACAGTGTTTAACGCTGTATCGAAACCAATTGTGAAGTCTGTTCCAGGAATATCATTATCGATTGTACCTGGTACACCCACACATGGGAATCCTTGCTCTGTTAATTTCTTAGCGCCTTGGTAAGAACCATCGCCACCAATAACAACAAGTCCTTCGATACCAAATTTATTTAACTGCTCGATTCCTTTTAGTCGTACTTCTGGGTCTTTAAACTCAGGACATCTTGCTGTATATAATTTTGTACCACCGCGGTGGATAATATCGCCAACAGAACCAAGTTCTAATTTTTCAATGTGACCAGAAATTAATCCAGCGTATCCATGGTAGATACCGTATACTTCAATATCATGGAAAATCGCTTTACGAACAACTGCACGAATGGCAGCATTCATACCAGGTGAATCTCCACCACTTGTTAATACACCAATACGTTTCATTTGTACTCACCTCATAAAGATTATTTATCTTATAATAAAATAACATGAAGAAATATAAAAATACAATGGAGAAGATGTGTCTTTTCACAATAAAAACGTGCATTCGCGAAGTGGAACGCACGCTTTTATTATTTTATCCAAATGGAAGCGTTTGAAAACGAAACTTGTCCAATTTTCATATATTTTTCATAACGTTTTTCGATTAATTCCTCTTTCGAAATACCGTTTAATTGTTGGAATGTTTTTTTAAGCATCAAATCAATATTTTCTGATTGCTTTAAAATATTACGATGTGCACCACCGCGCGCTTCTGGAATAATTTCATCAATTACACCTAATTCTTTCAAATCCGCTGCCGTAATTTTCATCGCTTCTGCAGCTTCCCTTGCCTTTCCTGCATCTTTCCAAAGGATTGCTGCTGCACCCTCTGGTGTAATAACAGAATAGGTGGAATTTTCTAGCATATGAATGTAATCTCCTACTCCAAGACCAAGCGCACCACCGCTGCCACCTTCACCAATAACAATACAAATAACAGGTACAGTAAGCCCTGCCATTTCAAATAAATTACGAGCAATGGCTTCACTTTGACCACGTTCTTCAGCTGCTTTACCAGGATAAGCACCTTTCGTATCAATGAAACAGATAATTGGACGATTAAATTTCTCTGCTTGTTTCATTAAGCGCAGTGCCTTACGATATCCTTCTGGATGAGGCATTCCAAAATTACGACGAATATTTTCTTTCGTATCTTTCCCGCGCTGGTGCCCAATTACAGTTACAGGCATTCCATCATACTTCGCAATGCCGCCGACGATCGCTGCATCATCGCCAAATAGACGATCTCCGTGACATTCAAAAAAATCAGTAAATAAGTGCTCAATATAATCGAGCGTCGTCGGTCTCTCTGCATGACGAGCAATTTGAACGCGATCCCACACTTTCATATTGCCGTATATTTCTTCCTCTAAATTTTCCAGCTTCGCTTCCAAAATACGAATTTCCTCGCTGAAATCCATCTGGCTGTGTTTCGTATAGTCTTTCAGTTCATGGATCTTATTTCTTAGCTCAACAACTGGTTTTTCAAATTCTAGTTCTGCCATACAGCCATTTCCCCTCCTTGATGAACTTCTAAAATCTTACGGAGTGACTCTTTCATATTATCACGATGCACAACCGCATCCAATTGACCATGCTCTAATAAAAACTCTGCCGTTTGAAAGTCTTCTGGCAGTTTTTCACGCACTGTTTGTTCAATTACACGTCTACCAGCGAAGCCGATAAGTGCACCTGGCTCTGCAAGATTATAGTCACCAAGTGAAGCAAAACTTGCTGAAACACCGCCTGTTGTCGGATGAGTCATAACAGAAATAAATAACCCGCCAGCATTGCTATGCTTCTTCAAAGCTACGCTCGTTTTTGCCATTTGCATTAAGCTTAATATACCTTCTTGCATACGAGCACCACCCGATGCAGTAAAGATAATAAATGGCACTTGTAAGTCATATGCTCTTTCAACTGCACGCGCAATCTTTTCACCTACAACAGAGCCCATGCTGCCCATTCGAAAACGAGAATCCATTACTGCCACAACAACAAGCATTTCATCAATTGTTCCTTCACCTGTCACAACTGCTTCATTTAATTCTGTCTTCTTGCGATCACTCTCTAGTTTCTCTTCATAGTCTGGAAACTGAAGTGGATTTAAAGAAACCATTTCTTTGTCGTACTCACGAAATGAACCTTCGTCCAATATACTATCAAGGCGCTCCCATGCGTTCATCGGGTGATGATACCCACAGTTCACACATACTTTCAAATTTTTAAGAAGCTCTTTTGTATACATGATTTTTTTACATTTCGGACATTTTGTCATAACACCGTCCGGCACATCTTTTCGTACTTGTTCTGAAGGAATTGCAGCGTACTTTTTCTTTTTCACGAATAAATCTCTTAGCACATTTTGACCCCCTTTGTTGAGAGCTAAGGTTAGCGTAGGAAGAAAACGGGGCTAACACCAAAGTTTGATGTTAGCCTTATCTTCCAATCTGTCTAATAACCTCTCTCTTTACGTTTAACTTTAACGGCTATGCGATAAATTGTTTGTCATAACGTGTCATGGTCATTTCGACAAATTTTATACACTACGAATGAAACTGTATATTTTCTACTAATTCATCATAAATTTTTAGTGACTCTTTTTCTTTTTTCGCATATAGCGCTTCATGAAGTTTTTTATAAAGCGCTATAGAATCTAGCGGGATTTCACAAGAAAGAGTTGCAACATAATCATTTACAATCATCCAAATGCGATATAACAAATAATTATCTACTTGTTCAATAAGTGTTTTAAAAAACGTTTGATGAAGGACTCGAATTGAACTTTCGTTATTCTCAAGCACTCGATTTAATTTACCTAACACGTTAGAGAACGTTTCTTGCGGCAAATCACATACGATTCGAAGCATATCTTTTTCAAGCAATCGTTTCGTTTGTAATAAATCACGAATTGTCTTCTCATCTTGAAGCAGAAACGGTGCGATTAATTGAACAAGTCCGTTGTCATAAAAGTTTCGAATAAACGTCCCTTCACCGCGTCTTGTCTCAATTAACCCTACAAGTTCTAAAGCTCGCAATGCTTCACGTACAGAAGAACGTCCGACGTTTAAACGCGCACTTAACTCACGTTCAGACGGCAAACGATCCCCTGCTACTAAGCCATCCTCTTCCATAATAGAACGGATTTTCTTTACAATTTCGAGATACACTTTTGTATTTGATGGTGTCAATGGAAATTCCTCGCTTATTCTTTACCAATCAACGCTAATTGTTTTGTTTTCTCAGCGATTTCATTTGGATCTACTTGACGGCGAGCTACTCCTGTCTCCATCGCGGCTTTTGCTACATAAGCTGCCACCTGAGGCGCCACACGCGCGTCAAACGGTGCTGGAATGATATAATCCGCATTTAACTCATCAGCCGATACAAGCTCTGCAATGGCCTCTACAGCTGCCATCTTCATTTCTTCATTAATTTGTGTTGCATGTACATCAAGTGCACCACGGAAAATACCAGGGAACGCTAGTACATTATTTACTTGGTTCGGGAAGTCAGAACGGCCAGTACCAACAACAGCTGCGCCTGCTGCTTTTGCCAGTTCCGGCATGATTTCTGGGACTGGATTTGCCATTGCAAAAATAATTGCATCGTCATTCATTGTACGAACCATTTCCTCAGTTAATGCACCTGCTGCAGATACACCAATGAATACATCCGCACCTTGTATAACCTCTGCTAAAGAACCTTCTATACGGTTCTTATTTGTATATTTTGCAACTTCGTCTTTCACCGGATTCATACCAACAGGGCGACCTTCATAAATTGCGCCTTTTCGGTCACACATAATTATGTCGCGTACACCATAGCGATATAAAAGTTTAATGATTGCAATACCCGCTGCACCTGCACCATTCGCTACAACTTTAATATTAGACATTTTCTTTCCAACTAGCTTAAGCGCGTTTACAAGACCCGCTACTGTTACAATAGCTGTTCCATGTTGATCATCATGGAATACCGGAATATTTGTTTCTTTTTTCAAACGTTCTTCAATGATAAAGCAGTTTGGTGCTGCGATATCTTCTAAGTTTACACCGCCAAATGTTGGCTCCATTAATTTTACAGTTTCAATAATTTTATCTACATCGTTTGTATTTAAGGCAATTGGGAATGCATCTACGCCGGCAAAGCTCTTAAACAATACCGCCTTACCTTCCATTACCGGAAGAGATGCTTCTGGTCCGATGTTACCAAGACCAAGTACAGCTGTTCCGTCCGTCACAACTGCTACCATGTTTCCCTTCATTGTATATTCATATACCTTACTTTTATCGTCATAAATTTCTTTACAAGGTTCTGCAACCCCTGGAGAATACGCAAGACTTAAATCTTTCGCATTTTCTACTTTTACCTTTGATACAGTTTCTAATTTTCCTTGGTGCACTTTATGCATGTGAAGTGCTTCTTCACGAAGTGTTGACAAACTATCCACTCTCCTCAAATTATTCTTGCTGATATCATTGTCTCCAAGTGGTCTGACCACGAACACTACTACTATAATAATCGAAATATAGGGAAATTGTCCATTATATTTTCACTACGATATTTTCGTCACCGACAATTTCACGAAGTGCTCTTAAACATTCTTTACTTGGATGAATTGACAAACTACGAGATAATTGTACCATCTTATGTTCCTTTTCATAATAAATTAGTACTTTCGCAAAACCTGAATAGTTAAACAATATTTTTGTAACCTGATTTAACAACTTCTTGTCATACTGTGACGGTAGTTTAACATAGATGGATGCTTCTTTCATTTCATCGTATACATCCATTTGCTCCAATGGATAAAGGCCATTCACAATCCATTGTAATTTATGGTTTCGCTGCTCAATTGTCCCTTCAACTAAAACAATTTCACCTTCTTGTAACCTTTCCGAAAAATGGATATACGTCTCTGGAAATACAACTGCTTCCATTTCATCATTTTGATCGCAAAATGTTACAAACGCCATTTTTTGCAATTTTTTCGTCCGAATGACTTTCACACTTGTTATATATACGATTGCCCTTTGTACTTTCCGTTTCTGTCTCATTGCTTGTGCCAGTGACGGAATTTCCAGCTCTTTCACAAGAGTTGCATACTGCGCGGTTGGATAACTCGACAAATAAAAACCGAGCGCTTCTTTTTCTTTATTCAATTGTTCGATAAAAGATAGTTCTTCTCCTTGTACATATACTGATTTCGGTACACTTTCTTCCCCTAATTCACGCGCAAGGTTTGCATACTCCAAAGCACCCTTAATACTATTAAACAAGGTTGTCCGTGAAACTTCGAAATCGTCAAAGCAACCCGCCCAAACAAGCGCCTCTAAATTGCGCTCTGTAACAAATTTTGCTGGCATGCGTAGACAAAACTCAAATAAATCTTGGAATGGGCCTCTCTCCCTTTCCTCAATCAAGGCGTTCACTGTAGCCATCCCAATATTTCGAATCGAAAGTAGACTATAGCGAATTGCATTTCCTTCTATCCGGAAATTGTAGCTGCTTCTATGAAGAGACGGCGGTAAAACACGAAAACCTTTGCGCTTTGTTTCGCGTATATATTGCACAATCTTATCTTCGTTCCCGATTGCACTTGATAATAGTGCTGTCATAAACTCTAGCGGGTAATTTGCCTTTAAATAAGCTAGTTGATATCCGATCATACTGTATGCTACTGCATGACTTCGGTTAAAACCGTAATTTGCAAATCTAACAATTAAATCGTAAATTTGCTCTGCAGATGTTTCATTATATCCATTTTGTAAACACCCTTGGACAAAATGTTTTCGTTCCTGATCTAAAATATCCCGATTTTTTTTACTTACTGCGCGGCGAAGCAAATCAGCTTCTCCAAGTGAAAATCCGGCCAATTTTGAAGCAATTTGCATAATTTGCTCCTGATAAACAATTACACCATATGTGCTCTCTAAAATCGGTTTCAAATCAGGGTGCAAATACTGAATTTGACGCTTTCCATGTTTCGATTCAATAAATGTTGGAATTTGCTCCATCGGTCCTGGACGATACAGAGAGTTAACGGCAACTATATCTTCAAATTCATTTGGCCTTAACCCGCGAAGGACATTCCGCATGCCCCCAGATTCGAGCTGAAATACGCCTGTTGTATCCCCTCTCCCTAGTAATTGAAATGTCTTTTCATTTTGAAGAGATACATTTCTTATATCAATTTGTTTTCCAGTTGTTGTCACAATAAAATTAAGGATGTTCTCAAGTAGCGTTAAATTACGTAATCCTAAAAAGTCCATTTTCAATAAACCAAGTTCTTCTAATACATCTGCTGGATATTGCGTAACATACACGTCGTTATGCCCTTCTTGAATCGCAATACTTCCTGTTAGCGGTTCTTGGCTCATAATGACTCCAGCTGCATGAATAGACGTATGACGCGGCAAGCCTTCTACACGCTTTGCAATTTCAAAAACACGCTCATGTAAGAGATTCCCTTGTACAAATTCACGAAGGGATTGCGACTCCTCATACGCTTCTTTTAATGTAATCCCAAGCTTGGATGGAATAAGTTTTGAAAATAGATCAATATCTCTTGGCGGCAGCCCCATTACGCGGGCAATATCCCGAATCGCTGCTTTTGCAGCAAGCGTTCCAAACGTAACAATTTGCGCAACCCGGAGCTGACCATATTTATCTTTTACATAACGAATCATCTCATCACGTCTTATATCTGGAAAATCAATATCAATATCTGGAAGCGTGACGCGTTCAGGGTTTAAAAATCGCTCAAATAATAAATTGTATGCAATTGGATCAATGTCTGTAATTTCCAGTACATAAGAAACAAGTGAACCCGCTGCTGAACCACGCCCTGGACCTGTTAAAATGCCATGTTCGTGTGCATATTTCATAAAGTCCCACACAATGAGGAAATAATCACTAAAACCCATGCGAGAGATAACTTCAAGTTCATGATTCAAACGTTTAACATGCACCTCTTTCGGTACACCATATCGTTTCCGCAATCCATCTTCGCAAATACGGCGTAAATAAGCATCACTCGTCTCATTAGATGGTACAGGAAACTGCGGTAATTGATTGACATGGAATGGGATTTCTACGTGGCAACCATCAGCGATACGAACTGTATTCTGAAGCGCTTCTTCTGCGTGAGAAAATAAAGCTGCCATTTCAGCTGATGATTTTAAATAATACTGATCTGTTTTGAGCCTTGGCCTATCTGGATCTGTCATTTTCGTTCCGCTCTGAACAGATAATAAACACTCATGCACAAGTGCATCACTTTGATTCACATAACGAATATCATTTGTTGCAACGACTGGGATACTCATCTTACTGGAAAATCCCGGTACCTTTTCTTGTAAAAACAATTCATCCTGAATCGCATGGTGCTGCAAACTCATATAGAAGCTGCCAAACATATTTTGGTACATCCGAGCTACTTCTTCAGCAACCTCGTCTTTTCCTTGTAATAACAGTTGTTCAATTTCCCCGTCTTTCCCCGGAGTAATCGCAATCAACCCTTTTGCATAGTGAGCAAGCCACTTTTTCGGGATTCCGTCTTTTGACTTGGTCATGATAGCGCTAGAAATTTTCAATAAGTTTTGATAACCTGTTTCATTTTCAGCAAGTAATACGAGCGGATAGGCCTTCTCTTCTTCCTCACTAAAAACAGAGGCCGTTAATCCGATAATAGGCTGTATGCCATTTTTCTTACATGCTTTATAAAACGGAATTACTCCGTACATCACATTTTCATCTGTAATTGCGAGAGATGAAAATCCAAGCTCTTTCGCACGAATTATAAGTTCATCAATTTTACAAGCACTTTGTAACAAACTATAAACGGTTTGACATTGTAAATGCACAAACTTCACTGTTGTACCCTCTCTTTACCTATTTGACTACTTTCATTATAGGTGATGAGGAAAGCGGAAATCAAAACATACTTCTTATACTTTGTCCATATATATGAAGAAGAAAGGGGAATGACGATGGATGTAAGAGAACATACTTTTTTCTCTCTTCTTATTATGAGTTACTTTATTGCCTTTGGAGTTATGCTTGGTGGCTCATTAATTGGTGGTATTGGTGCTTTTCTTATCGGGAAACCAGCCCTCACCTATATTAATCAATTCGCACAAAATTTAAGAATTTGGGCGCTTGTTGCGGCAATCGGCGGAACTTTCGATACCTTTTATAGCTTTGAAAGAAGTTTTTTTGAAGGAGATATGAAAGATATTGTGAAACAAATTTTGCTCATTTTTTTCGCAACAGGCGGCATGCAAACCGGTCTTATTATTATTAAATGGCTTACGCAGGATCATGTATGAGAGTACCAAGTACTTCTACAGCTAAACGATGGTATTTATTTTTAGCGGGAGCTGCTGTCGGAGGGGTTTTGAGTTGGTTTATTTTTTTGTACATATACGGTGTTTTCCAACAAGAACAAGCTAGTACAATAGCAGAACAAGAACAAATCATTAAGAAACAAGAAGAAAAGCTCCGCGTTCTTCTTGAAGACCACGACAAATTGAATGAAGAAAATAAACAGCTCTTAACAATTCAAGAAATTAAAATTAAAATTGAAAACCGGGACAAATATGATTTAGACAATCTTACTCTCGAAAACATTACAACTTCGATTCATAATGACCTTCAGCACCTCTTAACGAAAAACATACAAAGCATTGCCAAAAATAAAGAGCTACTAAAAAAAGTAATTGAGAATAAAACATACAAGCATTATGACCGAACGTATCGCTTTAAAGTTGACACAATTTCTTTTGATACCGTACTCGAAATTAGCATCGATATACAGCAAAAAAAGTAGAGCTTCTCGGCTCTACTTTTCTTATTTTTGATACAAATATATTTACTTACAAATCTCACGCAAGTCTGCAAAAAGTCGATCGGCTTCTTCCCAAGAAGAAGCTTTCGCGCCAGAAGCCATCGGATGCCCTCCGCCGTTATATTGCATCGCTAATTTATTAATAACAGGTCCTTTAGAACGAAGGCGAACACGGATTACATCGTCCTCCTCTAAAAATAGAACCCAAGCTTTTAATCCATCGATATTACCAAGCGCTCCCACAACACCAGATGCCTCTGAAGGAAGTACATGAAATTCTTCTAGCACTTCTTTTGTCAGCTTAATATACGCTGCCCCTTCTTCTGTCATCGTAAAGTTTTGCAAAATGTATCCATTTAAACGAGCAATTTTTTCTTGCGTTTTATACATCTCGTTATATAACGCTGGAAAATCAATGCCCATTGCCACAAGTTCACTCACGTAGCGAAGCGTTCTTGCTGATGTGTTCGGGAATAAGAAACGCCCTGTATCTCCCACAATCCCTGCTAAAATAAGACGAGCCGCTTCTTTCGTAATTGTTAAGCCTTTATCTTTTCCATAAGAATAAAACTCATAAATGAGCTCGCTTGTAGAACTTGATGTCGTATCAACCCACGTAATATCTCCGTACGGATCTTCATTTGGGTGATGATCAATTTTAATAAGCATCTTCCCTTTTATATAACGCTGATCACAAACGCGCTCTTGGTTTGCTGTATCGCACACAATAACAAGCGCTTCTTTATATACGCTATCCTCAATTTCATCCATTACTCGTAAATACGATAAGGAAGGCTCACTGTATCCAACCATGTAAATTTTTTTTTCTGGGAACGACTCTTGAAGAATGGTCCCAAGTCCGCATTGTGAACCAAGTGCATCTGGATCTGGACGCACATGACGGTGAATAATGATCGTATCAAACTCTTTAATCGCTGCTAAAATTTGTTCGTGCATATGTATAGTCTCCTTTTTATTCATTCCTGCCCCTGTAATCAATTTTCTCACTTTATCCTCCATTATAACTGAAAACATTTTATACATGTGGACAATTGCTTTATAATAATAGTGAGAAAGTTCTGTTAATAGCGCTTCTTTTTCTCCGCTACTCTCTCATAATGAGTGGAGATACATTATATACAAAGTAATGGAGGATTGTATCATGCCAGTATTAGTCTTTTGTATTATCGTCTCATTTATGTTATATCTCTTCTATAAAACAAAATACTTCCGTACAAACCGTCCAATGGAGAAAGGATGGCTCGCGGGAAAATCAGCAATGGCACTCGGCTTATTCGTTGCGTTGTTTGGCGCAAATCAATTTTTCCTAGAGCTCTCAACAGTACGTATTATCGTTGGTGTGTTATTTCTCTTATTTGGCGGCGCAAGTATTTTTAATGGGTTCCGTCAGTATAAGCATTTCTTGCCTCTTGCAGTCGAAGAAGCAGAAGCGTACAAAACCATGTAACACTGCAAAAAGCATCAGACATTTATGCTGATGCTTTTTTACGTCCCTTTATTTTCAAAATCATGTATGCAATAAGTGCAGATGGTATATTGAAAGGATTTCCTTGTATATGAAAATGTAATTGTTCTTCTTCAAAGGACATATTTTTATAACGTTCTTGCTGCGATTTTCCTATCCGTTTCTTTTGTTCATTTAACCCTTCAATGTACAAATATTGAATAGGAATCATTGCAAGAAAATAAAACAATGCAACACCAGCAAAAAAGAGTAATTTTGATGACATATTGAATACCACCCCTCCTCTTTTTTATACCCATTATCTTACAATCTAATCATATCACGATTAAAATACCAAATACAGGGACTTTCTGTATATTTAAGGAAACATTGAACCGTCTATGAAAATCCATTTCTATTCTAACTACTTACGTTATACGATCGTTTCTCCAGATAGTTCCTCTTCAATCTAGTTAAGATAATGTAGTATGGTATTCTCTTTCGATTGATCTCCTTTCCATCCCTTCTCTTATTCAACAATTTAGTCCACTTGCAAAAAAAGAACGGAACGAATCTCCTTTTTAAAAGGATTCTTCATTCCGCTCTTTTTGTATGCTTATCGATCAATTAATTGCACCATTAATAGCGCTTTCCCAACAACATCTCCTCCGTGACGCACTTCTACATCCACCTTTCCAAATTTACGGCCAATTTCTAACACCTGCGGATGTACAGAAACAACATTATCGATTTGAACAGGCTTTACAAAGTAGATGGTTAAGTTCTCAACAATCGAATCACTTTTCTTCTGTGCACGGATTGCGCGATTTGTTGCTTCTGTGACAACAGTTGTAAATACACCATATGATAATGTTCCAAATGAACTCGTCATTTGTGGTGTCACAGAAAATTGATAACTATGTTCGTTCTTAGCTTCCTTCGGCGTTACAAATTGATTTGTAACAATATCATCAATCGTTTCTCCGACCTGTGGTTGACGCTGAATCATTTGCAGCGCTTGAAGCACATCTTGACGGCTTATGATTCCTTGAAGTTTACTTCCTTCATCGACAACAGGAAGCATTTCAATTCCTTCCCACACCATCATACGCGCTGCAGCTGCTACAGACATCTTTCCGTTTACTGTAATCGGATGTTTTGTCATCACCTTTTCAATCGGCGTTTCTTTAGCAACACCGATCATATCTTTTGAAGTTACAATACCTAATACTTTTTTGTTTTCATCCACAATTGGATAACGCCCATGCATCGTTTCTTCGTTATACGCATGCCATTGTTGTACTGTATCAGTAGGTTTTAAATATAATGTTTCTTCAATTGACGTCAAAATATCTTCAACAAGCACAATATCTTTCTTAATAAGCTGATCATAAATCGCACGGTTAATTAACGTTGCCACAGTAAATGTATCATAGCTACTTGAAATAATCGGCAATTTTAATTCGTCTGCTAATTTTTTCACATGATCTTCCGTATCGAATCCACCTGTAATTAATACCGCAGCTCCTGTTTCTAACGCCAGTTGATGTGCATTTGTACGGTTCCCGATAATCAGTAAGTTCCCTGCTTCCGTATAACGCATCATCGCTTCTAATTTCATAGCACCGATCACGAATTTATTTAATGTTTTATGTAACCCTTCTCTTCCTCCAAGTACTTGGCCATCCACGATATTGACCACTTCTGCATATGTAAGTTTTTCTATATTCTCTTTCTTCTTTTGCTCAATTCGGATTGTTCCCACACGTTCAATTGTACTAACATATCCTTTATTTTCTGCATCTTTAATCGCACGATAAGCTGTTCCTTCACTTACACTCAAGTCTTTTGCAATTTGACGTACAGAAATTTTATGCCCTACCGGCAGGCTATTAATATGTTCTAAAATTTGGTTATGTTTGGTAGCCAAATGGTTTCACCATACTTTCTTTTCCCTAAATTCTTCATATGTTGTATTTTTAGTATACTATATTTCCGAAACTGTTACACTCTCTCTTTATATATCTGTACTATTTTTTTTATAACAAAATAACTATTACATTCCATCAGTAAAATTCTTACAACAGTGTAATGTGATTGTCATCTCATTCGATAGTTTGTCCGCCAGCTCCAAGATACAATAAAGACAAGAAATCAAATAAAGGAGCGAATGAAAATGAAAAAATTGTTAGAAGTTGTAGGTGCTGTATTTTTAGCTTTCGTTGATGGGAAAAAAGTTGCAATGGAATTAAATGAAGCACCAGAACAAACAGTACCGGAATTTACAGAATCAACAAAACAAACACATACTTTCAAACCTATACTGCACACATAAAAACCCTTCACTTGTCTTTTCAAATGAAGGGTTTCTTTTCTATAGTGTAATACTTTCTCCCGCTTCTAATACCTTTCCTGTTTGATTTGTTAGTTTTTGAACGAAAAGGTGCGGGTCTTGCTCAATGACCGGGAACGTATTATAGTGCATTGGCACAACTGTTTTTGCACCAATCCATTCTGCAGCTAAAACCGCATCCTCCGGTCCCATTGTAAAGTTATCACCAATCGGTAAAAATGCTAAATCAATGTTGTTAAGAGATCCAATTAACTTCATATCAGAAAATAAAGCCGTATCCCCTGCATGATAAATCGTTTTCTCTTCTGCCGTAAATAAAATTCCAGCTGGCATTCCCGTATATGTAATCGTCTTGTTTTCTTCATCAATATAACTAGATCCATGGAATGCTTGTGTAAACTTCACTTTTCCAAAATCAAATACATGTGATCCGCCAATATGCATCGGATGTGTATTCACACCTTGCCATCCTAAAAATGTTGCCAATTCAAATGGTGCTACAACAACCGCATTATTTTTCTTCGCAAGCGCTACTGTATCACCAACGTGATCACCATGTCCATGTGATAAAATAATTACATCTACCTTTACATCTTCAGCTTTTAAATCCGTTTTCGGATTCCCTGTTAGAAACGGATCAATTAAAATGACCTTTCCATTCGTTTCAATCTTTACAACTGAATGCCCATGATAAGATACTTTCATTGTTATATTCCTCCCTTATTCACATTCACACCCTTTATTCTACATGATTTCACAATTCCCTGTCTTTTCTAACATCGATTTACTTGTCATAACTCTTTCATCCGATGTAAAGTTATATATGTAACTGAAATCCTGGAGGTGCAAATCTATGAATACTAGATTAGAAAATTTAATGCAATGGCTACAAGAACAAAACGTGGAGGCTGCATTTTTAACTTCTACACCGAACGTCTTCTACATGACGAACTTCCATTGTGAACCACACGAAAGACTACTCGGTCTATTTGTATTCCAAGAAAAAGAACCCATTTTAATCTGTCCTAAAATGGAAGAAGGCCAAGCTCGAAATGCTGGCTGGGCACATGAAATCATCGGGTTTACCGACACTGATAAACCATGGGATATGATTGCGAAAGCACTTAAAGACCGCGATATTAGTGTAAATACAGTTGCAATTGAAAAAGAACATTTAAATGTAGAACGCTATGAAGCATTAACAAAATTATTCCCAAAAGCATCTTTCAAATCTGCGGAAGAAAAAGTACGCGAACTTCGTTTAATTAAAGACGAAAAAGAACTTTCTATCTTACGCCAAGCGGCTTACATGGCTGATTATGCTGTTGAAATTGGTGTAAATGCAATCAAGGAAGATCGCAGCGAATTAGAAGTATTAGCAATTATCGAACATGAAATGAAGAAAAAAGGCATACATAAAATGTCCTTTGACACAATGGTATTAACAGGTGCAAACTCTGCCTTACCGCACGGTATACCAGGTGGTAACAAAATGAAGCGCGGTGACTTTGTATTATTTG
The DNA here is from genome assembly GCF_002551815.1 of Bacillus sp. AFS098217. Taxonomy (GTDB): domain Bacteria; phylum Bacillota; class Bacilli; order Bacillales; family Bacillaceae_G; genus Bacillus_A. The sequence goes on from NZ_NVPR01000062.1 coordinate 93,524, forward strand.
ACTTAGGCGTAATCATTGATGGTTACTGCTCTGACATTACACGTACAGTAGCATTCGGCGACATTTCCGAAGAACAAACACGCATTTATAACACTGTACTAGCAGGTCAATTACAAGCAATCGAATCATGTAAACCAGGCGTTACACTTGGCGAAATCGATCACGCTGCTCGCTCTGTAATCGCAGATGCAGGCTACGGAGAATTCTTCCCGCACCGCCTTGGTCATGGACTTGGAATTAGTGTACACGAATATCCAGATGTAAAAGAAGGCAACCACTCTCCATTAAAAGAAGGTATGGTCTTCACAATCGAACCAGGTATTTACGTACCAAATGTAGGTGGCGTTCGTATTGAAGATGATGTTTATATCACAAAAGACGGATCAGAAATTTTAACGAAATTCCCGAAAGAATTACAGTTTGTGAAATAAGAAAAAAGGTAGCGAGAGTGCTACCTTTTTTCTTTTTAGCTATCATTTTTACGAAGCTTATTCTTCCGATTACGAGCACTTTCTATATACAAAGAACTCAAAAGCGAGGTTAAAAAATTATTAAAGGAATTACGCCAATACTATTAAAAAAGAAGGTCTCTCAAAAAGTACCTTCTTTCATCTCACTAATATTGAGTTGAAACTTCACAATCCAAACCGAGAAAAGGTGTACAAAAATCGCAATAGCCATACATGCACCGCTCAAAAAAGTTAAAATCGGGTGCGAGTATGAATGCCCTAAACAATAAGATACTCCAATAAAAAACATTGTTATGTAGATATAGATTGCTCCATGTATTTGCTTCATATTTGCCCCCTTTTTCATCATATTATAGCATAAATTTTCTAACTATTCTTATTTGTCTGTTATAATCGACATTTCTCAACTGTTACACCTCTTACAGCTGCTTATATATGGTGCCCCTTGTAACTTGATTTAATCGTTTTTCTTTCCGATATAAACCGCGGCGCTGATTAATTACAACGTGGAATAACCACGGTATTAATGCTCTAACAGTATTTCTTCCATAAGTAAAAGAGCCTTATATCCCATATAAGAAGCGAAATCTTCATCAGACTCCGCTTTTTTCATGTATCACAAATCACAAAATATTTTAACATAGCAGAAACTTAAGTTTGCCATGTTTATTGAAAAGCTTTAAAAAAGAACCGATATTTCCTTATTTTTGTGGAGGTACCACTTTTAATTCTTTGACCCCTTCTTTTAATGTGATTGCACCTGTCGCCAATCTTTTCCAACTAACTTGAGCTGAATCCAAGTTAGGTTTTAAGAATTTAAATTTCTCGTGATCAGCTTTTTCAGATGCCTTCTCAATATGCCCCAGTACTCCCGAATATTGAGAATCTAAATCATGCCATTGCGCAGACAAATAAGTAAGAGCATTAATAGCTTTATCAATCGCACTATGCATCTCACTAATATTATTAAATGCAACTCCAACTACACGATTTAATGTTATTTTATAATCTACAGTCTGACGTAATTGTGCTAATTGCGGCTCTAACCAGCCTAGCTTACTTCTTGCATCACCTATCATTATACCACCAGCAATCAGTGTAGGGAGAAAAGGAATTTTCACCATTGTCAATCCTTTAGATTCTATGTCTTTTTGATAGTTTATGTCCCTTAAAACTTCATTTAGACGTTTTTGATCGGCTTCAACATCAGCTCCTTGGTTTTTTAAAATCGATTGCAAGAGATCTTTATCACTTCCAAATTCTCTAATATCTTGTCCAATATCGGCTTTTAACTTAGTTAATTCTTCTATTAACTTTTGTGCATACTCTTGGTTTTGTTGAATTTCACCGCGTAAATCTGTAATCCCTTTTTTTAAAGCATCTCCATTCCCTGTATTAATCGCCTCTACTAATATTTTATAATGATTTTCAAATTTTGTATCGTATTCAATAATGCTGGTCAATGTGTCTAAAAGCTGTTTTTTTCCTTGTGTATCCCATTTAACAGCATGTTCTCTAGCATTCTTTTGATCTTGTACAATTTTACCAGGTAAATCTGCATACCCAGTAATAGTAATGCCTTCAAAACTCACATCTGGATTATTAATTAACAAATAAGAATAGTCATTCATGGATTTTGCAAATACCGCAGCATCTTGCAAAGCTTTTTTCATCTGTTCTTCATTTGCTGAAAGAGATATATCGCTAGTAGTAGTTTGTTCAATTTCACTTGCAAAAGCTGTTATTGGTGTAACTGCATAAGTTGTTGTCATAGTTAAAAACGTTGATACAGCGAGTAGTTTGTAAGGGATTTTTTTGATCATTTCATATTCCTCCTATGTAGGCTTTGATTGTAAGTTCTATTCTTCTTTAAAAGTGAAATTAGTTCTGTATCTTTATGAATATCATTCCAACTTTGTTTAGCAGCCTTAAAATCATCAAATATTAAAGAGAATTTATAGTGAAAGGCGAAGTCTTAAATCAAACTTCGCCTTTTCGGTATATAAGGAATTATTAATTATTGTATGGCTATTTAACAATGTAATCATAGATTCTCTATGTTTCGGGCATGCAACAGAAGTAATCTTTCCCTATTATTGTGGAGTAATAGGCTCCACTTTTAATTCTTTGATACCTTCTTTTAATGTGAGCGCATCTGTGTGTAATGTTTTCCAACTGTCTTTAGCTGCATTCAAGTTAGGTTTTAAGAATTTAAATTTATTTTGATCAGCTTTTTCAGATGCTTTCTCAATATGTCCTAGTACTCCTGAATATTGAGAATCTAAATCATGCCATTGCGTGGACATATAAGTAAGAGAATTAATAGCATCATCAAGCGCTTGATGCATCTGATCAACATTATTATAGGCAGCTCCAACTACACGGTTTAATGTTACTTTATAATCTACAGTCTTACGTAATTCTGCTAATTCCGGCTCTAATTTCTTTAAACTCTCTTGTGCTGTAAGTACTATTAAACCACCAATCAACGGCAGGCCCAAAATGGCACCCTTCATTACATTGAATCCATCAGATTCTAATTGTCTATAATAATTTACTGATCCTAAAATTTTATCTAGACGCTCTTGATCGGCTGCAACATCAACGCCTTGGTTTTTTAAAATTGACTGTAAGAGATCTTTATTGCTGCCGAATTCCCTAACATCTTGTCCGATAGCGTCTCTTAATTTAGTTAATTCTTCTATTAACTTTTGTGCAACCTTTTGGTTTTGTTGAACTTCAGTTCGTAAATCTGTAATCCCTTCTTTTAAAGTATCTCCATCCCCTTTATTAATCGCCTCTACTATTGTGTCGTAATAATTATCAAATGTTGTATCGTATTCAACAATGCCTGTCAATGTATCTAACAGCTGTTTTTTTACTTGCGTATCCCATGTAATAGCATGTGCTCTTGCATTCTTTTGATCTTGTACAATTTTACCTGGTAAATCTGAATACCCATTAATATTAATTCCTTCAAAATTTACATCTGGGGTTGTAATTAACATATAAGAGTAGGCATTCATAGATTTTGCGAATAATCCAGCCTTTTGCAAGGTTTGTTTCATCTTCTGTTCATTTGCTGAAAGAGATGTATCTCCATTGTTAGTTTGTTCAATTTCACTTGCATAAGTTGCTACTGGCGAAACTACAGAAGTTGTTGTCATCGTTAAAAGCGCTGATGCAACGAGTATTTTGTAAGGGATTTTTTTCATCATTTCATATTCCTCCTATATAGGTTTTGATTTTTAGTTCTTTGCTTCTTGTGTAAAAGCGATGTCTTTCGAAATGAATTCTGCATCTTTATGAATATCACTCCAACTTTGTTTAGCAGCTTTCAAATCATCAAGTATTAAAGAGAATTTATGTTCTTGCATAGAGTCGATATTGTCATGTAAATCTGTATAATTAGCCCCCATTTTATTCCATTGTTGTTGGATATTTGTTAGAGACAGTATCGCTTGATCCACTGTTTGATACAGATCTGTCAAAGTTGCTTTCGCGTTAGTAAGCGAAATAACTGCTTGGCTAGCAAGATCGGCTTTCGTACCTAATTCTCCGATTTTTTTAGAAATTTCGTTATAGGAGTCCATATGCTTAGACGCCATGACACCAGATGCTGTTCCTAAACCGATACCAGCTGCGCCGAGAGCTGTAAGGCCACCAACAACAGCTGGTGTTGCTGCACCGCCAGTCACAACAATTACTACCGCTCCTGCAATGGTTCCAATAACTAAAAGGGCTGCTGTCAATCCACCACCAATTGACCATGCTAATACATTGTTAAAATGCTCTGTCTGAGTAGAACGTAGCTTCTCAATTTCAGCTTGAAGTTGTGGAATCAGGGCATTATTTCCGGCTAGTAGTGCCGTTAATCCACCTTGCCCATCTGGGCCACCAACATTATTTTTAAACCCTATAGAATTGTCATACAGTTTTGCTTTGAAGTCTTGTAACATCTTAATTACTTCTGTAACTTCTTTTGAATTTGTATTAATTGTAGTGATTAAATCATTTAGACCCTCTTTTAACTCTGCTTTATCTTTCTTTTGTACAGCAGCTTCCAATATATCGTAATAATTTTTAAATTGTTCATCGTAATTTACAATATTACGTGCTGTTTTTTGAATCTTCGGCTTCGCTGTATCTAACCAATAATTCGCATTGATTCGTGACAGTTCCTGATTAAGGTGAATATTTTTAATTAATTCTGCTCCTTCTGGACCTAAATCAATATTGGATAAATTTACATTTGGTTGTTTAATCATTGTTTTTGCGTACAAATCCATTACAAGAATATGAGATCCTGTTTCAGCTAATGCCTTCTTCAGCCCTTCAGGCCCTAATTCATAATTCCCTACTTTTTGTTCTTGAGCGGTCTGTTCTTGTGCAAATACATGAATAGTGTTACCGTTAGTAGCAGTTATAAATGTTGCTAGAGTGGCTACAGCTAACACTTTAAATGGAAGTTTTTTCATAACTATTCTCCTTCTCAGTTTTTTGATAGATTCTTATAATCTTTATATTTTTTATTAAATTCGCAATATTAAAACTTATTAACTTGTTCTTCAAGGTAACTTGTTACATTTTTTAATTGTCTTAATGTATCTTTTTGAGACTGCTGGTCAGTTGTATCAACATTATTAGATAATTTTGTAATATTATTTTTGATTAGATTCAAATCTTCTTTATAGCGTTTTAGTAGGTCAAGTTCTACATCTACTTGATTCGCAAATGTATGTAAATCATTTTGCATAATAAGAAGCATTGATTTTTGTAAATCTGCTACTGTTAGGTTCTTTGTTAAATCATATAATTTTTGGTTTTGTTTCTCTAAATCATCTAAATGTGCTCGCTGCTCTGCTGTTAGTCGATTTACTTCAGCGAAGGTACCATATGTTTTTTTGATTTTTTCAGGGTCAATAACTTTCGTAAGGTCATACTCTTTTGTCTTTGTAACTGCAGCTGCAGCTATTTCAGCTTGTTTGCTTTTCTCAATTGCTTCACGAGCTTCTTTTTTGGCAGCTTCAATCTCTAAAGCAGATTTACCCTTTTCTTTCAATTCTTGCTCTACTTTTTTCTCTGCTTCTAAAATAGAGTTGTTAATTTCTTTTCCTTTGTTATACGCTGCCACCGCTGTTTGAGCAACCGGATCAATGACATCTTTTGAAAGACTATAGATTTCTTGGAATATCTTAAATCCTTGTTCATTTAAAGCGCCTGGTAACAATGCTATTTGTTGTAAATCATTTTGAATTGATTTTTGGGTATTTTGTAATTCATTTTTTAGTTGGTCTATTTTCCCTGTTCCATCTGAACTTAATACACCCTGTGCTTTTGTCACATCAGTATCGAGATCTTTAAGTTTTGTATCAAGCTGTAATTTAAGATCTGTTAATTCATTAATCTGACGTTGTACGTTTTCTTGGTTTGTCGTAGCTTTATCTTGAAGAACTTCAAGTCTATCCAAGAACCCTTCTTTATCTTCTTTATTGTCTACAAACTGTTTTAATGTTGGGTAATAGCTATTAAATTGAGTTACAAATCCTTTACTTTTTGAATTTAATAGAATTAATTTTGGATAAAGTTCTGATGACCATTCGTTCATATCTTGTTTGATTAGGGATTGGTTCGTATTTAAAGATGGAACTTCCACTAGTTGTACATTAGGACTCATTAAAGCTTTATCTATATATGTTTGGATTAATTTAGATTGTGCACCTAATTTTCGTAATGATGGGGAAATATCCGTTTTCTCTTGCTGCATTTCTGCCTGAACAATTGGCGCTGCGAGAGTATTGATAGGAATAGCTGCCCCAGTAACAATTGATGTGATTAAAAATCCTGTAAGTATTTTATTTTTCATTCCGTACACCTCTTCACTATTGTCTTTTTACAATTTTATTCATATATCTTGAACGATCTACTGTTCGGTTTTCTCCTTGCACAATTGAGGAAGGAGAATTCTTTCGGATAGAGTGTTAAATCAAGAAACTCTCGTTATTATCTACTTTCATAGAATGTAAGGACCTTACGCCCTCATTTTAAACATTATGTTTTTAATAAGTAAATAATAAAATTCCCTCGATTTTATTCGAAGATTCAGATTTTTAATATTCATATTAGGGAAAACATTATATCTAGAAAATTAAATACCAAGAATCACTTCACTAAGTGAAATAATTATAATCTGATAATTGAGCATAAAATATAATACTTTTCATCTCTCTATATGAATCGCTTGATAAAAAATGTTTTCAATATAATTTAATAGTACCTTGTATATCGGTTTACTTTATTTGGGAAATGTAAAATTGCATATCAATATGGTCATATCAACGATAAATAATCTATAAAATTATTATCTATAAATAGGAATTATATTTTCCATAAACATTGCAGGGGGAAAGTTTTTTAGACGGAGAATAAGATGAGGTATGCTAAAAAAATTTCTAAATGTATAGGTATAAACTAAATACACCTGGAGAATAAAAAGCGAGAAACAAGGATAACTATATAGTAGCTAAAACGCTTGAAGAGTATAAAATGAAAAATAATAAAGAGTGGAATTTAATCCCTCATTAACGGGTAGCAAGACCTCACCTTAAGATTGAGGAGGAAGCAAAGAAGATAGGTGAGGGATCAAATATTCTGAAATGAAGTATATACATCCATTTTAATTTTTCGACATCTAACTCCCTGCTATGCAGAATAAAAAGTAACCTATACTCGTTTGCTCGTTCTGTTTTTACTTCGCATGTGGCAGAAAAAGGCCCTAACCGCTTGTATGCACGGCCAGATACTCTCTCCCACCTAAAAAGAGGGGTGTTATGTCGGTTTTTCAATTGATATATATATATATATATATATAGATGAACGGGTTCTGTTGCAAAGTTTTTGACACTTATATACAAGTGAAAGGCGAAGTCTTGAATCAGACTCCGCCTTTTCGGTGTATAAAGAATTGTTAAATTACATTTTAACGATGTAACCCTAGATTTTCTATGTTTCGGACAATTTTGTAACAGAATCTATATTCCCTATTGTTGTGGAGTAACAGGTTCCACTTTTAATTCTTTTATTCCTTCTTTTAATATAGACGCATCTGTTTTAAATGTTTTCCAACTATCTTTAGCTGCATCCAAGTTAGGTTTTAAGAATTTAAATTTGTTTTGATCAGCTTTTTCAGATGTATTCTCAATATGCCCTAGTACCGCTGTATATTGAGAATCTAAATTATTCCATTGCGTAGACATATAAGTAAGAGCATTAATAGCTCCGTCAATCGCATTATGCATCTCATTAATATTATTATACGTAACTCCAACTACACGATTTAATGTTACTTTATGATCTACAGGCTGATTTACTTTTGCTAATAATGGTGCTACTAACGGTTGTAACTCTTTTAATTGATCTTCTGCTACAATTACTATTACTCCACCAATCAACGGTAGGCCTAAAACAGCACCCTTCATTACATTGAATCCATCAGATTTTAATTTGTTATAATGATTTATTTTCGCTAAAATTTCATTTAGGCGTTTTTCATCTTCTTTAATCTCAGCTGATTGTTTTTCTAAAATCGAACTTAAGAGGTCCTTATGGTCTCCAAATGCTTTAACATCTTGTCCAATATTGTCTCTTAACTTAGTTAATTCTTGTATTAATTTTTGTGTATGCTCTTGGTTTTGTTGAATTTCAGCTCGTAAATCTGTAATCCCTTCTTTTAAAGTATCTCCATCCCCTTCATTAATCGCCTCTACTAACGCATCATAATAATTGTCGAATTGTGTATCGTATTCAACAATGCCTGTCAATGTATTTAAAAGCTGTCTTTTTACTTGTGTATCCCATTTAGCAGCATGCTCTCTTGCGTTCTTTTGATCTTGTACAATTTGATTAGGTAAATTTGGAGACTCTTTCATATCAATTCTTTCAAAATTCACATCTGGATTATTAATTAACATATAAGAATATCCATTCATGGATTTTGCAAATACCTCAGCATCTTGCAAAGCTTTTTTCATCTGTTCTTTATTTGCTGAAAGAGAAATATCCCCATTGTTAGTTTGTTCAATTTCACTTGCAAAAGCTGTTACTGGTGTAACTACATTAGCTGTTGTAATAGTTAAAAACGTCGATACAGCGAGTAGTTTGTAAGGGATTTTATTTATCATTTCATCTTCCTCCATAGGTTGTGATTTTAAGTTCTATATTCCTAGATTTTCAACGAACTACTGTTGTTTTCTCTCCTTGCACACGCTTGAGAAAGAAGAGTTCTTTCGGATAGAGTGTTAAAAACTCTCATTATTATTTGCTTCCATAGAATGTAAGGTCCTTACGCCCCCATTTAAACACTATGTTTTTTATAAGTAAACAATAAAATTCCATCATTTTTATTCGATGATTCAGATAATTTATATTAACATTGCAAAAATATTATATTCGAAAAATTAAATGATACTAACCACTTTACTAAGTGAAATAATTATACTCTGATAATTAAATATAAAATGTAATGATTTTCATTGATTTATATTAATCCCTTGCAAAAAAATATTTTTAATATAATTTAATGATCCTTTATATATCATTTTACTTTATTTGGATATGTAAAATTACATACAAAAATAGTCATACCAATCATAAATTTTCGTATTGTCTTTTTGCTTGTTTCACACACAAAAAGACTGTCTCGGTTTCTTCTTTTCATACTTGAACAGTGCTTCAAATTAAATTCTTTTCACAGAAAAAAGCCCATCTATATAAATCCATCTTAATTTTTCGACATCTAAGTCCCTGCTATGCAGAATACAAAGTAACCTACACTCGTTTGCTCNNATGTGGCAGAAAAAGGCCTGACCGCTTCTATGCATGGCCAGATGCTCTCTCCCACCTAAAAGGAGGGGGTTTATGTCGTTTTTTAATTGATGTATATATATTTTGATGCGCTTTTATCCATACATACAAAGAATATTATTCTATTATTTCATCGCTTCTTTGACAGTATCTTGAATCATAACAACCTCTGTTTTCATATCTACAGCCGGTTCCTTCTCATCAATACATTCATACCAAAACTCTAAATGCTTTTTATCAATTTCATGCTGGGAATTTTCGACATCTATCCCGCCTTCTCCTTGGACAGAGTACCAATATAAGTATTCTTCTCCATCTCTTATTTCCCGGAAAATTGTCTCTACATACATTTTTTCGTCGTTTAATGTTAATAATAATTCTTTCATATGATCATTGAGTAGCTTCATCCATTCATCAACACGGTGGCTTTTTCCTTGTTTCACCTTGAATCTTGTTAATTCTACATTCATCTTTTATTCCCCCATCTTCTTACGTACATATAAAACGTATTCCTCTGAATAATCAAAACCTAGTTTCCTCGCTAGCTTTTGAGAAGAAATATTATCTATATTACAATCCCAACATGGCGTAATATGATGTTGGATACAGTGGTCTATGAAATATGTTGCAACTAACCGAGCTAATCCTTTTCCTTGATGGTCTGGATGCGTTGCGATGTCAATTTCGGCAAAACCATTCCCTCTAAAAATTGACACACATTCTGCAACCACCTTTTGATCTTGTACAATACAAAATCCAAAACCATCATTCAAAAACGCTTCTTTTGATCCCCAATACTCTTTATAATATCGCTCCGTAAATTCGGTACTTTTTTCAATTATATTTTTATCAATCCGCTTAATCTCGTGTGTAAAATCATCTAATTCTCTCTTTCTATCTTCAAAAATATCCCTCTGAAATTGAAATGTTTTTCGCGGAATTTTCTTCAAAGAATCCTTGAAATGATTTTCAATAGCCATCTCCCACTCTTTACTAGAAGTAAAGAGTGTAAACCGTTTCTCCTTGCTTAAAACGTCTTTTTCAATATACGAAAACAAAGTATGTTGAAATTCCTGATCGTGAGCATCTCCAAATAGATAGTAAATGCCATTAACAGTCGCAATTAATCCTGTTGTTGATCTTTCATTTACAACAATCTCACCATCTATGATTCGGTCACATACTGCATAAGCAAAAGTAGATGCCTGTTTGTTCGCCTCTAAAACTGGAAGAATCGTATGATATTTTGCTAAGGCTATCTTCTTCATACATTCTCCACAATAACCGTATCTGCCTCTAAGTTTTCAAAACAAAGATTCACAGTTCGCTGCAAAGCCCTTGTTCGGTGGATAGTACCTGCTGGAATTAAAATAGAATCGTTCGGTTTTAGTACAGCTGTATCCTTATCTTGAAAATCAATCAGTAATTCTCCTTCGAGTACCATAAATAATTCATCCGAATTGGAGTGAAAGTGCCAATCATATTCACCTGTAAACACCGCAATCCGTAAACAATGGTTATTCACATTTGATACAACAAAATTTTTGTGCTGCTCTGTAATATCTTTTGTGAGTTCTAATAAATTTACCTTTTCCATCTTTATTCCCATCCCCTAATCAACTTACTACTTCCCCCAAAACCATCCAATTGCAATGATAATCGCACAAGCCCAAAAACCCATTTCTCCAAAATCAAACGTCTTTTTCTGCTTCCTTGCTTTTTTCACTTCTTCTTTTAGCTCTTGTACAGTTTGTTCTAAGCTAACAATCGCTTCTTTCATCTCATTCAGTTCACTTTTCTCCTGTATGTTTTCCTCTAGTTCTTTTGCTAAATTCATTGCTGTACGCCCTCTCTGTGATCTTCCATCTCATTCTGAATAGTGAAATATTTCAAGATAATTTTACTCACCTCTAGTCTCCGCCACCACAATCGCACCGCCGCCATCACTTGAACTACTACAATCACTATCACTGTAATCGATCATTCCACTTGATGAACTGGAAGCATAAGAAGATTGCCTTTTTCTTTGCTCCTTTCGTCTCTTTTCCCACTCATCTTTCCTTTCATGTTTTGGCCATATTTTATAAAAAGCCAGACCATATATACATACTGTTATAATCATAAAAATTGATATTAAAGTATTCTTAAGAAATCTTGGCTGTATATCTAACAAGATAAATCCACCAATAGAAAAAACACAAATGATAACATAAATAATGATAGCGATAGACCTAAGTAAATTATATGTATGGAAGCTCGAATCTTGTTGCATCGTTATATTCGTTTGTTTCTTTTGAAATGCTTCATGTTTCTGTGATCTTTTTTTCTTTTTCTTATTACTTTTTCTTCCCAAATTGCTCCCCTCTCTTGCTTTAAAGCCTCTTCTATATAATTCAAACCTATCATAAGGTAGATAATTTTAACAAGAAGAAAATCCCATTTTTAAGAATTTTAAAATAAAAAGATGCTCTCTAATTTCTCGTATTGTGAGTAAAATTAGAAAGCATCTTTTTTATTTCATTGAAAACGTACTATCTCCTGCTGAAATCCAGCCTTTTATAAATCCAGTTATAACATCCGGTGAAACTAAAATAATCACGCATGCCACAATCCCAATTCCGATTCCTCTTATCTTTTGGTCAGCGTTTTTCTTTCCTAAACTCATCATACCAATTCCTACTGCTAGTAGACAAAATGATAATATCTCAGCAATATACCCCATGTTCCCACCTCCAACTCCATTCATTCACATTATACAATATGCATTCTAATATTTAAATATAAAAAGACCCTCCTTATACGAAGAGGGTCTCAAAATCATTTCTATTATGATAAAGCAGGAGCTTTTTCAAGAAGCTCTTTCGCATCAGCATATTGTAAACCATGCGCTTCTGCAACTGCTTCAAATGTTACATAGCCGTCTAATGTATTAATACCTTTTAATAATGCAGAGTTGCTTAGGCAAGCTTGTTTGTAGCCTTTGTTTGCAA
>NZ_NVPR01000063.1 GCF_002551815.1 Bacillus sp. AFS098217
CCCGGTCGGGACCGCCATTTTATATAAAGAAAAGAACGAAACAAGTTGTTTCGTATTTTTTTATTTATTTTTAAGAAAACTTATAAAGACAGTCAAACTTACCCTTAGGAAAACTCCTAAGGTCTTTTTTATATGTTCAAAATGAAACAACGCGAAAAAATCTGTATAATAAAGAGCAGAGAATATTGTGAGTAAAGTAGGTGAAACCTTTGAATAAATATGAAATAACAACAATGTCTTCTGAGGAAACACAAAAATTATCAGAAAAGCTGGGACAACTTGTTAGAGCACAAGATGTACTTATTTTAGAAGGAGATCTTGGCGCTGGTAAGACGACATTTACAAAAGGTCTAGCAAAGGGCCTTGGTGTGAAGAGAGTTGTAAATAGTCCTACATTCAATATTATTAAGGAGTACAAAGGAAGACTACCGCTCTATCATATGGACGTATATCGTTTAGCGGAAAGTGAAGAAGATTTAGGATTTGATGAGTATTTTTATGGCGAAGGTATAACGGTAGTGGAATGGGCTCATTTAATAGAAGCATATTTACCAAATGAAAATTTAAAAGTTAGCTTATTCCATGCAGGGAATGGTACAAGGAAAATCGTATTAGAACCAAATGGAGAACGCTATATTAGATTATGTGAGGAGCTATTACAAAATGAAAGTACTAGCAATTGATACTTCAAATTACGTAATGGGTGTTTCTCTTATTGAGGAAAACACTGTTGTTGGGGAAATCATTACAAATTTAACAAAAAATCATTCTGTACGCCTTATGCCAGCTGTAGAACAACTTCTGAAGGAATGTAATGTAAAACCGAAAGAGCTAGATAAAATCGTTGTAGCAGCTGGCCCTGGCTCGTATACAGGCGTTCGCATAGGCGTGACGGTTGCGAAAACGTTAGCATGGTCATTGCAAATACCGATTGTTGGTGTGTCTAGTTTAGAAGTGGTAGCTGCTAACGGGGGTAATTTCCAAGGAGTTATTTGTCCTTTATTTGATGGACGCCGTGGACAAGTTTATACAGGCTTGTATACATATGAAGAAGAAAAGCTAACTTCTATAGAAGATGATCGTATTGTTCTTATTGTGGATTGGTTACAGATGTTAAAGGATAAGGGACAACCTGTTCTATTTATCGGTAATGATGTAAAGCTGCATAAAGAAACGATTATAGAATATTTAGGAGATCAAGCTGCATTTGCTTCCTTTACAAAGAATAATCCAAGACCAAGTGAGCTAGCATTTTTAGGATTACAAAAGGAAGAACAAAGTGTACATACATTTGTTCCGAGCTATCTTCGTCTAGCAGAGGCAGAAACAAAATGGTTAGAAAGTCAAAAAAAATAGGAGCTGTCGAAATGGATATTACATTTAGAAAGATGACGACTGATGATATTGCTCAAATTGTAGCTATTGAAGAAGCGTCTTTCCCAACTCCTTGGACTGCCGATGCATTTCACCGTGAATTAACGATGAACGAATATGCACATTATGTTGTTATAGAAAAGGATGGTCTGGTAATTGGATATTGTGGATTGTGGATTATTATTGATGAGTCACATATAACAAATATAGCTATTTTGCCAGAATATCGTGGTCAAAAGCTTGGGGAGGCTTTGCTTAAAGAAGTAATGGACCAAGCGAAGGAAATGGGAGCAAAAACGATGACACTTGAAGTTCGCGTTTCAAATGAAGTAGCAAAACAGTTATACCGGAAGTATGGATTCCAAAATGGCGGGATTCGTAAACGATACTATACAGACAATTATGAAGATGGTCTTGTAATGTGGGTGAATATATAATGGAAAAAAATACGATTATACTTGGTATTGAAACAAGCTGTGATGAAACAGCTGTAGCGATTGTTAAAAATGGAACAGAAATAGTGGCAAATATTGTTGCATCACAAATTGAAAGTCATAAGCGTTTTGGCGGAGTTGTACCAGAGATTGCATCTCGTCATCACGTAGAACAAATTACAGTTGTATTAGAAGAAGCTTTAAAAGAAGCAAATATCTCTTTTGAAGATATTGATGCAATTGCAGTGACAGAAGGCCCTGGTTTAGTAGGTGCACTTTTAATTGGTGTAAATGCGGCTAAAGCTGTTGCTTTTGCTCATGATATTCCTCTTGTTGGTGTTCATCATATCGCTGGTCATATTTATGCGAACCGCTTAGTAAAAGAGCTAGAATTCCCATTGCTATCACTTGTTGTATCTGGAGGACATACAGAGCTTGTTTATATGAAAGAACATGGCTCGTTTGAGGTAATTGGTGAAACAAGAGATGATGCAGCGGGAGAAGCATATGACAAAGTGGCGCGTACGTTATCTATGCCATACCCAGGCGGTCCTCATATTGATCGTCTTGCTCATGAAGGAAGGCCAACGATTGATTTACCACGTGCATGGCTAGAACCAGATTCGTATGATTTTAGCTTTAGTGGATTGAAATCAGCAGTTATCAACACTGTGCATAACGCAAAACAACGAGGCGAAGAAATTGCTCCAGAAGATTTAGCAGCGAGCTTCCAAGAAAGTGTAATAGATGTATTAGTAACGAAAGCAGCACGTGCAGCTGAAGCATACAATGTAAGACAGGTGCTTCTTGCTGGGGGCGTAGCAGCAAATAAAGGGCTTCGAGCACGCTTAGAAGCAGAATTTGCGAAAAAAGAGCATATGGAACTAATCATTCCACCATTATCTTTATGCACAGATAATGCAGCAATGATTGCAGCAGCAGGGACAATTGCATATGAACAAGGGAAACGTGCAACATTAGCCTTAAATGCAAACCCAGGTTTAGATATTGAAGCATAGTTATACACAAAATTAATCACAACCTGTGGATAAAACCCACATTATCTGTTGATAATGTGGGTTTTATTGTGAATATAGAATGTTGATAACTTTTTTATATTTTGTGGGTAATGTGGAAAAGTTATTTTTTATCTTTATATAGTAAAGGTGGATATGTGTATAATGTTGTGGATAAACAGATAGAGGTCAGACTTTTGATTAATCTATATTTTTCATATAAACAACAAACAAGGTAGCTAAATATTCTTTGGCTACCTTGTTTTTATTACGTAAATATAGAAAGGTTACATGTGTAATTCTTCCCATTCTGCCATATGTTTTTCTAGTTGTTCTTGTAATGTTTGTTTTGTGTTTGTAATTTCACTTGCTCGTTCATAATCTGCATATACTTCAGGTAGACAAAGCTGGTCTTCTAATGCTTCGATCTCCTCTTCTAATTTCGCGATGTTTTGTTCCAGTTCTTCAATTTTTCGAATACGCTGGCGCTCTAGCTTTTTACGCTCCTTTTCTTCAAGATAACTTAATTTT
This sequence comes from Bacillus sp. AFS098217, assembly GCF_002551815.1. Classification (GTDB taxonomy): domain Bacteria; phylum Bacillota; class Bacilli; order Bacillales; family Bacillaceae_G; genus Bacillus_A. Next base: position 3,356 of record NZ_NVPR01000063.1, read on the forward strand.
TCTTGAGCAATGTTTTTTTGAATAGGTGCTTCTTCCTCTTGTTGCTCAAATTCAGCACGCTCAATCATTTCATTTTTCTTTTCGATATAGTAGTCATAGTCACCTAAATATTCCTGTGCACCATCTGTTGATAACTCAACGACTGTAGTTGTGACACGGTTAATAAAATAGCGATCATGAGAAACGAATAAAAGAGTTCCTGGATAATCGATTAAGGCGTTCTCTAGAATTTCTTTACTATTTAAATCAAGATGGTTTGTTGGCTCATCTAAAATCAGCAGGTTAGATTTTTGCATCATTAATTTCGCTAAGGCTAATCGTGCCTTTTGGCCGCCACTAAGAGAAGAAACAGGTTTTAATACATCATCTCCTGTGAATAAAAAATTACCGAGTATAGTACGAATTTCCTTTTCTGGCTGTAGTGGATAATCATCCCATAATTCATTTAAAACACGCTTAGACGATGTTAAGTTTGCCTGTTCTTGATCATAGTATCCAATAGATACATTCGAACCGAAAGAAACCTCACCGCTTAACGTGTGCAATTTATTCACAATTGATTTTAATAATGTAGATTTTCCAATCCCATTTGGTCCGACTAATGCAACACTATCACCACGGGTTAAGCGCATATTCACATGTTCAATAACAGGCTCATGGTCGTATCCAATTGAAACATCTTTTACTTGTAAGACGTCGTTACCACTTTGTTTCTCGATATCAAAGTGAAAGGATGCTGATTTAGAGTCACCTAATGGTCTAGTCAGTAATTCCATTCGATCTAATTGCTTACGGCGACTTTGTGCACGTTTTGTTGTAGATGCACGGGCGATATTCTTTTGGACAAAGTCTTCGAGTTTAGCAATTTCCTCTTGTTGCTTTTCATAACGCTTCATTTCCTGTTCATATAGTGCAGCTCTTAGCTCTAAATACTTACTGTAGTTACCAACATATCGTCTGCTTTCTTTATTAGAAATTTCATATACTTGTGTAACAAGCTTGTCTAAAAAGTAGCGATCGTGGGAAACAATTAGAATAGCTCCTGGATAGCCTTGTAAATATTGTTCAAGCCATGTTAGTGTATCGATGTCCAAATGGTTTGTTGGCTCATCCAAGATGAGTAAATCTGGTTTTGTTAATAATAATTTGCCGAGAGCCAATCGTGTTTTTTGGCCACCGCTTAATGTAGAAATTGTCGTTTGGTGTGTTTCGGTTGGAAAACCGAGACCACTTAAAATAGAACGAATATCAGCCTCATATTGATAACCGCCTTGATCTTTATAATCTAGTTGTAATTGATCATAATCAGCGAGTAATTTTTCGTACGTAGTAGCATTTGAAAAGTTCTCTTCTTGCCCCATTTCATGCTCTAGCCTTCGAAGTTTTTTCTCCATTTGTTGCAAGTGTGTAAAGACAGTTAGCATTTCATCCCAAATTGTTAAAGAAGTTTCAAGGCCGGTATTTTGAGCTAAATAACCAATTGAAACATCTTTTGGTTTTATAATTTCACCGCCATCATGAGATAACTCTCCGGCAATTATTTTTAATAATGTAGATTTTCCGGCTCCATTTCGTCCGACTAGTGCGATACGATCTTTCGTTTGAACCTCTAATTTAATGTTTGCAAGGATTGTTTCAGCACCGTATAATTTTGAAAGCCCATTCACTTGTAATAAAATCAATGTTTTCACCTCAAATAATTTCTTAACTTTGCCATGTTTATATTTCTCAATCATACTAAAAATAGTGTATAGTTTAAAATAAAGAGAGAATTCTTCTCTCTTTATTATACAAGGAAAGTCATAAGTGCTAAACTTTTCTATTTGTTTCAGGTATAGGAACAAAGATAGGAAGAGAGGAGAGGTTATATGGATCAACAGAAGATTCCACAGGCCACTGCCAAACGATTGCCTCTATACTATCGATTTATCCAAAACTTATCTCTTTCTGGTAAGCAACGTGTTTCATCAGCAGAATTGAGTGAAGCGGTGAAGGTAGACTCCGCGACGATTCGAAGAGATTTTTCATATTTTGGAGCGTTAGGAAAAAAAGGATATGGTTATAATGTGAATTATTTACTATCCTTTTTCCGTGAAACGCTCGATCAAGATGATATAACACGTGTGGCACTTATTGGAGTGGGTAATTTAGGGACCGCTTTCTTACATTACAATTTCACGAAAAATAATAATACAAAAATTGAAATGGCCTTTGATATCAATGAAGAGAAAGTTGGAAAAGAAATCGGAGGAATTCCTGTATATCATTTAGATGAACTAGAAGAGCGTCTAAAAAGTGATATACAAGTGGCAATATTAACAGTACCTGCTATCGTTGCACAAGCTGTGGCAGATCGATTGGCTGATACAGCTGTACACGGAATTTTAAATTTTACACCAGCACGATTAAACGTGTCAGAAAATATACGAATTCATCATATTGATTTAGCCGTAGAATTACAAACGCTTGTTTACTTTTTGAAAAATTATCCACAATAAAACGCAGAGGAAAATCCTCTGCGTTTTATTATTGTTTTTTCTTTGTAAATTTGACTAAGATAAGACGAAGTGCCAAATTAAAATCAATTGTTGCCATAGCTGCAAACAGTAGTGTCCAAGGGTTCCAGATTGTATCTGTAACGTTCATAATTGCGAGGCGTACAAAAACACATCCAAGCAGGAAATATAGTGCTGCCATGAACAATGGTGAGTTCCTCATATTAAAAATCCTCCGATAAAGCCTTGCATTTTTTCAGCTTCTTTAATCATTTCCTGTATTTGTTCATTACTCATTACGACTTGAATTAACGCGACCATTGTATTCATTGAAACATGGGCCATGATAGGGACAATAATCCGTCTCGTTTTTACATATAAAAATGCGAATACAAAACCCATGGAAGTGTATACCAATAGATGTGAAAAATCAAAGTGAATTGCTGCAAATACAAGCGAGCTAATAATAGCTGCAATAAAGAAGTTAAATTTCTTATACAATGTACCAAATAAAATTTTTCTAAACACAATCTCTTCTAAAATAGGTCCGATTATCGATATAACAATAAGGAACCATGGTGTAGTTCTTGCAATTTCCATTAAGTGTTCCGTGTTTTCGGAACCAGGCTTAATACCTAGTAAGCGCATTTCAATCGTGCCTGCAATTGTTTGGGAAAAGAGAGCTAAGAAGAAACCAATAAAGATCCAGCCAACTGCGGCAGGAATACTAGCACGTTTTGTATCTAAATGCCTCTCTCGAATATCTGTTCTAAGCAGAAAAAGTACAATACATAATGCAATAAAGAAGCTAATGATTGCCCAGTGACCAGTCACTAGTTGTATTTTTTCTTCTTGGGTGAATCCTCTATTATTATATAGTCCAGTTTTCACAAGAAGTGGTAATCCAACAATACCTGATAATTGCATAAGAATATATGTAACTATAATCCACCAATATTGTTTTTTCAAATTGGTTAACCATCCTTTCTAACCCTAGTTTATGAGATAAGGCGGGATAACATGTAAACATCCAGCCGAGTATACGTAATAACCATTCATATTATGATTTTTTTGTAAATCTTTCTTTGAAAATGAAATAGAAGACAGGAAAATGCTGTACTTATAGAGAAAACAATTTATGGCGTCTTTCATATTGTAACATACGATAAGTGGAAACGCCGATTCATATACGGAAGGCTTTCTTGAGAATAGTTACAACGATAATCAAGTTGTTCTTTTCTAGGAGGACGTATAGAAAAAGTGTATCTAGCAATTTGCGAAAAAATTATGATTTTTTTACTTGCAAAAGAAAATGAGATTATTTATTATTATAAGTGTGTTAGCACTCATGAGTCTTGAGTGCTAATAAAGGAAATTTACATAAAAAATGAGGAGGTTATTGTTCATGCTAAAGCCATTAGGTGATCGCGTTGTAATTGAGCTTGTTCAAGCAGAAGAAAAAACAGCAAGTGGTATTGTATTACCAGACACTGCAAAAGAAAAACCACAAGAGGGTAAAGTTATTGCAGTAGGTACTGGTCGAGTGCTTGAAAATGGTGAGCGTGTTGCTTTAGAGGTAGCTGCAGGTGATCTTATCATCTTCTCAAAATATGCAGGTACTGAAGTGAAATATGAAGGTACAGACTACTTGATTTTACGTGAAAGTGACATTTTAGCAGTTATCGGTTAATTATATACATTTTAAAAATCCAAGGGGGTCAAATATTATGGCAAAAGATATTAAATTTAGTGAAGAAGCACGTCGTTCGATGCTTCGCGGTGTCGACACTCTTGCAAATGCAGTAAAAGTAACGCTTGGACCAAAAGGTCGTAACGTTGTACTTGAGAAAAAATTCGGTTCACCACTTATTACAAATGATGGTGTAACAATCGCAAAAGAAATTGAATTAGAAGATGCATTCGAAAACATGGGTGCAAAATTAGTAGCAGAAGTTGCTAGCAAAACAAATGACGTAGCTGGTGACGGAACAACAACTGCGACTGTATTAGCACAAGCTATGATTCGTGAAGGCTTAAAAAACGTAACAGCTGGTGCGAACCCAATGGGTCTTCGTAAAGGTATCGAAAAAGCTGTTGTTGCAGCAGTAGAAGAATTAAAAACGATTTCTAAACCAATCGAAGGTAAATCTTCTATCGCGCAAGTAGCTGCTATTTCTGCTGATGATGAAGAAGTAGGTAAATTAATTGCTGAAGCAATGGAGCGCGTTGGTAACGACGGCGTTATTACATTAGAAGAATCTAAAGGATTCACAACAGAATTAGATGTAGTAGAAGGTATGCAATTTGATCGTGGATATGCATCTCCTTACATGATTACTGATTCTGACAAAATGGAAGCAGTACTTGATAACCCATATATCTTAATCACTGACAAAAAGATTTCTAACATCCAAGAAATCTTGCCAGTGTTAGAGCAAGTGGTACAACAAGGTAAACCACTTCTTATCATTGCAGAAGATGTAGAAGGCGAAGCTTTAGCTACATTAGTAGTAAACAAACTTCGTGGTACATTCAATGTAGTAGCTGTTAAAGCTCCTGGCTTTGGTGACCGTCGTAAAGCAATGCTAGAAGATATCGCAATCTTAACTGGTGGCGAAGTAATCACTGAAGAATTAGGACGTGACTTAAAATCGGCTACAGTTGCATCTTTAGGACGCGCTGGTAAAGTTGTTGTAACGAAAGAAAACACAACTGTAGTTGAAGGTGTAGGTAACACAGAACAAATCGAAGCTCGCATCGGTCAAATCCGTGCACAATTAGAAGAAACAACTTCTGAATTCGATCGTGAAAAATTACAAGAGCGTCTTGCTAAACTTGCAGGCGGCGTAGCAGTAATTAAAGTAGGTGCAGCAACTGAAACTGAGTTAAAAGAGCGTAAACTTCGCATTGAAGATGCACTTAACTCAACTCGTGCAGCAGTAGAAGAAGGTATTGTTGCAGGTGGCGGTACTTCACTTATGAACGTATACACTAAAGTGGCTGGTATTGCAGCTGAAGGCGACGAAGCAACAGGTATCAACATTGTACTTCGTGCATTAGAAGAGCCAGTTCGTCAAATCGCAATTAACGCTGGTCTAGAAGGATCTGTTGTTGTAGAACGCTTAAAAGGCGAAAAAGTAGGCGTTGGTTTCAACGCAGCAACAGGCGAATGGGTAAACATGCTTGAGTCTGGTATCGTAGACCCAGCAAAAGTAACTCGTTCTGCACTTCAAAACGCAGCATCTGTTGCAGCTATGTTCTTAACAACTGAAGCTGTAGTTGCTGACAAGCCAGAACCAAATGCTCCAGCAATGCCTGACATGGGCGGCATGGGCATGGGTGGTATGGGCGGAATGATGTAATTTCATCCGTCAGCCGAACATCCATCTCTATATAGAGGTGGATGTTTTTTTGTTGTAAGATGTAAAAAAATTATAGTAATAAAGGTTCTGTCGCACGGAGAAACTAATTTCTGTAGAATTTTGTCGCTTTCTCTCTTGACCGTATTGATACTTCATTGTTAGAATCTAGGAAGATAATATAAAACAATCCTTCATATATCCTCAATGATATGGTTTGAGAGTCTCTACCGGGTTACCGTAAACAACCTGACTATGAAGGCAGTGCGTCTTATATTTATAAAGAGCGGAGTATATCTTTATAAAGCTAGACCCCTGCCTTTTCTTTGTTATGAGACTGAGGGCGGAGGACTGGCTTTTTTTATTATATGGGTAATGCTTTTTGCCAAATTGGTGAAAATATTTATATATAGAACTAACGTTGGGGTGATTATTTTGAAAAAACAGCACGATACGATTATCGTTTTAGACTTTGGAAGTCAGTACAATCAGTTAATTGCACGTCGCATTCGTGAGTTCGGTGTGTACAGTGAGCTTCATCCGCATACAATTACTGCAGAAGAAATTAAAGCAATGAATCCAAAAGGGATTATTTTCTCTGGTGGACCAAATAGCGTATATGGTGAGAATGCATTCCACTGTGACGAAAAAATCTTTGACCTAGGTTTACCGATTTTCGGTATTTGTTACGGCATGCAGCTTATGACAAAACACTTTGGTGGAAAAGTAGAGCGTGCAAACCATCGTGAGTACGGAAAAGCAGTTCTTAAAGTAGAGAACGAATCAAAATTATATGCGAATCTTCCAGAAGAGCAAGTTGTATGGATGAGCCATGGTGACTTAGTAACTGGTTTACCAGAAGGATTCGTAGTAGACGCAACAAGTGAGTCTTGTCCAATTGCTGGTATGAGCAATGAAGCACAAAACTTATACGGTGTACAATTCCACCCAGAAGTACGTCACTCTGAGCACGGTAATGATTTAATTAAAAACTTCGTATTCGGCGTATGTGGTTGCTCTGAAGGCTGGAACATGGAGAATTTTATTGAAGTAGAATTAGAGAAAATCCGTGAAACTGTTGGCGATAAAAAAGTACTATGCGCACTTAGTGGCGGCGTAGACTCTTCTGTTGTAGCAGTATTAATTCATAAAGCGATTGGTGACCAATTAACATGTATTTTCGTTGATCACGGTTTACTTCGTAAAGGTGAAGCAGAAGGTGTTATGAAAACATTTAGCGAAGGCTTCCACATGAACGTTATTAAAGTGGATGCAAAAGAACGCTTCATGAACAAGTTAAAAGGTGTAGAAGATCCAGAACAAAAACGCAAAATCATTGGTAATGAATTCATTTACGTATTCGATGATGAAGCTTCTAAATTAGAAGGAATGGACTTCTTAGCGCAAGGTACACTGTACACTGACATTGTTGAAAGTGGGACAGCAACTGCACAAACGATTAAGTCTCACCATAACGTTGGTGGACTTCCAGAAGATATGCAATTTAAACTAATTGAGCCTTTAAACACATTATTTAAAGATGAAGTACGTGTATTAGGATCAGAATTAGGAATTCCTGATGAAATCGTATGGCGTCAACCATTCCCAGGTCCTGGACTTGGTATCCGTGTATTAGGCGAAATTACAGAAGAAAAATTAGAAATCGTTCGTGAATCTGATGCGATTTTACGTGAGGAAATCCAAAAAGCAGGTTTAGACCGTGAAGTTTGGCAATACTTCACTGCACTTCCTGGCATGCGCAGCGTAGGTGTTATGGGTGACGAGCGTACTTACGATTACACAGTAGGTATCCGTGCGGTAACATCAATTGACGGTATGACAGCTGACTGGGCACGTATTCCTTGGGATGTGTTAGAGAAAATCTCTGTACGTATCGTAAACGAAGTAAAACACGTTAACCGCATTGTGTATGATATTACTTCTAAGCCACCAGCAACAATCGAGTGGGAATAGAATAAGGTTTATTTATTTAAAGGAAGATCCATCTATGATTTTATGCATAGATGGATCTTTTTTTATAGTTTATACGAACGAAAAATAAATAAATGTGTAAAATGTTCGCTTTTTAAATTGACATACACCTATATGTGAGTTAATATGAGTATGTAATTGATACGAAAAATGAATATTACAGCCGTCGTATAATATCGGGGATATGGCCCGAAAGTTTCTACCTAGCTACCGTAAATGGCTTGACTACGAGGCGTTTTCATAAAGGAAGGGATTAGCCTACCTTTATTTACAGAACGCTTCCATATATGCAATGGAAGCCTTTTTTATTTTTATGGATAAAAGAGGGCTGGGGAGGATTACGACGAGCAATTATATAACGGGGGAAACGTAGAATGAAGCGTTATTTTCAGTTCGATGAGCTCGGTACGAACTATAAAACAGAGTTCGTTGCAGGGCTAACGACATTTTTATCTATGGCTTATGTATTATTTGTCAATCCTGCTACGCTGTCGCTGGGAAATATTAAAGGATTACCAGCAGGGACAGGAATGGATCCAGGTGCGGTATTTGTTGCTACTGCATTAGCAGCCACCATTGGTTCACTGATTATGGGGATTTTTGCAAAGTATCCGATTGCTTTAGCACCAGGAATGGGAATCAATGCGTTCTTTGCTTATACAGCAGTGTTAACAATGGGGATTCCGTGGCAAACAGCGATTGCCGGAACGTTAATGTCAGGTATTATTTTTATTATTCTTACTGCTTCTGGTATTCGTGAAAAAATTATTAATGCGATTCCAGCGGAGCTAAAATTCGCGGTAGCAGCAGGTATTGGTTTATTTATTGCTTTTCTTGGTTTTCAAAATGCCGGAATTATTGTGAAAAACGATGCTGTTCTTGTTGGATTGGGGGATTTAACAAAGGGCACAACATTGCTTGCAATTTTCGGTGTAGTTATTACGATTATCTTAATGATTAAAAAGATAAATGGTGCAGTTTTCTATGGGATGATTCTTACAGCAATCTTGGGTGTAACGACAGGATTAATTGATACACCAAAAGCTGTAGTGGGCGCAATTCCAAGTCTGGAACCTACGTTCGGTGTGGCGCTAAATCACTTCGGAGATATTTTCACTGTTCAAATGGGGATTGTGATTATAACGTTCTTCTTTATCGACTTCTTTGATACAGCAGGTACACTTGTTGCAGTTGCGAATCAAGCGGGGTTAATGAAGGACAATAAATTACCACGTGCAGGAAAAGCGTTATTTGCAGATGCGATTGCAACTGTAATTGGTGCGATTCTTGGTACATCTACGACAACGTCTTACATTGAATCGTCTGCAGGGGTAGCAGCGGGAGGACGTTCAGGATTTACAGCAGTTGTAACAGCCGGATTTTTCTTGTTAGCACTTTTCTTTTCACCATTATTGAGTGTTGTGACGCCGTCTGTAACGGCACCGGCTTTAATTATTGTAGGGATTTTGATGGTTTCGTCTTTAGGAGAAATTGATTGGAAGAAATTCGAGATTGCAGTACCAGCATTCTTCACAATTATTTCTATGCCACTTACGTATAGCATTGCAACAGGGATTGCGATTGGATTTATCTTCTATCCAATTACGATGGTTGTAAGTGGTCGCCGTAAAGAAATTCATCCAATTATGTATGTACTGGGAGTCTTATTCGTATTATATTTTATCTACGTTCGTCAATAGAGGGGTTTTTGAAAGGTCTAGACTAAGGAGAGTCTAGACCTTTTTGCGTCTTCAGAAAATCTTAAGAATTTCGTTCCGTTTTTCTTCAGAAGTTTTCTTATAATAAGAAATAGGGAGTTTAAAAGTTTTTTGGGGGCGATATTGTGGGGCAAGAAACAATACTTGTTGTAGACGACGAAAAAGAAATTAGGGATTTAATTGCAATTTACTTAAAAAATGAAGGATATAAAGTGTTGCAAGCTGGGGATGGAGCAGAGGGATTAGATATATTAGAAAAGAATGAAGTGCATTTAGTTGTGTTAGATATTATGATGCCAAAAATTGATGGGATTCATATGTGTATGAAAGTAAGAGAAGCAAAAGAGATGCCGATTATTATGTTATCAGCGAAAACACAGGACATGGATAAAATTTTAGGGTTAACAACAGGAGCGGATGATTATGTAACGAAACCATTTAATCCGCTAGAACTTATAGCAAGGATTAAATCGCAGCTTCGTCGATATATGAAAATGAATGGATTTGTTGTTCAAAATGAAAGTGAGATTGAAATTGGAGATATGAAGATAAATGTAGCGACACATGAAGTGACTGTTATGGATGAAGAGGTGAAATTAACACCACGAGAGTTTTCTATTTTAGAGTTGCTAACTCGTAATTCAGGTATAGTCTTTAGTGCTGAGCAAATTTATGAAAAGGTCTGGAATGAAAGGTCCTTTCAATCTGATAATACTGTAATGGTACATATTCGAAAAGTGCGTGAAAAGATTGAAGAAAATCCAAGGAAGCCAAGGTATATAAAAACAGTGTGGGGAGTGGGGTATAAGATTGAGAAAGATATTTAAGCCGTTTACCTATGCGTATAAGAAAATAAGGGGATTAATTGAAAGAGTACTAAAGAGTGTTCGCCGGAGCATACGGATCCAGCTTATAACTACTTTTATTGCCTGTGCATTATTAGGGCTATTTATAGCGAATGGTTTGACACCTTTTTTTGAAAATGCAAATCGAAGGGCTACAATTGATTATAGTGCTGGAATGAGGAGTATTAATAATCAAGTCCAAAGTACAGCGGAAATGATGGTTACTGACAATAAGTTAGATGCTTTGCAGGATATGATAGAAAGAGAAAATCAAAATATAGAGGCAGGGCATACAGCTTTAAAAGTATTTATTACTGATGAAAGTGGAAAAGTGTTATATAAAACGAAGCAGGCGCAAGAAGAACAAATTAATTTGCATAATACAATTCGTAATGCGACATCATTTGCTATTGATTATTCAAATTATAAGAATAACTTTGAAACATCAAGAAAAGAATTTATAGCTTTTTCACCAATTACAATTGAAGATAAAAACTTGTATATGTTCGTAAGTGGGATTCCTGAAGGGGAAGTAATATATGAGACAACAGAGGGGCCGTTTCCGTTTTTGATTGGTGTTTTTGTTTTTATTTTTTCTTTCTTTTATATAACAAAAAGAAAGATGAAACAGATTGAAGCGATGGCTCAAGGAGTAAAAGAGATTGAAAAAGGAAATCTTGCATATCGTATTGAGAAGAAAGGGCAAGATGAAATTGCATCATTAACAGGGAATATTAATAATATGGCTGAACAACTTATGATTAATATTGAAAAAGAACGTAAATTAGAAAAACAAAAAAATGAACTCATCACAAATGTATCGCATGATTTACGAACACCTCTTACTTCTATTATGGGATATTTACGTTTATTACGTGATTCTAAATATGAGAGTAAGGAGCAGCATGATGAGTATATGAGAATCGCATTTTCAAAATCGGAGCAGTTGAAGAATTTAATAGAAGATTTATTTGAGTATACAAAATTAACGAATGAAAGCATTGTATTAGAAAAACAAGCAGTGTGCATAAATGAACTTCTTGAGCAATTAATAGAAGAGCTAGTGCCGCAAGCAGAAGAACATGGTCTTATATTTATGAAGCAAATTCCTGAAGAACGTGTGTATGTTGCCATTGATTCAGAGAAGATGGTTCGTGTGTTTGAAAATTTATTAATGAATGCTATTAAATATAGTGAGGATAATGGAGAGATTAAAGTTTCGCTTCAAAGGCAACGCCGAAATATCCAAATCACCGTTGCGAATCATAGCGAAGAGTTCACGAGAGAAGAATTAGAAAATTTATTTGAGCGTTTTTATAAAAAGGATCAGTCCAGAAGTAGAGTAACAGAAGGATCAGGGCTTGGACTTGCGATCGCAAAAAGTATTGTTGAACTTCAAGGGGGAGAAATTCGAGCTGAATATGAAGATGGGGTTATTCAGTTTATCGTTTCGCTACCAATTATAGAAGAAAAGTAAATAAATATAGTTTGATGGAGAAACACTGTAAATCGCATATTAATTAAAAGACCAAATTGCATATTGATTTGGTCTTTCCTAATCTCGTTATATTAATGATTATTTACTTTTGACATATAAAACAGTACAGCAAATAAGGGGGAAGTAATAGTATGACTATAGTTAATGTTAACTTGATAGTTATGTACTAGGTAAGTCTTTTTAAATTTTTTAGAAAAACATATTGACGATTATATAAATGAGGTGTAATATTATACGAGTCGCTGATAGCAACAAAGCAAAACGCGGCAAACGAAATAAAAAACTTAGTTGACATTGAAACAAAGAAATGTTAATATAAGGAAGTCGCAAATGAGCGGCAAACAAGTTCTCTGAAAACTGAACG
>NZ_NVPR01000064.1 GCF_002551815.1 Bacillus sp. AFS098217
GTTTACATAATAAAATTATAGTTTTACTTTCACTGAATGTAATCCACTTAATCTCTTTTTTACTTCTTCATTTATAATTTGGTAGTACTCAGAAGAAGACTCCCAGCTCATTCCATCGATAAGACCAATCACTAAATTTCCCAACAATTTAATCGATATTTAACAACTATTTATTATATAAATCCATTTNNGTAACCTACACTCGTTTGCTCGTTCTGTTTTTACTTCGCATATGGCAGAAAAAGGCCCTGACCGCATCTATGCATGAATAGATGCTCTCTCCCATCCCAAAAGAGAGGGTTTATGTCGACTTTGTCATTGGTGTATATATAGATATTTTTAATACCATAAAACAAGACTTTAGATATTTTTTCTAAAGCCTTGTTTATATAATTTTTAAACTAATTTCCATGGAAATATTTGAAGAAAATTCAGAAATCTTATAGATCAATTACAGAAGTTTCGTATTGATAATCAAAACATATACGATATAATTTTTTCACTTCATGATAAGATGGAATGCGAGGGTTATTACTTGGACTCCCACTGGCAAGTGCATCTTTCGCCATTTTTGGAAGGGCATTTTCAAATTCAATTTGATCAATTCCGTACTCTTTTAGATTAGGAATATGCAGATTGGAGCAAAGTCGCTTTATTTCAACAATTATATGATTTGCCATCTCTTCATCAGAAAGTGAATGTAATTCTGGATTTATGTGACGTCCGATATCTGCAAGTCGCTTAACTGAACAAACTTTTGTAAAATCTAAAACGGCTGGTAATAACATCGCATTTGATATACCATGAGGTACATGAAATAGTGCCCCAATTGGACGAGACATTCCATGAACTAACGCAACCGATGCGTTTGAAAAGGCGATACCCGCTTGTAAGGAGGCAATCATCATCACTTCTCTTGCTTCCATATTCTCTCCATCTTCATAAGCGATACGTAAGTATTTCATAATACTTCCGATTGCTGAAAGCGCAAGTACATCGCTGAGTGGTTGTGAAAACCTAGAAATATAAGCTTCTATTGCATGGCATAATGCATCTATTCCAGTTGCTGCAGTAATATGAGGTGGTACAGAACGCGTCAATACTGGATCAATAATCGCTACTTGTGGCGTAAAGCTTGGGTGTTTAATCATCATTTTTACATCGGTTTTTTTATTCGTAATAACAGCAACACTTGTTACTTCCGATCCCGTACCAGATGTTGTCGGGATTGCAATAAGCGGTAATGATTGTTTTTCTATTTCTATATGATTTTGAACATAATCTTCAATCTCTCCACCGTTTGTAAACAGTACTGCTACTGCTTTTGCCGCATCAATGCAACTCCCACCGCCAAGACCGATGATAAAATCACAATTTGATTCTACACAAATCGATAACGCTTCTAAAACATGAACATTTGTCGGCTCGGCATTCACATTTGTATATGTAACAACTTCTATTTTTTTCGCCTTTAACTGTTTTATACATTCTTCAATATAACCAAGCTTCTCCATGCTAGAATCACTGATAATAAAAGCTTTTTTCCAAAATTTACTCGTTTGTTCTCCTAATTTTTCAAGCGAATTTCTCCCATATAAAACAGTCTTTGGCATACGAAACTCCGCGATCTCTTGCAAGTACTTCACCCCTTCTTTCGCTAATAAATATTTTATAATGTGAAGTTTCTACAATACAAATTATCAAGTTAACTATTCCACTTTATTTCGCTATTTCCTCTTAGTATAGAAGATAATTTATAACATTTTAATAGATTCCGGTTAAAGTATAAAATGCTATTACTAAAAAAACAGCAACCGTTTTCAACACTGTAACCGCAAATATATCACGATACGATTGTTTATGCGTTAACCCTGTAACAGTAAGGATTGTGATAATTGCTCCGTTATGTGGCAGTGTATCCATTCCTCCCGATGCCATTGAGACAATGCGATGCATAACCTCTAATGGAATATTGTATTGTTCAGCTGCCGCAATAAACTTATCGCCCATAGCGCTTAAAACAATACCCATACCTCCTGAAGCTGAACCTGTAATACCAGCAAGAATATTCGTTGTTACAGCTCCATTCACGAGTGGGTTAGTGAATGTGGCAGAAATGCTATCACGCATAATTGCAAATCCTGGAAGAGCTGCAATGACACCTCCAAAGCCAAATTCGGCTCCTGTATTCATCGTCGCAAGCAATGCGCCCCCAATACTTGTATTCAATCCTGCTTGAAATCCCGTCACAACACGTTTCCAATATAATAGAAGTGTTGCTATAATCCCCATAATAAGTGCTAATTCTACAGACCAAATTCCAAGCACTGCGCTTAACTCAACTTTTCCAAATGCTTTCATTCCAATTGAAGAGAAATCAAAACCATTTGGATACCACTTCGGTATAGTCATCGTAAAAACTTTATTCATAACCCCCACTAAAATAAGAGGTATAAATGCAACTACTTGCTGTACTCTTGAAATTTCAATACTTTGAAAAGAAACATTCTCCTTTTTCTCTAACTCTAGAGATGCTGCCATTTCAGAATTTCCATCATCAAAACCAAAATAGCCTTCCCCTGCTGCCTTTGCTTTCTTACGCCGACTCTCTAAATAGATTAACCCTAATGTTAAAACAAAGATCGCTCCTATAATTCCAAGTATAGGTGCTGCATAAATATCAGTTTTAAAAAATGTCGTCGGAATCACATTTTGAATTTGTGGTGATCCTGGCAAAGCATCCATCGTAAATGTTACAGCACCAAGCACAATCGTCCCAGGTATTAAACGCTTTGGAATATTTGCTTGACGAAACAGTTTTGCTGCAAATGGATAGACTGCAAACACAACAACATACACACTTACGCCGCTATACGTTAAAACAGCTCCCATTAAAACAATTGCTAAAATCGTTCTCTTTTCACCAACTAGTTCAATAATCGTTTTAGCAATAGAATCCGCAATACCTGACATTTCTACTACTTTACCAAATATCGCTCCTAGTAAAAACACCGGGAAATATAACTTAATAAATCCTACCATTTTCTCCATAAAAATATTCGAAAAGAATGGTAACACAAAACTAGGTTCTGTTAAAAATACTGCAAACATTGCAAAAATCGGTGCGAATAAAATAACAGAAAATCCTCTGTAAGCAACAAACATAAGTAAACTAAGTGCTAATAAAATAATAACTAGCTCCAACTCTCTCACCTTCCTTTGATTGAAAATTCAATCTTTTTATTCTGGATTTTTTCTATGTATTTACAAACTATCATTTTTATAACGATTCAAACACTGACATCCCTCCCCTTTTTCTAACAAAGTTTTTATGATTAAAACAGCATATTTATTACTTATTCTATTACATACAAAAAATCCCTTTAAACGAAAACGAATTAACTATCGCTCGTTATAAAGGGATTTTCCTCTTTTATTTTATATTTTTAAACTTTTATTTTTTACATAAAAGTTTCGTAACTCTTCGACATGTTTCACAATATGCGTCGCTCCTGCTTCTTTTAGCTCCCCTTCACTTCCGTATCCATACAATAAACCGATCGAATCAATCCCATTACAATTAGCCCCTATCATATCATACTTTCTATCTCCAACCATCACAATTTCCTCTTTTTGTAGTCCTTTGTTTGTATGTAAAATATGCTCAATTATTTCATCTTTCTTGATTCGAGTTCCATCTAAATTACTCCCTACAATTTCTTCAAAGAAATGAGTTAATTGAAAGTGTTCTAAAACTTGCTTTGCAAATACAGTTAGTTTTGAAGTTGCAACAAATAAACGCATCCCTTCATCCTTTAACTCTTGTAAAATACAAGGAATCCCCTCATATACTTTATTCTCAAATAAGCCACTTTGCTGCATATATTCCCGAAAATACGTCACAGCTTGCTCAACTTGTTTTTCATTCATACCGTATCTATCTGCAAACGAATGTTGAATTGGAGGCCCAATAAAAGAATCTAGCTCGTTTGGATTCGGTTCATCTATTCCCATTTTCCGTAGTGCAAATAAAACGGAATTTACGATTCCTTCTTTCGGATCAGTTAGTGTTCCATCTAAATCGAATAGAAATGTTGTATACATTTTATCTCCTCCGCTCATTTTACTTTATAAGAAAAATCACCATCTTTTCTATATTATCAAAATTTTCATTCTTTTAGAAGTTGCATATTATATTTTATTACCTCTCTATCAGAATCTGATCCACGAATAGATATACCCAAAAATGTGTTCCTGTTGTATTATAAATATAATTTAAGAGAAAAATGGTGGAACAAATGACGACAACATTAATTTTTATAATAGCTTTCACAATTATCATCCATGCAGTCGAAACAAGCTCTTATAGTATTCGGCTAGCTGGTGTTCGTTTAAAAAAGATCGCCGTTGCATTATCTGTAGTTGGGATGGTATTACTCGTTGCACGAACATCTAACTTACTGCAAGCTTTTTTACTTGGTGGTATCGTCGATCAAGCTAAATTAGACTCTTCTATTGATTTAGAACGAACCATACGCCTAGTTTTACTCTCAGCTTCTATCGGTACTTTGCTTGCAATTTTTCTATATCCGACTTTGACAAAGTTGTTTGGCTATGTAATTCAAAACTTTGAAACAGATGGGTCATTCATTGGATTGATGAAAACAAATAACATACAAAAATTGAAGTATACGAAAAAATATGTTCGCTTTCCTAAATTTGAAATGATTCATCGGATGCGAATTGGCGGCATTCCAAAACGAATTATGTTAATTAATATGTTTGCAACTGCCATCTATACAGCGGGTGTTCTCTCCGCCTTGTATGCTTCCTTTTTAAATCCAACTTATGCAACGAATGCGAGCACAGCCTCTGGACTCGTTAATGGTTTTGCAACAATCTTATTAACTGTACTGTTAGATCCGCGCATTGCCCTTTTAACAGAACGTGCTCTTCAATCAGAAAATGGTGCTGATACAATGAGTAAAATGTTCGGCTGGCTTATGATTTCAAGATTTCTCGGTACATTATTAGCACAGTTCTTATTTGTACCTGGCGCACATTGGATTTTGTGGATTATTAAACTTATGCATTAAATGATTGCCATCCTCTCCTTAGAAAGTGGAGAAAATCAATTATACAAAAGGTGAGATTAAAAATGCGTCTCCAAACAGAACAAGATATTATAAAACTGATACAAAACGATACTTGGATGATGAAAATATTACAAATAGCAAAGTCTTTAGAGCTATCCGATTGGTGGGTTTGCGCTGGATTTGTTCGTTCTAAAATTTGGGATGTTCTTCATGGATATGAAGTGAAAACTCCAACACCAGACATCGATATCATTTATTTTGACCCATTACATATTAGTGAATCTACCGAAGAAAAATTAGAAAATAAGCTTAAAAGTATAGATTCTACTATTCCATGGTCAGTAAAAAATCAATCTCGCATGCATGTAATCAATAACATGCCACCTTACTCATCTTCAGTCGATGCAATATCTAAATTTCCGGAAACCGCAACTGCTCTTGGGGTTACGTTAGATGAACGAGATAACGTTATGTTAACAGCTCCTTGGGGAATAGAAGATGTTCTCACGTTACAAGTGAAACCAACATCTCATTTCCTCGAAACGAAAGAGCGAACTAACATGTATGAAAAAAGATTACAAAAAAAGAACTGGCAAAGTAGATGGCCTAACATTACAATCTTTTATCCTGAAAATTAAATACATAGAAAAAGGTGCTTCTCATTTCATGAAGCACCTTTTTCTATTTCATTTCAAAAAATCAATCACAGTTTTTGCAAATTCATCCGCTACTTCATAGTGCGGCGTATGACCACTCTCTTCAAAAACGATAACTTTACCATGTCGAGCATCCTTATTAAATGCTTGAATTTGTTTCTCACAAGTCACTACATCATACTTTCCTATCATTAGTAACATCGGATTCTCCACATCTTTTAATTTTGGTAGTAACGATGTATGAAATTCTCCCTCTTCTTTCAATCTCGCAAAATGAATCTCTGAGCGATGAGAAAACTCTTCCCACTCTTCATCACTATATAAAGTATAGTCAGTTTCATCTTTAAAGTTATTATAGATTTCCATTCTATTTTCTTCTAACTCATCACTTAATTTTATATAAGATTCTAGCAATTCTTCAGAAGTAGCATTACTCTTTGAAAGAGCTATACATTCTTTTGCTTGTTCTTCTTTTCCGTACTTCCTTAATATATTTCCTGTCTTTTTCAATAAAGCTCTACTCGTTAATGCAAAATCAAAACTAGGTCCTTCAAAAATAATTTTTTGAATAGATTGCGGATACATTGCTGCATATAACAGTGCTAAAAATCCGCCAAAAGAATGCCCAATGACAGACCATTTCTCAATTTGTAACATCTTCCTTAACTCTTCGCAATCCTCGATAAGATCTCGTAATCCAAACGGCTCTTGCTGACTAATTTTTTCCGAACGTCCTACCCCGCGCTGATCAATGGCAATGAGTCGAAAAAAATCTTGTAACCTATGTGCTTGATGATAGGAAAAATCATAACACATCTCACCAGGACCTCCGTGAAGATACAATACAGGAGGATTCTCTATGGATCCATACGTCTCCACATATAGCTTTTTCCCGCGTACTTCCATCATTTTTCCTTGTAATAATACTTCTTTTTCTTGTTTCATCTTTTTCTCCTCCTAATTTTCATATCTTGATCCTATATACAATAGGAGAACCACGAATTCGTACCCGTTATGTACCTACTTGTAATATAACAATACATTTTCTCACCCCTCTTTTTGGGATATTATAACATTTTAAGTTAAATAACCCCAATCACGTTCAAAAAGACAATGACAATCGCAATTGGAGCGACGAATCGAAGCAAGAATACGCTGTAAACGAACAATAAATCCCTGTAATTTCCACCCGCAAAGAATTCTGCTTCTAATACCTTTTTTTCCATTTTAAATAAAATGAAAATACTAATAAACAAAGCACCAACACGAAAGAGACTTAACGATACAAATCTGCATAAATGAAAAGAATCTTCGCAACCAATGCGAAGATTCTTTTCACTTTATGGCATAAGACGCGTACAATCTCTCGGAAACGCACTCGCTTCTCGAAGATTCGATAATTCTAGAAACTTATATACAAGCCTTTCTAATCCAATCCCAAAACCACCATGCGGCGGGCAACCATATCGAAATGTATCCATATAAGATTCAAAGTTTTCTGGTTGTAATCCTTTTTCTTTAAAAGAAGCAAGTAACATATCATACTCATGAATTCGCTGCGCACCTGACGTAATTTCTAATCCTTTATATAACAAGTCAAAAGAATCCGTAACAGCTTGATTTTCTTTAGTCGGCATCGTATACATCGGTCTCGCTTCTTTCGGATAATGTGTGATAAAAACAAAATCACTACCGTATGTTTCCTTCACATATTTTCCAAGTAACTTTTCGCCTTCTGTGTCTAAATCCCCTACTGGTGATTCTTTTCGGTATTTTGCTCGTAATAGACGCTGTGCCTCTTTTAAGGTGATTTTAGGAATTTCTGTAATAACAGGAATTGTGACTTGTAAAAGCTTTAATTCTTTCTCACATTTCTGTCCTACTTGTTCAAACATATACCGTAAAACGGTCGCTTCTAATTCCATCACTTCATAAAAGTCTTTAATAAACCCCATTTCCACGTCTAATGATATATATTCATTCAAATGACGGGAAGAATTGTGATGCTCAGCCCGATAAACAGGAGCAATTTCAAAAACACGTTCCAATCCACCCGCAACCATCATTTGTTTATAAAATTGAGGAGACTGTGCTAAATATGCTTCTTTTTGGAAATAGGGGAGTTTAAAAACATTCGCTCCACCTTCCGCTCCTTGGGAAACAATTTTCGGCGTAAATATACGTGTGAAATCGTTCTCTACCAGAAATTCACTAAATGCCTGTGCAAGCGTAGATTGAACTTTAAAAATGGCTTGTATTCGTTCATGACGAAGCGATAGTACACGCTCATTTAACATTTGATCTAAACCAACGTGTAGATTTCTTTTATTCACTTCAAATGGAAGCGGTTCTGAAGTATTTAACACCTTTACCTCTTCTACAAGTACTTCCACACCTAACTCTGTTTTTGTCGTTTCCACAAGTTCTCCAATAATTTGAACAACACTTTCTACGTCTACTTTATATCCCGCTAAGTCTTTTTCTAATACACATTGGATGACACCCGTTCGGTCACGTAACAATAAGAAACTAATATTCCCCAGATGACGATTTTTTTTCACCCAGCCTTGTAATAAAACCATCCTTTTACTAGACGCTTTACATTCACGAATGAGTGACCGCTTCATTGTTTTGCCCATTATTTTTTCCTCCTATGTTTTCATACTTATTTACATTATTGTTGTCATCGTCATCATCCACGGTCACTCACCTCCTTTCAAAGAATACAAAAATCCGCCCCATAAATAGGGACGGATTTTTCCGCGGTACCACCCAAATTGTCATACTGACCATCTTAAACCTGATAACGGTAGGTACCGTTTGCTTTTACTAATTTTCACGTTCAAAGCAACGCTCACAGGTGTCTTTCCATCATGCGGTATCGCAATCTTTCCAGCAATCGATTGCTCTCTGTAGACCCTTGCATCATGTACTTTTCCTGCTCATCACTTTTTATATTTACAGAGTATTCTATTCCTTTAAAAGAGAAAATGCAAGGTGTTTTTTCAATATTTTCTGATTTTTAATTTTAAATCCATTTTGCTACAATTTCTTCCAATGCCATCTCCGTGATCCTTTCACTAAA
Source organism: Bacillus sp. AFS098217 (assembly GCF_002551815.1). GTDB lineage: Bacteria > Bacillota > Bacilli > Bacillales > Bacillaceae_G > Bacillus_A. Next base: position 8,838 of record NZ_NVPR01000064.1, read on the forward strand.
ACAACATCATTTGGATTTGTAAGTCCTTCGATTTCTTTTACTATATCACTTTTACTCAAAAACATCCGCACTTTATCTTTTGGATAATTTTCTAGTGCAGCCTCTGCTATTTTCCGAGCAAGCTCTTCATACGTGAAGACATACTGGATTGTTGCTGGGTTTAGTATTCTTCCAATTTCTCTATGATATGTTTCTCCCTCTTCTCCTAACTTCAACATATCCCCAAGTACAAGTATTTTTTTCTCATAAGTGGCTAATTTCTCTAATGTTTCAATAGCTGCTTTCATAGAAGATGGGGCTTGCATTCCAAACGTCATTAATAATGTTAAAACATCTTATCTAAACCTTCCCCATTTACAATTTGCTCAAGTTTTTCTAAATTTTTTTGAATCATAACTTATCATCCCTCTCCAAAAACTCCAATTCCATTACATAACAAATTGTTTTTCCACTCATAATATTAGTAAATTTCTTCTGGAGGTCTATATATGAGAAAAATTGTAAGCTTCTCCCTGTTACTATTATGCATGATAACGACAAATCAAGTATACGCTTATTCTCCGCAATCATTACCAGTCTCACAACATTCAAAACAATGGAAAGTCAATATTGATGAAATCAACGACTCAGGTAAAAACATCTTACAGTCTAAAAAAGATGTTTTTCATACATATCGTTTTTCAGTGCAAAACATCGGAAAAGATGAAGTATATAACGTACAAGTAGAAGTATTCCGAAATGAACCAAACACAGGGACAAAATATGAATTATTTTCTTTAGAAGAACCCCGCTTAGCAAGTGGGAAAACAGGGTTTGAACATGCGAATTTTCCTGTTTCCGTAAAAGCAGACGAAGTAGATGTCATGATTACATGGCAAGACCATCCTTTCCATGTAATGAGAAATGGTCAAAAGATTGAAGGGAGAAAATATACAGAGCATTTTGTTTTTAAAGAAACTGTAAAATAAATATGTTTCCATAAAAAAAGAGCCGTGATTGAATAAAAATCACCGCTCTTTTCTTACTTAAAATAATAAATACTTTCAAAAGTTATGAAAAACCTTCAAAAGGATCCTCTTCAATCAAAAGTACAATTCAATCTGCCTACGTACGCTTTATTACACTTTAAATCTTTCAATTAATACTTGTAATTCCTCAGCCATTTGTGACAATGTACCCGCAGCCGAACTGATTTCTTCCATAGAAGCCAACTGCTCTTCAGCAGATGTAGCAATATTTTGTGTACTTGTCGCATTATTTTGCGCTATCATGGCAATTTCACCAACTGAAATAGAAACCTCATTTGCACCTTTTGACATTCCATTTGCCGTTTCTACCATACTTTCAATTTGCGTAGCAATTTCATTTGTGGAGGTTAATATTTCTCCAAAATTTGTCTTTGTTTCATTCGCTATTACAAGACCAGATTGAACTTCTTCATTCACATTACTCATAGCATTTACGGTCTTACTCATATCCTTTTGTATTTCACCTATTAGTTTTCCAATTTCACTTGATGATGCGCTAGATTGCTCTGCAAGTTTTCGGACTTCATCAGCAACAATCGCAAATCCTCTACCATGTTCACCTGCTCGTGCGGCTTCAATTGCAGCATTTAATGCAAGTAAATTTGTTTGATCCGCAATATTTTGAATCACTTCTAAAATATCACCAATTTGCTTTGATTTATCATTCAATGCTTGAATTACAGCATCGGATTGCGATACCGATTCTGCGATCAAATGCATTTGGTTTACTGTTCTCCCTACAAGTTTCCCACCATCTTCTGCTTTTTCATGTGTATATGTAGATGCATTGGCAATTGAAGAGGAACTGTTTGCTACATGCTGAATCCCTTCTATTACATTACAAAGTAATAGTGCACCATGTTCTACGCTCGATGTTTGAGTTGTTGCTCCATTTGAAACTTGATCCATCGCCATTGTAATTTG
>NZ_NVPR01000065.1 GCF_002551815.1 Bacillus sp. AFS098217
AGACTTTGTTATTATTTATGTAATTGAGCCGCAATAATATCTTTTGTATGCTGTGTTAGTTCTTTAACATCCATACTTGCATATTGCTCAGGTGTAATTGGTTTCGAAATTGTTATTGTTGCATGTGCTGGCTTCATTCGATTTCCATTTGCTTCAAACATCTTATATGTTCCATCTAAAGTTACTGGCAATATAGCCACACCAGATTTTACAGCAAGATGAAAACTACCAGCTTTAAAATCTCCTATTTCGCCACCTTTACTACGCGTTCCTTCTGGAAAAATTACAATAGAATGGCCGCTCTTTAACCGTTCAATTCCATCTTTAATAGCCTGTAGTGATTGACGACGATCCCTACGATCCATAAACACACAATTCATCAATTCCATCCAAGTTCGTACAATCGGAAATTTTTTAATTTCCACTTTTGAAACAAATCCGATTGGTTTATTTAAGTAACCTAGTAAAACTGGGATATCCATATCACTTTGATGATTACTTACAACAAGTACCGGTTGATCTGTCGGCACGTTTTCAAGTCCATTTACTTGTACAGTCGATCCCGCTACACGAACCATCTTCTTACCAAACCAATTTGTTGTTTTATACACAAGGCGATCTTTTTCTTGTGGCGATAGTGTTTTTACTTTACCCTGTATTCGCCATAACCTCGGTGTAATGCCAATTACAATTAAAATTAAATAAAAGATTTTAAAAAACGTTTGAATCATACAGAACCCCCACCTATTATCATTCCGTCCTTCATTATACTAGACAAACGAAGGAAAAAGAAGAAAAAATGTCCAAACGACAAGCGTTTGGACATTTTTGAGTTTTCTATATTAGAAACGTTTTGCTAATTCACGCGCATTTGCAATTGCTGCTTCTTTAATTTCTTGTGCTTTTTCAGGATTTGCATTCATGCCTTCAACTGCAAGATATTCTACATCAGACACACCCATAAATCCTAATACTGCATTTAAGTGTTTACGTCCGAAGTCCATTGCTGCGTATGCTCCCTCAGAGTAAATACCACCTGTAGCTTGAATGTGAAGTGCTTTTTTACCTTCTAGTAATCCAACTGGCCCATTTTCAGTATATTTAAATGTTTTACC
>NZ_NVPR01000066.1 GCF_002551815.1 Bacillus sp. AFS098217
CTGAACATTGACTTTAATGCAATTGCAAATGGAGAGAAAAAAGTGATGGTTGCGGCATATAAACAAATATTTTATACAGTAAGTGCAGAACAACCTAACAATCCATCAGACCTTTTTGATAATAGCGTTACGTTTGAAGAGTTAACTCGTAAAGGGGTAAGTAATACGGCTCCGCCTGTTATGGTGTCAAATGTAGCTTACGGCAGAACAATTTATGTAAAATTAGAAACAACTTCTAAGAGCAAAGATGTACAAGCTGCTTTTAAAGCCCTACTTAAGAATAACAGCGTTGAAACGAGTGGACAGTACAAAGATATTTTTGAAGACAGTACCTTTACCGCTGTAGTATTAGGTGGAGATGCAAAAGAGCATAACAAGGTTGTTACAAAAGATTTTGATGAAATCCGAAATATCATTAAAGATAATGCAGAATTAAGTCCTAAAAATCCAGCATATCCAGTTTCATATACTAGCACTTTCTTAAAAGATAATGCAGTTGCTGCTGTTCATAACAACACAGACTATATCGAGACTACATCTACAGAATATTCCAGTGCGAAAATGACGCTTGATCATTATGGTGCATATGTTGCTCAATTTGATGTATCTTGGGATGAATTCTCATATGATGAAAATGGAAATGAAGTACTATCCCATAAAACTTGGGAAGGGAATAACAAAGACAGAACTGCTCATTTCTCTACAGTCATATCACTTCCACCTAATTCAAAAAATATAAAAGTCTTAGCGAGAGAATGTACAGGTCTTGCATGGGAATGGTGGAGAACTGTTATTAATGAACAAAATGTTCCGTTAACAAATGAAATAAAAATTTGGATTAGCGGAACGACATTATACCCAACTTATAATATTAGTTATAATTAAAGGTGATGTATACGTTCGAAGCGCCCTGTTTACAGGGCGCTTTTTTTTCTGATTTTCCTTGAGCGAGAAATTATTTTTTTAAGCTTGTTAAATGATCGTGAATCTCGAAATATTGAAAAGATATGTTGAAATCTCACCGGATTTTGCTAATTTAACAAGGATAGCATGTTAAATTTTTGTTTTATAATACAGAAGATTTCGAATTAAAATGCTTTACGTTGATAAATGATTAATGATACTCCCCATGAAATCGTATAAGCACATATAATAATAATCGCAGCTATGGTATACAATGCAGGTACAGATAAGCTGAAAATAGCATCGGTAACTGTATTAAACTCTGTTGCAAGAAATTGTACCGCACCTGGACCAAAGAAAGTTAATACTAAAAATAAACTCATAATAATCAAAAATAGATGATCTTGTTTAAATTGATAAAATAGTGGAAATGTAAAGGCTGCAAATAGTAAAAATAATGCATTGCTCATTATAATATGCTCTACAGTAAATGACTTTTGAAAGATGATAAGCATTGCGCTTGTTATAGTAATTGCTAGCAACATGTAAACAATTGCTCCAATATAACGTGAAGCGACAATTTCCTTACGTGTATATGGTAAAGAATTTAATAAAATATTTGTTTCTGCCTTTGCATCGTAGGCATGCGTATTAACTGGAATCAAAATACTTGCAATCGTAAATATAAAAATAGGGTGGTGCTTGTTCATCACAATAAAAAAGATAATGAAGCCTAAATAAAAGAGCAATTGTTTCTTCTGTAAAATTAAATCGCGCTTGATTAAATTAAGCATGATGCCCTACTCCTTTCGAGTAATACATGATATCTTCTAATGAGGCGCGTTCAATCATAACCTCATTACCAAAAATTTGTTCAACTTCAGCTACATTGTTCGTTAATGCCTCAAAGCCAGTCGGTGCACGATGAATATTTATAAAGGCTTTTTCTGTATCGCGATCTAATAAATCCGCACTGCCTTTTACTAATGCATAGTTTTCTTCCACTTCATGAATTGACTGATTAAACATTAATTGTCCCTTTTTTAAAAAGGCAATAAAATCAGCGATGCGATCTAAATCCGTCGTAATATGTGTAGAGAAGAAAATGGTGCGATTGCCATCAAGCATTAATTCATGTAGTAAATTGAGTAACTCACGTCTAAATATTGGGTCTAAGCCTGCCGTTGGCTCATCCATAATAATCAACTCAGCATGATGTGATAGCGCAAGCGCTAATGAAGCCTTCATCTGCATACCTTTTGAAAAAGTTTTAATCGCTTTATTCATCGGCAGTTCAAATTGCTCTACATACCGCTTAAATATCGTTTCGTCCCAATTTTTATAAGCGGGTGCGACCATTCGCTTGATATCCTTTAGATTTAGGCCCTCATAAAATACGTTACTATCAAAGACAAAACCGATGCGCTCTTTAATTTCCTTTTCGTGCGATGCGTAGTCTAAGCCAAAAATTTTAATCTCACCTGCATCTGGCTTTAATAAGTTCATCATCATTTTAATGGTTGTCGACTTCCCAGCACCATTTGCGCCAATGAAGCCTGTTACAAATCCTTTTTTGATTTGTAAATTTAATTGCTCTATCGAAAAACCTTGAAATGTTTTGCTAACATTGTGTAGCTCTACTATATTCTCCATACATTTTACTCCTCATATAAAATAGTTAATAATTCTCGCAGTTCCGTTAAGGGTAGCCCAATTTCCTTACTATTAGCAACGACAGACAATAACTGTTCTTCAATAACTTTTAATTTTTTCTCACGTACGACATCTAAATTTTGTTCAGCAACAAAAGAGCCCTTACCTACAATCGAATAAATAAAGCCGGCTTTTTCTAACTCCTCATACGCGCGCTTTGTTGTGATAATACTGACTTGTAAATCCTTGGCGAGCTGGCGCATTGATGGGAGTGGCGAGCCCTCTTTTAAATTACCACTCAAAATTAGTGATTTTATTTGATTCGTAATTTGTTCGTAAATCGGCTCCTTAGAACTGTTTGAAATAATTATTTGCATGCAAATCCCTCTTAGTCTTTATATTGTATATATACTCTATATACAATATATATATATTGTATCAAAAGTGCAATGTTTTTTCAGAAAATTTTGTATGAGGGGTAATTAGATAAATAGGAATAACGAGAGATGGAACATATGAAGCAATTTGCGAAAAGGGAAATGTAAAAAAATCCATATAAAAAGGAGAAACTTTTGCTTTTTCTTTTAATGAGAGTACAATGTAAAATAGCAAGAAAAGACGAAAAGTATTTACAGGATTATTGCGCGCATGTAGCGTAAATGGCAGTAAGGAACTGAGAGGAGGTTTTTTCTCTGAATATAAATAAAGAAACAATTATTCACCTTTATCATACAAACGATATACATAGTCATTTTGAAAATTGGCCACAAATTTCTCGGTTTGTACTAGAGGAGAAAAAGCGAAGACAGGAAGCAGGAGAATCTGTTTTAACGTTAGATATTGGCGATCATGTGGATCGTTTTCATCGTATTACGGAAGCGACAAACGGACTAGGGAATACGAAGTTATTAAATGAAGCGTTATATGATTATGTAACGATTGGGAATAATGAAGGAATTACATTAGCGAAGGAGCATTTAAACCATTTATATGATAATGCCGGATTTGAGATACTCGTAGCTAACTTATTTGAAAAAGAAGGCGTACGTCCTACTTGGGCGAAGCCTTATAAACTTCATACAACTGCAGACGGGATTACGATAGCTTTAATCGGCTTAACAGTAGCTTATCCAGCGTTTTATAAAATGTTAGATTGGTATATTGAAGATCCGATGATGCATTTAGAATCCATTTTAGAAGAAGTAAAAGATAAAGCGCATATTACAGTTGTACTTTCTCATCTTGGGAAAAGTACGGATGAATATATGGCGGAGAATTATGATATAGATGTAATTTTAGGAGCGCATACCCATCACTTGTTTGAGCGCGGTGTTCTTGTGAATGGAACGCTGCTTTGCTGTTGCGAAAAGTGGGGACATTATGTTGGCCACGTTCAGCTTACTGTAGATAAAGAAACGAAGCAGTTGTTGAACAAGGATGGCAGGGCAATTAAAACAGAGCGTTTAAGTGCTTATGGTGAGCCATTATCCACAATTGCAATGTTACAAGAAGAAAGTAACTTGATTATGGCAGAGCCAGTTATTGATTTAAAAGAATCTTTACCAATTCATTGGTTTCAGGAGACCCAATTTTCCAGCATGTTAGCAGGGGCCCTAAAAAAATGGTGCAATGCGGAAATTGGAATGGTGAATGCGGGTGTATTGTTAGAAGGAATGGAAGAAGGAATTGTAACAAGAGGGGATATCCACCGAATTTGTCCACATCCAATTAATCCATGCGCATTAAAAGTGCCAGGGAAAACGTTACGAGAAGTTATTTTAAAAGCGAGCCGTCCACATATGGAGCAACTTGAAGTAAAAGGATTTGGTTTCCGCGGAAAAGTAATGGGTAAGATGATCTATGATGGCGTAGAAGTGATCCCAGATACGATTCCTGGAAATAAAATGTTACTTGAAGAGGTAATCATTAATGGGGAACCACTGGAGTTAAATCGCATATATACCGTGGGAACAATTGATATGTTTACATTCGGGTACTTATACCCAGAACTATCCACAATTTCTGAAAAGCAATATTATATGCCAGAATTATTGCGAGATGTGTTAACAGAGATGTTGATAACTTATACATCTTCAATCAAACTATAGGCTAGTTAACCTGTAACACTCATTTTTCTCTTTTCATAAAAATAAGAAAGAGGGGAGTGTGTGAACTATGGTTAACGTTGAACCTATTATCATTGAAAATAATACGTTTATAGCTGTTAGCGTAAAGCTTCCAAAAACAAATTTGCTGGCTGTTATGAGCGATAAAGGATATATTATGTGCGGGGCTTTAGATGTCGGCCTATTAAATGAGAAGTTAGGAGATCGAGGAATTATTGCTGGCCGCGCAGTTGGCGTAAGAACGATTGAGCAGCTTCTTGAAGCGCCGCTTGAATCGGTAACTACTGGAGCAGAGGCTTTAGGAATTCCAGTGGGAACAATTGGAAAAGATGCATTATTAAAAATGATATAAGCATATATCGTCCCTCTTTCTTGCATAGAAATGATATAAGAAGGAGGGTTTTCTTATGCGTACATTTCGTCCAAAAGCTTCGCGGTTTCGAAGGGGACCGCTGCCCTTTAGGCATGTATTACTCATTTCGTTTATTATCTTTTTACTGATGACAATACAAGGGCTATGGATTGTGAATAAAAGTATTCAGCCAACATTGATTAAGTATGGGGAAATGCAGACGCAGAAAATGGCGACGGTTGTGATGACGAAGGCGGTAAAGGATCGAATTAATGAAGGATTTGATGTAGATTCATTAATGAAAGTACAAAATGATAAGAATGGAAAAGTATCTACAATTGATTTAAATACGAAGCAAGTAAATGAGATTTTAACATCGACTACCACATACATAGAGAAATATTTGCATCAGGTGGAGAAGGGAGATATGCAAGCACTCGGTCTTTCCGAAGAGAGTGGCGTTTCAATGTCGGTGCCTCTTGGACGTATAACAGATAATGCGCTCCTTGGTAATTTAGGACCGGATATTCCGATTCATTTTACGACAATTGGCCATGTCGGTACGGATATTAAACAGAAGATTGAACCGCAAGGAATTAATAATACAGCCATTAAAATTATTATGGAAGTCGATGTAACCTTGCAAATTATTATTCCATTTCGGACAAAGGAAATTACGGTCAAGCAAAACATTCCAATTGCGACAAGAATTGTACAAGGCGAAGTGCCAGCTTATTATGGAAGTGGCGGGGTTGTTGTACCAGATAGTAATGGGAAGAAAAAGAATGAGTAAGGTATTCGTGTTACAAAAAAGAAAATGGGAGATGAGTTTATGGCTGTAAGTCAACCATTTCGTCGAAAGATGAATATAGCATCTATCTTTTGTAGTATTTTCGCGGTAGTTCTCTTTATAATCATGTCTAAATTTGATGTGCCGATTCTTGAAAGTCCTAATCGTTTTGCATCGTATAGTGGATATGTTTTTCCTTTCTTAGCAATTGTATTTGCGGTTTTTGGAATGAAACATTCATTAAATAAGTGGGCGTGGATTAGTTTTGTATGTAGTTTTCTTGTTCAACTTCTTTTCGTTATATTAATTATGGGCGGCGTATAAGAAAATAACCGTAGCAATCTGCTACGGTTATCGTTTTAAACTCGCACGTTCCTTTCGTTCCCACAAGCTTAAGTGCATATATGGATCAAAGGCCCATTCTGTATAGCCATTGTCTTTATATAATCCAAAGTGTAAGTGGGGAGGGAATTTACCAGCTGTGCCAGGAGGGCCATAGCCTGTGTTACCAACAAAACCAAGAAGTTTTCCTGGCTCTACAATTTGTCCAAGCTGTATTTCTTTTGAAAATCCACCTAAATGCGCGTAATAATGATAGTTATTATGAAGGTCACGAATCCCAATGCGCCATCCTCCGAGGCGATTCCAGCCCTTTGTTTCAATTATGCCGTAGCAAGTAGATCTTACTGGTACGCCGTGTCTTGCGAAAATGTCAGTTCCTTCATGGATTCGTCTGCCGCCAAAGCTCCTTCCAGCACCAAATGTACTACGGTAACTATGATCACTACGAATAGGAAGAGGAAAGGCATTTCCTTCTAAATTAATACGGCCGTAATGCTTATAGATTTGAGCATATTCAGTAATTAATTCAACTGTTTTTGCACGTCTATAATATTCCCAAAGCATAATTTTAATACGGTCTTCTGAAGTTCCTTGTTTCCTTATGATAGTTGTTGCCGTATGCAAAAGATCGCGGTCGTTATTTGCGTCTGCAAGCCCATCTTTATCGCCATCTAAACCAATTCCTCCGAAGAGAGAAATGGTATGGGGGAGAGTATCATTAGTAGAGCCATTAGCAGGACCCGACCATACTTCTGGCTTGAAATAAATCGAAATAATAGCGTCAGGTTTTTTCGGAATATCTCTTCTTACGCTCCGTATATTTCGTTCATATTGATCGATTGCAGCTAGGTAATACCATGGAATGCCTGAAGATTGCTCTGTTTCTTTATATAGTGTCATGCGCTTTTCGTATATGCTTTGCTGATTGTCTTCACCATATGCAATGCTTTGCTGAAGAAGAAAGAAAATCGCAAGCAATAGAGAAATTTTTCGAAGCATGAAATAAACTCCTTTCACAACATCACTCTCTTTAGTGTGGGATATACGAGGTATTTCATTATAGGGAACGATTGGAAAAAAACTTAGAATCTTCATTTGAGCAAATCGCTTTCATACGTTAGAATAGATATGTTACATTGAAAGAAGCGAACATGGTAAACTATTTCATATTGTGCGGAGTTGATAACATGACAAAACAAACAGAATATAAGCGCAAGCCCGAATGGTTGAAAATTAAGTTAAATACAAATGAAAACTATACAGGCTTAAAGAAAATGATGCGTTCTAAGCAGCTTCATACCGTTTGTGAAGAGGCAAAATGTCCGAACATTCACGAATGTTGGGCAGTAAGAAAAACAGCAACATTTATGATTTTAGGTGCGGTTTGTACACGTGCTTGTCGTTTTTGTGCGGTTAAAACAGGCTTACCAACAGAGCTTGATTTACAAGAGCCAGAACGCGTAGCAGATTCTGTAGTACAAATGGGCTTAAAACACGTTGTTATAACAGCGGTTGCACGTGATGATTTAAAAGATGGTGGAGCAGCTGTTTTTGCGGAAACAGTGCGCGCTGTTCGTCGTGAAAATCCATTTACGTCTATTGAAGTACTGCCATCTGATATGGGTGGAGTAGAAGAAAACCTAAAAATGTTAATGGATGCAAAACCGGATATTTTAAACCATAACATTGAAACAGTACGTCGATTATCTGACCGAGTTCGCGCGAGAGCAAAATATGATCGTTCATTAGAGTTCTTACGTCGTGCAAAAGAAATGCAGCCTGATATCCCAACTAAATCTAGCATTATGGTGGGACTAGGTGAAACAAGAGAAGATTTAATTGAAGCAATGGACGACTTACGTGCGAACAATGTGGATATTTTAACACTTGGACAATACTTACAACCATCTAAGAAACATTTACCAGTTATTAAATACTACACGCCAGCTGAATTTGCAGAGCTTAAAGAAATTGCACTTAGCAAAGGATTTAGCCACTGTGAAGCTGGTCCACTTGTTCGTTCTTCTTACCATGCAGATGAGCAAGTACGTTCTGCGAAAGAAAACACAGCAGAAGCAAAATAATAAGAAAAGAGAGCTGAATCATCAGCTCTCTTTTCTGTATTCTAAAACTGTATTTTGACATGTGGATAAAATCTTTTTCAATTCTTCTGTGGATAATTCAATTGTAAACTCTGGAACACCGGGTGAAATTAAAATTTTGTCATAGGAATAAACAGAACTATCCACAATAATAGTTACATCCTGTGAATAGCCAAAAGGAGCAACGCATCCAGGAATGCATCCAGTTTGTTCTCTTAGTTCATCTGGTGAGCAAAGGGATAAACGCTGTCCAGTCATTTCTTTCATCTCGTTTCTATCGAGACGAGTTCCCTCTAGTGTAAAGAACACGTAATAGGATCCAGATTTTGATTTTAAAAATAAACTTTTACTTGGAGCACCTTGCAAGCCAAGTCGTTCACGAACAACACGATCTGTTTCGTAATCGAGAACTGGTTCATGTTCAAATTTCTCGTAAGAAGCATTTGTTTTATGTAATAAAGAGATTACTTCTTCGTACATATTTTAGTGATACCCCTTTCTATATTTGTTGCAGTTTCATCATCATTTTTTCAAATTTTTTCGCACTTAAAATTTCGTGTGTTAAAAATTCTCCGTTATAAAAAGCTCCATATGTTGTAAAAGCACAAGGAGCTCGCCAAGCATCTTCTCGTGATGTCAACTGAATGGACTTGAAAGGGATGTTATATTGTTTGGTAATAGTAGTTAATTCTTCATGGATATAATAATCGGTATAGGGACATTGGCTCGTAAAATAGACAACTAGGCCATTTTGATATGGAACTTTCATATCTTTTGCACTGGTTGTAAATTGTGGTGTTGGTGCATTCGCATCGAACTTATACACAAGTAATTCAAAATAGGGTGGTGCGGTATCACAGACTTGAAAACCTTTATTTTTGAAGTAGTTCCCATCTGATAAATATGGCTGTTTTTTCTTGCTTGAAATAACCGCAATTCCGTGTTTTCCTTGTGCTTTAGATTCTTGGATACATTCGTCTAAAAGCCTAGCCCCGTAACCTTTTCCTTTAAAGCGGCCTGATACCCAAAAGCAGTTGATAAATGTATAGCCTGGGGCGGCGATAGGTACCCATGCGTACTCAGCTGGAATGTATTCAATAAACACCTTTCCTTTTACATCTAATTTTTTGAACACAAGTCCTTCTTTAAATCGATCTTTTAGCCATTCTTTCTTGAGCTGGACACCACGCCTAACTTTTTTGTCAGACATCGCGCAGCAAATATGTTCCTCTTCAATATTATCTAGTGTGACTATTTTCAACGGTATTCCCCCACAATCTGTGGATTGTTACTTGTTCTGCAATTGTAATTTCATACACATCGGGATTGCTTAAGCTTTTCCATTCTTGAAAGCCAATCCGATCATCAAAGTACTTTAAAATAAGCGCTAATAAATTTCCATGTGTGACAAGTAGTGTTACTTGATGTTCTTGCTCTAATACATTTTGAATAAGCGATGTAACACGGTTCATCGCTTGTTTAGTTGACTCTCCGCCTGAAAAGGCAATATCTATATTTGTAAAAGTATATTCTAGTTTTTGTAGCCAATCTTCCATTGGAGCATTGCTTAATATACGTTCTGTTAATCTTTCATCTTCTCTGATTGATAAATTGGCCTGTAATGAAAATGGTGCAATGGATTGAATAGCTCGGACAAAAGGGCTTGAAATAATGGAATCTATTTGTAGATTATTGTCTATGAGAAATTCAGCAAGGACAGATGCTTGCTTTTCTCCTGCAATCGTTAGTGCTGCGTCTCGCTCTTGTCCAGTTGCTGAGCAGTGCCGCATTACAATAAGTTTCTTCAACATTCATCCCTCATTTTTTCAAGTTGACGATATATACTTCGACAAAAGGAAGAAAAAGTCCTCTATTCAAAAAAGCTAAGCCACGCGGGCTTAGCTCTTTAATGGTTCCATTGTTAGTTTTTCTTTCATTTGTCGAATGAGAATGAACGCGCAAATTGTCAAAATAAATGTGATTCCCTCTGCGACAAATATATTGATAACGTGTTTTTGATAAAGAGCTGCAAAGAAGTCCACAAAGGCATGGAAAAGTACAGCATATGCAATAAAAATATATTTCTTATGTTTTACGCCGTATAATACAAGCATTGTGAAGGCAATTTGCAGGACAAGTGTCATGATTTTTTCTAAGCTACCAAGTAAGTATAGATACGAATGAGAATGAATGAGCGCATCTTGCACCTGACTCAGCTGAGGAGTTTGTTCAATCAGTTTTGCGAAACTACCGTTATTGATTGAAGTGGCAAATATAAGAGTTTGAAGCCCAGCTAAGCCTCCAACTAAGATAGATGCAATTCCGCCATGTCCAATTCCATATGCCAGTCCGTCTTTATATTCTTGATACTTTTTTAGTAGGAAAAAGAAGGCGATAAAGCGTCCTAATTCTTCAAAGATACCAGCAGTAAGTCCAACGTAAATTGCATAGAGAAATGGATTTTCTAATAGCTGAGAGGTTGTTGGATTTCCTAGCATAAATACATGAAAAGGTGTTTCGAGAATTTGTACAAATCCAATCCAGATAAGAACACCAATTCCAACTACTTTCCAGTTTATATGATATTTTTTTCGAAAATAAATACATGCAGCAATTGGAACCAGAACCGAGAGAACAAGTTGAATAATCATACTGGTAATTACAGTATTTGAAACCATACTTTCACCGCTTTCTAATATATGTACCTTTACATTATGCATGAATTTTCGAGAAATGTGGAGAGAAGAAGCTTTTTGATATAAAGTGAAACCTTAATCAGTGGTGCTCCACTACTGATTATTAGCTCTCATCAATCGGCATTTACGGGCAGTTTCTATCAAACCTAACTAGATTTCGAGGTGGTGTATGATTGCCCGTTAATGCGGGAGAAAAACATATCATTTAATCATTATTTTTTATTGACTCTTACGTTGCGTGATACTTTATTGTATGTATGAGGGAGGAGAAAAGCTTGACAATGAGGATAAAAGAAGTAGCAGATTTAGTTGGTATTAGTGTGCGCACACTGCATCATTACGATGAAATTGGGTTATTAACTCCAGACAAGACGACAGATTCTGGTTATCGTCTGTATTCCAATGAAAATCTGGAGAAGTTGCAGCAAATTTTATTTTTTAAAGAGCTTGGCTTCCCTTTAAAGAAGATTAAAGAAATTATCATGAGTCCTTCATTTGACCGAGAAGAAGCGCTTCAATTGCATCGGAAAATGTTAATTGAGAAGCGAGTTAGGCTTGATAAGGTGATTGCGACGATTGATAAGACAATCAAGCATACAAAAGGAGAGATTAAAATGACTAATAAAGAAAAATTTGAAGGTTTTGATTTTAGTCATAACCCATATGAGCAAGAAGCCCGTGCGCGATGGGGAGATGAAGCTATTGATAAAGCAGCAGCTGGCATGCCGAAAGAGAAGCAAGAGGAGTTTAATAGCATTTATCGAAAGCTTGCTAAGCTTCGAAATGGTGCGCCTGATTCTAAAGAAGCACAAGAAGCGATTCAAGAATGGTACGATTACTTGCAAAACTTCGGTCAATATTCATTAGAGGCATTTAAAGGATTAGGACAAATGTATGTTGCCGATGAACGTTTTACAAAAAATATTGACCAATTTGGAGAAGGATTGGCTAGGTTTATGTGTGATGCAATGGCAGTGTATGCAGATCGTAATAAAAAATAAGAAAGATGGANNTCCATCTTTCTTATTTTTTAATCATGTCATTTATTGTTGCGTTTTGACTATTATTTAAATGTGGATTTTTACCCATTTCACGTTTTAACATATCAATGCTTTGTGCATATTCTTTATCATTTAATGCACCCGACTGAAGTCCTTGAATTTGTGAAATCAATTTTTGGTCTGTTGATATATATGCTTTATAATAGCGAGGAACGATGGACAAGGCTGTTTTATATACTTGATCTGCTACAAGCTTAGGATCATTGGTTTTTGCTCGGTATACAACAAATACTTCATCATCGGTCACAAGTGTAGCAGCATTTGTGACGTCAGGGAGTTTTACAGTCATACTTGTAATCATTTCAGCTACCTTCTCACGGTTAATTGCGCCTACTTGGTTGTTAGATACTTCATTCTTTTGTTTAGAAGAGTATCCGACTCTTGTAAGCCTTGTGTTTGTATTTTCTGTATGATACATGTCATTTTTATTGGAAACAAGGACGCGGCTGCCTTCTTCGCGTTCCATTTCAGCTTTATTTGTCGAATAACAACCTGCAAATAAAGAAAGCGTGAGAAGAGAGAGTACCATTTGTTTTTTCAAGATGTGTCACCTCCTTCTCCATAGCATGTACTACTTTTCAATTTTTTGTATTTGAAATTGTTGGTTGTTATGCTTTGTGATACGATAAAAAGAAGAATGCTTAGAAAGGAAGTTAATGATGGAGCAAAAGCAGGAGATTCATGCTACGGTGAGCATTAATAATGTTCAGTACGAAGTAATTAAAGACTATCGTGACGGTTTTCGTGAAGAAGCATTTAAAGAGCGCTATGCAGAAATTTTAAATAAATATGATTATATCGTTGGTGACTGGGGGTACGATCAACTCAGATTACGCGGCTTTTTTGATGATAGTAACCAACGTGCGACATATGATACGAAAATTAGCACATTATCGGAGTACTTATACGAGTACTGCAATTTTGGTTGTGCACACTTTGTATTACGAAAAGTGAAGAAGTAAAAAGAAATCCTCTTACGNNCGTAAGAGGATTTCTTTTTAAAAGCAAATTGAAATAAGATCACCTTCAGAAAGTGCTGTATTGGGTTTCATCTTTTGTCCGTTCAACTGGATGTGTCCGTTCTTTATTTTGTCTACAATCGCGGTGCGGCTCCAATCTGAAATATATGTTGATAAAGCTTTGTCGATGCGATGAGAGCCAAAGACTGTTTCTAATACAATGGTTAAATGTAAAAAAACACCAGCTATCGCAATAGCTGGTGCATAAGATTAAATAAGTTCAAATAAGAATGAGCGCAGTTCTTCTGCGATTTCTTCAGAGACAGAAAAAGCATGCTCTAAGTAGCCGGGTTCGTTTAAATCGTCAGTGCCGATGATTGCAAATCTATTACGCTGCATATCGAGGACAATCGTTTTACCATAATGACGATCGGAGTATAAAAGCGCTAAATCGTGGCGCTCATTTTCCCCCATAAAACTAACGAAACGCGTTTTTGTAGCGACTGTATCGTCGTACAGAAAGAAACGTTCTTCCATATACATGGCTCCTTTTTTAAATATCTAAGTTTAAGTGAGGCTTATGGTCTAAATGGTGATGCGTTTTAATAAAGCGTACCGTTCTTGTTTTGTAGCGCATAACGATAGAATACGTTTCTGCTAAATCTCCGCCAAGGAATTTCACACCATCTAGTAGTTCACCAGCAGATACACCTGTTGCTGAGAAGATTGCATCGTCACCAGATACTAAGTCATCTAACATAAGAAGTTGACGAGGATCTTCTAATCCCATTTTACGGCAACGTTCTTCTTCTTCTTCATTCATTGGGACTAAGCGTGCTTGCATTTCGCCCTCAAGACATTTTAATGCCGCTGCAGAGATAACGCCTTCTGGAGCACCGCCAACACCAACGAATAAGTCAATACCTGTTCCTGGAAGAGCTGTTGCAATTGACGCACCAACATCGCCATCACCAAATAGTTTTACACGTGCACCTTTTGCACGTATACGGTCGATAATATCTTGATGACGTTCACGTTCTTGTATGATAACCGTTAAGTCACGAATTTTTTTGTTATTTGCTTCTGCTACAATTTCAATTGTTTTTTCAATTGGATCATCTAAGCTAATTTTACCAGCTGCTTTTGGACCAACCGCGATTTTTTCCATGTACATATCCGGAGCGTGAAGAAGGTTTCCTTTATCTGCGACTGCGATAACTGCCATTGCATTTGCAAGGCCTTTAGCAACAATGTTTGTACCTTCTAATGGGTCAACGGCGATATCCACTTCTGGACCGTTACCTGTTCCCAGTTTTTCACCAATATAGAGCATCGGTGCTTCATCAAGTTCTCCTTCACCAATTACAACAGTACCTGCCATGTTTACTGAATCAAACATATCACGCATAGCAGTAGTTGCTGCATCATCTGCTTCGTTTTTCTTTCCGCGGCCCATCCATTGTGCGGATGCTAAGGCTGCTGCTTCTGTTACACGGACAATTTCTAATGCGAGTTCACGTTCCAAGGTGACATTCCTCCAATTTCAAAAATCATACAAATATAACTATAACAAATTACAAGGAAAAGGTGAATTCGAAAAATTGTCGATTTTTTCAAAAGAAACGGTTACAATTAACATGTAAGTGCTTTTAATTTCCAGGTAGGTGACATTCATGTACTTTGTAGACAGAAAAAAAATAGAACAAATGTTAACATGTTTAGAACAAGTAGTAGATACATTTCAAGAGAAAAAGCAATATGAAACTGATTTTGAATATTACGCATTAGAGCGCATGTCGCATCTTATCATTGATTGCATATTAGATGTTGGTAATGCAATGATTGATGGATTTATTATGCGTGACCCAGGAAGTTATGAAGATATTATTGATATTTTAATGGATGAAAAAGTCATAAGTGAGGAAGAAGGAGAAGGAATAAAAGAAGTGATTCTTCTTCGAAAAATGCTTATGCAAGATTATATTCAAATGAATCATGAAGAATTATATGAAACGATTCAAAAACAAATTGCTGTGGTAGAAAAATACCCTGCGAATATTCGCCGTTATTTAGAAAAGGAATTAGGACCCGTATCTGCATTTGTAGCAGAATAAGTATATGGATAAAATCCCCAAAGCCTTTTGGGGATTTTATATTGTCCATGATAGCGGTTAAAAGGAGAAGGATGAGAAATGGGGGAAGCACGTACAACGAAAGACGAAATTGTACACCTTTTAAAAGTAGACGGAGAGCACACCGTTGCGGCACTAGCCGAATCACTGGGAATTACAGAGATGGCGGTACGTCGGCATTTAAGTAAGCTTGAGAAAGAACAGATTATTTCTTCCAAAATGGTAAGGCAGTATGTTGGAAGGCCTACATATTTATACGGACTAAGTCAAAAGGGAGAAGATACATTCCCGAAAGAGTATAAACAGTTCGCAGTAGATATGCTGGAAGATTTAGCTCATATTGGCGATGAAGAAGTGTTTCGTCAAGTGTTAAAAGCAAGAACGAAAAGAATGGAAGACCAGTTACAAAAACGGGTGAGTGGTCAAGATAACTTGGCATATAAAATGCAAGAAGTAGCTGCTATTCAAGAAAAAAATGGCTATATGGTACAAGTAATAAAAGAAGACGAACATTCTTTCATCTTAAAAAAGCAAAATTGTCCATTAATGGCTGTTGCAGAGAAATTTCCACAGCTTTGTGAAGATGAGAAAAATATGTATAAACGATTGTTTTCAGAAGCAGATGTAAACGTGTTAGCAAATATGTGTGATGGGAATTGCCATTGTTCGTATCGAATAAAAGAGAAAAAATGAACGTTATGGGACGCTTTAGGATAAAGCGTTTTTTTCTTTTGGAAAAAGGGTTAATATAAGAAGTGTATGAACGCCAGTATAAAAAGGAGAGACAAGATAGATGTATAAAGGCTATTTAATCGACTTAGACGGTACAATGTATCGCGGCGAAGAACAAATTGAAGAGGCAAGCGACTTTGTGAAAGCACTGCAAGAACGCGGTATCCCGTATTTATTTGTAACAAATAACTCAACGCGTAAACCAGAGCAAGTTGCTGAAAAACTTGTTCGTTTCGATATTCCAGCTAAGCCAGAGCAAGTATTTACAACGAGCATGGCAACGGCGAACTTTATTTATGAGCGTAAACAAGATGCAACTGTGTATATGATTGGTGAAGAAGGATTGCATGAAGCGCTTGTGGACAAAGGGTTTGAACTTGTGGATGAAAATCCTGACTTTGTCGTTGTTGGATTAGATCGTGAAGTTACATATGAAAAGCTAGCGAAAGCATGCCTTGCAGTACGTAATGGCGCAACTTTTATTTCAACAAATGGAGACATTGCGATTCCAACTGAGCGTGGTTTACTACCTGGGAACGGTTCACTAACATCGGTTGTAACGATATCCACAGGTGTAGACCCAATCTTCATTGGTAAACCAGAATCCATTATTATGGAACAAGCGCTAAAGGTACTTGGTATAAAGAAAGAGGAAGCGCTAATGGTTGGGGATAACTATGATACTGACATTTTAGCGGGGATCAATGCAGGTATGCACACGCTACTTGTCCACACTGGAGTCACAACTGTGGAGAAGTTAACGGAATATGAAGTACAACCAACAAGGGTTGTGCATAACTTGACGGAGTGGATTGAGAATATGTAATAAGGGGCAGGCAATCGTCTAGGTTGCCTGTTTTTTTATGCATAATTGCATATTTTGTATGTGGATAAAAAAGGTAAAATTAATTTATCAGTATATATTATATAAGTATAGAGTAGAGATTGGAGGCCGAGAAATGTATGTGATGTCATGCATTACCTTTGTTTTAACATTATGCATTTTGGCTTTCGTACTATGGAAAATATACAAGATAAATAGTATGAAAAAGAAAATAGGACAACTTATTGCAGCGTATCCTCGTGTGAAGCGGCGCTGGCTTGCGTTAATTGGACCAGCATATTTCATAGGACAACTTATTTTTACATATATTCAATACATAAATGGAGATATCAATAGCTTTGAGAAATTTTTAATTAAAGCAGGAATTTATACTGTAACAAGTTGTTTTATGATTCTGTTAGTCATCCACCTTACTAAAAAAGTAGAAGTATATGAAAAGGGAGTTGTTGATGGATTAAACTTTTATTCATATGCAGAGTTAAAAGGATATAAAACATCCACATGGGAAAATCCAAAGGAAAATATTTTCCTATATCGTGGACAAGAAAAAATGAATGACAATGTAAACCTACTCATTAGACAAGAAGATATGAGTGAGCTAGAAAGTATTCTACAAAGATATATTCCCAAGCTTATAATGAAATGAAAACTCACCTTATGAAGGTGGGTTTTTCATTAAAATACGCGATATGATTCCAATTTTAAATCACTCCTTTTATTGTATAATTGCACATTTTGTAAATTTTGGTAAAATATAAAATGGATATAAGGAGATGAAGCAATGGAAAAATTTATTCTTACAATTATCTTATGTATAGTACTTCTTGGTATATTTATGATGCTCCGAATCATGATCCAATTCAATAAAAGAAAAAGTGAACTGGGAGCAAAAGTTTCTTCATATTATCCTAAGTTAGGGCCATTATTTTTGAGGGCAGGTTCCTTCATATTTGCTAGTTACTTTTTTGGAGGTGCATGTATTCGGTTATTTTCTCGCTATCATGAAGTAGATCATGTACTGTTTATAATAAAAGCAGCAAATTATATAGGTATCATTCTTTTAAGTGTTATCATTACGGTACAATCTTTTAGAAAAACAGAAGTCTATGAAAAAGGGATTATTATAGATTCAAGATGTTATTCTTATGCTGATTTAAAAGGGTATAGTATTCTTCATTCTCAGTATGACGCAGATAGAATCTTTCTTCAGGAAAAGCCAGAAAAAGAGATAGAAATTAGCTCCTCTATTCAAACGAAAGATATAGCCTTATTTGAGGAAGATATTAAACAATTTGTTCCGAGTGTAAATCTTAAAGTGTCTAAGTATATGTTTTAAATAAGAGACTCCACCTTCGCAGAAGGTGGAGTCTCTTATTTAAATACACAATTCACAACCCCTTGCACTTCTTCAAGATATTGCGTGATGGAAGATTTGTGGATGAGGCTGTGCATAAACGATTATATGTTTCATGTTTGTTCCTTCCATTTGTGGATATGTGGATAGTTTGTTCTCCTTTTCAAATAAAGTATTTTTGAAACTATTTCCGTTACTGCTATGTTTGTAATCAAATCATTTGTCTCCTGTAATTACAAAAAGATGAAAAAAATAGTTTATATTACAAATAAATACAAACTATTATAGAATATATAGATGGATAAATAGAAAAAGAAGGGGATATGAAATGAATATTATTGAAATTGAAGGGTTAGAAAAATCATTTGATCTTGGTGATAGTAAAACAAAGATATTAAAAGGAATTCATCTTCAAATTCAAAAAGGAGATTTCGTTTGTATTATGGGAGCAAGTGGATCGGGGAAAACCACTCTTTTACAGCTACTTGGAGGATTGGATATTCCAACAGCGGGAAGCATTCGAGTAGATGGGACAGAAATTTCATCATTAAAAGAAAAAGAACTTGCATTGTTTCGAAGGCATCAAATTGGTTTTATTTTTCAGCAGTTTAATTTAATACCAGTATTTAACGCAGAAGAAAATGTGGGATTACCGTTACTGTTAGATAATGTTCCGCAAAAAAAAGCAACGATAACAGCGAAGCGGTTATTAGAGCTTGTTGGTTTAAAGGGAAAAGAGCAACATTTACCGTCGCAGTTATCTGGCGGGCAGCAACAGCGAATTGCAATTGCAAGGGCATTTGCGAATGAACCAGCTATTATATTAGCAGATGAGCCAACCGGGGCATTAGATTCTGAAAATAGCAAAAATATTATTGCGGTACTTAGAAATGCTTGTGATGAATTAGGACAAACAGCAGTTGTTGTAACACACGATTCGTTTGTAGCAGCTCATGCGGATAAAGTTATTTTTTTATTAGATGGTGAAGTGATTCATGAACATGTTGAAAACAAAGGCTGGAAATTCCGTCATATTCCGCAGCAAGTGACCAAAATTCAAGAGATTATGAATAGGCACTTTAAGGTAGGTGATAAGAGCGATGTTTTGGACAATTAAATATGCGTTAAAATCTATTAAACAAAATTGGCTAAGAAACATGTTAATTGCTCTTGGGGCTGCCTTAGGTGTTATGCTAGCAACGATGCTATTACTTGGGAATCAATCTGTGGAACAAAGCGTGAAAGAACAAGTTGTGAGTCGTTACGGTGATTATAATTTGCAATTTGGTTATAGAAAAAATGATGTGTACTTACATAATGACCAATTAAAAGAACTGAATAGTCTTGAAAATGCTGAGAAAATATCAAAAGTACTTATACCTTATCCGTTACCAAATGATAAAGCGCTTACTGGTAAACCATCGTATTGGGGTGTTGAACAAGATTCTCCCGATATGGATTCTTATAAAATTAAAGAAGGGCGATATCCGAAAGAAGGAGCGGAAGTAGCACTTACAAAGGGATATGCGGATCGAGAAAATATAAAAGTAGGAGATATGATTAGCCTGCCATTCCCCCCACACGGTGAAAAGGCTGTTAAAGTTGTAGGGATTTTGAATCCGCCATTGATGGCAGCAATGGGACATAGCGCATATTTCCCGATTACTTGGATGCAAAAGGAATTAAATTTACCAAATCAATTTAATCTTGTTCAAGTGAAAACATCTGATGTCAATATGAAGAGAATGATTGCGAGTGAGGTAAATAAGAAGCTTGAAAATATAAAAATAGATCAGCGTACATATGTAGATAAAGCATTTGAAAGATTGAATGTGATGAAACCATTAATTTTTAGCTTAGGTGGCATTTCTCTATTTGTTGTAGCGCTTTTGATTATGGGCAGTTTCTTTTTATCGGTAAGAAGTCGCTTTAAACAGTGGGCTTTATTACGTGCGCTTGGTAGTAATCCAAACCAAGTCATTCTCGTCGTTTTATTCGAAGCGATATGTATTGGAACGATCGGCTCGCTCGTAGGAGTTGTTCTTGGGGCTAGTACACATCAGTTCGCCGCTTCTTTTATTAACAAATGGGTGAATGTAGAGAGTACAGGGCAAGAATCATTTTCTATTTCAGGTGAGATTTTACTAATTACGTTTTTACTAGGCATTATGATGTCTGTAATAGGCGCAATCATACCAGCGTTTATGGTAAGGAAAATCCCTCCTGTTGAAGCGTTAAGACCAGGGCTTCCGAGCAATCAAAAGAAAGAACGGAAATGGAGTATCTTCAGTCTTATTATTTTAATAGTGGGTGCAATAATTGGCTTAAGCGGTGCAGTCGCTGAGAAGTACATTGGTTTTAACCCAGGTGCAGCTGGCGCGATTTTGTTTGCAATTGGTTTGTTATTTACAATTCCATTATGTATTCGTGTTATTACACCGGTTATCGCTAAACCATTTCAAATGATATTTCGTATTGAGACAACGATTAGTGGCCGAAATGTTATTCGGTACCGTAAAAAGGCGGCTGTGTCAGTTGCAATCTTAGCGTTTGGATTTATGTTATCGCTAGTTGGAACAATGTATGTAAATGCGATGTATGAAGGAATGAAACAAGGATTACAAAGGAATTTACCAGCGGATTTAGTCATTCGTGTTCCGATGGAATCAACAGGGATTGAAAGTCTACCTTTTAATTGGTTAGAAAAGATACAAAAAGTTGAAGGGATAAAAGAAATTGTTGGAATCGCTCCTGATTTTACATCCAAACTCGTAAATTATGATTTTAAGAAGGCAGATGAAGAATGGTACGAGTTTGTGAAGCAAAATAAATTTGATTATGAAGCAATGGAAGTTGTCGGTACCGATATAACTGCGTTTCAAAAAGTGACTAAGATGAAAGTTGTTTCTGGGCAAAGCTTGAGTACGCCATTAAAAGATGGAGAAGGAGTCATTACAAAAGATACAGCAAAAAATTTAGGGGTTAAATTACATGACACAATCGAAGTACAGGGAAAAGGGAAAGAAAAACAGCAAATTCAAGTCGTTTCTATTATAGAGAAAGACTTACGACTTCGAGGATCTTACGTCTTTGTAAATGAACAATGGGCGCGAAATATGTTTCAAGTAAAAGGCTATGAATCGATTCAAATTATGGCAGATTCTAAGGTACCTTTTGAAACAATTAAGAAGCAAGTGAAACAGATAACAAATGGGAAAGACAATGTAGAGGTTATTAATAGTTATGATTTGTTAAAAGAGCAAGAACAGTTACTATCCCAAATGGTGATGTTAATTCGTTTATTAGTAGTAATCATCTTTGTTATTTCAGGTATTGGATTAATGAATGCCATTGTGGCAAGTTTACATGAAAGACGCGCTGAAATTAGTATGATTCGTGCCGTAGGAGCTAATCCTAAGCAAATGCGAAGAATTGTATGGTTAGAAGGAACACTGCTAGGTGCAATAGCCGGATGTATAGGAATTGGAGGCGGTATAATTTTCAGCTATATCGTTTTATCAAATTTAGAATTAACCGTTATTACAATTCCGTATAATCAAGTTCTATTACTAGCAGTAGCAAGTGTTATACTTGGGACAAGTGCAGCAATGATTGCTTCATTCCAGTTAAGGAAATTTAAACTAAGTGATACGCTTAAAGAATTATCAGCGTAAGAAAGACCGCTTTTAAAGCGGTCTTTTTTTACTAATATGTTTACAGTAGGACTCGTTTTTCTTGTGCTTCTTTTATCCACATTGGGAACTCACTTAATAAATTGTTATATAATGTTTCGTCTGTTGTTTTTTCAATATCCCGAATGTAGAAAAAGTTAGCATTATCGATGAAACGCCCATCCATTTCATCAAGTTTTCTTAATACATCAAATTTGCCATCACCAATACCGACAAATTGCCAGAAAATCGGTTGGTTAGAAGAAGATACAACTGGTTTTTGAATTCCTTTTTTACAGCCGCCATCGTTAATGAAAATAACAAAGGCCGGCTCTTCGCTTTTTTCTTCAACTGTATATTTTTTAATGATATCTTCCATCACTTGTGGCTCATCATTTCGGCCAAATTTATGAATAGAAGAGTTGTTTAAAATATGGTTCTTTACATAATTAGCAAAGTCTTTTTCAGTAACAGCTGGCAATCTAGAAAACTCATTATCATATACCCAAATATCTAACGAGCCGTCGTCATCAAATTGACTTGCAACTGCGAGAATACGTTCGACAACATCTTGTACAGTGCCGTTCTTATATAATGTTCGCATTGAACCAGAAATATCTAATACGAGTGCGACTTTTGCAACGACGCCTGTTAATTTCTTTTTCTCTAATACAACTCGTACTGCTTCTTTTCTTAATGTAATTGTTCCCATTTTAAATCACTCCTGTTATCAATTTAAGCGGTAGGAAGAGAATTGTGGATAAGCTGAAGCGCTTTACTTACAATTTCCTCCGCTGCATATATACCAATTTCCTCTGTTTTTGAAATGTGAGATAGTAAGTTGCCTTGTTTTGTTTCAAGTTCACCGTGAAGAGGTGCAAATGCGTGATTTGCTCCTTCTAGCATACATAAATCAAGCAAAGAGTCTCCAGCTGTAATGACTGTGCTTGCCTGGAGTCTTTCTTTTATGTACTGAACAGCATCCCATTTGTTCACTGGTTTTGGTACAAAATATAATTTTCTCCCTTGTAGTGAGTAGGTCCATCCTTGTTCGTCTAGCCAAGCAGTGAAAGAGGCTAGTTCTTCATTGGGAATATGTTCACGCTTGATGATGCAATAGTGAAATAAGTGATCTGCTGTTTTTTGAGAAATGACCCAGTCTTCATGAGAAATTCGCCTGAATTCCTTTAATACATCTTCTTTTTCCAAGCATTCTGCTGAAAGCTTCTTTTGTATCGTTTCTTTCCAAACGAAATCTTGTTTGCCGTTATGAAGAATATTGCCGCCATTACTTGTAACTGCATATTCTGGAACGACTTCAGTTTGAAATAGTGTAATGCGCTGAAACTGCTCTATTGTTCTTGTTGTGACAGGAATGAACTCCGCTTGTAATTGTAACTTCTGTAACAGTGAAATGGCTTTATGTGTTATAAAAGAGATTTCTTTATCATCCAAAGTCTCGATAAGCTGAATATGTTCATCTTCTATATTCGCGCGAAACGATTTGCGAGAATAAATGAGTGTTTGATCAAGATCACTTGCGAAAATCATGAAGGTTTCCCCCTAAGAGGTTTGATTAATCCACAGCACGAGTACGTCATATCTTTATACATTTCTACTGGTACATTTTTTTCTTTTGCAAGAAGTAAAATGTGCTTTAAATCTGGATTGGTTTCTTCACGAATTAAAATTTTCCACGGTACTCGTCTTAGCAGGACGCGCGTTGTTTCCCCAACTCCTGGTTTAATTAAGTTTATATCCTCAATTTCAAAGTGTTTTTGAATCGAGGTGATATCTTGCAGCCCTTGCCAAGATGGTTCTGTATATGTTGAGATAATATGCTCTAGTTGTTTTGTGACGTCAGAGCTGGTGGAAGGAAATAATGCTGTAACCTCTTCAATAAAGAAATTAGACAAGTCTTCCTTTTCTAGTTCTTTATAATATTTACCGCCGTGGAAGTCGTTTGGTCCAATGAAAGCGTCGTTTAAAACCGTGCGACTAATTAATCCTGATACGGTCGCGTTTAAACATGCGCTTGGAATGAGGAAGTCCTCCCTTGTTCCATAAATAGAAGTACAGTAACCTGGATCGGCAAGTACAGCCAAGCAGTCTGAAATATATTCATGATTTTTTTCATTAAATGAATGTACAGCTTGGTTCAATTCTTTTGTGACAGCTCCTTTTCCAGTCCAACCATCGATGAATTGAATGGTTTGATTGGGGTGCTGTTGCAGGATGTAATGAAGGGCATTTTCATCAATGCCGCGCCCGCGAATAATCGAAATACAATAATGCGGTAAATCAAGATTATATTGATAACGAATGTATCGTTTTATTAAAATGCCGATGGGTGTGCCAGCTCGTGCTAGTGAGACGAGAACAAGATTTTTTCCTCTCGTCCTTATAATTTGTTCAGCCACTACACCGGCTGCAATCGCCAATTTCCGTTTGTATTGCTCGAGTGAAGCGAAGAATAAATCCATATATGGCTTGGATGGTTTATATTCTATCGGAAGCATTTCAGAGTAATGTGTACCAGATTGAATGGCTCGTTCTCTTTCTTCTGTTGGACTCTCTTTCATAACATCACTAATATCTTTCAGGAGAAAAATAGCATCTTCTGCGCTATAACTCCCGATGTATTGTAATGTTTTTGTTTCTGTCATATTTCTTCACCTTCGCTTTCTACTAAGCTCTTAAATGAAACGATATGAATGAGCGGAATGACTGTTTGCAATTGCGTAAGAAGGGGATGTAAAGCATCCTCCTGTAAATCCCGTTCTATAAACAGAAAGACTTCATCATAGTCACCGTGTTCGATATTATAAAAATAATTTATAATGCTATCGTCTTCAGGACTTTTATAGGAAAAACGATTATGAATGGCATATTGTTCGTCATTGCTATAAGGGTGAATAGGACTGCGCGTTGTTGATTGATAGGAAATGTTTGTCCCCATTTCAGCCGCAATCCGCATTGGAATATACATAAATTCACCAGTTCCTAAGCATAGTGTACGTTTACCTTTTCTTTTTTTCCGTAACTCATTACCACTCTTTCTCGCAAAAGAGTGGATATGCTCTTGTTCATTAGTTGAAATCCCGAAGCGTCCTGTATATTTTATGTAGTAGGCATCATGTTCTATAGATGTATAAGGCAAAGTAGGACACGAAATCGTATGTTTTTCTAATGTAGATTCTATTGATTCATAAATAGTTTCATCGCGAGAAGAGGTAGTGGTAATAGGACTTCCAATTGTTTCAAGTGAACCACTTAATAGAGAAATAATATGAATCGTTATATCAAGTTCTTTTTCAAGTGCTGTAAATTGTTCTCTGTTCGCATCAGAACGCCAATCTAGTAAAGAAGCGACAGTGTATTCTTTTCTTGGAAACTTTTCTTGGATAGATCTAATGATATTAAGGGCGGTTTTTCCTGTTGTCATTTCATCATCCACAAGGACGATTTGGTGTTCGTTTTGAAAATAGCTTTTATCCACATAACAACGATGCGAAGTTGCATGAGAATGTTCTTCTTCAAATGTAATAATTGGCTCCATTTTAGAGATTGTTTCTCTTGTTGTATGCATGTATTTCGCATTTTGAAAGCATTGAAACATAGCGTGACCTAATGCAGTGGCTGTTTCGGCAAAGCCGATAAATAGAACTTCCTCTTCTAAAGGAAATTGATGTTGTAAAATGATTTCAAGTTCATTGCAGCTATCGTCTTTAGAAGAAATGAGACTGAGAATTTCCTTCTGAAAAGGATGAATCGTGTCATGCAGCACTTCCATATATCTGGCAGCAAGTGCACACCCACCGGCTAAAGAGACTGCTGGTAGAACAGGAAGGTGTTTGCCTAAAATGGTACTTACAAATAGAAAACCACGTTTCTTATTTATTCTGGCTGCCATTTGAAAGAGTTGATCTAATGATAATGCATATGGATTATTTCGTACGTCTATATGGACAGTTATATTATTTAAAATGTTATATGTGTTGTTTTGATTCTGAGGTAAGGAGATCGATGAAAGTTTGTTGTTCATTTAGCACCCCGTAAATATTAGATTTTAGCAGTGTTTTTCGCGCCCAGTTTAAATGGGGCTTTACTTCATTCATTTTGTTAGCGAAGCTACTTTTCATAACCCCGTTATATGTATGAGCATTTTCACAAATTGCTTTTGCATCTAAATAATCTTCTAGCGTTACAACGTGCATAGCTTGTACGAGCTTAATGTGAGAAGGATGGATGACTGTTTTTCCAATTAATCCGTTTGCTTGATCTAGCAATACTTCATGAATTAATCCATCTTCATAGCGATGAAGCATTTCCTCACGCATTGTAAGCCCAGCGTTTCCGAGTGATTCACGAAATGGCGTTTGCCGGAGCTGTGGTTTGAGAACACGCTGTCTGTTTCCGAAGTACTCCCACACAGGACCAGAGATAATATATTCGTCTGCCTGCCTAGAAAAAATATTAATAATATCAGAAATACAATCACGAATAACAGAAATATCATAGATGGTTGTATCTTTATTACGACGAATACCAAATATACCTGAAAAATCGGTAGCGCCAATGCGAACATTCAAAATGGAATTGCGATAAGAATCCAGTATTGTTTTAATTGCTATCAATGCTTTTGTACGTGTTTCTTTATACATAATTTCAGGTGACTCTAAAATAGGCATTCCGTAAAGTGCAAGGGAATATGTTTCGTTTATGTATCGTAGTTCATTAATATAAGACGTTCCGTTAGCTGATGTGAATTTTGGAAAGACAAAGCCGCATATGCAATGAACGGCACTTCCTAGTTCAATTACGATGGAACACATTTGCTTCGGCTCACGAACCCTAATAAAAAGCAGTGGTATGTCTGATGGATGAAGCTTATCTGCATCTATCAGATGTGCGAGTAATTGGATTTGGATGATAACATTTTGCTCTGCAAATTTCATATCTCCATCACTAACGGAGTC
Source organism: Bacillus sp. AFS098217 (assembly GCF_002551815.1). Classification (GTDB taxonomy): domain Bacteria; phylum Bacillota; class Bacilli; order Bacillales; family Bacillaceae_G; genus Bacillus_A. The sequence continues at coordinate 26,697 of NZ_NVPR01000066.1, forward strand.
CTCTAAACAAAGTACAATCGATGTAGCGCCCTCATGTTTCTTTTTAGCGATGTCATCTGCAATTGTTTCTTTTGTACCAGGTGTATATAGAGTAGCACCTAATGCATAAGCTAATTGGTCCTTTGCCATGTCCTTTGAAAAGGCGATTGGTTCTTGATAGAAAAGATTTTTCTTTTCTTCAAGGGATAAATAGGAAAAATGCCTCACGTTGTCACCACCTTATTTTGAGCCTGCGACCCAGTTCATGTTCCATTTATAATGCCGATCCATTTCTAGGTGTCCTCTAAAATATTTCACAAGTCGTTGTACTTTGAATGTCTCATCATTTACATCTAATAAAAAAGCAGCAGCATCTAAATCGAATGCATGCGAATTTGAATTTGTAGAAAGGTCCCAACCGAGCCCGACTTTTATATGATTTAGTGTAGGATTTGTTTTTGTTAAATCTACTTTTTGTCCTTTGCATAACTGTAAAGTCATATTAGATTCACCTCATTTAGGATAGCTGTTAATTCAATCGTAACATGACAAGAAAAGTTTTTTACATGAAATTTTGAAAAAATTACAAAATTTTTAAAAATAAAGATGGATTGTAGAAGAAATGTAGAATTTTGTTTGTCAGTGGAATGTTTGAAGGAAAGGAAGAAGCAAGATGAATATACATAAACTAACAGAAGCAGAAGCAAAAGAAATCAATACATGGAAGTATGAAGAACCATATTCGATATACAGTTTTTCAGGAAGTGAAGAAACAATAGAGGAATTGATGGATGGTACATATTATGGTTGCTGCAATGAAAGCGGAGAACTAGTTGGATACTTTTGCTTCGGAGAAAATGCACAAGTACCAGGGGGGAGAGAGGCAAATTTATACACCGAGGAAGACACCTTAGATATTGGGCTTGGAATGAAACCAGAGCTAACAGGGAAAGGGATGGGAAAAAGTTTCGTTCGAGCTGGAATGAGCTTGGCAAAAGAGCAAATGCAACCAAAGAAGATTCGTTTAAGTGTAGCAGGTTTTAATAAACGTGCTATTACGTTATATCAACAGGTAGGCTTTACAGTAGAAATTACCTTCTTCAGCCGAGGGAGAGAATTTATTCTAATGACATATTTCTGTAGAGAAAAGGGAAAGTGAAGAATCCTATGAAAAATAGGAATAATTGCGGGATTGAAAGTTAAGATTTGTATGGATTGTTGCAAAAAGAAAAAGACCAATTTTTTATCGGTCTTTTCATATATCTTATTCAACGATCGGCATCTGTTAGTTCAAAAAAAGAATATAATCCTGGGACAATGTTTGTGAATAATTCTTATATGGATAGTTTCAATGAGAACCTATTATTTTTTCTACGATCTAATTTTTCTAGGACCGACAATTAATTTGATTGCAGTACTTTTCTCATTATTGATTGTAATATCTGTAAATGCTGGAATGAGAACGAGGTCGATACCGCTAGGAGCTACAAATCCCCTTGCAATAGCAATGGCCTTAATCGCTTGATTTAAAGCACCTGCCCCTATTACTTGAATTTCTGTATTGCCTTTTTCTCTTAATACGCCGGCAATTGCACCTGCCACTGAATTAGGATTTGATTTTGATGACACTTTTAATATATTATCCATATAAGTTGCGCCCCCTGTTATTTAATGTATTTCCGAAAGAAGTCCCTATCTTCAAGCTCGTGACGGGCAAGAGCCCAGCGGTAAGGTGGGGATGAATTTCGGTTAGGCATAGCCTAAAATAACTCTTGGCAAATACACGCATGTTTTGCCCATCCATATCAGGATGTAATTTCCCTTCGCCAATGTTTGTAGGTGCCCTCAACTTCTCATGCAAGAAGGCATGTGGTTGACCGTTCTTTCCCAATCAGAACTGATACAGAGCCACCATAGAGCCAAGAACTAGGGAATCATTCTTGGGTATGCAACCTACGAACGGAGTTCACGAAAGACTGAGGCTAGACAACCAGGGCTTTTTACAAGCCCCCACTTCAAAACATGTTAGCGTTTAAGTGGTGGGTAGTTGGCCTAATATTCAGATCTAAATCAAACAGAACAATTAAATGTATTACTATTCATTCGCTATTTCTTATGTTATTCCTGTTCGATCCTGTAAATAAAAAAATGATTGGTTTATGAGGCAATCGTGAAAAGACAGAAAAAACATAACGCCCCATGTGAAAAAAATCATGAGGCGTTATGTTTTTTTACGTTTCAAATGAAAGTATTATATGAAATTTCCTTGATTAGAGGTTCACCTTATTCTGCATGATCCGCTCGATGCGCCAAACGACTAGACGCAGCGGCAGCAATTGCCCCCACAATATCATCAAGGAATGTATGAACCTTCCCAGTTGATTTATCATTTAAGTATTCTAAAATACCTGGTTTTAATTTATCGATATATCCAAAGTTTGTGAAACCGATAGAACCGTACACGTTTACAATTGAAAGAGCGATTATTTCATCCACTCCATATAAGCCTTCGTCACGTTTAACGATATCTTGTAACGGTTCACTTAACATGCCTTTTTCAGCAAGGACGTCTAATTCTATCCCTGTAATTAGGGCGTTTTGAACTTCACGCTTTGATAGTACGCGCTCTACGTTGTAGCGACATTCTGTCATCTCTAAATTTGGATGGTATTTTTTTTGGAGAAAGTGAACAAGCTCAGCAATATCATCGATTGTTACCCCACGTTCTTGCAATAGTTGTAATGCTCTTTCTTGTAGTTGATTTGATTCTTTCATGTTTATCACCTTTTTTTCTTTTTAGTATTTGTATACGTTTCTTTGCTTTATCATGTGCATAGGAATGAAAGGCGAGCACAAGCTCATATATATAAAGAAAAACCATAGGTGGCGACTTTGATGATTCAGCATATTTATGAGCATTATCAAATGCATGTCAAAGAATTAATCCCCCTTGGCCCCTATAAAAGCTTTTGGATTCGCAATAAAATTTATGTACTTCTTCCAATTGGAACTATGGAAGAAGAAGTGCTTGTTGAAATGAAAAAGTTAAGCGATTATATGAACCAACAGGGGGATATTACTGTTGCGACTTTCGTTCCGACTATACACGGTTACTATGTAAGTGAGATAGAAGAAACAAATTACTGCTTATTAAAAGGTATGCGTCTGCTCGAGCGACACGCCACTTCGTTAGGAAGCGAGCTTTCATTATTTCATAAACGCGGTGCTTTTTTTCCCGAAGAAATAGACCAATTAAGTCGCATTGGTGAATGGAAGTCACTATGGGAAAAAAGGCTCGATCAGTTAGAGCGATTTTGGCAATCACAAGTGATGAATCACCCCTCAGATGTATTCGATCAGCTATTTATTGAATCTTTCCCTTATTATTTAGGGGTTGCTGAAAATGCAATTCAATACGTTGTTGATACAGAAATGGATGATACGCCTGAGCCTACTGATGCTGCAACGATTTGCCAAGAACGCTTTACACCTTTATTATGGCAGCAAACCAATCGTTTGAAAATCCCTATCGATTGGGTATACGATCATCCGAGTAGAGATTTAGCCGAATGGATTCGCTACGTAACGATAGAAAAAAAGAAAGATTGGGAACAAACGATTTTTCAATTTATTACCGATTATGAACAAAATTATTCGTTGTCCTCTTTTGGATGGCGTCTACTATTTGCACGCTTACTCTTCCCGTTGCAGTATTTTGAAACGATAGAACGTTATTATCAAACAGGAAATGAAGAGCAAAAAAGTGAATATAGAGATCGCTTAGAAGCCATTTTACACGATGTGAACCGTTCAGAGCAATTTATGAAGCATTTTTATGAATCCTTTCGTTTACCCGTTGATAAGTTAGGGATTCGGAAATTGGATTGGTTATCCTGATAGGAGCTTACAAAAAAGAGACCAGTTGTGGTCTCTTTTTTGTGAATATCTAGCTTTAGCCATTCTAAGCGAGCCGCTTCTGCTTTAAAATTAAAATACTTGTTCTACTTCAATAACGCCTGGTACTTCTTCAAGTAGTGCGCGTTCGATACCAGCTTTTAGTGTGATTGTAGAACTTGGGCAGCTACCACATGCACCCATTAGACGTAGTTTTACAATACCATCTTCAATATCTACTAATTCAACGTCACCGCCATCACGAAGTAAGAACGGACGTAATTTATCTAATACTTCTAGCACTTGTTCTTGCATATTTGGGTTTTCCATTTTTATCGACTCCTTTCATCCATTTTATTATAATCAAGATACAGGGGAAAATCTATTTTTTCTGTTCTTGTTTTATTGTCAAAATATTGTATCATGTTTACAACGTGTTTTTTCAGTATAGAGGATACGAAATGGACTTGTAAAGGGTGGTGCTTATATGCCCATCCATTTAAATATACTGTTAGGACAGGGAAATGGGGGAAAGTAATGATAAATGTTCAAGTATATGGGGCGAAAGTAATTTGTGCGAGCTGCGTTGGAATGCCATCTTCAACGGAAACATTTGAATGGTTGCAAGCAGCAATTGGTCGTAAATATGAAGGACAAGAAGCTAAATTCAAGTTTGAATACATTGATATTCAAGAAGAGCAAGAAGATGCGGATAAACAAGTATTTGTAGAACGTGTCATTGAAGAGGATTTGTTTTATCCAGTCGTTCTTGTGAACGGGGAAATCGTGGGAGAAGGAAATCCTCGTTTGAAAGATGTATACGAAGAAATCGAGAAATATTTATAATACAGAAGGCCTTTGTAATCGCAAAGGCTTTTCTTATATGATCGCAAGGGAAAAATATCCATTAAAGGTAATTTTGTTAAGGAGGATATGTATGGAATGTGTAGTGAAATATAGTTTGCCAGAAGAGGTAAAGGGATTGATGGAGCAATATGTAAGGGGATTACAAGATATTTTTTTGCATGAACAATTAGTTGGGGTATATGTATATGGTTCGATTGCATTAGGGGCATTTCATTTGGAAACGAGTGACGTTGATTTTGTTACGGTAACAAGAGAAGTGGTTAGTGAGGCTGAAAAAATTCAAATTGTTGAGTTACATAAAAAACTGAGTACAAGTACGCTAGGAAAGCGAATGGACGGCATGTATATCCCACTTGCCGATTTAGGGAAGTACAACGAGGAAATAACGCAGTATGTATATTGTGCGGAAGGGAAAGCTAGCGTAGGGCATTGGGATGTAAATGCTGTAACGTGGTGGACGTTAAAGAATCAGGGAATTACTGTTATGGGAAAGGAAGCAAGCGAACTTCCCTTTCAAGCGCCATGGAGTGATGTGATAAAAACAATGAAATATAATGTGGAACAGTACTGGAGTGAAAAAGCATCGCGCCCATACTTGTTTCTAATCGAGGAATGGGTAGAATCCGCTGTTGTGACGATGGGACGTATTTTATATACATTAGACCATGAAACCATCGTTTCCAAGGATGCAGGACTACAATATATGATAAGATCCACTTCTGGAGAATGGGAGCCTTTGTTACGAGAAGTTGAGCGGATACGAAAGAATAAAGAGGCAAAGCGAACGATATCCATTTGGAGACGTGCAAATATGACGAAGAAGTATTTACTTAGTGGAATAGAGGAATGTAAAAAGAAGTGGAAAGAGTAAAAAAAGAGTCATACTCAAATTAATCTGTACCCTTTGTAAA
>NZ_NVPR01000067.1 GCF_002551815.1 Bacillus sp. AFS098217
CAAAATTCAACGAAGGCAAAGAATCTATATAAATCCATTTTAATTTTTCGACATCTAAATCCCTGCTATGCAGAATAAAAAGTAACCTACACTCGTTTGCTCTTTCTGTTTTTACTTCGCATGTGGCAGAAAAAGGCCCTGACCGGTCAGATGCTCTCTCCCACCTAAAAAGAGGGGTTTTATGTCGGTTTTTTGATTGATGTATATATAGAGGCGGTGAACCGCCCACCAGAACGACATGTATGTGTATATAAATCCATTTTCATTTTTCGACATCTAAATCCCTGCTATGCAGAATAAAAAGTAACCTACACTCGTTTGCTCTTTCTGTTTTTACTTCGCATGTGGCAGAAAAGGGCCCTGACCGCTTCTATGCATGAATAGATGCTCTCTCTCACCTAAAAAGAGGGGTTTTATGTCGTTTTTTTAATTGATGTATGTTTTCATTTGATAATGATTATCATAATCATATACTTTATTCTACCTATTACTCCAAAGGACTGTCAACTATTATTTTGTAATATAAAACTAATGTACTTGGTATAAAACCAATCTCATAATATAAAGTTTACCCACTAATACGTCGCTAATTAATACCTTTTACCTTTTTCTTCCCCTTGTTTCGGAATAAATTCCAGCTTTAATTGCATAAAAAAAGAAGAGTAAAATGTTCACTCTTCCTTTTCTTACTTATTTAATTTTGTCTCGATTTTCTTAATTAGTTCATCTTCATTTGGCGCTGCAACTGGACGGTTATTCACAAAAGCGAATGATTTTTTACGACCTGGCCCACAATAAGATTGACATCCAACTTCAATACTTGCACATGAATCTACCTTTTTGAGCTTTGGTATCAACGTCTTAATGTTCGTTGCCTGACAATCATCACACACACGAAATTCGTTTCCCATTATATATAACACTTCCTCTATTTTAAACTTTTCACAAGTACATTTAACAATAAACACTAAATGGTATTTTACCGCTCTTTGGTGCTCGATGCAAGTCTTCCACTGTAGTCCTAACCCTTGCTTTTCCATTTATTTTTCCCTTCATAAGCTTTTGTCATTCGTACATATATTTCTTACCTTCATCAAAATCTACCATATTTTTAAAAGCTTTGTATAAAAGCAATTTTTTTTGCCCATTATAAAAATAGGAAGTTCATAAAAAGAAAGGGAGTTGAATCTATGAAAGTAAGACAAGATGCTTGGACAGATGAAGACGATTTATTACTTGCTGAAACCGTCCTTCGCCATGTTCGAGAAGGAAGTACACAATTAAATGCATTTGAAGAAGTTGGAGATCAATTAAATCGTACATCAGCGGCTTGTGGTTTTCGTTGGAACGCTGTTGTCCGCTATAGCTATGAGCAAGCTCTTCAGCTAGCAAAAAAACATCGTAAAGATAAAATGCGTGCTGCTGGTGGTGAACAAGCGAAAAAACGCCTGCTTTATACCCCTCCAGCTTCAGCAGTAATAACTGCCCATGACGAACCAGTTACAAAAGAGGCTATTCCATATTCGGAACCATCTGTTTCTAAAACTTCTCTAACAATGCAAGATGTCATTTACTTCTTACAAACAGTCGGATCTTCAAACGTAAAAGTAACGGCACTTGAAAACGAGAATACGAGATTAAAACAAGAATTAAAAGCACAAGTGCTTCGTAATGAAGAATTAGAAACGAAACTGGAAAAACTAGAACAACAATCTAATACAGTACAAGAAGATTATGAAACGCTCATGAATATTATGAACCGCGCTCGTAAATTAGCATTAATGGATGACGAAGAGCGTGCACAAACTTCTTTCCGAATGGACCGAAATGGGAATTTAGAAAAAATTGCAGAATAAAAGGGATGCGCTAACCGCATCCTTTTTATTTTGTTATAATAAAGATTGTCATTTTATAGATAAGGGGTTAGTTATATGAGCAATTCCCGTTCGATTTTATCTCAACCAGAGTGGCGTATTGTTGATCAGTCTAGTTTAGGACCGACATTTCATGCTCTGCAGTCATTCGCAATGGATGACACACTATGCACGACAATCGGAAATGGTACCTCTGCTTCAGCAATGCGTTCTTGGGTTCATTACAATACAATTGTTCTTGGCATTCAAGATTCTCGTCTTCCTCATTTACAGGAAGGGATTTCTTTTTTAAAACAGAAGAATTTCAATGTTATTGTTCGTAATTCAGGTGGTCTTGCAGTCGTACTTGATGAAGGGGTTTTAAATGTATCACTTCTATTTCAAGAAACAGAAAAGGGAATTGATATCGACCTTGGATACGATACAATGTGGCATTTAATTAAAGAAATGTTAAAAGATTACGATGTCGATATCGAGGCAAAAGAAATCGTTGGCTCTTATTGTCCTGGTAGCTATGATTTAAGCATTCGCGATCAGAAATTCGCAGGTATTTCACAGCGCCGCATTCGCGGAGGTGTAGCTGTACAAATTTACTTATGTGCTACAGGAAGTGGCTCCGAACGTGCGGCACTTGTTCGTGATTTTTACAACTTAGCAATTCAAGGTGAAGAAACAAAATTTACGTATCCAGAAATTGTACCAAGTACAATGGCTTCATTATCTGAACTACTTGGTGAAACGATTACCGTTCAAGACTTAATGATGCGCCTTTTAAAAACATTACAGCATTTCGCACCAAAATTAACACCATCACAATTAACAGTTGATGAAGTTCCATTATACGAAATGAATTTACAGCGTATCATCGATCGTAATAACAAAGCACTTAATCTTGAGAAATAAGAAAAACCCCGCTACGTAGCGGGGTTTTTCAATTATAGTGCTTGAGCTGCTGTAATTAAAGCTAGCTTGTACACTTCTTCTTCGTTACAACCACGAGATAAATCGTTTACTGGCATATTTAAGCCTTGTAAGATTGGTCCTACTGCTTCAAATTTACCTAGGCGTTGTGCAATTTTGTAACCGATATTACCAGCTTCTAAGCTTGGGAATACGAATACGTTAGCATCACCTTTAATAACAGAACCTGGTGCTTTTTTCTCCGCTACAGATGGTACGAATGCAGCATCAAATTGGAACTCTCCATCTAATGTTAATTCAGGAGCCATTTCTTTTGCGATACGAGTTGCTTCTACAACTTTTTCTGTTTCTGGAGATTTGGCAGAACCCTTTGTAGAGAAACTTAACATTGCAACGCGTGGATCAATGCCGAATAATTCAGCTGTCTTTGCACTTTCAATACCAATTTCAGCTAAATCTTGGCTGTTTGGTGCAATATTGATTGCACAGTCAGCGAATACATATTTCTCATCTTCGCGTACCATGATAAATACGCCTGAAGTTTTTGTAACGCCTGGTTTTGTTTTAATGATTTGAAGTGCTGGACGAACTGTGTCAGCTGTAGAATGAGCTGCACCACTTACTAAACCGTGTGCTTTACCCATGTATACAAGCATTGTACCGAAGTAGTTTTCGTCTTTAAGGATTTTGCGAGCATCTTCTTCTGTTGCTTTACCTTTACGGCGTTCAACGAAAGACGCTACCATCGCATCCATTTCTTCGTATGTAGCTGGATCGTAAATATCAACGCCTGCTAATGTTAAATTCATGCTAGCAGCTTTTGCGCTAATTTCTTCTTTATTACCAACTAAGATTGGTTTTACTAATTCTTCTTTTGCTAAACGCTCTGCAGCGCCTAAGATTCTTTCATCAGTTCCTTCAGGAAGTACAATAGAAATGCCTTTTCCTTGAACTTTTTCTTTTACTGTTGTAAATAAATCGCTCACAAATAAACCCTCCTACAAATGTTAAAAAAACTCTACCTTTAAGAATACTTCTTTTCATCTATATTTTAAACTTATAGCTCCTAAAAAATAGGCAAAATTAAAATGATTATATTTTCACAAAATTCAGCTGGTTAATTTTCCATCTATCTATAGATATAAAGACATATACACTCCTCTTTCTAGCATTTTCAATTGTGACAATTTTATGCACCAAAGCTTTACATAGGTAACTTTAAAACTATATATGCTATAGTTAACGTGTAAAATATCATTAACTGAGGTGAATCGAATGAGCGAAGCAGCAAAAACGTTAGATGGTTGGTATTGTTTACATGATTTACGTTCTATCGACTGGGCAGCATGGAAAACATTATCTAGTGACGAACGTGAACAAGCAATGTTTGAATTTTTAAATATCATCGAGAAATGGAATAAAACTGCGTCTGCAAAACAAGGTAGCCATGCAATGTATACCGTTGTTGGTCAAAAAGCTGATATTATGTTTATGATTTTACGTCCAACAATGGGAGAATTAAATGAAATTGAAACAGAATTAAACAAAACAACATTAGCCGAATATATGGTTCCTGCATACTCTTACGTATCTGTTGTTGAACTAAGTAACTACCTTCCAGCTGATGAAGATCCATACCAAAACCCACAAATCTTAGCACGCTTATACCCTGAATTACCAGCAGCAAATCACATTTGCTTCTACCCAATGGACAAGCGTCGTCAAGGTGATGACAACTGGTACATGCTTCCGATGGAAGAACGCAAAAAGCTTATGTACAGTCACGGCAAAATCGGTCGTCAATATGCAGGTAAAGTGCGCCAAGTTATTACAGGTTCTGTTGGTTTTGATGATTATGAGTGGGGTGTAACACTATTCGCTGATGACATCCTTCAATTTAAAAAACTTGTATATGAAATGCGCTTCGATGAAGTAAGTGCTCGTTATGGTGAATTTGGAACATTCTTCGTTGGAAACATTTTACCAAGCGAAAAAGTAGCAAAATTTTTATACGTATAATACAAAAAAGGAACGAAATTCGTTCCTTTTTCTTTATATTCCACAATTCTTCTCCAAAAATCCGCTATTTTCGTCAAATTAAAACAAGAACGGACAAAATCTTGTCAAATTTCCTATTAAATTATAATCTTTTCATATCCAAATTTATGCTAAAATGGTACGAGCTATATGCTAATAACGATGCGAAGGTGATAATGTATATGAGGAAAATCTTATCTATTTTACTAGTGTTTCTATTGTCATTTTCTTCCTTAGGAGTAACAACCTCCCATGCAGAAGAAAAAATACATATAGACGCTGCCGCTACTATTCTTTTCGATGCAGACACAGGAAAAGTACTCCACGAACAAAACCCAGATGAACTACTGGCCATTGCTAGTATGTCAAAACTCATGGTTATTTATTCCGTTTTGGAAGCGATTAAGGAAGGAAAAATTACCTGGGATACAAAAGTAAACATCTCTAATTATGCTTATGAAATTTCCCGTAACAATGAATTCTCGAACGTTCCTTTCGAAAAAGGAAGACAATATACAGTGAGAGAATTATATCATTCTATTATTATCTTCTCTGCAAATGGATCTAGTGTTGCGCTAGCAGAACTTCTTGCAGGAAGTGAAAAAAACTTCTTGAATCTTGCAAATGAACATGCGAAAAAACTAGGGTTAAAGAAATACAAATTTGTAAACGCTACAGGATTAAATAATGCTGATTTAAAAGGAAAACACCCTGAAGGAACAGATCCGAACGGAGAAAACTCCTTATCAGCTCGCGATATGGGTATTTTAGCGAGAACAATTATTACAAAGTATCCAGAAATACTAGAGGATACAAAACAAAGATTTAGAAACTTCCCAGATAACCACCCACTTCCAATTCGTATGGAAAACTGGAACTGGATGCTACCAGGCGCTGCCTTTGCTTACGAAGGGACAGACGGTTTAAAAACGGGAAGTTCAGATACAGCTGGGTATGGATTTACAATTACCGCAAAACGCGGTGATTTACGTCTTATCTCCGTTATTATTAAGACAAAATCAATGGACGAACGCTTCACAGAATCTCGTGCGTTAATTGATTACGGTTTTAATAACTTTGAAAAACAGAAATTAAAAATAGATAGAAATAACACAATTCCTGTTGTAAAAGGGAAAGAAGATTATGTAACTGTGACACCTGAAAAAGAAATAACGGTAATCACAAAAAAGGGTAGCAAACCACCTTACAAAATTTCTACTGAGGCGGATCAATCACTTGCTGAGGATGGAAAATTAATCGCACCTATTAAAAAAGATGCAAAAGTAGGTTCACTTGTTTTAGAATCAACTGATCAATATGGATTCTTAGACGGAAGTAAAAACATGAAAATCACTGCAAAAACAACAGAAGAAGTAGAAAAGGCAAATTGGTTCGTATTAACAATGCGTTCCATTGGTGGATTCTTCTCAAATATGTGGTCAAAGTTATTCGGATAAATAAAAAGCTAGCAATGCTAGCTTTTTTATTATGTTTCTCCTTCTAACACTAAAATTACTCTCCCTAAAAGTTTGTTTGATTGTCATATCTGAGTCCTTTTCCTCATACGTATGAACTAGTAATTGTTCCACACTTCACCTAGAAATAAACCTCTTTCTCTAATGCAATCCCAAAAGAGAGGTGAGACATAATGGCTGTTATCGCCCATACAGGCGAAGAAGTAAAATTATTAGCTAGGCTCATGCGTGCTGAAGCTGAAGGGGAAGGGCAACAAGGCATGTTGATGGTTGGAAATGTTGGTGTCAATCGCGTTCTTGGAAATTGTTTAGATTTTAAATCAATCCGAAATTTACGCCAAATGGTTTTTCAAAGTCCTGGTGGATTCGAAGCAACTCAGAAAGGGTACTTTTATCAACGGGCACGAGAACAAGACATCGCCCTTGCAAGACGTACAATTCAAGGGCAACGCTTTTGGCCTGCAAATTTCGCCTTATGGTTCTTTCGTCCGGCTGGTGCTTGTCCACCAACTTGGTATGACCAGGAAAATTCAGGGCGTTTTAAAAACCACTGCTTTTTTCAACCATCCGGCGAGGACTGCCCAAGTGTATATTAAAGAATGAAAACAGGGAGGGATTTTTGAATGGCACAGCAACAAAATCCATACTATGGAACGGGTTTTTATCAACCTTCAGGGGGATATATGCAACAACAAATGACGCCGCAGCAGCAACAAGCTATGCAACAACAGGCCATGCAACAACCAACTGCCCAAGCACAGCTTGCAGCATCTCAAGGTATGCTCCCACTAGAACAATCGTATATTGAAAATATCCTTCGCTTAAACAAAGGAAAACCAGCAACTTTTGTTATGACATATGAGCGTGGTAGTTCGCTTGGCACACAATCCTATACAGGTATTATTGAAGCAGCTGGACGTGATCACATTATCGTCAGTGAACCAAAATCCGGAAAAAGATACTTACTACTTATGATTTACTTGGATTATGTAGAATTCCCTGGAGAAATTACGTATTTTCCTACCCAACCAGCAACCTATGCTCCAAGATCATAAAAAAAAGCTGGCAAATGCCAGCTTTTGTTTTTATAAACCTTTTACAACTGCAGTTCCTAGTAAAATCCATCCTACAATAAATGCTACACCACCAAGCGGTGTAATCGGTCCAAAAAATTTAATACCCGTTGTACTTAATGCATATAGACTACCAGAGAACATGATAATTCCAGCTACCATAAACCAGCCTGCCGCACTTAAAAGAGAAGATTGAATTTTATCCATTAATAACGCAACAACGAACAATCCCCCCGCATGAAACATTTGATATGTAACTCCTGTCTTCCACACTTCTAACATTTTTGCAGAAATCTTGTTTTCTAAGCCATGCGCCCCAAAAGCTCCTAATGCGACAGATAAACCAGCTGCAATACAACCTAATAAGAAGAAAATTTTCATTAGAATTCCCCTTTTTATCTTTATGATAAGAAATTTTTGCATATAAGCCAAACAATTTAACCTTTAAAAATCAAATAAAGAACTCCCATTTGCATCTGCTTCTTTCATATATACAGGTTCTCCGGAAACTGATACTACCTGCTGAGTTGTTGTCATTGGATGAGATGTTATCACTTGTGGTTGTAGTTTTGGTTCTACATACCTACTAGAATCAATCTGTTCGTCTAACAGTAAATCACATAAAGCACGAACAACTGATAGATGTTCCTTCGCTTTCTGTCCTTCACTACTTTTTGCTTTTGCAATTTCATTTGCCATTTTATTTAAAATCTTCTCGCTAGATACTTGCATCCCTTGTCACCTCTTACTTTATAATTCTTTCTCAAATTGCTCCAACTTCTCTACTGGACCAAATACTATTATCATATCACGTTCTTGTAATTTTTCCTGCCCTGTTGGATTATGGATAATATCCCCATGTCTTAAAATCGCTAAAATTGTAACATCAAATTGATTTCTCACATTATTTTCTAGCAATGTTTTTCCAATTAAAATAGAGCCTTTCCCAATTTGAACTTCTTCTATCGCAAAGGACTGCTCTATTCCATAAAGCACTGTATCAATATAATGAACCGTTAGTGGATTTGCAATACCTTTTGCAATATGGATTCCAGCCATACTAGATGGATTAATAACTTTAGTCGCACCAGCACGACGTAATTTTTCTTCCGTTTCTGGCTTTTCGGCTCTAGCTACAATTTTAATCTTACTATTAAGCCCCCTTGCCGTTAATGTAATAAATACATTTTCAGCATCATTCGCAACAATCGCCACTAAGCCAGCAGCTCTTGTAATTCCAGCCTTAATTAATACCTGATCTTCAGTAGCATCACCATGTACATACAAAAGTTTTTCCTTCTCTAGTACCTCTCCATCTCTATCAACAACCACAAAAGGAATCTTCTTTTCCTGTAATTCGTGTACAACTTGAAGTCCTACTCTACCACAGCCACATACAATAATATGATCTTGTAACTGCGCTATGTGCTTATCCATTTTTCTCCTCCTCATTGCATGAAATAAATTCCCCTCAATAATCATCGCTGCTACTACCCCGATTGCATATGTAACAATTCCTACCCCAACTGGTATGATAAGAAGTGCGAAAATCTTCCCAGCTTGCGTTAACGGAACTGCATCCCCGTATCCAACCGTCAATACTGTAATCATCGTCATCCAAAAAGCTTGAAACAAACTGATTTCTTCTATTATCATAAATCCAATTGTTCCAAGGGTTACAACGAAACACATACATATCACTGCTATCAATAATTGCCTGCGTGCATTCATATCGTTCTTCAACTCTTTTCTCTATCTATATAAATCCATTTTAATTTTTCGACATCTAAATCCCTGCTATGCAGAATAAAAAGTAACCTACACTCATTTGCTCGTTCTGTTTTTACTTCGCATGTGGCAGAAAAGGGCCCTGACCGCTTCTATGTATGGCCAGATGCTCTCTCCTACCTAAAAAGAGGGGTTTTATGTCGTTTTTTTAATTGATGTATATATACAATCTTTGCCAGAGGAAATAAAATACGTATATACTGGAAACGGAATCTATGAAAGAGGTTGATATCATGAAAACATTTCTTTCCGCCCTGCAATGGGCATTATTTATTTTGGCCGGAAGTCTCATTGTACCAATTAGTGTAGCCACTAGTTATGGACTCGATGGTGCTGAAGCTATTGCATTTGTACAACGAACATTATTTGTTCTTGGTTTTGCAGGCCTCCTGCAAGCCATATTTGGTCATAAGCTACCTATTCAAGAAGGTCCTGCTGGTCTTTGGTGGGGAGTCTTCTCTCTTTATGCAAGTTTAGGAATCGTACTATTTGGATCAAATAATGAAACACTCCGCGTCTTGCAGTACGCTTTCCTGTTAAGCGGTATCATTTGTATGATCCTTAGTATTTTTGGACTTATTGATAAACTTGTTCGTTATTTCACACCAACAGTAATCGGAACTTATTTATTTCTTCTTGTTGCCCAGCTTAGTGGCTCTTTCTTAAAAGGAATGTTTGGCCTTGACGGACAACATACCGAAGTACAAGTAAACGTATTCATTCTTTCACTCATTGTTATTTTACTATCTTTTTTCATTATGAGGCTACCTATTATTGGGCAATACTCTGTTCTCTTCAGCATTGTCTTTGGATGGATTTTATTTGCATGCTTTGGATTATCCAATCCAATTGCACCTGTAACAGATATCATTCGTCTCCCATCCCTATTTGTTTTTGGAACACCTCGCATTGAATGGAATATGGCAATTACCGTTATTTTTGTCACACTACTTCTCCTAACAAACATGTTAGCAAGTATTCGCGTTGTTCAAAAGGTTGTTTCTAAATATGAAGAGGATATAGTTCAAAATCGCTTTAAACAGGCTGGTATTATAACGGGGATTAATCAATTGCTAGGAGGACTTTTCTCCGCGATTGGTCCTGTAGCCATTTCAGGATCAGCTGGATTTATCGCAACAACAAATATTTATAAGAGGCTTCCTTTTATGTTAGGATCAATTTTTATCATTTTAATTAGTATATTTCCAAAGATTACTTCATTCTTTGCAGCGATCCCTGTTGCTGTTGGGTATGCGGCTATTTACCCTGTATTTGCAAATATGATTGGCCTCGCCTTTCGTGAATATGACGCAGTGCAAAATAAAGATCGTTTATTCCGTGTTGCCGGCCTTTCACTCTTTACAGGAATTGGGGTTATGTTCGTGCCGCCTAGTGCATTCTCTACCCTTCCGCCATTTTTGGCATCCTTTTTAAGTAATGGCCTCGTCCTTGGTTCCGTTATGGCCATTCTACTTGAAGTACTATTTTCCCATTCAAAAGAAAGCCAACTTTCGTAAATTGGGAAACTTCCATTATTGCACTCTATTTTCAGAGTTGTTACGATAGGTATAAATTATCATGGGCAATACGCCCATGATAATTTATACTAACAATACAGTCACCTTCTTAACTTTATTTAAAGAGGTTCGATGTCTTACTATTCATTATTTATTCCTCAATCTTTTCATCAAAATTTTTTAGCAACACCAATTATTATTTAAACAAAGAAAGGAACTTTCTATATGTCTTATAAAATGATTGTTTTAGATTTAGATGATACTTTACTACGTGATGACCATACGATTTCAGAGCGTACAAAACAGGCTTTAATGACCGCTCAAGAACAAGGTGTAAAAGTTGTACTTGCTTCTGGCCGCCCAACATTTGGTATGCGTCATGTTGCAAAAGAACTTCGTTTAGAAGAATACGGAAGTTTCATCCTATCATTTAACGGCGCAAAAATTATTAATTGTAAAACAAATGAAGAACTATTCAGCAGTACATTATCTCCTGAAATCGTTCATAATCTATATGAAATTAGTAAAGAAGAAGATGTTTGGATCCATACGTATATGGGCGATGATATTGTAACTGAAGAAAATAATCCATATACAGAAATTGAAGGCAATCTTACAGGTATGCCAATCATTGAAGTAGACAGCTTTATTGCTGCTGTACAAGAACCTGTTGTAAAAGTATTAATGAATAAAGAAGCTGAACGCCTTGTAGAAGTAGAAAAGAAACTTCAAAAACAACTAGAAGGAAAACTAAGTGTAATGCGTTCAAAACCATACTTCTTAGAGTTCACAGAGGCTGGTGTTACAAAAGGAACAAGCTTACACCAACTCATTCAAAAACTTGGTATTAAACGTGAAGAAGTAATCGCAATGGGCGATAGCTATAACGATCAAACAATGATTGAATTCGCTGGTCTTGGCGTTGCGATGGGTAATGCACCAGATGATATTAAAGAAATTGCAAACTACGTAACTGATACAAATATGAACGATGGTGTTGCAAAAGTTGTAGAGAAATTTGTACTAAAAACCGAAGTTCTTGTTTAATATATATGATTTTTCAACATACAAGTCACGGCTATGAAGAACAAAAGGTGACCTATACTCACTTTCTCCTTTTGTTTTCACTCGGCATGGGGCTAAAAAAGGTACTGACCGCTTCTATACATGGGCGGATCCTCTCTCCCATCTAAAAAGAGAGGTTTTATATCAGTTTTTCAATCTGTATTTATATAAATCCGCGCACAAAACCCATTTGAAGTCAAATACTTCAAATGGGTTTTTCTTTAAATATAAGTAGCTTTGTGAAGATATTTTGAACTTTGCACCATTTTCATAGTGCAAAGTTTGTTTTTGTATATAATGAAACAAACAGACTATTTTTAAACAAGAATACAAATTTACTATATACAAGCTCATATTCTAAGGAGGCCATTTCATGTTATCTACACCAATCGGAAGATTAAGAGCAATTGGATTAGTTGAAGGGATTTCTTTTCTAATACTATTATTCGTAGCAATGCCGTTAAAATACTTCGCAGGGTTTGCAACAGCCGTTAAAATTACAGGTATGGCTCACGGTGTTCTATTTATACTATTCATCTTTGCAGTAATTCAAGTAACAATCGTGCATCGCAAATCAATTTCATGGGCTCTTGGTGCACTTATCGCATCCGTTATCCCATTTGGCACTTTTGTACTAGATGCAAAACTAAAAAATGAACAATAATAATGAAAGGTAGCTAACAACCATTTTGTTAGCTACCTTTTTTATGCTGCATTATAGATTTGGAATTTGCCAATCAATCTCCTTCTCACCCATACTAGATAAGAATTCATTTACTTTTGAGAACGGTTTACTTCCAAAGAAACCTCGTCTTGCTGATAACGGACTTGGATGCACAGATTCAATAATATGGTGATTAGAATTCGTAATCAATTTTTTCTTCGCTTGTGCATGACGTCCCCACAATATAAATATCACAGGTTTTTCGCGTTCATTTAACAACTCGATTACACGATCTGTAAAATGCTCCCACCCTTTTCCTTTATGAGAGTTAGCCTCCCCTTGACGAACAGTTAATACAGCATTTAGTAACAATACGCCTTGTTCTGCCCATTTCACTAAATAACCGTTATTCGGGATTTCACATCCAACATCAGACTGTAATTCCTTATACATATTTTGTAGTGACGGTGGTGTTCTTACGCCCGGTTGTACAGAGAAACTCAAGCCATGCGCCTGATTTGGCCCATGATACGGATCTTGTCCTAAAATGACAACCTTCGTATTTTCATAACTTGTATAATGTAACGCATTAAAAATATCATTTGCATTTGGATATATCACATGTGTACTGTACTCTTCTTTTAGAAACTGTCCCAACTTTTGATAATATGGCTTCTCAAATTCTGGTGCGAGTAATGGCTCCCAGTCATTCTTTAAAATGTGTTTCATCTCTTCACTTCCTATTCACTTAATTGACCATATCCTGCTTTGTAAACACTACGAATGAAACAATAAGGGATGCTATGGCCCAAACGGTTAAATTCATTAATGAAAAACTCATTGATAAACCTTGCAGTGCAGGTAATTTCCCTGATAAATAATCTGTTAATGATAAGTTCACACTAAATATATATTTTGCGCCTTCCCAAGATGTCGCAAAAGAGCTTAAAATGCCACCAGCAATTAATGCTGCCAGCATAACTCCCATACCTGCTGGTGTGTTCCGAATTAGAACTGAAACCATGAAGGAGATTGTTCCTACAACAATTGCCACAAACCATGCCAATCCATATGCCATTAAGATGTATTGCCACTGCGGGATAAGGTGAACAAAATTTGTATTCAACGCTTCTTTATCAATCACAAACCCTGTTAACACAGGCAAACCCCATCCGGCATATCCAAAAACAACGCCCGATAATGCATAGGCAAAAATACCTACAAGGAGTAATATAAGTGAAACAAATAACAGCATCGTCACATACTTGCTAAGGAGGATTTTCCAGCGTCGAATCGGCCGCGTCAGGAGCATTTTCATCGTCCCATCACTTCGTTCTCCCGATACAATATCGATTGCCACAATCATTACAAGGAGCGGAATAAACAGGGTAATGCCTTGTTCAATAAATGCTCTGACAAACGTTGGTGCTCCTGGTGCAGTTGGATTAATATCATGATCTAAATAATATTGTTGTTGCTCTACCCTTACCTTTAGCCAATCACGCCACTCTTCCGGCAATCTAGAGTTATTCAAACGATTTTGCGAATCAACAATTTGCTGTTGAAGTGAAACCTTCCAATCACTTGTACCAAGTCGCTTTTTCGTCGTTTCTATTTCACGATACTGGGCATAAACAAACAGCGGGATCAAAATTGCTAATATAAGCATGACAACAAAAATACGTTTCTTCCGATAAATTTTCTCCGATTCATTTAAAACAAGATTTGCAAATTCACGCATGCTGCTCACTCCTTGTGAGTTCAATAAATAAATCTTCTAACGTAAACACAAGCTCTTTCACACTATGTACGTCTATCCCATTTTCAATAAAACGCTTATTCCACATACTAATTGATGTGATATTCATACGGCACAATAAACGTTCATTGTCTATACTGATTTCACTTACTCCTTCTGCTGCTTCTAACATGTCCTTCGCTTTTGAAATTGGTGTAACAATCCACTCAACGCGATCACTTGCGGTTTTCATCAACTCTTCAATAGGTGCAACTGTAATCATTCTACCTTTATGAATAATAGCGACACGATCACATATCATTTGCACTTCACTCAGCAAATGACTCGAAATAAATACGCTCATATTTTCTTCTTTGACAAGCTTATGTATAAACTCTCTTAATTCTCTTATACCAGCAGGATCTAATCCATTTGTCGGTTCATCCAATATAAGAAGTTTCGGACTCCCAAGAAGGGCTTGTGCAATTCCAAGGCGCTGCTTCATACCAAGAGAATACGTTTTTACTTTATCGTGAATACGCTCATCCAAATGAACCATTTTTGCAATTTCTAAAATACGTTCATCCGATATACCACCAAGCATCCGTGCAAATTGCTTTAAATTTTCAAATCCTGTTAAATACGTATAGAGCTCTGGGTTTTCAACGATGCTGCCAATTTGTCGCATCGCTTCCCTAAAATTTTCTTTAATATGATAGCCACCGATAGAAATCTCACCTTCGGTTGCTTTAATCAATCCAACTAACATCCGAATTGTCGTCGTTTTTCCTGCCCCATTTGGACCGAGGAAGCCAAACACTTCTCCTTGCTTAACATCAAATGAAATATTTTCTACAAGCGTCTTCTTCCCAATTACCTTTTTTACATTCCGTACTGAAAGTATCGTCGTCATTTGGCACCTCCTTCATCTAGCTTCATCTTACTTACAACATCTTGTAATAAGCGCTCAGCCATATATGAGTAACCTATTTCATTCGGATGAAAATGATCTGTGTATAACAACTCTTTCCCACGATTTTGAAATAAATCAAACGTCGGTGTAATATATACATTTTTATTGTTTACTGCTAATTTCTCTAAAGAAGCATTCCAATCAATAACAATGGCTGAAGAACCTTTTAAATCTTCCACATCTTCAAAAGGATTGTATAAGCCGAGCCAAAAGATAGGGCTATCTGAATTTAACTTGCGAATTTCCGTTATAATTTTCTTCGCTTCATTTTGAAATGTTTCGGTATCTGGGCGATATTTCTCTAGATCTATATTCCCAAGTGATTCCCAGCCTGGAAATAAATCATTACCTCCAATTGTTAAAACGATTAGATCCGCTTGCTTAATGGAGTACTGAGCCCCACTGCTTTCTATCTGCTTTAACAAATCTGGCATTTTGGCACCACTAACAGCCAAGTTTGTTAAAGCAACCTTTTGTTTATAATCTTTTTGCAACCCTTCTTTCATGCGCCCAACATAACCAATTCCCTCTTTATCGCCAACGCCACGCGTTAACGAATCACCTAAACTAACTACTTGTAACGTTCCAGATTTCTTTTTCTCCTTAACTTGCGCTTCCGTTTTCGTAACTAACTTTGAAGCTTTCGGGTTCAATACATCGTTAACACCCAAAATGAAACCGTATGCAAACAAACAGAAAGATGCAATTGTAATGAGTAGAATTGCCTTAACTAATTTTGATCTCATATCAAAACCCCTTTTAGCCCTCATAGATTGTCCATAATTATACCAAACGCCCTTTTGAAAAGCGATTTCCACACTTTCTCTATTATGTTGTTTCTCTCTCCGTTAATTGTGGTAATAACTCTATATTTTTGACGCTTACTTTTTCAGCTGTAATTTTCTCATATAATAATTCAAACGCTTTTCTACCAACAGCTTTACTAGAATGGGCAATCGTCGTAATTCCTAATATATCAGCCACTTCTTGATCATCACATCCAATAATTGCGAGTTCTTCTGGAATACGAATACCATGCTTCTTCGCTTCTGTTACCATACCTGCCGCAATTGGATTACACGAAACGAGAAAGGCTGTCGGTTTCAATGGCATATTTACCCATTTCCTTGCCACATTACGTCCATCTTCCACTGTAAAGCATTCTTTAAACTTCCATTCTTCTTGAGACTCAGTAGAAATTTCCTGAAGTGCATCTTCAAAAGCCTGCTTTCGCTTTTGACTATTAATACTATTGTTTCTTCCAATACAATATCCAATACGAGTATGCCCATTATCTAGTACATATTTCATACCTTGTGAAAACACCTTATAGTGATCAATATGTACGCTAGAAATTAATTTTGATTCTATTTCCTCACACGTTACAATCGGCCCGAACTTTGTATATTCTTCAATTTTCTCTTGATTATTCACCCTTGAACATATAATCAAGCCATCAAGCTTTTTCATTTTTAACATGTGTAAAATTTCAAGTTCTCTTTCAGCACTATAGTTCGTCTGACAAAGCATCATATTATAATTTTTCTTTGCTGTTTCCTTCGAGATTCCTTCAATAATAGCACTGTAATATTGATTATTTACATGTGGTAATAGCACACCTATTACATTTGTTTTTCCCCTTACTAAGTGAATCGCATTGACATTTTGAGTATAGTTTAACTCCTCAATAATCGCTAAAATTTCTTTCCTCTTTTCCTCATTTACATAAGGATGATTATTGAGCACACGTGAAACTGTTGAAACGGAGACCCCAGCAATTTCAGCAATCTTTTTTATATTTGTCATCTTATTTTCTTCCCTTCCCATCATTTAAATCAATTACATTCAAAATTCTCCCTTGACCTGGTAAGCTTTCCACATTATATCCTTTCCTAACAAACACATTCAGAAAGGATTTGGAACATATGATACGCTTCAAATTAGAATATATATTTTTTATTGGTGGCTTACTCATTCTTTCCCTCGGAATTAATATGATGACAACCATCACTTCTTTTGGGCTTAGTCCCTATGATTCATTCTTTATTGCACTATATCAAAATTTCGGTATAAGTATTGGTTTTTGGATTTTTATGATTAACTTTGCTTTTACAATTATTGTGCTCTTTTTAAATAAAAAGCATATTACAATTGGAACGATTGTTACTATGGTTCTGATTTCTGTTTTTGTTGATTGGATTGGTTCTATTACTATTATTATGGATTCTATCCGCTCTCTTCCAAAATATATAACACTTGTGTGCGGAAATCTATTCGTTGGCGCTGGAATTGGAATCTATGTCTCCACACAATTATGTGCAGCACCACAAGAGGCATTTGTCTTAACAATGGCTGAAAAGAAGAAATGGACGTTTCGTAGAACAGAAATTTCATTAGCTTTGTTATTTTTGACACTTAGTTTCTTACTAGATGGACCTATTTACTTCGGAACCATTATTCTTTCCTTTACAACAGGATGGATTATTCAAGCATTTATTCATATGGGTACAAAAATTCTCCACGTAAAAAAGGCCTATTGAGCAAATAAAGCTCCAATAGGTCCTTTTTCGTCTATTTCATTGAAAGACCGCTCCTTGAATATAATCAAAGACAACCTTCTCATCATTTGGTAACACAACTGGCTGAATTTTCTTCGTATCAATAGCAATATCGGGGTCCTTCAAACCATTCCCTGTTAAAACGGCCACGATTTGACTTCCCTTCTCAATTTCTCCGTTTTGCAATTGCTTATAAACACCAGCAAGAGATGCACAGGAAGCAGGTTCAGCAAAAATCCCCTCGTACTTCGCTAACCATTCATACGCTTCAAGAATTTCAACATCTGTTACTTCGTCAATTTTACCTTGAGAGTGCTCGGCAGCTAAGGCAGCTTGCTCCCAGCTTGCAGGGTTTCCAATGCGAATAGCTGTTGCAACTGTCTCAGGATTTTCAATTTTATGCCTGCGTACAATCGCCGCTGCACCGTCTGCTTCAAAGCCATGCATTTTTGGTAAACCCGTACCTAGTCTTTCATGATACTCCATAAAACCTTTCCAATATGCTGTTATATTGCCAGCATTCCCAACTGGGATGGCTAAAATATCGGGGGCCTTCCCTAACGCATCACAAATTTCAAATGCAGCTGTTTTCTGGCCTTCAATCCGATATGGGTTAACAGAATTTACAAGCGTAATTGGTGAGGACTCACTCAAATTACGCACAATTTGCAGCGCATGATCAAAATTCCCATCAATACTTACAATCTCAGCACCATACATAACAGCTTGCGCTAACTTACCATATGCAATCTTCCCATTCGGAATAATAACAATACATGATAATCCGGCCCTAGCTGCATATGCTGCTGCAGATGCAGACGTATTACCTGTTGATGCGCAAATTACCGCACCACTTCCAGCTTCCTTCGCCTTTGCTACAGCCATTACCATACCGCGGTCTTTAAAAGACCCAGTTGGATTTGCGCCTTCTATTTTCCCATAAATCGTCACGCCCCACCGAGCTGACAAGTTCTCTAATAAAATGAGTGGTGTATTACCTTCATGTAACGTTAAAGAAGGTGTCTTTTCTGTAATAGGTAGAAATTCTTTATATTCAGCAAGCAAGCCTTTCCACATTACTTCGCATCTCCTTCAATTCGATAGTTTGCTTTCACACAATCTATCTCTTCATAAGCTTGCAATGTATGTAAAATATATTCATAATCTGCAAGAGATGCACGGTGTGTTACGATGACAATCTCAGCTTTTCCTTTCTCTTGTAATGGCATTTGAATAATTTTTTCAAAGCTCACACCGCGTTCAGAGAATAAGGATGTAATTTTTGCAAATACACCAATCTCATCGCTTACATGTAGGCGTAAAAACTTTTTCACAAAAATTTCATCTGGCTCTTTTAACACTTTCTCATACTGCGGGGAAACAGCACTATTTCCAGTTACACCAAGGCGCACATTTTGCATCACTGCAACTAAATCAGAAACGACTGCTGTTGCGGTTGGCAAACTTCCTGCACCAGGTCCATAAAACATCGTTTCTCCTACCGCTTCACCGTATACATATACGGCGTTATATTCATTTTGAACAGCTGCGAGAGGATGCGTATTAGGAAGTAACGTTGGCTCAACAGTTACCTCTAACTTTTCACCATCACGCTTGGCGAGCCCAATTAATTTAATTGTATATCCTAAGCTTTTACTATATGCAATGTCTTCCTCTGTAATGGAAGTAATCCCTTTCACCTTCACATCTCCGAGCTCTACATTTGTAGAAAAGCCAAGAGTAGCTAGAATCGTCATTTTCCTTGCTGCATCTAAACCTTCTACGTCTGATGTTGGATCTGCTTCCGCAAATCCAAGCTGCTGCGCTTCTTTCAACACGTCGTCATATGCTCTCCCCTCGTCAGACATTTTTGTCAGAATAAAGTTTGTTGTACCGTTCACGATTCCCATTACCTTTGTAATGAGGTCTGAAGAAAGCCCCTCTACAATGCTTCGTAAAATTGGAATCCCTCCTGCCACGCTTGCCTCGTAAAATAAATCAGCGTTATTCTCCTTTGCTACCGTGAGCAACTCCGCTCCGTGTAATGCCATTAAATCTTTATTGGCAGTAACAACATGCTTACCATTTTTCAACGCCTGTAAAATGTATGCTTTTGCTTCCTCTATGCCGCCCATCACTTCAATGACAACATCAATATCAGGATGATCTATAATTTCATTTACATTTTTCGTTAATAGAGTAGAGGGTACTTGAACCTCTCTCTCTTTCTCAATACTTTGCACTAATACTTTTGCTATTTTCACTGGGCAACCTACTTGGTGCATTAATCGATCCTGATGGTCCGTAATAATGCGAACCACACCGCTGCCAACTGTCCCAAGGCCTAATAAGCCCACTTGAATTTCATTCATGATACTGTTCACCCCTCTAGAAATTTGTATTTAGATGCCATTATATAAGTTAAATTTCTGAAAAACAATGTATTTTGAACATTCGGAAAAATATAAGTTAATCTCTACAAAGAAAACGCTACCACGTGTTATATAATCATCATCTACAAAATATAAGGGGTTTCTTGATACACATAATAATTCAGCCAATTTGAAAATAATAGGTTTCCATGACTCCGCCATCTTACAAGCGGTTTTTCGTCTGGATTATTATATTTAAAATAGTTTTTTGGAACTGTAATATCCAGCCCTCTTCGTTTATCTCGTTCATATTCCTGTTTTAAAGTATCACAGCTATATTCACTATGACCAAGAGCAAAAATATGCTTACCATCTTGCCCGATAACAAGATGAACACCGGCTTCTTCTGACGTTGCCAGTAACGTTAATTCTTCTATCTTTTCAATATCATCCGCACGTACTTCCGTATGACGAGAATGCGGTACAAAAAAGAGTTCATCAAACCCCTGCAGCAGCTTTACGTGCTGCTCACGCACTTCATGTTCAAACACACCAAACATTTTTTCTTCAAGTGGGTATTTTGGGATTCCATAATGATAATACAAACCAGCTTGTGCACCCCAGCAAATATGCAGCGTAGATGTTACATTCGTTTTTGAATATTCCATAATACGCTCAAGCTCTTTCCAATAATCTACATCTTTAAAAGGAAGTGTCTCAATTGGTGCTCCCGTAATAATGAGCCCATCAAATTTTTCTCCTTCAATATCACGAAATGTCTTATAAAAACTTGTTAAATGCTCCTGTGCTACATTACGGGATACATGAGACTCCATATGGAGTAAATGTACATCCAATTGAAGTGGCGTATTACCAATTAACCGAAGTAATTGCGCCTCTGTTTCTTGTTTTGTTGGCATTAAGTTCAAAATTGCAATTTTCAAAGCACGAATATCTTGCGTTTCAGCTCGATCTTTTGTCATTACGAAAATATTTTCTTCTTGCAATACTTTACGAGCTGGTAAATCTTTATCAACTATAATTGGCATGTTCTTTTCCTCCAACTAAAGCTGTTTGCAAATCAGCAATAATGTCAGAAACATCTTCTATCCCAACCGATAGGCGAATTAAATCAGATGTAACACCAGCTAAGCGCTGATCCTCTTCATTTAACTGTCTGTGCGTTGTACTAGCAGGGTGAATTACGCATGTTCTTGCATCTGCTACATGTGTCACAAGCGTTGCCAATTTCACATTTGCAATAAACTCTTTCGCAGCTTCCACTCCTCCTTTAATACCAAACGTTAAGACACCACTCGCACCTTTTGCTAAATACTTTTGCGCTAATGGATAATTTTCATTACTGTCTAACCCCGGATAATTCACCCATTCAATACGTTCATGATTGGCTAGCCACTTTGCAACTGCAAGAGCATTTTCACTATGGCGTTCCATTCGTAAGTGTAATGTTTCTAAACCAATATTACTAATATACGCATTGAATGGGCTCATACAGTTTCCATAGTCTCTTAATAACTGAACGCGTGCTTTTACAATATACGCTGCTGCTCCAAAGTTCTGCACATAGCTTACACCGTGGTAACTTGGATCTGGTTCGACAAGCTCTGGATATTTACCATTCGTCCAATCAAAGTTTCCACCATCAATGACAATCCCGCCTAATGAACTTGCATGACCATCAATATATTTCGTTGTAGAATGAACAATAATATTTGCGCCATGCTCAAACGCTTGGCATAAATACGGTGTCGCTAAAGTATTATCAACGATAAACGGTACTTCTAACTCTTTCGCAGCTGTTGAAAATTCTTTAAAATTTAAAACATTCATCGCTGGGTTCCCAAGCGATTCCGCATAAATTAGCTTTGTTTTATCATTGGCAAGTGCCACAATTTCATCTGCAGTTAAGTTCGGATTAAAGAACGTAACATCAATCCCCAATTTACGTAAACTTACTCCAAATAAGTTAAATGTTCCCCCATAAACAGTTGAAGAGCAAAGTAAATGGTCACCACTGCTGCAAATATTTAAAACAGCAAGCATAATAGCTGCCTGACCCGAAGCTGTTGCAACAGCCCCAACGCCGCCCTCTAATTCTGCTAACTTCTGTTCAAATGCTGCAAGTGTGGGGTTTCCAATACGTGTATAAATGTAACCTTCTGCCTCTAAATTAAAGAGCGCCGCCAAATCATCCGACGTATCATATTTATAAGTTGTACTTTGATAGAGCGGTAAAACACGTGGTTCACCATTCTTTGGTGTATAACCACCTTGCACACATATTGTTCCTTTCCCCCATGATTCACTCATTTTCTATACCCCTTTCTTTTATAAAAAATAAAAAAACTGCTTCTTTCCTGAACAAGAAAGAAGCAGTTTGAAAACACGCTCTAGAGTCTCTTTCTTATCTCTCAGGGTTATTACCTGCAGGATTTGGCACAATTCCGTTATACGGCTGTTGCCAAGGTTTCATAGGGCCTGTCCCTCCACCTTTTCTTGATAAGACTATTTAATTACCGTTGATTTTATAGCAATCATTTCCTAATGTCAATCACTTTTCTGAATGTTCTAAATCGAATGTCGATAATTTGGTTATTTATTAATTTGAAAGATCAAAGGAAATACTCTACCTAAAGACAAAGAATACCTTTTAAAAACCTTACTTACTATGTAAAATTAAAGAGTTATATTTAATTTTAGTGACCATCAACATACTATTTTTAACAGTGCTATATAAATCCATTTTTATTTTTCGACATCTAAATCC
>NZ_NVPR01000068.1 GCF_002551815.1 Bacillus sp. AFS098217
AGTAGGACGTCGCCAAGCAATTAAAGCACGAGTCAATTGACTCGTGCTTTTTTTATTTCCTAAGAAATAGGGGGACATTGACCTAATAAAAATAGTGAAACATAGTAAGGGATTTTCTCTGCAGTAATGCCTAAAAATTGATAAATAAACGGATAATCCTCTGAGGCATAGCTTCCTAATAAGTCATACCACCAGTCAGTCTCGTAGCGAGAAATCATGCTTAAATTATAGAGCAGTAAATAGTGTATGAGTGGTTCGGGTAAGAAGGGTTTAGAATTTCTAGAATCATTCGTGATTGGCCAATAGTATGAGCCCGTATAGTAGTCATAGGCCAATGGTGTGCTATATAAAGGATTCCATGTGCGAACGGGAGCTGAGAATAACAAGTCGGATTCATTTGTTTCGTGAATTGTATGCTGTATAGAGAGATGTTTACAAGTTGTTTCGATGTAACGAGAAAATCTTTCCTTTGTCATATGTAAACGATCGAGTATGCTAGAGGGAAATGAAATATCGTGTGTATTTAATATATTGACTTTATATAACATCTGTCCTTTTCGACTATATTGGAATAGAGTTTGTAACTCAGGGATTTTCTCCATTTGCTCTAACATATTAAATTTTTCACCCTCTAAGTGTTTCATGTGAAACATTCGTTCTGCAATATGAGGGAACAGTCCGTTTTTTTGTACTTTAATCTCATCTTCTAAAAACTGATAACCCTGCTTTTTTCGTTTCCGTGTTGTTACCCCATGTGCTAAGACTGTGGTTGATTCTGGATAGTTTGGATCAATGGTTAACAAACATGCTTTAAAGAGCTGGCACATTCCGTAAAATAGTAACATTGGTCGAATAGAAAAAGGTGCTGTTTTACATAATTCGTAATAACTTTTCCCATGTTCTAAGTAATAGATAAAGGGATAACAATTTTCAAAACTTTTTTTTTCGGCATTTTTGATAGGTAATTTTTCATAGCAATGGGCAAGATAACGCTGTACGTTATGGGATGAAAAAAAGAAACTTACTTGCTGCCAAGTATGAGATGTATGATGCATATATTACGCTCCTTTTATTATCTAAAAATTCTAACATATTTCCACTTTCTTGACAGTATTTTAACCAATTGTTAAGCTACTAATAATAATTTCTGGTATCATAGGGGGAATAATTATGTGGGAATCTAAATTTGTTAAAGAAGGTTTGACATTCGATGATGTGTTACTTGTACCAGCGAAGTCAGATGTATTGCCAAGAGAAGTAAGTGTTAAAACAGTTCTATCCGAAAGTTTACAGTTAAATATTCCTTTAATTAGTGCGGGAATGGATACAGTAACAGAAGCGGATATGGCTATTGCAATGGCGCGTCAAGGCGGTTTAGGCGTTATTCATAAGAATATGTCTATCGAGCAACAAGCTGAGCAGGTTGATAAAGTAAAACGTTCTGAAAGCGGCGTTATTTCAGATCCTTTCTTTTTAACTCCAGATCATCAAGTATTTGATGCAGAGCATCTTATGGGAAAATATCGTATCTCAGGTGTACCAATTGTAAATAACTTAGAAGAGCAAAAATTAGTTGGTATTATTACAAACCGTGATATGCGTTTTATCCAAGACTACTCTATCAAGATTTCCGATGTGATGACAAAAGAACAATTAATCACAGCTCCAGTTGGTACTACGTTAGAAGAAGCTGAAAAGATCCTACAGAAATATAAAATTGAAAAGCTCCCTCTTGTTGATAATAACGGTGTATTACAAGGGCTTATCACAATTAAAGATATTGAAAAAGTAATTGAGTTTCCAAACTCAGCAAAAGATAAACAAGGCCGCTTATTAGTTGGGGCGGCAGTTGGTGTAACTGCAGACGCTATGCTTCGTATTGATGCATTAGTAAAAGCAAACGTAGACGTAATTGTACTTGATACAGCTCATGGACATCACAAAAATGTAGCTGACAAAGTAAAGGAAGTTCGAGAAAAATATCCGACATTAAACATTATTGCAGGTAACGTTGCTACAGCTGAAGCAACACGCGCATTAATTGAAGCTGGTGCAAATGTTATCAAAGTTGGTATTGGACCAGGCTCTATTTGTACAACACGCGTTGTAGCTGGTGTAGGTGTACCACAATTAACAGCAGTATATGATTGTGCAACAGAAGCTCGTAAGCATGGCATTCCAGTTATTGCTGATGGTGGTATTAAATACTCTGGTGATATGGTAAAAGCTTTAGCAGCAGGAGCACATGTTGTTATGCTTGGTAGTATGTTTGCCGGTGTAGGTGAAAGCCCAGGAGAAACTGAAATTTATCAAGGTCGTCAATTTAAAGTATACCGCGGTATGGGTTCTGTTGGAGCGATGGAAAAAGGAAGTAAAGATCGTTACTTCCAAGAAGGAAACAAAAAACTTGTTCCAGAAGGTATCGAAGGTCGTGTACCATATAAAGGGCCTTTAGCTGATACAGTCCATCAGTTGGTTGGTGGATTACGTGCAGGTATGGGATATTGCGGAGCAAAGGATTTAGAATTCTTGCGTGAAAATGCACAATTCATTCGTATGTCAGGTGCTGGTTTACGTGAAAGTCATCCACATCATGTACAAATTACAAAAGAGGCTCCAAATTACTCTTTATAATGTCTTATATGTAAATAGACAGAGATTTGATATCTCTGTCTATTTTTTTTTGATTATGTTAGAATAACGGTTATGTGAGTACAAAGATATTGGGGGTAACAGAAGTGAAAGGTATGCTTTGCAAGAGATTCATTGCGATGGTAACAGTGCTTACATTATTTTGCAGCATGTTTGTTACGTATAGCAGTGCATCAGCAGAAACAGGCCCTGCTTTAGATGTTGAAGCAGGAGCAGCGATTTTAGTAGAAGCAGATTCAGGGAAAATTTTATACCAAAAAAATGCAGATGAATTATTAGCAATTGCTAGTATGACAAAAATGATGAGTGAATACTTAGTTAATGAAGCTGTGGCAAAAGGGAAACTTAAGTGGGACCAAAAGGTAAAAGTTTCTGAATATGCACATAAGATTTCACAAGATCGCACATTATCAAACGTTCCATTAGAAAATGGTGGCTCTTATACGGTAAAAGAGTTATACGAGGCAATGGCAATTTACTCTGCAAACGGTGCAACAATTGCTTTAGCTGAAGCGGTTGCGGGTAAAGAAGTAGATTTCGTAAAAATGATGAATGATAAGGCGAAAGAGTTTGGATTAAAAAATTATAAATTCGTAAACTCTACAGGTCTAACAAACAAAGACTTAAAAGGGCAGCATCCTGAAGGCACAACACCAGATGAAGAAAATAAAATGTCTGCAAGAGATGTCGCGATTTTAGCGCAACGTCTGATTCAAGATTTTCCAAAAGTATTAGACACAGCGAAAATTCCGAAAAAAGTATTCCAAGAAGGTGGAAAATATCCTGTTAAAATGGATAACTGGAACTGGATGTTAAAAGGTCTTGTATTCCAATATGAAGGAGTAGACGGCCTTAAAACAGGTTCTACACCAGAAGCTGGAGATTGCTTTACAGGGACAGCAGAACGTAATGGTATGCGTTTAATTTCCGTTGTAATTAAAACGAATTCTCACCCAGCACGTTTTGCAGAAACAAAGAAACTTTTTGATTATGGATTTACGAATTTTGAAGTGAAAAAGGTATATCCAAAAGGGTCAGCAGTAAAAGGACATGAAACTGTACAAGTAAAAAATGCAAAAGATAAAGATGTTGCAGTTCAAACGAAACAAGCTGTTACACTTCCGATGCTAAAAGGAAGTAAAGATGTATATAAAACAGAATTTAAAAATATAAGTAAAGAAAAAGAAGCACCAATTAAAAAAGGGACAGCACTTGGACAAATGGTTATATCGCCTAAAGATAATAATGACCCTGGATTTTTATCAGGTAAGTCATTACAAGTAGATCTTGTAACAAATTCAGACGTAGAACAGGCAAACTGGTTTGTACGTTCTATGCGTGGTATTGGCTCTTTCTTTAGTGGTATGTGGAATAGTGCTGTTGATACAGTAAAAGGCTGGTTTTAAAAGCTCCTCATTGTAGGAGCTTTTTTTATTCCATTTTTCATATCGACTTTATGAAAAAGTAGTGGACAAGCATCTTATAGTTAGTGGTAGAATGTAAGAGTATTCTTAATTTTCGCCTTTAGCAGGGGAAAGTAATTCATCTAGGGGGGTTTTTGTATATGACAAATGTAACGGGAACAGAACGTGTAAAACGTGGAATGGCAGAAATGCAAAAAGGCGGCGTTATCATGGACGTAGTTAACGCTGAACAAGCAAAAATTGCAGAAGAAGCAGGCGCAGTTGCTGTTATGGCACTAGAGCGTGTTCCTGCGGATATTCGTGCAGCAGGTGGCGTTGCACGTATGGCGGATCCAACAATCGTAGAAGAAGTTATGGGTGCTGTATCAATTCCAGTTATGGCAAAATGCCGTATTGGTCATCTTGTGGAAGCACGTGTATTAGAATCATTAGGGGTAGACTACATCGATGAGAGTGAAGTGTTAACTCCAGCTGATGAAGTGTATCATTTAAATAAACGTGATTATACTGTTCCATTTGTATGCGGATGCCGCGATATTGGAGAAGCAGCGCGTCGTATCGCAGAAGGTGCGTCTATGCTCCGTACAAAAGGTGAGCCTGGAACAGGAAACATTGTAGAAGCAGTACGTCATATGCGTCAAGTCAATGCAGAAATCCGTCAAGTTGCGAGTCTTCGTGAAGACGAATTAATGACATATGCAAAAAATACGGGAGCTCCTTATGAAGTATTACTTGAAATCAAACGCCTAGGCCGCTTACCGGTTGTAAACTTTGCAGCAGGTGGTGTAGCAACGCCAGCAGACGCAGCATTAATGATGCAGCTTGGTGCAGATGGTGTGTTCGTTGGATCTGGTATTTTCAAATCAGAAAACCCAGAGAAATTTGCACGTGCAATTGTTGAAGCGACAACACATTATGAAGATTACGAGTTAATTGCAAGCCTTTCTAAAGGATTAGGTACTGCAATGAAGGGCGTTGAAATTTCGACGTTATTACCAGAACAACGCATGCAAGAACGCGGTTGGTAATCAAAGGAGATTTTGAAATGGTAAAAGTCGGTGTATTAGGTCTTCAAGGAGCTGTTCGTGAGCATGTAAAAGCAGTTGAAGCAAGTGGCGCAGAGGCTGTAGTTGTTAAACGTGTAGAACAGCTTGAAAAAATTGATGGTCTTATTTTACCAGGCGGTGAAAGTACAACAATGCGCCGTCTTATTGATAAGTACGATTTTATGGGGTCACTTCGTGAATTTGCGAAATCTGGTAAGCCAATGTTTGGTACATGTGCAGGTATGATTTTACTTGCAAACAAGCTTGTAGGCTATGAAGAATCTCATATTGGTGCGATGGATATTACAGTTGAACGTAATGCATTTGGACGCCAAAAGGATAGCTTCGAAGCAGCGCTTTCGATAAAAGATGTAGGAGAAGACTTTATTGGTGTATTTATTCGTGCGCCATATGTTGTCAATGTAGCTGATAACGTAGAGGTTCTTTCTATGCATAATGATCGAATGGTAGCAGTGAGACAAGGACCATTTTTAGCAGCTTCTTTCCATCCGGAATTAACGGATGACCATCGTGTTACAGCATATTTTGTACAGATGGTGAAAGAAGCAAAAATGAAAAAAATTGTATAAGTAACTTGCAACTTGTGTAAGATTATAGTAAATTGATGGTAACAATTTTATAAAATAAGCGTGTTGATAGGAAGTAGTAACAAATGTTGTTTCTTATAGAGAGTCGGTGGTTGGTGAAAACCGATAGAAACAGTTTGTGAATCCATCCTGGAATGGAATGTGGAATATCTTTATGATTAGTAAGCATTTCCGGTGAAGAGCCGTTATTTCTACTTGAGAGGAAAGCAACGGTGCTTTCAACTAGGGTGGCAACGCGGGTTAACTCCCGTCCCTTTTTACAGGGACGGGAGTTTTTTGTGTTTTATAAAACAAAAGGAGGAATATATAATGCTTGATATTAAATTTTTACGTGCGAATTTTGAAGAAGTAAAAGCAAAATTACAGCATAGAGGCGAAGATTTAACTGATTTCGGTCGTTTTGAAGAATTAGATACAAGAAGAAGAGAGTTGCTTGTTCAAACAGAGGAATTGAAAAGTAAACGTAATGAAGTATCTCAACAGATCTCTGTGTTAAAACGCGAAAAGAAAGATGCAGAGGCACTAATTTTAGAGATGCGTGAAGTAGGAGAAAAAGTAAAGGATCTTGACAATGAGCTTCGTATAGTTGAAGAAGATTTAGAAAGATTAATGCTTTCTATTCCAAATATCCCGCATGAATCTGCACCAATTG
This sequence comes from Bacillus sp. AFS098217, assembly GCF_002551815.1. GTDB lineage: Bacteria > Bacillota > Bacilli > Bacillales > Bacillaceae_G > Bacillus_A. Next base: position 6,383 of record NZ_NVPR01000068.1, read on the forward strand.
GTGAAACAGAGGATGATAACGTGGTAGCTCGTACTTGGGGAGAGGTAAAAGAATTTAACTTTGAACCAAAACCACACTGGGATCTTGCAACTGATTTAGGGATTTTAGACTTTGAGCGTGCTGCTAAAGTAACAGGAAGCCGCTTTGTATTCTATAAAGGTGCAGGTGCAAGATTGGAACGTGCTTTAATTAGCTTTATGCTGGATCTTCATACTGATGAACATGGGTATGAAGAAGTGTTACCTCCGTATATGGTAAACCGTGCAAGTATGACAGGAACGGGGCAGCTTCCAAAGTTTGAAGAAGATGCGTTCCTTATTGAGAGTGAAGATTACTTCTTAATTCCTACAGCTGAGGTTCCTGTAACAAATATGCACCGTGACGAAATCTTAAGCGCAGAGCAATTGCCAATTCGTTATGCAGCATTTAGCTCTTGTTTCCGTTCTGAAGCAGGATCAGCTGGACGCGATACACGCGGTTTAATCCGTCAGCATCAATTTAATAAAGTTGAGCTTGTGAAATTTGTTAAACCAGAAGATTCTTATGAAGAATTAGAAAAATTAACAAATGATGCGGAACGCGTGTTACAATTATTAGGTCTGCCATATCGTGTTATGAGCATGTGTACAGGAGATTTAGGATTTACAGCAGCGAAGAAATACGATATCGAAGTATGGATTCCAAGTTATGGAACATATCGTGAAATTTCTTCTTGCAGTAACTTTGAAGCTTTCCAAGCAAGACGTGCAAACATTCGTTTCCGTCGTGAACCGAATGCAAAACCAGAACCTGTTCATACATTAAATGGATCTGGTCTTGCGATTGGACGTACAGTTGCAGCAATTTTAGAAAACTATCAACAAGAAGATGGTACAATTATAATTCCAGAAGTTCTTCGCCCTTATATGGGAGGAAAAACAGTTATTAAGTAAATTAAAACTTTCATCGGTATGAGTGATTGGTAATTACAGGTGTTGTCAGTAGCAACATAAAGGGAAAGGAAAAGTAATATTTTCCTTTCCTCATAATTTATGATAGTAGGGTTGACTAACTGTTTTTCTTTTGTTATTATATTTGATGTCAATATGGAGGTATACCCAAGTCTGGCTGAAGGGATCGGTCTTGAAAACCGACAGGTGGCGAGAGTCGCGCGGGGGTTCGAATCCCTCTACCTCCTCCAGATATAATTGACAACAGCGCATATAAGTGGAGATTGGAGAACTCGTTACCAACACGTAACGAGTTTTTATTTTAAAACCAATCAGAAAGTATGATGTAAGGCTATTATCGCCTTAATAAACACTCATATTCCGATGATTATCTTCATAGATATGAAAGGAGTCAACATGGATCTTATTATACAAACGTTTCCTTTAGATGGAAAAACTTTATACTATGTACAATGTCCAGTCTGTAAGAACAATAGAATTTTAAATAGTGGTGCAAACGTATCGTGTATTATAAGTGATGATACATTCCGTAAGCTTTGCGGTTGTACTTGTAATGTGAAAAAAGCAGAAGCACCGAAAAAAACTGCGAAAAAAGAAGCAGCTCCAAAACGTACTGGTAAAGTATTGACAGCAGTTATTAATGGGAAAGAAATGACTGTTAAAGAAATTGCTGAAGCGTATGATATTAGTACGAGCACTGTTCGTCAGCGTATTAATGCTGGGAAGTCAGAGAGCGAAATTATTGCTTCAACGAAAAAGAAAAAGTAAATTAATAGGAAAACCCGTGCATATGCACGGGTTTTTTATTTTACAAGTTTGCGTGTTTGTTTTAAGAAATGACCAATTTTCTTAATGATCGGTTCAATTGAATCTTCACCTTTTAAAATATCGTATTCATTAATATTTAAGCGTAGGACAGGGCATGAATTAAAGTTATTAATCCAATTTTCATAACGTCCGTGCATTTCTTTCCAATATTCAATTGGTGTTTGTTGTTCCATTGGGCGACCACGTTCTTGAATACGGCTAACAATATCATCAAAGGAACCTTCTAAATAGATTAATAAGTCTGGATGTGGGAAGTAAGGTGTCATAACCATTGCATCGAACAATCCTTTGTATGTTTCATAATCTGTCTCTGTCATTGTTCCTTTTTCGTGATGCATTTTTGCAAAAATGCCAGTATCTTCATAGATAGAACGATCTTGTACAAAGCCTCCGCCATATTCAAAAATTCTTTTTTGTTCTTTAAATCGCTCCGCTAAAAAATAAACTTGTAAGTGAAAGCTCCAACGTGTGAAGTCAGCGTAGAACTTATCTAAATATGGATTAGAATCCACTTTCTCAAATGATGTCCGGTAACCTAAAGCGTTAGCAAGTGCAGTTGTCATAGTTGATTTACCCACACCAACCGTACCAGCGATTGTAATTACTGCATCATTGGGTATATCATATTTTTGCCTTAAATTCATTGCTATTTCGTCCCCTTTAAGAGTGTATTTTGGAGGGTGGATAAAATTACATTTAAGTCATCGCTATTCTTTACGAAATCTATATTATCTCCATTAAACTTCAAGACTGGGATATCGGGATGATCCTTTTTGAAAGTTTCCATTGCCGTTTCGTAATCTTTAGTGAGTTGTAGTAAGTAATTTGGATCCATATTTTTTTCGAATTCCCGCCCGCGCATTGCGATTCGTTTTTGCAATGTTTCAAGGCTTGCTGTTAAGTATACAATGACATTTGGTACAGGCATATCCTGCGTAAGAATACGATAAATTTGCATGTATTTGTCATATTGAACATCTTTTAATGTACGAGATGCAAAAATTAGGTTTTTACATATATGGTAATCCGCTACAACTGGTTTATGTTTCATTAAATACTTTATATTAATATCTTCCAATTGTTTATATCGATTACAAAGGAAGAACATTTCTGTTTGAAAACTCCATTCGTCAATGTTTTCATAAAACTTCCCTAAGAAGGGATTTTCATCAACAATTTCTTTTAATAAGTGGAGTTGCATGTGAGTTGAAATTTCCTTCGCTAGTGAAGTTTTTCCAACACCAATTGGCCCTTCAACCGTAATAAATGGTACTCCGGTCACGCTGTTTCCTCCTTTCAGTTCATAATTTACTGTAAATAAAAGCACAAAACAGAATTATTGTAGCATAAGAGGGAAGTGAACGGACTAATTTGTTATAAAAAGTTAGAAAATAGATATATACTAATCCAGTTTCAGTTGGAAAGAAGGCATAATATTTGCCTTTAATGTTGTCTCCATTATTTTCAAAGCGTGTATATTATCTTGATCGGAATTGGAGGCAATACAGTCCTGTGGTACAGAAAGAGAATAATTTCTCATATGGGCATCATTGGCTGTAAAAAGGATGCATATATTTCCTGCTATTCCTGTTACGATAAGGTTTTCAATTTTTAAATGCCCTAATAAAGAATTTAAAGGCGTTTCATAAAATGCGGAATAGTGTGGTTTAATAAAAACATAATCATCCGATTCGGGAGAGATTACTTGTATAATGTGTTTGCTATACTGATTTGTACAATGAGCGATAAGTTGATCGATATCAGCTCTCCATAGTTGATAATGATCGTTAACATAAATTACAGGATAACCCAATAGTTTCATGGTTTGTTTTAATTTTAAGATAGGTTCCACTATTATCTCGCACTTTTGCGCTAAAATAGGTCCGTGTGAGAATTTGAAGTCGTTAATCATGTCAACGATGAGTAATGCTGTATTTTTCATATGTAATCACCCTTCCTTTTTCTTTAGGTTGGATTGAATGGGGAAAAGTTATCCTACATGTGTAAGGAGAAGTGCGGCTAAATGAGATTTAGTGGTGAAGGAGCTATCGTATTTTATTCGTAATGAGAGGAATGTATTATGGAACAAGATATTTATTTTATGCAACGTGCAATAGAAGAGGCAAAGAAAGCTGAAGAGATACAAGAGGTTCCGATTGGAGCTGTTATTGTGCTAGATGGGAAAGTAATCAGCGCCGCCTATAATTTAAGAGAGACAGAGCAACGATCAATTGCTCATGCAGAGTTATTAGCTATAGATGAAGCTTGTAAAAAGTTAGGGACGTGGCGTTTAGAAAATGCAACATTATATGTTACGTTAGAGCCGTGTCCAATGTGCGCGGGTGGAATTGTTTTATCACGTGTGAAACGTGTTGTATATGGTGCAAGTGATCCAAAAGGTGGATGCGCAGGTACTTTAATGAATCTTTTAACAGACGAGCGTTTTAATCACCAATGTGAAGTGGTACCAGGTGTGATGGAAGAAGAATGTGGCATGCTGTTAACGAACTTTTTTAGAGAACTTCGTAAAAGAAGGAAAGAGCAGAAGGAAAAATTGGATAAAAATACTGGTGCCTAACATATTTGCAATTTATGAAGAAACAAGTTATACTGATAGTGCCTTATTCAAGGCAACCGAATATTGGTTTTAACTTTGCCGTGCTAAGCGGGGAGGTAGCGGTGCCCTGTACTCGCAATCCGCTCTAGCGAGGCCGAATCCCTTCTCGAGGTTATGTTGCTGTAAGGCCTGCCTTAAGTAAGTGGTGTTGACGTTTGGGTCCTGCGCAACGGGACCCCGTGAACCTTGTCAGGTCCGGAAGGAAGCAGCAATAAGCGGGTTTTCTCGTGTGCCGCAGGAGTGCCTGAACCGAGCTAACTGCTTAAGTAACGCTTATGGTACGTAATCGACAGAAGGTGCACGGCAGTTATATATGTATACAAAACTCACCTTATATAAAAAGGTGAGTTTTTTGTATAGAAAATAACTTTTGGAATCTATAAACAGAATGGGTTATAATATACAAGATAATAACCTTTGAGGGAGGCCGTATTTTCGTGTCATACCAAGCGTTATACCGGACATGGAGACCGCAAAAGTTTGAAGATGTAGTCGGTCAAAAGCACGTAACAAAAACGTTGCAAAATGCCCTTCTTCAAGAGAAAGCTTCGCATGCTTATTTGTTTTCTGGTCCGAGGGGAACAGGTAAAACGACAATTGCAAAAGTATTTGCAAAGGCAATTAACTGTGAGCATGCTCCAGTAGCTGAGCCTTGTAATGAATGTCCTGCGTGTTTAGGCATTACACAAGGGTCTATTTCGGATGTATTAGAAATTGATGCGGCTTCAAATAACGGTGTAGATGAAATTCGAGATATAAGAGATAAGGTAAAATATGCCCCAAGTGCAGTGAGATATAAAGTATACATTATTGATGAAGTTCACATGCTTTCTATGGGAGCTTTTAATGCGCTTTTAAAGACGTTAGAAGAGCCGCCACAACATGTTATCTTTATTTTGGCAACAACAGAGCCGCATAAAATTCCACCTACAATCATTTCACGCTGCCAACGCTTTGAATTTCGAAAAATATCAGTACATGATATTGTAGAAAGGCTAGCGACGGTTGTTACAAATGAGGGGACAAAGGTAGAAGATGAGGCGTTACAAATTGTTGCGCGTGCCGCTGAGGGTGGTATGCGTGATGCGTTAAGTCTTATCGACCAAGCTATTTCTTATAGCGATGGGATAGTTACAACTGAGGATGTCTTAGCGGTAACAGGTTCTGTTTCTCAACAATATTTAGGTAACCTTGTAGAATGTATACGTGAAAATGATGTATCAAGAGCATTACGCATTATTGATGATATGATGAGTAAAGGAAAAGACCCAGTTCGTTTTATGGAGGATTTCATTTACTATTATCGTGATATGCTCTTATATCAAACTTCGCCACAATTAGAACATATGTTAGAACGGGTAATTGTAGATGATCAGTTCTGTATGCTAAGTGAAGCGATGCAACCCGAGATGATTTATGAAATTATTCATACACTCAGTAAGGGACAACAGGAGATGAAGTGGACAAATCATCCGCGCATTTTCCTAGAAGTTGTTATGGTGCAACTTTGTCAGCAATTTATGGTGCAGGCAAATGGAACAGACCGTTTGCAGGCGATTATGAACAGAATGCAACAACTGGAAAAAGAATTAGAACACGTGAAGAAGAATGGTGTACCAGCTGGTGTGCAGCAGGAAGTAAGGGAAACGCGTTCAACACCAAAGCCAGTGCGGACAGGAAGTATGAAAATTCCTGTTGGGCGTGTGCATGAAGTGTTAAAGCAAGCGAAACGCCAAGATTTAGAGCAGCTAAAAGGCGTATGGGGTGAGTTGTTAGGAAGACTTAAATCCTATAATAAAGTGGCGTTTGCTGTATTGTTAGAGAATAGTGAACCAGTTGCAGCTTCTGAAGATTCTTATGTTTTAGCTTTCCAATATGAGATACATTGCAAAATGGCGAGTGAAAATCGTGATGCCATGGATACCGTAGAACAAGTTCTTTTTGAATTGCTGAGTAAAAGATTGAATATGATTGCGATTCCAAAGGCGGAATGGGGTAAAATTCGTGAAGAATTTTTACAACGCGAAGATGGAAATTCAGAAGAAGCTGCAGAGCAAAAAGTAGATCCCCTCGTAGAAGAGGCGGTAAAATTGGTAGGGCAACAACTTATTGAAATAAAAGAATAACAACAATTAGGAGGAATGTATTATGATGCGTGGCGGAATGGGAAATATGAATAACATGATGAAACAAATGCAAAAAATGCAAAAGCAAATGGCGAAAGCACAAGAAGAGCTTGGTGAAAAAACAGTTGAAGGTACAGCTGGTGGCGGAATGGTTACTGTTGTTGTAAATGGCCATAAGCAAATTCTTGAAGTGAAAATTAAAGAAGAGGTTGTAGATCCAGAAGATATTGAAATGTTACAAGATCTTGTGTTAGCTGCAACAAATGATGCACTTAAGCAAGCCGAGGAACTTTCAAACTCTACAATGGGACAATTCACAAAAGGCTTAAATTTACCAGGTGGAATGTTCTAGTAGGGGGATATTGACATATGCATTATCCAGAACCGATATCAAAACTTATCGATAGTTTCATGAAGTTGCCAGGAATCGGCCCTAAAACAGCTGTTCGATTGGCATTCTTCGTGTTAGATATGAAGGAAGATGACGTACTAGACTTTGCTAAATCACTTGTAAATGCAAAGAGAAATTTAACATATTGTTCTGTTTGTGGACATATTACAGATCGTGATCCTTGTTATATTTGTGATGATTCCCACCGTGATCAATCGGTTGTCTGTGTCGTACAGGAGCCGAAGGATGTAATTGCGATGGAAAAAATGAAAGAATATCAAGGTGTCTATCATGTATTGCGAGGTGCGATTTCCCCGATGGAAGGAATTGGACCAGAGGACATCAATATTCCACAACTTTTAAAAAGATTGCAGGATGAGACTGTGCAGGAAGTTATTTTAGCAACGAACCCAAATATTGAAGGTGAAGCTACAGCAATGTATATTTCTCGTCTCTTAAAACCAACAGGTATAAAAGTAACACGTATTGCTCATGGTCTTCCGGTTGGTGGAGATTTAGAGTATGCGGATGAAGTAACTTTATCTAAGGCCCTAGAAGGCCGTAGAGAAGTATAAGAGGAGAAGCTGAAATGTTTTTTCAAAAAAAGGGAAAGCTGCGTAAAGAATACGATGATAAGTTAATTGCTTTGTTAGAGAAAGTGAAAAACGAGTGGTTACGTCAAAAAAGAATGGTAGAGCAAAGTGTTGAACCATCGCAAAATGTGCTTTGTTCTTTAAAAATAGCAGAAGCAAAATATTTTTTCTTATTAAAAGAAGCGAAACGTCGTCCTGTAAAGATGGAACAATGGTAAAAGACTCTGATTTTTAAATCAGGGTCTTTTTTATTCCGCTATTCGCGGGTGGTAATACCTCGATTGTGAGGGCTTTTCATCAGTGGAGGATGAAGAAGATACTCATTAATTAAGGTGTTACTTTATGTAATTGAATGTTCTTTTTTACCTCCTTGTCCCATACAAATAGAGTGTATGAGTTATATAAGGAGGGGGAAAATGAATTCTACAATTATTATTGGTGGTATTCTTACTTTAGTGTTTGTTTTGTTAGTTTTTGGTGCCTCTACGAAACCGCTGCAGTTTATAGGGAGGATATTCATCAAAGTAATGATAGGTGTCGTACTGTTATTTGCTGTGAATGTAATTGGGACATACTTTAATTTTCATATTCCTATTAACATCGGAACAGCTTCTGTTTCTAGCCTTTTAGGGATACCAGGTATTTGTGCATTGGTCATTATTAAATTATATATAATGCCAGGATAAAAATATTTTGGCATGTATTAAAAAAATAAAAAAACAGTGTTGACTCATTAAGTGTTAATGTGGTAAATTAATAAGCGTCGTCAACAACGAAAGAAAAAAGATATTGACGAGTTAGATGAAAGATGTTATATTATGAAAGTCGCTGAAACGCGATGTTGAACTTTGAAAACTAAACGAAACAAACAACGTGAA
>NZ_NVPR01000030.1:0-31486 GCF_002551815.1 Bacillus sp. AFS098217
CGTTCAGTTTTCAAAGAACTCGTTTGCCGCTCATTTGCGACTTCCTTATGTTAGCATCTTCGTTTTTCGATGTCAACCAAGTTTTTTATTTTTTTCGCTTTCTGCCGTTCCGCATCAGCGACGCTTATTAATATATCACCCTGTCATTTAAATAGCAAGTGATTTTATAAAAAAATATAAAATTATTTTATCCCCTAATCAATGACGCCATTATTCCTTATTCATTAGGATCATATCCTACTTAACAAACTTTGTTTCATCATACATCCATTCCTCTATTTGCTTCCTAATCGGTGAACAAAACCAACTCTAATTGAAACATTAAATTCAGTAGAAACTTTCTTCATCCTCACTAATCATTAGATTTTTAAGAACACCTTATCTCCTATTTAACCTCTGTACTTCTACTGAATTTTGAAACAAAAGTATTTTCTCTCATTAGTATGCGATAAAGTGAAACATTAATGAGTGGGGGTCTTCATCCCCCACTCATTATCAGCCCTCACCAATCGGGCTTTTACGGGCAGTTTATCTCCTACCTAACTTCTTTAGAAAAACGGAAGCGGCTCGCTCAGAATCGCAGGACGCCCGTGCCAAAGGCAGAGAGACGCTTTTTGCCTCGTCCGAGGGGGCGAAACGACCGGAGATTCTAGCCGCTAGAGCTGGACAATGCTTTCGCCGAATTTTGAGGTGGGAGTATTACTGCCCGCGAATAGCGGGATAAATAACATTTCCACTTCTTACTTTCCCACTATCTATTACGCCCCCATTTTTAAAACATTCTTTTCCTAAATTAGCACTTCTTCAATATTGAGATTTCTCTCAGTGATTAAAATCCCCCAAAAAGATCACAAGACACTTCTCATGCTTAAGAATATTTTTAGAATTTTTTTACATTTATTTAATGAAAAATATCCAGATTTTGTTATATAGTAACAGAGTGGACTACAAAAACAACTTAAACGGAGGAATTAATTTATGGATAGGTTAACAAAGTTCTCATTAAAAAACCGAGCCGCTATTATTATCATGGTTTTTCTCATTTCTGTACTCGGCATTTATTCTGGCTCTAAATTACCAATGGAATTTCTACCTAGTGTCGATAACCCCGCAATAACTGTTACTACATTATCTCAAGGCTTAGACGCTGAGACAATGACAAAAGAGGTAACTGAACCTCTTGAAAAACAATTTCGAAATCTAGAACATGTTGATACGATTACCTCTTCTACTTACGAAGGTTTATCGCGTATCGATATCGCATACACATCTAAAGCCAACATGAAAGATGCAGCACGCGAAGTCGAAAAGATTACTGGCAACGTGAATTTTCCAAAAGAAATTACAAAACCCGTCGTCAGCCAACTTAACACCTCTATGATTCCACTTGCACAGATTACCATTCAAAAACAGAATGGTTTTACAAAAGCTGATGAAAAACAGATTGAAAAAGAAATCATCCCACAACTTGAAAGTATCGACGGCGTTGCTAACGTCATGTATTACGGTAAATCAACATCTGAGCTATCTATCGTATTAGACCCAGATCGAATGAAAGATAAAAACGTAACATCTCAGCAAGTATTGACTGCTTTACAAGGAAAAGAAACTTCCACTCCAGCTGGACAGGTCACTGTAAACAACGAAGACCACACCCTTCGCATCATTGGAAATGTAAAAGATGTAGATGAAGTAAAGAACATTACACTCGCACCTCAAGTAAAATTACAAGATATAGCTCAAGTAGAAGCTAAACAACATCATGACGCTGTTTCACATATAAACGGCGAAGAGGGAACTGCATTAGTTATTATGAAAGAACCTAGCAAAAATGCCGTTGAAATCGGGAAAGAAATCGATAAAAAAATTAAAAATATAAGTAAAGAATATAAGGATACTTACACAATTAAGTTACTATCCTCTACTCACGAACAAGTCGAAAACGCTGTTACAAGTATGGGAAAAGAAGTAATCTTAGGAGCAATCGCTGCAACATTTATCATTTTAGTCTTTTTACGTAGTATTCGAACAACACTGATTGCTGTTGTTAGCATTCCGTTATCAATTTTACTAACACTTTTTTTACTTGATCAATCTAATGTGACGTTAAACATTTTAACTCTTGGAGGGCTAGCGGTTGCTGTTGGACGCCTTGTTGATGATAGTATTGTTGTCATTGAAAATATTTTCCGTCGTTTACAAAAAGACCACTTTTCAAAAGACATCATTCTAGATGCCACAAAAGAGGTGGCTGTCGCTATTACCTCTTCTACATTAACAACAGTCGCTGTATTTTTACCTATTGGTCTTGTATCAGGCTCAATTGGTAAATTTATGTTACCTATGGTATTAGCAGTTGTATACTCTATACTTTCTTCATTAGTTGTCGCACTAACGGTTGTTCCACTTATGGCATTTTTATTACTCAAAAAAACAAGACAACGAAGTACACAACCTTCAAGAAAATATACAGCTACTTTAAAATGGGCGCTTTCGCATAAGTTTATTATTTTATTCTCTTCTTTCTTATTATTTGCCGGATCAATTGCCGCTTATATATTACTACCAAAAGCAAATATAAAATCAGAAGACGATACGATGCTTTCAATCAATATGACATTCCCAACAAACTACGACCTTGAATCTAGAAAGCAAAAAGCCTTTGATTTTGAAAAAAAATTACTTTCTAATGATGATGTAACAGACGTTATCTTAAAAATGGGTTCAAGCGCTGAGGATGCACAGTGGGGACAAACAACTAAAAATAACCTTGCATCTCTGTTTGTACTCTTCAAAAAAGGAACTGATATCGATCAATATATCGAAAAATTAAAAAAAGAGCATACAGACTTTAAACCAGCCGAATTCGATTATATCAAAACAAGCTATTCTAATTTTGGCGGTGGAAACAGCTTGCAATTTAACGTGACAGCAAACAACGAGGCAAATTTAAAAAAAGCTGCTGATATCGTTGAAACAAAACTAAAAAGTATAGACAGTCTCTCTAAAGTAAAAACCAATATTGAAGAATCAAAAAAAGAATGGCAAATTCATATTGATCAAACGAAAGCAGAACAAGTTGGATTAACACCAGAAACAGCAGGACAACAAGTTTCATTCCTAATGAAGACATCACCGATTGGTCAACTGACAATCAACGATGAGAAAACAACTATCATGTTAGAAAATAAGAAAGAAAAGATAAGCAACAAAGAAGACATTCTTAACACAAATATCTTGTCACCTATAGCTGGACCGATTCCTTTAAAAGACATTGCAACTATTTCGGAGAAACAATTACAAACAGAGATCTTCCATAAAGACGGGAAAGAAACCATTCAAATAACTGCCGAAACAACAAATGAAGATTTAAGTAAAGTAAACACTGAAGTGAACAAAGCTATTTCAGAATTAGACCTACCAAACGGCGCGAAAGTTAAAATTGCTGGTTCAACTGAATCCATGCAAGAAGACTTTACAAATTTATTCAAAATCATGGGTATCGCAATCGGGATTGTTTATTTAATTATGGTCATTACTTTCGGGCAAGCACGCGCCCCATTTGCGATTTTATTCTCTTTACCACTCGCTGCTGTTGGCGGTATTTTAGGATTAATCATTTCAAGAACACCAGTCGATTTAAACGCACTAATCGGTGGATTAATGCTAATTGGTATCGTAGTTACAAATGCCATCGTATTAATAGAACGTGTTCAACAAAATAGAGAGTGTGGCATGACGACGCGGGAAGCTTTACTAGAAGCAGGTTCTACAAGGCTACGACCAATTATTATGACAGCTATTACAACGATAGTAGCGATGTTACCACTTTTATTCAGTCAATCACAAGCCGGCAGTATGGTGTCTAAAAGTTTAGCCGTTGTCGTAATTGGCGGTTTAGCAGTTTCAACTGTACTGACACTGGTAGTTGTTCCAGTTATGTATGAATTGTTAGATAAAATCGGTAAAAAAAGACGGTCACGCAGAAAAGTTGACTCTTTTATAGATACACCACGAACTTAACACGAAAAAAACGTTATCTTCAGAACAGAAGATAACGTTTTTTCTTTCTACTATTATATATAATGTCACAGTATCTTGCTTACTCATTCATATATATAAATCCATTTTAATTTTTCGACATCTAAATCCCTGCCATGCGAAGTAAAAGACCCTGACCGCTTCTATGCATGGCCAGATGCTCTCTCCCACCTAAAAAGAGGGGTTTTATGTCGGTTTTTTAATCGATGTATATATAGGTCATCACTTCATCTACATAATCTTCTAACGGTTGTCCAGAATCTACAATAAGATATGTAAAATCAGATGGCCTTTTACTGCCATCTAACCATTTTTTAAATCCTTCTTCAGATTCCACTTTTTCAATTTGACTTATCATTCGTTCTCGAATTTTCAACCTATTATTAATTTCTTTCATATTATCGAGATAGCATTCAACATATTTATATGTTGCTCGATGTTTCTTAGACAACATTTCCCCCTTTTCCACCATTTCTGTATAAAGGCACGGACTATCCAGTATTACACTATGCCCTAGGGATAAATGAAAATCTATTAACGCCCATTCAACATCGTAGGAAATCCCACCTGTACGATTCGTTTCAATCTGATTGGTTTCGAACGATTCCAACAAGGCCGTTTTTACAATATCATGATCAATAACAATTGCCCCTGTATTTTTTGCTATACATCTAGAAAGTGTTGATTTTCCCGAACCCGGAAAACCAGCCATTTGAAGAAAAAACATAAAAAACACCCTCCCTACTTTTCACTTCAGTATTTATATATACAACATTTCATCAGCACATTCCTTTTCTTCTCCTCCGGATCACCATACAAAGGGGCCTCCTGTTAAAAACAGGAGGCCCTTATTCCAACTTTACATTTTTAAGCTGCTTTTGCTTTTGTTGTTTTACGAGATTTCTTCGCTCCTGTAAAACGTTTATGAAGTACAGATGCAATAAAACGAGCAATAATATTGAACAGTAATACCATAATAATTAATACGGCTGCTGATTTCGTTGCAATTAATTTTGCATCTGGAATAATTCCTTCAGAATTTAATTTCCAAATATGAACAGCTAATGTTTCAGCTGGTCTAAATGGATTTAACGGATGTGCAGGACTTGAAAAATCTGCCGCAGAATTTAAAATTGGTGATGTTAAACCCGCTGTATAAATTAAAGCCGCTGCTTCACCAAATATACGTCCCGCAGCTAAAATAATCCCCGTAATAATTTGAGGCAATGATGACGGAAGAATAATCCGCACAATCGTTTGCCATTTTGTCGCCCCCAGCCCAAGACTCGCCTCTTTCACATTATGCGGAACTTCTGTGATTGCACTTTCACAAACGCGAGTTAAACCAGGTAAATTTAAGATTGTTAAAGCAAGAGCACCACCTATTACTGTGTACCCCCAACCTGTCATTGTCACAAATACTAATAAACCAAATAGCCCAACAACAATAGAAGGTAATGACGCCATCGTTTCAATACATAAACGAACAAAACTTAAAAAGCGACCTTGCTTTGCATACTCTGCTAGATAGATTCCAGCTCCTAATCCAAGAGGAATAGATATAACAAGCGTTATAACAAGCATATAAAAAGAATTGAATAATTGAGGACCAATTCCTCCTCCTGCTCTTGTATTACTTGGTTCTCCGAACAGGAAGCTAGGGTCCCAAAAACCCCAACCCTTTTGTAAAATTTCAAACACTAAGAAAACAAGTAAACTTACTACAAGCACTGCAACTGTATATAAAACACCCGTCCAAATCTTATTTACTGTCCTTGCATTCATCGTTATCGTTCACCTCTTTGACCAATCGCTCGAATTACTAAAATAAATAGGAATGAAATAACAAGTAATATCATCGCCAATGTCCATAAAGCATTGTTCCAGGCAGTCCCATTTAATGTATTCGTCATATCCATCGTTAAAATACCCGTCAATGTCGCCGTTGGACTATAGATTCCTTCAGGTAATTTAACAGTATTCCCAATTACCATTTGAACAGCTAACGCTTCACCAAAAGCTCGCGCTAACCCTAGAACTAACCCTGTTAAAATCCCTTTTTTTGCAGCTGGAACAATAACACGACTAATCGCTTGCCATTTCGTCGAACCTAAACCATATGAGGCTTCCAAATAATCGAATGGAACAGAACGAATTGCGTCAGAAGCAATACTAGCAATAGTAGGTAAAATCATAATACTTAGCACAATAATACCTGCTATTAAACTAAAACCAACTCCACCAAACGAATCACGTAACAGAGGAACTAAAATAGTAACCCCCAGCAATCCATATACAACTGAAGGAATTCCAACTAGTAATTCTAAAACAGGCTTCAACACTCTATTACCAAATTTCGGTGAAATTAAATTCATAAAGATTGCAAGAGCTAGCGCAATTGGTGCACTAATAATAACCGCACCTAACGAAACAAGTGTCGAACCTACAATAAATATTACAGCACCAAATGAACCTTGATCAGCATTTGGATTCCACTTCGTTGATGTCAGCATTTCAGAAAGCGAAATACCACTTTGCGTAAAAGATTGAATTCCTTTTCCGCAAATAAATGCAATAATTGCTAATGTAACAAGAACAATAAATATACCGCAAAATGTAACAAGTGCTCTTCCGATATACTCACTCTTTACGTAATTAATTTGTTTCTTCCCCTTCATCACAGGTCATAACCCCACTTCATATATTGAAATGAACAAGACTGGCCTCTCAGCCAGCCACATTAAATATTTTACTTATTTAGTTTAGACATTGGGATGTAACCCATATCTTCCACTTGTTTTTCAAAATCTTTACCTTTTACATAATCAATGTAAGCTTTTGTAGCTTCTTTCGCTTCCCCTTTTGTTACCATGTACTCATAAGACCAGAATGGGTATTTACCAGAAGAGATATTTTCAACTTTTGGCTCTGCACCATCAATTTTCACAGTTTGTAATGCATCTTTTTTATCGCCAACCATATAAGACATCGCAAGATAACTAATTGAACCTGGAGTAGAGTTGATCGCTTGTTCTACTGCACCATTAGAATCTTGTGTTGTACCTGTTCCATCATTAATCTTTACATCTTTCATGATTGTTTTTTCAAATGTAGCGCGTGTACCAGAAGATGCTGGACGGTTTACTACATTAATTTTCTCATCTTTACCGCCTAACTCTTTCCAGTTTGTAACTTTTCCACTGAAGATATCTTGTACTTGTTTCACAGTTAAATTGTCAACCTTCACATCTTTATTTACAACAAGTGCAAATGCGATACCCGCCACTTTATTATCTACTAATTCTTTCGCTTTCTCAGGATCTTTTATTTTATCTGCAGCTGGAACATCAGAGTTACCAATTTGAACCGCACCAGAAGCTACTTGGTTAATCCCTGTTCCACTACCGCCACCTTGTACTTGAATAGAAACTTTAGAATTATTTTCCATGAATTTTTTTCCAGCTTCTTCTGCAAGCGGTTGAAGAGCTGTAGAACCAGCCGCCGCAATTGTACCGGATAATTCTTGTTTTGCATCGTTACTACCTTTAGCAGTGTCTTTGCTATCTGTACTTTCTGATTTTCCGCACCCAACTAAAGCACCCGCAACAACTAATGCTGCTAACGAAAGTTTAATACCCTTTTTCATGACCATGTCTTGTACCCCCATTTGGATTATCACTTTTTCTTATTTCCCTACTTCTTTCGAACACAAATTCATTGTAGGACAATAATATTGTGTTAGTGTTAAGCAATTTTTAATTTTAAGTAAATAGAGAAGATAAGCCTAAAAACCCATATATCCCAACTCTTTTTATAAGAAAAACCAAAAGAATCCACGCAAAATTGCTCGTATTGTAAATTTACTTTTAATAATGTAAATGTATTGTAAATAAAATTCTTGTTTTCGCTACTTATGTTAAAAATACATTTACAAATCTCTTCATTTTTTTGAAGTTTGTAGCTTTCACTCCGCATTTATCCCACATAATTTCAGTAATATTTTTCACCTCAGCAAAATAAGTTGGAACAATTCTAAAAATAATTGAATATTTTTAAAGTACTAATTGACAACATCATCCAATGTAGTCTACTATGTTAGTAGAAAAAGTTTCCCTAGGTAAACTTTTTGAACTAAAACTAAAAATATAGAGGAGAGGTAACTTTTATGGTATCGGCTAATACCAAACCCCTTTCTACATTTCGAACAGGGGAGTTTGTACAAATCGAGAAGATACAATTAGAAGGAACTATGAAAAGACGTCTATTAGATTTAGGCTTTATTCCAGGGGCTACCATTAAAGTATTGCAAAGAAGCCCACTTGGAGATCCAATTGCATATCAAGTAAGCAATACGACTATTGCACTGCGTAGTGAAGAAAGTTCCCTTATTTTTGGGGTATTAATAGGAGATGATTTAGCATGAACAACCATCGCATTGCGCTAGCCGGAAATCCGAATACCGGGAAAAGCACATTATTTAACACATTAACAGGATTAAAACAACATACAGGGAACTGGACCGGAAAAACTGTATTAAAAGCAGAAGGGGAATATGAGCATAACGGAAGTATATATACGGTAATTGATTTACCTGGAACATACTCTCTATATTCAAACTCTGTAGATGAAGAAGTAGCACGGGATTATATTATTTTTGAAAAACCCGAGGTAACCGTAGTAGTTGTAGATGCAACTGCAATGGAAAGGAATTTAAATTTAGCATTACAAGTAATGGAAATGACTAGCGACGTTATAGTCTGTATTAACTTAATAGATGAAGCAGAAAAAAAAGGAATTGTCATCGATGAAAAGAAATTAGCAAAATCTCTTGGTGTACCTGTGGTCAAAATTTCAGCTCGAAACCGTGTCGGAATTGGACCTTTACTAAATGTAATTGCTAAAGTAGCTAACAAAAAATTAATTCCTACACCAGTTCAAATTACTTACAATGAAAAAATTGAAAATATGATTCAAGAATTAGAACCTCAAATTCATAAAGTATTCGGCGATACATATCCTGCACGCTGGATCGCCCTACGAATACTAGATGGGGATAAAAACTTTCTAGCTACACTTCAAAAACATCATAAAGAACCGCTTGTAAGGGAGGTCGTAATAAATGGAATCTCACTCAGCCAGTAAGGCTCTTCCATTAGATTACATCGTTCAACACGCACAAAGACTTACTAAAGAGGATATACGAGATGATATTGTAGGTGATATTTATCGAACTTCCGCAAGTATTTGTAAAGAAGCAGTTCAATACACAAACACCAATAAATTATATCGCTCAGAGAAGCTAGATAAAATTTTCACTTCTCCTATTTTTGGATTTCCAATTATGCTCGGAATTTTATCTATTATTTTTTATGTAACAATTGCAGGAGCTAACGTACCATCTGATATGATTGCTGAATTTTTCGGCTGGGCAGAGGGTTATTTAACATCTTGGTTCCAAGCAATGCATGCACCAGAATGGTTACACGGTATCTTAATTCTTGGCTTATTCCGTGGTACCGCAGCTGTTATTAGCGTTATGTTACCACCTATGGCTATTTTCTTCCCGATGTTTGCTTTATTAGAAAACTACGGATACTTACCACGTGTGGCATTTAACATGGATCGTCTATTCAAACGTGCTGGCGCACACGGAAAACAATCATTAACAATGGCAATGGGATTTGGGTGTAACGCTGCTGCCATTATGTCAACACGTATTATCGAATCGCCACGCGAACGTATGCTAGCGATTTTAACAAATAACTTTGTTCCATGTAACGGGCGCTGGCCTACTTTAATCTTAATGGCATCATTATTTATGGCTGCTGGATATACAGGTAGTATGCAAACACTTGCTACAGCAAGTGTTGTAGTCGGCATGGTTATAATTGGCATTATTGTTACATTAAGCGTATCTTGGGTATTATCAAAAACCGCTCTAAAAGGCGTTCCAACTCACTATACGTTAGAATTACCACCATACCGTAAACCTAAAATTTTGAATACAATTATACGTTCAACACTTGATAAGTCATTATATGTTTTAAAACGCGCAGTAATTGTAGCAGCACCAGCCGCTGTATTCACTTGGGTGTTAGCAAATATTTTTGTTGGTGACACAAGCTTACTTATGTATTTTGTAAATTTCTTAGATCCATTCGCTAAACTACTAGGTCTTGACGGATTTATTCTAGCCGCATTTATTCTTGGTTTGCCAGCCAACGAAATTGTTATCCCAATTTTATTAATGTCTTATTTATCAACTGGTGCTTTGACTGAAATAGATGATTTTAATCAAATTAAAAACTTATTCTTAGAGAATGGTTGGACTTGGTTAACTGCGTTAAACACAATGTTGTTCTCCCTTCTTCATTTCCCGTGCGGCACAACATTGGTTAACATATATAAAGAAACAAAGAGCGCGAAATGGACATTTCTATCGTTTGCAATTCCTACTGTTATCGCCATTGTTGTTACATTCCTCACATCGCAATTGGTACATTGGTTAGGGCTTGTATAAGGTGAAACTTTAATCAGTGGTACGACTTCACCTTCCACTGATTATTCCCCCATCAATCGGGCTTTTACAAACCTTTTATCCCCCCAACTTCTTTACTTTGCTAAAATTTCTCCATCTCAGGAAAATACATGCAGTGAAAAAAGCTATCNNGATAGCTTTTTTCACTGCATACTATTATTTCTCTACCACCGTAGAATTGTGTTTCACTTCAATGTTTTTAGTCACCATACTTACTACTAACATGACAATACTATTTACCCCTAATGCAACAATCCCTACATTTAAATCTTTAATATATTGAGGAAAGGATGGAAACATGCTAGCTAATGTCGAGCCGGACAATGTAATATAAGCTACGATGAATAATCCCACTACCATTCCAGCAATTGCCCCTTGTTTTGTTATAAATTGACGGTGGAATAAACTGCAAACTAATGCAGGAAACAACTGTGTAACAATACTGTACCCCATAAGAAGAAGCGCCCCAATTGTTTCCCCGCCTTTAAATGTAAAAAATACAGCAACAAGTGTAACAACAGGAACAAATAATTTAGCAGCCCTCGCAACTTGCTGGTCTGATACGGACGGCGCAAGAACCTGATAAATGTTTTTTGCAAGTAATGTGGAAGCTGCCATAACAAGCATAGACCCTGGAACTAGGGCTGTTAGCAATCCCGCACTACCGATAATACCAATAAACCACGGATCAAAGGTTTGAATAGCAAGGCGGAATAACGATAAATCTGCATCCGCTCCTTTTAATCCTGGTACTTGTAAAATAGCAGCGAAGCCAGCAAAAAATACAAAAAGCAGCACTAAAGAGTACAATGGCATAATCGCCGCATTTTTCCGAAAGACTTTTGCACTTTTTGCTGAAAAAGCTGAAGCAAATGTATGTGGCCACATATAAAACCCTAATGCTGTTAATATAATAGTAGAAACAAACCAGGAAATACTCATTCCTTCCTCAGGTAAAGCTAAAAACCCTGGTTTTGCTGCTTCTACCGCTTCAAACATCGGTTGAAGGCCTCCATAATAATGATACGGTAAATATATCCCTAGAAACATAACGATAAATAAAATCATAATGTCCTTTAATGCTGCTGTCCAAGCAGAGCCATGTATACCAGAAATCATCACATATATCGTAATCGTAATCGCACCGATCCAAACTGCCAAAACCGGTGATACTTTTCCATACGAAGCTTCTGAGACAATGATCCCTAATCCTTTTAGCTGTAACACAAGATACGGAATAATAGAAACAACGCCAATAATCGATACAATAATTCCAAGTACCTTACTACTATATTTTTTTGTAAAGAAATCCGGTTGTGAGATAAGCCCATGCTGTTTTGCATATTTCCAAACTGGTGGCAATAAAAAATAAGATAAAATATACGCTAACGCGCCGTATCCTAAAATATAAAAGGTAGGAGCACCTTTACTATACGCCCATCCGCTGCCGCCTAAAAATGTAAAAGTCGTATAAATCTCGCCTGCCATAAGAAGAAAAACAAAAATTGTGCCAAAGCCCCTCCCGCCGACAGACCATTGTTCTAAATTCATATCTTTTCCACGCTGTGCGCGAATTCCTAAAAATAAAGAAAAACACAAAAACAAAGTAATAATGATAAGTGCTGTCATTCCGTTTCCCCCTTATTCACAGGGTCTAACCAATACAGAAGTCCCATACAAAAAGATGTAATAAATACAGAAAGTAAAATCCAAAACAATAAAAATGGCATCCCAAATACATAAGGGGTAACTGAGTTTGTAAATACGGGTCCAACAACTAAACAAAGGACTGGAATAAGTGCTAGCACGTGTATTTTTTTCATCCTATTCTCCTTTTCTCATAAGCTCCAAAACAGATGTAACAAAAACTTCTACTCCAATCGGCAGGGCATCTTCATCAATCGTGAAACGAGGATGATGATGTGGATATATAATTCCTTTTTCTGTATTCCCAGCACCAATGAAGAAAAACGTACCCGGTGCCTTTTGTAAAAAGGCTGAAAAATCTTCACCTGCCATCGTAGGTTGTAACCTGCGTACTCGTTCTCTTCCATAAAGCTTTAGTGCTGCATTTTCTACAATTTGTGTGACCCATTCATCGTTTACAACAGGACGATAACCATATTCATAAGAAAAACGATACGTTGCACCATATGCTTCTGTAATATGCTTCACAATACTTTCAATCCGCTGCGCAGTTTGTCCTCGTAATTCATGCTTTAAACTTCTTACTGTACCTTCAATTTCCGCCTGCTTAGGAATTACATTATGCGTTGTACCCGCATGAAACTGCGTTACAGATAGAACAAGAGAATCTAATGGGCTCGTCAGGCGCGATACAATTTGTTGAAGCTGCGTAACTACTTGCGTTCCAATGGCAATACTATCGACTGTTTCATGAGGAATACCTGCATGTCCACCTTTTCCGTCTATTGTAATTTTAAACACATCAGGTGCTGCCATCGCTGGGCCATAAATCACACCAACTTTCCCAACTTCTAATGAAGCCCAAAGATGTGCTCCGATAATATAATCCACATTTTCCATTACTCCTGCAGCAACCATTTCCCCAGCACCACCTGGAAAATTTTCTTCAGCATGTTGAAATAGAAAACGAATTTCACCACAAATTTTTTCTCTTTGTTCTACGAGCGCATATACAGTACCAAGAAGCATTGCAATATGACCGTCGTGCCCACAAGCATGCATCACTCCTGGATTTTCCGAAACAAATTCAAATTGATTTTCTTCTTGGATCGGAAGTGCATCCATATCTGCACGAATGGCAATAACTTTTCCTGGATTTTCACCAATTAACCTTGCCATAATGCTATACTTTGTTGGTCGTGAGACTTCTAGGTGAGGAATTGTTTGAAGTATGTCATATATAAACTGAGATGTTTTTTCTTCTTGAAAAGATAACTCTGGATATCTGTGAAAATGCCTTCTCCATTCCACTAATTGTTCTTTATAAAGAATAATATCTTTGACTTTTCCCATTTATCCTCTTCCTTTCTTCACTAAGTTAAATGTTATTATAGCTCGAATCACAAATTAAATAAATAATATTCTGAATAATCAATCGTTTTGATTAGGATTTTCACTTAATATATATAAATCCGTTTTAATTTTTCGACATCTAAATCCCTGCTATGCAGAATATAAAGTAACCTACACTCGTTTGGCTCTTTCTGTTTTTACTTCGCATGTGGCAGAAAAAGGCCCTAACCGCTTCTATGCATGGCCAGATGCTCTCTCCCACCTAAAAAGAGGGGGTTTTATGTCATTTTTTTAATTGGTATATATAAAAAAAGCCATCTATAAAGATGACTTTTTATTTTTATAAAATAGTAATTGCTTGTTTCCCCATTTGTTCCCATGCCTTTTCAAACTGAGCGCGTGGCACTCCTTTACGTGGGTTATTTGCAAGCGGATCATTTATATATACAAAATTTTGATCATATCCTACTACTACCGCACTATGCTCATAATATGTAATTTTTATATCGCCCGCACTTGTATTCCATGTTTCAAAACTGTCTTCAGCTAACGGCTGAAATGTTGTATTAGCAATTACCCATACTGGCGAACCTGAACTAATTACTTTATATATATCCTCTATATTTCTTCCTGTTAAATTAATTACTTTTTCAGGAACATATTTTTCCGCAAGTTTAAAAATTGGTTGATTGTATACACCATATCCCGGCTCATCCTTTGTATAAATATTCCCTACAAATCCTTCATGAGGGTTTCCACGCAAACCATTTTCTTCAAATGGAACACGATGAATTTCACTGGCAAGTGTCATCTTGTCTACTTCGACCCCTTTATATTGCAGCAGCATCGCTAAACTTGTCACTTCACAACCTCTTGGCAATTCAGGAAGCTGCTTTATAAATGGAACATTTTCAATCATAGCTGTTTCTTTCATATCAGATAAAAAATCCAAACGGAATTCTTGCGCTGCTTTTTGAACAATTTTATTCTTCCCTACTACTATTACCCCAATAATTATAATACTGAAAATAAACATATATTTAAGTTTCTTCATCATAAATCAAGCTCCATTACACCATTATTTGTTTATCTTTACAGAACATGTCTCTTATCATTGTACCTTTCTTCTTACTAGTTTGCTAGGAAGATTATATGAATTATTATTTAGTTATATTGTTTTAAAATTCTAATTCTTTGTAATAAAAAGAAAAATAAATATACATTTTCAGAATATTTTGTTAGAATTAAAAATGTCTATTTGATGAACAGCGAATATTTCTTTTCGTCACATAGTACAAACTTAAGGGAAATTAATCATCGTTGTTCTTTTATCACGATACGNNCGTATCGTGATAAAAGAACAGACTTACAATCTGTATGTTTTCATCCCCCACCGATGATTAATTCACCAATGAAACTCAATATGTAATGAGCAGAACAAACAAGGGAAAATACGGGGTGAAGAGAATATGAATCAAACAACTACAGAGCAAACTGGCTTAAAGCGTACAATGAAAAGCAGACACCTATTTATGATTGCACTCGGTGGCGTCATTGGGACTGGATTGTTTATGGGATCAGGACAAATTGTCCACAATGCCGGACCAGGCGGAGCCATCCTTGCATTTTTAGTTGGCGGTTTCGTCATGTATTTAACAATGCTCTGTCTTGGTGAACTATCTGTTGCCATGCCGGAGGCGGGTTCATTTCAAAGTTATGCAAGCAAATTTATTTCACCAGGTTTTGGGTTCGTCGTCGGTTGGATGTATTGGCTAAACTGGGCTGTTACAGTTGGTGTAGAACTGACAACTGTTAGTATTTTGATGAAGCGTTGGTTTCCAGATGTTGCTTCATGGATTTGGTGTGTTACATTTGCAGCAATCCTTTTTCTTGTAAACGCTTTATCGACAAGAGCATTTGCGGAGACGGAATTTTGGTTTTCTAGTGTAAAAGTCACGACTATTATTGTCTTTATTATACTTGGAGGCGCTGTTATGTTTGGTTTCTTAGATTTCAACGGAAAACCAGCACCAATGCTTCATAACTTCACTGAAAATGGTGGATTATTTCCAAATGGTGTCCTAGCTGTCCTTCTCACAATGATTACTGTAAATTATTCATTCCAAGGAACCGAATTAATCGGAATTGCTTCAGGCGAAAGTGAAAATCCTGAAAAAACAATTCCAAAAGCAATCAAAAATACAATTTGGCGTACTTTATTCTTTTTCGTATTAGCAATTACTGTTGTTGTAGGCTTACTCCCATGGCAGGAGGCTAATCTTGTAGAAAGTCCATTCGTACTTGTCTTTGATACAGTGGGCATTCCATATGCAGCAGACATTATGAACTTTGTTATTATTACTGCTGTACTATCAGTAGCAAACTCAGGACTATACGCAAATTCACGTATGCTTTGGGCTATGTCGAAACAAGGTATGGCGAGTCCTGCATTTGCGAAATTAACAAAAAAGGGAGTACCTCTGAATGCTTTAATTTTCAGCTTAATCTTTGCAAGCCTTTCGCTATTAACAAGCATATTTGCAGCAGATACTGTCTTTTTAATACTATCGTCAATTGCAGCAATGGCAGCTGTTGTCGTTTGGATGTCAATTGCAGCTTCACAATTTTTCTTTCGCAAGGAATTTATAAAGAATGGTGGAAATATAAAGGATTTAAAGTATCGTACACCGCTCTATCCAATCGTTCCAATTGTTGCTTTTTCTTTAAATTTCATTACATTCGTTAGTTTAGCTTTTATACCGGATCAACGCATTGCACTTTATTGCGGGATTCCATTTATGATTATTTGCTATCTCTTGTACCAAATTAAATATAAAAAAGTTGTCACATTTGAACAGCAACGAAATGTTACACAAGAAATAAACTAAATATATAAAATATTCAACTATCTTACCTTATTAAGATAGTTTTTTTCCGTTTATTGGATATGTTGGTATAACTTTATTTATCTTAAAATTTCCACAATCACATTTTCTCTCAAAAAATAGTTTACAATGTTATCAAGTTACAAATGTTTTTCATCGTAAAAACAATGCATTTGTGTCTATTTTTTAACAATATGACAAAAACTATTGCCTTCTATAAATTAATAGGTTTATATTGTTTTATTGGCATAGTTTCAATCCAAGGAGAAAGGAGATTTTCAATCGTGCAACTGAAAAAAAAATTTTGGAAGTTGGCTTCACTTCTTCCACTGTCATTACTCTTGTTCCTCGGTGGCTGTGATAAAAAACTTGCAGTATTAAATCCGCAGGGGCCTGTTGCAAAAGCACAGTATGATTTGATTATTTGGTCATTCATACTCATGTCGTTGATTATTGCAATTGTATTCATCTTGTTTACAGTCATCTTGATTCGTTACCGTGAAAAACCAGAAAATATGGACTATGAGCCACCTGATATACACGGTAATACGCTTTTAGAGGTTATCTGGACTATTTTCCCTGTTATCATCGTGATTGCATTGTCAATCCCAACAGTAAAAACAACATTTGCATCGGAAAAGCCGCCAGAGCAAACAAAAGATATGAAACCAGTTGAAATTTACGTTACATCTGCCAACTGGAAATGGTTATTTAGTTATCCAGAGGAAAATATTGAAACCGTTAACTATTTAAATGTACCAGCTGGTACACCAATTCAATTTAAATTAACATCGGTTGGTCCAATGAATGCTTTCTGGATTCCAGAGCTTGGTGGTATGAAATACACAATGGATGGCATGATCATGGACTTATATCTACAAGCTGATAAGCCAGGTTCTTACATTGGCCGTAGCGCAAACTTCTCAGGTGAAGGATTCACTGACATGGAATTTGAGCTTGAAGCAAAAACAAAAGATAAGTATGACAAGTGGGTAAAAGAAGTAAAAGAAACAGCTAAACCACTTACAGAAGAAAAATACAATGAAATTATTAAACCTGGTGTAGTAGGGCGTATGACATTCTCTAATACACACTTAAAATATGTAGATCCAAAATCACTTGAATATTGTGATTACAACTACTACAAAAACAAAAAGTAATAACGAATATTCCAACAGATTGGAGTGAATATAGTGAAGCTTGATGAATTTTTTGTCACAGGCGATCCGATTATTTACGGAGCGGACGTATCTATTGTTCTTGTGACGTTAGCAATCCTTTTTGTGCTAACAAAGTACAAAAAATGGAGATGGCTTTGGGATGAGTGGTTAACTTCTGTTGACCATAAGAAAATTGGGGTTATGTATATCATTTCAGCAATTGTAATGATGTTCCGTGGTGGTATGGACGGATTAATGATTCGTGCCCAGTTAACGTTTCCTGACACAACATATTTAAACGCTGAACACTATAACGGAATCTTTACAACACACGGTACAGTTATGATCCTCTTCATGGCAATGCCGTTTGTTATGGGAATTATGAACGTTGTTGTTCCTCTTCAAATTGGAGCACGTGACGTTGCATTTCCTTTCTTAAATGCATTAAGTTTTTGGTTATTCTTCGTAGGTGCTATGTTATTTAACATCGCCTTCGTTATCGGTGGTTCTCCAGACGCTGGGTGGACATCATACTTCCCAATGGCTGGTACAGAATTCTCACCTGGAGTAGGAAATAACTTCTATGCAATTGCCTTGCAGATTTCAGGTCTCGGGACACTGATGACAGGGATTAACTTCCTTGTAACAATCTTAAAGATGCGTGCACCAGGCATGAAATTAATGCAAATGCCAATGTTTACTTGGTCTATTTTAATTACATGTCTTATCATTATCTTTGCATTCCCAGTATTAACAGTTGCTCTTGCATTAATGACTTTCGACCGTCTATTTGATGCTCACTTCTTTACAATGGCGAGCGGCGGTATGCCAATGCTTTGGGCGAACTTGTTCTGGGTATGGGGTCACCCTGAAGTATATATCGTTATTTTACCGGCATTCGGTATTTTCTCTGAAATCGTAAGTACATTCTCACGTAAACGCTTATTTGGATATACTGCAATGGTTTATTCAATGGTTGCAATCGCAACTTTAAGTGGTCTTGTATGGCTGCATCACTTCTTTACAATGGGTGCAGGACCAGCAGTTAACTCATTCTTCTCGATTTCAACAATGGCAATTTCGATCCCAACCGGTGTTAAAATCTTTAACTGGTTGTTTACGCTTTATAAAGGTCGTATCCGTTTTACAGTTCCAATGCTTTGGTCATTGGCATTTATTCCAAACTTCGTAATTGGTGGAGTTACGGGGGTTATGCTTGCGATGGCAGCAGCTGACTATCAATACCATAACAGCTACTTCCTAATCGCTCACTTCCACTACGTATTAATCGCTGGTACAGTATTCGCGATGCTTGCTGGATTTACATTCTGGTATCCAAAGATGACTGGTCATATGCTAAATGAACGTCTTGGTAAATGGACATTCTGGATCTTTATGATCGGATTTAACATCTGTTTCTTCCCAATGTACTTCCTAGGTTTAGATGGTATGACTCGTCGTATGTACACTTACTCTGCAGACCTTGGATGGGGCGGATTAAACTTAATCGCATCTGTCGGTGCAGTAATGATGGCAGTTGGCTTCGCCTTATTATGCTACAACGTAGTTTATAGCATTCGTCATGGTGAGCGCGATGTAACTGGAGATCCTTGGGATGCTCGTACACTTGAGTGGGCAACACAATCTCCAGTACAACATTACAACTTCGCCAAATTACCAGAAATTAAGTCTAGCGATGTATTCTGGGAAATGAAGAAAAACGGCGAATCTATTACACCAAAACCTGAAGAATTAAAACCAATTCATATGCCAAGTAATACAGGCGTTCCAATCATTATGTCTTGTTTGATTGGTCTTGCAGGTTTTGCATTAGTATTTAGCTGGTTCTGGTTAGCAATTGTCGGTGGTATTGGTATGTTAGGTTGTATGATCTGGCGCTCGTTTGATTACGACAACGGATACTACGTTAGCGTAGATGAAATTAAAAAGACAGAACATGTTGCATGAGAGGTGAAACGAAATGGCGGCTTTAGATAAAAGCTTACCTTTAGAATATCAATCTGAACAAAGCAGATTGAATATTTTAGGGTTCTGGATTTTTCTTGGGGCTGAAATCGTGCTGTTCGCAACACTTTTCGCCTCTTATCTAGTACTTGCTGGTCGTACGGCTGATGGCCCTACACCAGCTGACCTGTTTGAACTTAAAACCCTTTTAATTCAAACACTCCTACTTTTAACAAGTAGTTTTACATGCGGTATCGCAATTCATGAAATGCGCAAGCACAACCAAAAAGCGACGTTAGGATGGTTCATCTTCACATTAATTTTAGGTGCAGGCTTCCTTTTCTTTGAAGTTGAAGAGTTTATGGCTTATGTTGCAGAAGGCGCAACAATCCAAACAAGTGGTTTCTTATCTGGATTCTTCGTTCTTCTTGGAACGCACGGTGCCCACGTAACAGCTGGTATCATTTGGGCAACTTGTGTTATTATCCAAATTCTAAAACGAGGTTTAACACCAGTTACAGCTCGTAAAGTATTTATTATCAGCTTATACTGGCATTTCCTTGATGTTGTTTGGATCTTCATTTACACACTAGTTTACTTGAATGGGATGGTGGCGTAATAATGGGACAAAACAATACACAAGCAAACGCACATAGCGGCTTTCCATGGTCACACGTTTTCGGATTTATTTTATCGCTTGCATTAACGTTCCTCGCTGTATATGTAGCGTTATATACAAGCATGTCACTTTCAACAATCTTAACAGCCATTCTTGTAATGGCAGTGGCACAAGCAGCATTGCAATTTGTTATGTTTATGCACATGACAGAAGGCGAAGGTGTAATACAAACAATGGCTATCGTATTCCACTTTTTCATCGCTGCAGTAACGGTTGTTGGTACAGTTTGGATTTTCTTCTCTATGTAATAGACATGAAAAAGACTGCTGAGGTAATCTCAGCAGTCTTTTTTTATTTATTGTACTATTTTCTCTTCCCCTCTCGATTTTAGGAAGATATTTTTTCATATATATGTCAATAAGAAATTGAGTAATCATCACATCTTCTTTTTCTAAATCTTAATACCTCAGAAATTTTTCTTAAGATTCTTATTTTACCATGGTAAAATATTACTATATAAATCCATTTTAATTTTTCGGCATCTAAATCCCTGCTATGCAAAATAAAAAGTAACCTACACTCGTTTTCTCTTTCTGTTTTTACTTCGCATGTGGCAGACTTCTATGCATGGCAGATACTCTCTCCCACCTAAAAATAGGGGTTCTATGTCGTTTTTTTAATTGATGTATATATATCATATATTATGGGGATGAATCACAATATGTCTATTTCAACTTTAGCTCTTTTATTATTAGCAGAAGTACTCGTTGCCATTATTCTCATCGGTATTAGTATTGAAATTTGCAGCTACGGATGGAAAAAATCAAATGGAACGAAGTACTTTTGTATCTTTCTTTCTCTAACCCTCGGTACATGTAGCATACTAGGTCTTTGTGTAGCACCTGCATATTTCTTTATACAACTCATGGAGAAAGCGTCATAAGAAAGGATGGTTGTGTATGATTACGGTTAAACGTATTGATGCCTCCGAAACATACGCGCTACGTCAAAAGATGCTAAGACCTAATCAAGCACTGATAGATTGTAAATATCCTTCCGATTATGAATTACACGCCTTTCATCTAGGTGCGTTTCAAAATGATGAACTTATCAGCATCGCTTCTTTCTCATATGAAACAGAACCTTCTTTACAAGGTAACAATCACTATCGTTTACGAGGTATGGCTACAGTACCTGCCTTCCGAAGGCAACATGCTGGTAGCTCATTAATCAAATATGCCGAAGTAATTCTAAAAGAACGCCAAGCAGAGATATTATGGTGTAATGCTCGCATTACCGTTACAGATTACTACAAACGATTAGGCTTCCATAAACATGGTGAAATATTTGATATTTATCCGATTGGGCCTCATAGACTCATGTACAAAGCATTATGAAAGAAAAGCTTTTGTATTTCAGAATTTCTCTAAAAAGCACCAAAAAGCCTTCCATATGTGTGGAAGGCTTTTTGGCACTCTCGACTTTCACTATTCCCATTCCTATTTGTTACTTCTGCTCTTCCCAAAATAAATCATTTAACGTTTGATTTAACGCATAACAAATGTTCAAGCATAATTCTAAGGAAGGATTATATTTTCCTTTCTCAATTAAGCTAATTGTTTGCCTTGTAACCCCTACCTTTTCTGCTAATTGTTGTTGTGTTAAATCCAATTGGACACGTGCAATCTTGATTCTACTTACAGCCAATCTACAACCTCCTTCACCATCAATCGTAACGTATATATTACATGATTCACTTTATAAATTATTTAATCCCGGAATTTCTTTTTTCTATCATAAGTTTTATATCCCATAAAAGGAGTCTCACTTTATTATACACGAAAAAAGGTACTTCCTATGAGAAGTACCCTTATCTATCTCTTTATAAGAATAAATGACATCCAAATAAAACCGCAAAGAAATACAGAAGTGGATGTACTTCCATCCATTTCCCTTTCACCATCTTTAAGATTGGATAGATTAAAAATCCAAGCGCAATTCCATTTGCAATGCTAGATGTTAACGGAATACCTACAAAAACTAAAAATGCCGGTAATGCATCTTCAAATTCACTCCAGTTAATATCGCGAATACTTTGTGCCATTAGACTTCCCACTATAATTAATGATGGAGCCGTAATAGCTGCTACACTTGATAGCGAAGCAATAACAGGGCTAAAAAATGCCGTTACGACCGTTAAACAAATTACCACAACGCCTGTTAATCCTGTTTTTCCACCTGCTGCAATCCCAGCAGATGATTCGATTGTCGCTGCTGTAGGGCTTGTTCCAAAGACAGCACCTGTTGTGCCACCAATCGCATCCGCAATAAATGCTTTACCGAAACGTTTTTCAGTGTTATCTGTATTTAAACCAACCTGTTTGATTAAACCAAGCAATGCACCTGTTGTATCAAATAAAAGTACAAGTAAAAAGGAAAAAACAACACCGTATAACCCATATTCTATTACATCGGAAAATGCAGTAATAGGACTTGAAACAATAATCCCTTCTGGTAAATGAGGAATCGCTACAATTTGATTTCCAAACTTCAATTGTCCAGTAAAAAAGGCAATAATCCCTGTCACAATCATGCTAATAAACAGCGCCCCGCTCACCCGTAAAGCCATTAATACTGCTGCTAAAACCAAACCAATTAACGTTAAAATAACAGCTGGTGAATGAAAATCTCCAATTGTAACTAAGTTAGATGGATGATCGACGATAATTCCAGACAAACGCAGTCCAATAAAAGCAATAAACAATCCGATTCCACCTGCAATTGCGTGTTTTAAACTATCAGGAATTGCTACAATAAGCTTTTGACGGAATGAGGTAAAAGATAATAAAAGAAAAATAATACCTGTTACAAATACTGCAGAAAAAGCAATAACATATGTAATACCCTCTGCTTGTTGTACAACAGAATAAGCAAAATACGCATTCATCCCCATAGCTGGAGCAATTACAATTGGATAATTCGCTAAAAATGCCATACATAATGTCCCGACAACTGTCGCAATAATGGTTGCCGTAAATGCTTGATCAAATGGTACACCTGCATCAGATAATATTTTCGGATTGATGACAAGAATGTACGCAAATGTAAAAAATGTTGTGATGCCAGCTAAAATCTCTTGCTTCACAGAAGTATTATACTTTTGCAATTGAAACATACTTAGGTACCCTTCCTACACAATAAATTATTATCACACATTCTTTTTCTTATATGCGAGAAAATGTAATACTTAATCTTATCAATCAATAAAAAGAAGAGTCAATATATTCGATAATAGTTCGAATTTTAAGTTTAAATCTGACATATATAGATATAGTACAGGTAGATTCAATTGTTTTTGTAGCATAACAGAGTGAAATGTTTTATAATTTAAAATAGTTAAACATCATAAAAATACATTTAATTTTCTCATCCTACAAGGAGGCTTCTTATGCAGCAAACAAACAAATCTGAAAATTTAAATCGAGGTTTAAAACAACGGCACATTACCTTGATGTCTCTTGGATCAGCTATTGGAGTTGGATTATTTTTAGGATCGGCTTCTGCTATTAAACTAGCTGGACCTTCCATTTTGCTAGGTTACATGATTGCTGGACTTGTTATTTTCTTCATTATGCGTGCTCTCGGAGAAATGGCAATTGAACAGCCTGTTGCTGGTTCTTTTAGTAAATATGCACATGATTATTTAGGACCACTGGCTGGTTATATCACCGGCTGGAATTACTGGTTTTTATGGGTCGTTACTTGTATGGCCGAAATTACTGCAGCTGGAATTTATATGGAATTCTGGTTTCCAGATATCCCGCGCTGGATTTGGGCATTACTGGCTCTTCTATTAATGAGTGCCTTTAACTTTTTGTCTGTAAAAGTATTTGGGGAACTTGAGTTTTGGTTTGCTTTAATTAAAATTGTCACAATAATCTGTATGATAGTAGTTGGGACAGGCATTATTCTATTCGGATTTGGAAATGATGGCATCGCTACTGGAATTTCAAACCTTTGGTCACATGGCGGATGGTTCCCAAATGGTTTTTCTGGTTTACTTCTTTCCTTACAAATGGTTTTATTTGCTTATTTAGGTGTAGAACTCATCGGTGTCACAGCTGGTGAAGCACAAAATCCAAAAAAGACACTTGCAAAAGCAATTGATAACGTATTTTGGCGTATTTTACTGTTCTACGTTGGAGCTTTATTCGTTATGATGGCAATTTACCCATGGAATGAACTTGGTGATAAAGGAAGCCCGTTTGTATTAACATTCCAACAAATTGGCATTGCAAAGGCAGCTGGTATTATTAACTTTGTTGTCTTAACAGCAGCTCTTTCTTCTTGTAATGGCGGATTATTTAGTACAGGACGTATGCTGTTTACGCTAGCAGAACAAAAGCAGGCACCTGAAAGATTCGGGCGTTTAAATAAAAATGGCATTCCAAGTAACGGTATTTTAGCAACCGCTTTCGTTTTGCTCGTTGGTGTTATTTTAAACTATCTTGTTCCAGCAAAAGTATTTACATGGCTTACAAGTATTTCAACATTCGGAGCAATTTGGACATGGGGCATTATATTAGTTACTCAAATTCGTTTCCGCAAAGGCTTATCATCACAAACCAAACAAAAATTATCATATAAAATGCCTTTATATCCATTAAGTTCTTATTTCTCACTTGGTTTCCTTGCGCTTGTGTTAGGTATAATGGCATATTCAGAAGATACACGAATTGCATTAATTGTTGGTCCAATTTGGTTAATTGCATTAGTCGTCGTGTATTATATGAAAGGGTTCCATAAGATAGATAAAGTACCTAATTCAAAAATTAGTTAATAACGAAACTGTTACGATTAATAAAAATTAAAAAAAAGAGCAATCCACATTGGATTGCTCTTTTCTACTTCTCTTTTTCCTTTGAAAAGAACATTCTCGAGATAACAATTCCTAATCCGCCAACAATTAAAAACAGTACCGCTCGAATCATCATTGATACTTCTGGTAAATCGAGGAAAAATAATTTCCCTACCGTTACGACTAACACAACTAAACCGGCATATAATACTTCATCCATTTTCCTATTTCGTCCGAACCAAACTGCAAACAACGCATATACCATCCACAATAATGATACAGACACACTGATTATACTTCCATTCGTAAACAGAATTTCACCAACTCTAGTAATCGTAATAAATACGAGTATCATAAATCCATATAGCGTAATAGAATTAATATACTTCCCGAAATGCTTCAGCATGTGCTTTGTTTTCAGCATTCCATAATAAAATGTCCCAATTAAAATAAGATGTGCAACAAAAGCCGCTGAAATAAATGTCGTAAATGGACTTACAACTGTCTGTATCATACCAATCGCATAAACTACAGCACTTATATATAATTTGATTTCTTGCTTTCCTTTAACAGAAGTAACAATACCGAGGAATCCTTGTAACATTAATACAATTGCAGCATTTACTAAGCTGCATTCATATAGAATCGCTAAACTAAACGATCCCATTGTGACACCAAATAGAAGATCTGTAAATAGAGATTTCTTGTTCTTCCTATATTCAGCTGCAAACATACCACCATGTATCATTGCACCAATTAGCAGCCCCCATGTTGTAAAGTCTGGAATTTTAGAAATTGCGATGATAAAGAGAACTGCACTCGCACTAAATATCGCAATTCGAGGCTGATATATAAATTCCCTATCCATAAACATATGCCAAAAAAGTGTCATATGAATCAGTCCATAAACCATTGTTAATTGTACTTGCAAATGTCCTAGTAACACCGACATAATCACAAAGAAAACAAGCGTTACAAGTACAGAAACACTATAAGATACCATATATAAATACTTGTAACGATTCCTCAGTGCATACCATAACAGGCTAATCGTTAATATCGTTTCATACCCAAAGAAAATGTAAGAATTAGGTGTTGTGCTATTTAATAAAAATGGAACAAAGAAAGCTCCTATTGCTACAAATATAGCAAGGTACTCTGATTTATATCTTCTAGCAAGATAAATACCAAGAATAACCCATATAATATTGAGTATGAATGCGATGCTTGCAGGAAGGAATTGATATAAATAATGTGCAGCAAACGTCGTTAAGACAATTCCTGTAATGCTTCCCCCGGCTAATACTAACCCTAGCGCTTGTCGTTCCTGCTTTATTTGTATATCACCTATATAATATAATCCTACTGATAATACTACGCCAAATACAATACGAATTGCTGGAGTCAGCAATCCGGCATCTACTCCTGCTTTAAATAACCAAATTACTCCAAATAACATAATACCTACGAAAATACGCGGCAACCATATTTGGCAAAACTTTATAAGATCAAATGGCTCCGGCTTAAATGCAGATATATCTACTTGTTTTACTTCTGGTTCCTCCATACTTTCTTGACGAACGACTACATCTTCTTGTCGTACATTTGTTTTAGGGATACTGCCTTCTGCTTTCTTTTCAATAGGCTCCGGCTTGTTCAGCTCTCTTGCTCGTTCAACTTTTTCTTCCTCTACTGCCCTTTGCTGCTTCTTCAATTCATAAAGCGCCTCTTGCATCGTTTCAATTGCGATTTCAATCGCTTCTATTTTTTTATTCAAATCTTGCTTCATTCGCTTCCCCCCTAACCAACCTTTTTATAACAACTATATATTACCAATTACTTATATCATACTCTTAGTCTATTCATTTTTTAAGAATTTTTTCCTGACATTCCCTAATTTTTACTATTATAGTAACAAATAGCATTTCTCTTTCTATTTTTCATCAAAACTACAAAATGGAATTAAAAATATTGTTTATGAGGTGTTGCTTTGAAACAATCGATTTGGACCAATGGCTCAAAAAAGAAAACCCGTGGCCTAAGGCGCGCATTCCGAAATTTCCTGAAATATACTACTATGCATACAAGCTCTTTACCAAATGCTAACGAACAATCTGCTTTAGGTTGCTGGTCTACTCATCTTCCCTTCGATCCTTCTTATATGAATGCAAAACGTAAATCAAACTCGATTAGACGATTTTATTTACAGACAGCAATCAATCGAGTAAAGCATTTAATCCATATAAAAACTATAACCGAAAAAGAATATCGTATTTATTTTGTTGTCTCTTTTCCTAATTTACACGCTTCTAATATCTCAATTGTATTTAGTAAACAAGGGATAGAACGATTTTTTGAAGGCTTTCTAGGTAGATACCAGGACGGGCCACAGTGGGTTTCATTACCACAAGAACGCGATATTGAAAAAGAATTCAGCTTGCATATCCCGAAAGAATTGCAAGTAAAAGGATATAGAGAAATGTTTACTGATTCTAATGACAATGATAAAGAAATATGGTTTATAGGCGAATTAAATTAGACGAAAAAGGNNCCTTTTTCGTCTAATTTTTTTTCCTTACACAAATACTTATAACCACTCCAAGACATCCACTTACAATCGCCGGAACTAACCATCCTACTCCTTCTGTATAAAAAGGAATATGTTCTAATAAAGGTGTCCATTTTCCCATTAATACGTTGCGATTTAAAATATCTATCCCACTAAATACCGCTACTATCCCAATCGTTATAGGATATATATACACATACCTGCTGATATATTTATGGCACAATCCTAAAATAATAAGCGTTAAAGCAATTGGATATATAAACCCAAGAATCGGAACTGATACTTTTAAAATTTGTGTTAATCCTAAGTTAGCTAGAACCATACTAACAACACTTACTATCAAAGCCCAGATCTTATAAGAAACTTTCGGGAATACATCTGCAAAAAACTGACTACAAGATGTAACAAGCCCAATGGAGACACATAAACAGGCAACTGTAAAAATAATTCCTAATAATGCCACACCGCCTTGTCCAAATAATGTAGTCATAACTTGTGCTAATACTTTTGCCCCATTATCAAATTCTCCAAGCGAGCCACTTACTGATCCGACATACCCAAGAATAATATATATAATAGACAACAAGAGACCAGCGCCAATACCAGCCATACTCATATATTTCGCTACGCCCTTTTCATCTTGCACACCTTTTGCACGTAAGGCATTCGAAATAACAATCCCGAAAATTAAGGCTGCTAACGCATCCATCGTTAAATAGCCATCTAGGAACCCTTGAAACATAGGAGCTTGTCCATAATTTCCTACTGGTGCTTTCACATCTCCTACCGTTGTAAACATACTTTTTATGAAAATAAGAGCAATCATACATAATAATAAAGGCGTTAACACCTTTCCAAACAGCCCCATCAATTTCGATGGCGATAGGCTTAACCAATATACAATACTAAAGAAGACCACAGTGTAAAGCAGCAGAGTTATACTACCTGCTTCTGGAAACAACTGACCTGGCCCCATTTCAAAAGCTAAGCTTCCTGCACGCGGTATCCCAAGGCCAGGACCGATAAACACATACACGAAACATGGAAAAATAATTGCAAAAGAGGGATGGACCCGGCTTGCTAGAACTTGAAAACTTCCCGCTTTAGCAATTGCCATGACACCCAGTATCGGAAGACCTGTTGCTGATATGATAAAGCCTAGCAATGCAATCCATACATGTTCTCCTGCTTCATATCCAAGAAAAGGTGGAAATATAAGATTTCCAGCACCAAAGAACATGGAGAATAACATTAGACTAATAAGCAAAACTTCTTTTTTCTGTAACAATTTCATTTCTTTCTCCTTCTCTACTTTCAAATAAAGTAGAATCCTTTCTAACTTAAAAAATACGTCATGAATTGTGATCTATATGTACATCAATTAAAAAACCGACATAAAACCCCTCTTTTTAGGTAGGAGAGAGCATCTGGCCATGCATAGAAGCGGTCAGGGCCTGTTTCTGCCACATGCGAAGTAAAAACAGAAAGAGCAAACATAGTCCATAGTCTACCACAAAAGAAACTCCCATTCTATATCTCTCCTGCTTTCCAATTTATTCCGAAAAATCAACCTTTATTGACTTTAAATAGTTAATAAAGTAAACTATTTAACATACACAACTATTAATTTTGTTTTCATTTGTGTCAGGAGGAAACTTATATGGAATCAGCGATACAACTTGAGAAAAAACAACAAAAGGGCAAGAAACATCCTCCAGGTTTATATTTACTCTTCTTTACAGAAATGTGGGAAAGGTTCAGTTACTATGGATTACGAGGATTATTAACACTATACTTAACAACAGCTTTAGTAAGCGGTGGTCTTGGGTTTAGTCCAGGATGGGCACTTTCCATCTACGGATTTTACACTGGAGCGTGTTATTTCACTCCATTGATTGGGGGATTCTTAACAGACCGTTTTCTAGGTAAACGCCTAGCCATCACTATGGGTGGTGTAACAATGGCAATCGGTAACCTTACACTGTTTGCTTGGCAAAACCAAGTCGGCCTATACCTCGGATTAGCGCTTATTATTATCGGTAATGGATTCTTCAAGCCAAACATTTCTACACTTGTCGGAGAATTATATGAAGAACATGATCCAAAACGTGATAGTGCATTTACAATTTTCTATATGGGCATTAACGTAGGTTCATTTTTAGCTCCACTCGTTTGCGGATTTTTATCAGAAAATTTATTCAAAACAACGATAGATGGTGTTGTTCATTACGGTTTCCGTTATGGTTTCTTAGCGGCTTCCATCGGTATGATCGTAGGACAAATCTTATTTACAACATTATCTAACCGTTTCCTTGGTGATATCGGTAAAAAACCAACTAGAGATTTACAAACATCTTCTGGTAAACAAACAGCTGGAAATACACCACTGACAAAAAAAGAAAAACAACATACAGCAGTTATCGTGATTCTAACTTGCTTCGTTGTCTTCTTCTGGGCTGGTTTTGAACAAGCTGGTAGTTCATTAACATTATATACAAACAAATTTGTCGATCGTTCAGTATTTGGATGGGAAATTCCGACATCTTGGTTCCAGTCAGTCAATCCATTATTCATTATTTTACTTGCCCCAGTTATTTCAGCATTATGGGCAAAACTCGCGACTAGAAAGCGCGGCGATTTAAAAATCCCAACCAAAATGGGACTCGGTATGATTTTACTTGGAATTGGTTATATGGTTCTTGTTATCGCTACATTAAAAACAGGTAGTGACGAGCACAATATTACAGAAAAAGCAAACCTGCTCTTTATTGTCTTTACGTACCTTTTCCATACGTTAGGTGAACTATTCTTATCACCCGTTGGACTATCTATGGTTAGTACCCTAGCACCAGTAAAATTCGCTTCTTTACTTATGGGGGTTTGGTTAGCAAGTTCAGGAATTGCTAATATTTTAGGTGGTCAACTTGCAAGCTTTACAACTTCACTTGGATATTCAGAAGTATTTACTGTCATTGGAGCTGTAGCCATTGTTCTAGGATGCGTGTTATTATTGATCTCTAAAAAATTAGT
Source organism: Bacillus sp. AFS098217 (assembly GCF_002551815.1). GTDB lineage: Bacteria > Bacillota > Bacilli > Bacillales > Bacillaceae_G > Bacillus_A. The sequence goes on from NZ_NVPR01000030.1 coordinate 30,666, forward strand.
AAAATGGATGGATTAAAAAACGATGAGGGGTCTCCCCTCATCGTTTTTGTATTTGCGGATTGTTACCGCCTTTTATTTATTTAATTTTTTCGTCTGTACAAGATCACCAGAAACAACAAAGCGCTTTGAATTATCTGATACAGATACACAGGTAATAAGTGTCACTTCTGTTTTCCCGTGATCTTCTACCACGTCCCACTTATCAGGTGTAACTTCTGATACACTTGTAACAGCATACTCGTATTCATTTTCATTATCATATAAATAAATTTTATCGTTCTTTTTTAATGATGATAGATCACTAAACAAAACACCTTTTTTTGACATGTTATGGCCTGCTAACGCATAATTTCCTTTTCCCATTTCTTGCTTCTCTTTTACAGTTGTTGCTCCTGACAATAAATTCTTCTCAGTGGAAGCTTTTAAAACAGGAAGCTTCAATGAAAGACTCGGAATCTCAATACGTCCAATTACTTGGTTTTTATCTAATGATGCATTCGCTACTTCTGATAAATTTGGTTGATCGATTTTAGAAGCATCTACAAATTTTGTGTCATGCTTTTCATATTTCATTTTCTGAACATCCTGTACATTCGCTGTTTGCTTCTTCTCTGCCTTATACCCATCGTAAAATGGCTTACCAATTAATACTCCACCTACAATAAATAGAAGGATTGCTAGTATCGTATAAATTCTTTGCTTGTTCATACTTAATCCCTTTCCCTTACATAGTCTTACTCCTATATAAAATCATAAATTAAGATTGGCATATGTACAAGTATAAGACAAAAATAAAACCTCCCACTATATATACATCAATT
>NZ_NVPR01000030.1:31517-69618 GCF_002551815.1 Bacillus sp. AFS098217
CTTTTTATTCTGCATAGCAGAGATTTAGATGTCGAAAAACTTTCTCACACTAGTAAATACTATCATGAAGTGAAACTTTAATCAGTGGTGGGTCTTCATCTCCACTGATTATTAGCCCTCACTAATCAGGCTTCTACTGGCAATTTCCCTCCCACCTAACTTTCTTTACTTTCACTGAACTTTGAGGTGAGAATAGGCGTATTACTGCCCGCAAATAGCAGGATAAAAAAGATGTGCATAACACACCTTTAAGCAATTTTATTTCGATACAAAGACACATGAAACACTGTCATTTGAATAAAGAGAATAAAAAACACAATATAGAGTGGATATCCTGGGATATATAGGTTCACTACAGGAGAAAAGGTCAAGAATCCAATCGCACAAGGTAATACATACAACAATGAAATAAATGTTGTACGACATGCCTTCTCAGTAATTCCTTTCTCACGCTCATCTTCTTGCGGGAATAATAAAGGATACATCCAAAATGATAGAGACTTATATTTTTTCTTTTGAATTTTATAGAAAACAGTTGATACAACAGCTACAGTCACCATTAATAAGAACGGTATTATGTTTATTGATACTTCAAATGGCACTCTCTTATTTTGAATAATATTTGCAAGTTCCATAACAGCATAATAAAGTTCAATAAACATCCAACAAGCTAATCCAACATACAATACATTCACTACATAAGAAAAAGCAATTCTATTCATTTTCTTTCCCCTCCTTATTTAAAACAAATACATCTTCCATCTTTAACTCAAACACATCACAAATCGTTAATGCCAACAATAATGATGGAACGTAATCGCCCTTTTCAATCGCCGCAATGGTCTGCCGTGTGACACCAACCTTTTCAGCCAATACGCTTTGCGTAAAGTTAAAGCGAGCTCTTAGCTCCTTCACTCTATTGCAAATGGTCAATTTTACCACCTCTTACTTTTCATTGTATGCTAAACTTTACAAAATGTATACTCAACTTAACATTATATGTATAAAAAAACCAACTTTACTGCATGTAAAGTTGGTTTTAGTTTAATTTAAAATTGTAACTTTAACGCTTCTTACACCCCAAATACTAGATGCAGCTGCATTTGGCATTAACACATCGATTTTATGACCTTTAATAGCTCCACCAGTATCTCCTGCAATTGCTTCACCGTATCCGTCAACATATACACGGGATCCTAGCGGGATAACACTTGGATCAACGGCAATTAACTTCATACCAGGGTTTGCAGTTAAATCATGCCCCTGTCTAGAATAAACTCGATCCCCAGCTTTACCACCATTTTCAGACGGATCAGCTGTATAAGCAGTTGCCGTTACATAAATTTCACGACCACCTTTAGCTGGTTGTGGATTCGGTGCTGGCTTATCATCAGCTTGCTTAGGAGCTGGTGCTGCTGGTTTAGCCGCTTGTGCTTTTGCTAGAGCTTCTCTCTCAGCTTTTGCGTCTGCTTCAGCTTTTGCACGTGCTTCTGCTGCTAATCTTGCAGCCTCTTGCTCACGAGCAATCGTGTCTTGTACTGCTTTCATATCTGATTCAATTTTTGCTTTTTCTTGTGCAGCTAAATTGATTTGACTTGCAATTTCATTATACTTCGCTTGAACCAATTGTAAATTTTCTTGGCGTTTTTTCAAGTTTTCTTGTAAATCAGTTTGTGCTTTCGCTAATTTTTGTTTATCTCCTACTAAAGACGCTTCTTTTTCGTCAATTGCTTTCTTATCTTCTTCAATTTGACGAAGGTCTTGTTCTTGCAATCGTAAGATTTCTTTATCTGCATCTAAGATTGTAGATACTGCAGTCATACGTTGTAAGAAATCAGCAAAGTTCTTTGAATCTACAACAACTTCCATTACTAAACTTGTATTTGAGGTATTTTGAACAGAAACCATACGTTTTTTCATAATGTCTTTACGAGCAAGTACTTTATCTTCTAAAACGATAATCTCTTTCTTTTTTTGCTCAATCTGCTTATGTGTTTCATCAATTTTCTTCTGAAGAGCAGTTTGATCCTCTTTATTCTTTGTAATTGTATCATTTAAATTATGTAGTTCGCTTTCAATTCCTTGAATTTCTTTATTAACAGCTTGCTTCTCTTGTTCTTTCTTTTGAATATCATTGTTATTCTGCTGCAATTGCTGTTGCATGTTGTTTAATTTCTCGTCGTTTGACTCAGCTTTTACAGCGACTGTACTAGAAAGACCAATAATTCCTGCTAATACTAGACTACTGATTCGCTTAAAATAGTTCATAATCCGACTCCCTTCTCATACAGTTATACATGATTTATTTTACAGTTTGTTTACAAACTCATTAAATACAGTTTATTTTTCATAAAAATAAAAGAAAATTATAAAAAAAACGTAATAGATTCTTAAATATTTAACAATTCCTATATTTATAATTTATAAAAAATGCTAAAATCCAAATATAGAGAAAATAAAAATTCAAAGGCGGTTGGAGCGAATAACATGTTTACACAAACAAAATCCTTGCAAAATAAAATTAGCCAATTAGAAGACCGAATACACGAGTTAGAAGCACAATTAAAGCAAAAGGAGATCGAACAACAAGAAACAATTTCTTCCATACATAATCATGTACAAAAAGTTGTTCAAGAACATGAGCATGTAAATAGCCAACATCACACACTTCAAAGCTTAATCCAACAATTAAGCGCATGCTTTCAAAATGTTTCTACAAGTACAACGGACTCGAATGAATTAAATAATGAAATGCTGCAAAAAGAACAAGACCTTATTCAATCTATCGAAGAGATCGTAGCATGTTCCAATGAAGGAAAAGAATCTGTCCATCGTCTATTAATCGTAATTAATAAATTAGGTGAACAGTCACAACGTACTTCTAATAGTATGAATCATTTAAGTGAACGCTCTAAAGAAATTGAACAAATCGTTGAAGTTATTCAGAACATCGCTGCCCAAACAAACTTATTAGCACTAAATGCAAGTATTGAAGCTGCTCGTGCTGGTGAACATGGAAAAGGGTTTGCCGTTGTTGCAAATGAAGTACGTAAATTGGCCGAAAGTACAGCAGAAAGTACTAAAAACATAGGGAATTTAACGAAAAAAATCCAGGAAGAAATTGAAAAGGCATATGACAATACAAAAGATAATTTACACTTAGTTGACGAAGGTGTAGAAATGAGTGCTGATACTAACTCTAGAATTGAAAATATATTAATCATGGTTCAAACATTGCAGACTGGTGCTACAAATGTCATTAAAGCGATTGAAACTCAAAAACTTTGCAATGACGATATATTACGTGAATTTACACATACACAACAAATGTTCCAAAAATTAAATACTACTATCATGAAACATATTGATGATGCTGAAAAAGTCGATGTACAATTATCAGAAAGCATACAAGAGATTGCCTCAACAAAGCAATGATAAAATCCCCTACTTTTTGGTAGGGGATTTTCTTCATCCCCTACTGATTGATTATTAGCTCTCACCAATCGTACTTTTGCGTGATAAAAAGAAAAGCCTCTTACTGTTCATATACAGCAGGAAGCCCTCTTCTCATTCATATACTTTCTTTTCTTGACAATATAAGCGAATAACATGTGTGTTTGTTCGAAATATATCATGCGTTACACGAATAATAATAAAATTTCTTTTTGTTGTATCATCGTGAAGAAAAATTTGTTCTCCTTCTTGAAAACGCCAGGTGCTTTCAAAAGTCATAATATGATTCCCGCTTACAGAAAACAATTCATATTGCATCCCTTGTACCTTCTCTCTACTTACGTTATCCTATTATCTTTATATTAAATTTAATGTGTGATTAATTCAATACAATTTAATATTTGTTGAAAAATATTTTCAAAGTTATAACGGAAAACAAATTTTCTTCAAAATATATCGAACACAACTCCGAATATATCGACGTTTCGACACAACATATCGACTCTTCAACAATGAGCGACAAAAAAGAGCGTCACATAGTCAAAAAATCGACTTATGAGACAGCTCCTTTATCGTGATATTTAACGATTTACATACGTGTCAAACCAAAGCTGAATATATCCAGCAGTTACACGCTGAGCCTCCATTAAACGCTTACCTGTCATTGGTGTAACCTCAGCACGCCATTTATTTGCATAGTCTTGCGATACGGCTGCTTTTACAAACCAATCTTTCGTATTATCATTTACAATGCTAGGGAAATCTTGCTTTGCAGCTACTGCTGATGCATGGATCCAATCTTCAGGATTTGTACCTTTCCAATTCCAATATCCATTTCCATCATTCACTTTATAATTATCTTTTATTGTATCCACAAAATTTTCATACTTAGAATGGAAACCTTGTGGATAAGAAAGATTTGTAAAGTTTGCAGCATGCATTGGTTGATTCACATCTCCTAAGTAATGAAGAGATAATCCTAAATAGAAGAATGCTTGTTTCATATCTTTATTTTGATAAGACTCACCAGCAAGTTTAAAATATTTTGCTCCAGTTTCCTTCGCTTGTTTTGCAAATGGAATATATGTTGTTCCATTATCAGGATCATAGAAATGAGAAGCAAATGTACTATTATCATAATAAGGATTTTCATAATCGGCAGAATAAATACCATTCTCTAAATCTGTGCGCCATTCATTTAATAATGCTACTTCATCTTGTTTAACGACTGTTGTATTATGAGACATAATGTCAATTCCGCGATTTACAATCCATAAATGAGAGTTTACTCCCTCTTTATGTCTATCCTCAGCAGACCAGCGCGGAATAACTCCAACTCCATGCCCTCCGTCATTTTCATGAGCAAATGCTACATTTTGTAACGGTGCTACTAATGTAATTGCGGCTGCTAAAGCAAGTACTTTCTTTTTCATCTAAAATCCTCCCTTTCTAATTTAAGTTATGAAAATATGTAGTTAGGATCCTATAATGTCATTTGGTTAACCTATGATTAGAATATCCCACCTTTCAAGAAAATTCTATTAATAAATTGAAATATGCGAATTTTCATATCATTATAATTCTATATACTGTAAATGTAATGAATGACAAAATGCTCTTCATTGTAATAAACGATTGTTACTATCATGCAAATGAATCTCTAAAATATTGTAAAAAATAAAAGCAATCAGACGCTTACTCTGATTGCTTTTATTCCTTTTCTAAAAAAAGGCTACTTTTTTCTATTTATCCCGCAATAACGTGCAGGAAGACCCCCACTGATTAAAGTTTCACTTTATATATTATTTAGGTGAAACAAGAATTTTTACTTGCGTTTTATCTTTTACAAGTGCTTCAAATCCTTCTTCTACAACTTGATCCACTGTAATTTTTTTCGTAATTAATTTCTCTGCTTGAATTTGACCAGAGCTAATTAATTTAATAACGGCTGGGAAGATGTGGCGATATCCAAGTATACCAATAACTTCTTTTTCTTTTAATACTAAGTTATTTGGAGTGATTGTCGCGTCTTTTTCCCATACGCTGACAATTACAGTTTGTCCTTCAAAGCTTGTACTTTCAATTGCTTGACGAAGTACAACTTCAACACCTGTTACTTCAAAGCTAACGTTTACACCTAAACCATTTGTTACGTTACGGATTTCTGCTAGTACATCTTGTGTTGCTGGATTTAATACGTAATCAGCACCTGCTATTTTTGCTAACTCTTGACGTTCTTTAGAAAGTTCAACTGCAATAATAGGAGTTGCTCCTGCTGCTTTTGCTGCTTGGATTACAAGAAGTCCAATTGGTCCACAGCCAAATACAGCTACAGCTTCACCTTCTTTTAATTTACTTTGGCGTACTGCATGAACTGCAACTGCTGCTGGTTCTACAAGTGCGCCTTGTTCATAAGTCATTTCATCTGGAATATGGTGAACCATATTTTCTGGTACTACAGTATATTCAGAGAAACCACCGCCTTCTCCACCAAGACCGTGGAAAACAAGTTGTTCACAAACATTATAATGTCCATGTTTACAAGCTTCACATTTACCACAAGAATAAATAGGTTCTACAACAACGCGGTCCCCTATTTTATGAGATGTAACTCCTTCACCAATTTCAACCACTTCACCACTAAACTCATGACCTAAAATAACAGGTGCTTTCACATGTGTTAGTGGATGTTCTTCTGTTGGAATGAAAATAGGTCCTGCTAAATATTCATGTAAATCTGTTCCACAGATACCACACCATTTAATTTTGATTTTCACTGCCCCTGGTCGTACAGTTGGTTCTGGAACTTCTTCTACTCGTACATCACGTTGATTATGCCAAAGTAATGCTTTCATTTTATCCATCCCTCTCTATGTATATACTTAACCTGGTGAAGTTTACAAATCTATCATAGTACTTTTATCCATATATTTCAAAAAATAAATCCATATTTCACCAATTTTTAACAATTATTGTTCGTTCTTTTGTCACTTTATACTTTTTTCCACATCTGTTAATTCAATTTCATTGCAGGTGAAATTCGCATTATGCCATAATAGCATAGGAGAGGTGAATGTCGCTTGAAATATTTTATTTATTTTATTGTTATCGTAGCGTTTTTAGATACATTTTCACAATTACCTATTATGAGTACTTACGCACAAAGTCTTGGAGGAACGCCTCTTATTATTGGACTTGTTGTGGGCATGTATTCATTTGCCAATATGATCGGTAATATTATTGCCGGTATATCTGTTGATAAATTTGGGGCAAAAAGAGTACTTTATATAAGTATGGGAATTACAAGTTTCATAGTCTTACTATATACCGTTGTCCAAAGTGGCGAACAATTACTTATCGTTCGTTTTCTTCACGGATTTAGTGATGGTTTCTTAATTCCCGCTGCCTTTACATTTCTATCTAAACAAACAAAATCAACAAAACAAGGAAAGGCAATGGCACTATCTGGTGCAGCTGTCGGAACAGCTGCAATCGTCGGTCCTGCTTTTAGTGGCATTATGAAAGCAACCGCAGGGATACAATGGGTATTTATTACAATCTCAGTTTTAATGGTAATTGGTACAATCGTATCCTTGTTCTTATTACCAAATCATATAACAAGAACAGATACATCACGTACACAAATGATGAATCAAGAAGATATGATGGGTTTATTAAAATCCGAACCATTATTACAAGCGTACCTTGGCGCATTTACATTAATGTTTTCACAAGGAATTGTCACATATATGTTACCAATGAAAGTGGAAGCACTTGCGCTCAAATCATCTACAACAGGCATGATGATGAGTGTCTTCGGGCTTACAGCAATTATCTTCTTCTTATTGCCAACAAATCGTATTTTCGATCGCTTTAACCGTTCGAAAATGATGCTGATTGGTATTGCGGTCATGGCATTTGCACTGTCACTACTCGGTCTATTTACAACAAAAGGTATGATTTTTATCGTCATGATGATTTACGGAATTGGGTTCGCTATCCTCTTCCCTTCTATTAACGCTTTACTTGTTGAAAATACAACAGAAAATAACCGCGGGAAAGCATTTGGACTATTTTATGCATTCTTCTCATTAGGGGTAGTCGCTGGCTCATTTACAATTGGAGCAATCGGTGCATCACCTAGCGCAAGTTTTGTAATCGGAACAGCATTCTTACTAACCTTTGCTGGAATGATTTATGTTAGAGGAAAAGTGAAAAAGACAATGATGGGTTAAATTCCATCATTGTCTTTTTTATTAGAATACCTATTCACATAATCCATAGTCTATATAAGTACAAATTGAAAAATCGACATAAAACTTTTCTTTTTAGATGGGAGAGAAATCCGGCCATGCATAGAAGCGGTCACTTTTTGTTCTTCATAGCAGCGACTTATATGCTGGAAAATCAAAATGGATATATATAATGGCATAGTTGAAAGCAATACTGCCTGATTCATTTCAATTAAACTCCCCCCTTTCACTTCGTTTAGAGAAAGGGGGCTTCTCGGTTAAAGTGATAAAAAAATTTAAAAATACCGACGGGGCTTCGACAATTTCCTCGGAAATATTTCTTTTCCTTGCACAGTTTGATAAATTACACATAGGACAAGTACGCACTTTGTTTAAAGTGCGTACTTGTCCTATTTTACTAATCTATTAACGGTGAATCCAAACAGCTCCTGCCGATTTATCATCTGCTTGTCCAACAACTTGGAATTTAAGTCCTAATTGTGGAACTTTGCGTCCCGCATCAGGAATTTGACTATTGCTGTATACTTTAGAATCATCGAATGTTGTAACACCTTGTAAACCAGGATAGTTAAATTGCCCGCGTGTCAATGAATTTACATTCCAAGCTGGTGTTTGATCAAATGAAAATGCAGCATCTGCAATTTGTAAACCTGTAGTTCCGAATACTGGTTTTCCACTTAAATTTCCTACAACTGCTTCTGGATGGGAATCAACAACACCAAGGAATCCTTCACCAGGATGTTCACCAACCCAGTTATCTTTAAAACTATCATCCGCATACCAAACAACAAGACCAGTATTATACACTGGGCCTTTACTTGCTTTTAATCCCATATCTGAACCAGCGTAGTTTCTCCATTCTAAGTAATAATAATGTTGTTTCTTTTCTGTTCCATCAGAAACAACAAAACCTTTTAAATTCATTTTCCCTTGTCCTTCCGCATCATCTGAGAATACGGTTTTCCCATCAACTGTTACATTCACATTATCCATTGCAAAACCTTTATACGTTAAGGCCGGATCTGTAATATAATCAAATTGCAACTTTACTTTCTTCCCTTTAAATTGGCTTAAATCATATGATTTATCAATCCATTTCCCCTCTGTTGTATCTTGGTCCCCTTTTACTACCTTATCTCCTAGTTTATCAATCAATGTTTTTGTCCCATCTTCTGTCACAGCATGCACTTCAATAAAATCACAATTTGCTTCAAGTTCATAATTTGCTTTGTAATCAAATTTTGCATTAACTGCCTTTGTTAAATCAAATAATCGTGTTTCTAATGTTGTATGGATATCATCGCCTCTTGTACTATAATATGCGTGCTTTCCAAATTCCGGTTTAATTGTTTCAATACTTTTCCCAGGTAAATTTACACGTACAAGGCCTGGACGATTTGATTTGGTAACACTTTGATCAATATATGTAGGGAAACCTACGCCACGTTTTATTTTATCGTAATCTACTTCTACAATCTTCGCCCAATTTCCACCCATGTTTTTTTGTAAGAAATCTTTATTTTGTGGTGAAAAACTTGTTGGTTCTGTTCCTGCGATTTTTCCTGTCCAGCTACCACCACTCATTAATGACCATGCTTCAACAGGTGATCCAGTTCCTGTATAGTTTGTATCATACTCATCTGGCAATCCAAGATCATGACCAAATTCATGAGCAAATACGCCAACTGCACCATCTTCAGGTTCAATCGTGTAATCATGTGCAGCTACTTTTCCATCCCAATAGGAAACCTTTGATTTGGTTCCTTCAATTGCGACAGGATCTTTCGCCAATTTAGAGCGATGTGACCAAATTGCATCATCACCTAATTTACCACCACCAGCTTCTTGACCAACACCAGCATGAATCACCATTAAATGATCGATTACACCATCTGGTTCATTTTTATTCCCATTCCCATTTGCATCATAGCGATCAAATTGATCAAATTGAGATAAATCTATTCCTTTCTCAGCCGCTGCTTTTAGTGCTTCCTTTACTAAATCACGTGGCCCTTTTGGTCCTTTATTATCATGACCGCTAGTACCATCAGCACCGTAATCGGCAGCTTTTCCTGGAACAGTTAGCCATTCTGTTACATATCCATCTGTCGTATAACTCCCGCCGGACTGTTCTTCATAATATTGTTTAAATGTTTTTACTTTTGAACCATCAAATAACGTAAATGGTTCATTACCAAATAACATGTTTTGATAATGTTCTCTACTAAAATCTTTCGAATACATATAGCCTGGTGTTTGCTCAATGTTATTATGTTTATAATCACTAAACTCTACGAGTAGTACAAGTACTTTATCTGTACGTACAGCTCCGTTATATGGTGCTTGCTTCGCTGGGAAAGTTGGTACTTTCCCATTTAACTGTTTTTTATTTAGTTCTGGTGTTTGCTCCGCGTTAACGTTTTTTGCAGGTTTCTTTACTTTTTCCTTTTCTTCCATTTTTGTTTCTTTTACTTTTTTCACAAAATCAGATGCTTCTTTAGCAGGATCACCAGGAAAAATTTCTTTGTTTGGTTGATCCCCTTTCTTTTTCTCAATATATTGCTCCACAGCTTTTTTTGTCTCTTCTTTGGATGCTGACGGATCAATCGTTCCCCTTTCTTTCAAAGCCTCTGCTAAACGATCTTCTTGAATTAAATTGTTATCAATTGAGGTCGTTGAGATTTCCCCTTTTGATTGAGAAGGTGTTTCCGCATAAGTTGATGATGCACTAAATACAAATGTGCAACCAAGCATTGTTGTAATTGCTAAAGACGATAACACTTTAAATGGTGTTTTTCTTTTCATTACTAGTTCCTCCCTTATCCCCTCTTCTTAAATCTAAAAATTCAGATAATTTATGACGTATATGAGTTCTATCCTCCCTTGCTATCAAAAAAGACATGATTCTATAAATGATGAGTATCCCTTTATAGAATCATGTCCTCCAGTTCTCTGGTCAAGCCCTTCGCTTGCTCTTTTATCCTATGTCAAAAAAGTTCAAAACAAAGAGTTATTTACTATATATTAAATAACTTAGATAGTAAAATGTAAAGATAATATGCATAATTGCATGAAAATTCTTTCAATATTTTTGACAAATAAAAAACCCAAGATTAACGAAATGTTAACCTCGGGTTTGTTTTACTTATTTCCCTTGTGTTTTTTCCCAGTCTGCTAAGAATTTCTCAATTCCTTGATCTGTTAACGGATGTTTTACTAATGATCCGATTACATTTGCTGGGATTGTTGCAATGTGTGCACCATTTAATGCTGCGTCTGTTACGTGAACACTGTGACGGACAGATGCCGCAATAATTTCTGTCTCAATACCGTGAATTGCGAAGATATCAGCAATTTGACGGATTAAGTCCATACCGTTGTGGCCAATATCATCTAAGCGTCCTAAGAATGGAGATACATATGTCGCACCAGCGCGTGCTGCAAGCAATGCTTGTACCGCTGAGAATACTAACGTAACGTTTGTGCGAATTCCTAAATCAGAGAATGCTTTTACTGCTTTTAAACCTTCTTTTGTCATTGGTACTTTTACAACAACGTTTGGAGCAATTTTTGCTAATTCTTTTCCTTCTTCAATCATTTTATCCGCTTCTAAACTAATTACTTCTGCACTTACAGGCCCCTCTACCACACTGCAAATTTCACGAATGCGTTCATGGAAATCTACGCCTTCTTTTGCTACAAGTGATGGATTTGTTGTTACGCCTGCTAATACACCTAGTTCATTTGTTTCTTTGATTTCGTTAATATTTGCTGTATCAATAAAAAATTTCATTTGTTATTCTTCCTTCCTAAATGTAAGTTTATATTTTATTTTTTCTTAATAAGCTCTAATTCAATCGGAATGAATTTTTCCACTTTTTTACCTTGGTTCACTTGTTTTGCTGTTTCCATCGCTTTCTCTCCGATTAATTCTGGTTTTTGTGCAACAGTTGCTGCCATACGTCCATCATTAACTGCTTTCACAGCATCGTCCGTTGCATCAAATCCAACAACAACCACATCTGTTTTCCCAGCAGATTTTAATGCTTCAAGTGCACCTAATGCCATTTCATCATTATGAGCGAATACTGCTTTAATATCACCATTGGCTTGTAAAATATTCTCCATAACGGATAATCCTTTGGCACGGTCAAAATCAGCAGCTTGCTTAGCAGTAACTTTTAACCCCTTATCAGCTACTTTATGGAATCCTTTCCCACGCTCACGTGCAGCAGATGATCCAGGAATTCCTTCTAGCTCAGCAACACTTGCCCCTTCACCAACAAGTTCATGAATGTATTCGCCTGCCATTTTGCCACCTTCGATATTATCTGAAGCAATATGAGAAACAACTTTCCCTGAGTTTGCAGCGCGGTCTACTGTAATAACAGGAATATTCGCCGCATTTGCTGCACTCACAGCTGAGGCAACAGCGTCTGAATCTGTTGGATTAATAACAACTACATCAACGCCTTTTTGAATTAAATCTTCGACATCATTTGTTTGCTTCGCTGCATCATTTTGTGCATCAACAGCAATCAATTCGATACCACTTTCTTTCGCTTTCTTTTCTGCACCTTTTTTCAATGTGACGAAAAATGGATTATTTAAAGTGGAAACAGAAAATCCAACTTTAATAGTTTTATTTCTCCCTTTATCGCCAGAATCCTTTGCCCATTCCGGTGGTTCCATTGAACATCCGGCAGTAATTACCATGATACATGCAACGAGCATAAGCAACCATTTTTTCATGAATTGTCCCTCCATTACGCTTCTTTTCGACGATCAATTAATACAGCAAGTAAGATAACAAGTCCTTTGACAACTTGCTGGAAGAAAGAAGATACCCCTAATACATTTAAGCCGTTGTTTAGTACACCGATAATAAGTAAACCAATGAATGTACCAACAATCCATCCTCTTCCGCCCGAAAGACTTGTTCCTCCTAAAACAACTGTAGCAATTGCATCTAATTCGTAAGAAGAACCGGCAGTTGGCTGTGCAGAATCTAAGCGTGATGTTAACACAATACCTGCAAGCGCTGCCAAAATACCAGAAAGACCGTAAATCATTATTTTTATTCTCGTTACATGAATACCTGATAGTGCCGCTGCCTCTTCATTCCCACCAATTACAAAAGTACGGCGACCAAATGTTGTTTTCTTTAAAATAAAGTACAGAACTGCGAAAGCAATCATCATCGTTACAGCTGGTACTGGAATACCAAGGAAATAACCACGACCAAACATTTGAAACATTAAGTGATCACCAAGGCCAGTGATCGGACGTCTGTCCATGTAAACAAGCGTGAGCCCGCGAAAAAATAGTCATTGTTGCTAATGTAGCAATAAATGGTGCTACTTTTCCCTTCGCAATGATGATACCGTTTACAATCCCCATTGCAAGACCAGCTAACAATCCAACTGCCATTGCAAGGAACGGATCCATGCCACTTGTCATCATTCCAGCAACAAGTGCACTTGATAATGCTAAAATAGAACCTACCGATAAGTCAATACCCCCTGTTAAAATAACGAAGGTCATTCCAAATGCAATGAGTGCATTAATCGATACTTGGCGTAAAATATTAAATAAATTTGAAATTTCTATGAACGCTAGATTTAATGCGGTAATGACTACAATGATAAGCACAATACTCCATGCTTTTTCATCCAACAATCACCTGCACTTCTTGCACCTTTTCTCTCGTTGGCATACCACCTTGAGCTCCAAGCTTCGTTACAGAAAGGCCACCGGCAATGTTTGCAAAACGAATTGCTTTTTGCAATATCTCTCCTTCAGAAAGAGCCACCGCTAACGCACCGTTAAACGTATCACCAGCTCCTGTCGTATCTACTACTTCAACAAAAATACTTGGCACATGAACAATTTCTGTACCATTATGGAAACGAACACCCTTTCCACCTTCTGTCATGAGTAACTTATTTGGATATTTCGCAAGTAACTCTTCAATTGGTGATTCAAAATCATCTAATACAATGCGGCACTCATGTTCATTCGGTGTAATATACGTCACTTTTTCCAAAATATCTGTTGATAACACTTGTGCTGGAGCTGGGTTTAACATAACCGGAATGTTATACTCTTCACAAAGAGCAAGAACGTATTTCACTGTTTCAAGTGGAATTTCAAGCTGAAGGACAACCATATCCGCTTTGATAAGAAGATCTTTCGCACGATCTACAAGTTGCTCATTCACACGGCGATTTGCACCTTGGACAACGACAATACTGTTATCTTCTTCTGCTAAAACAATATGAGCAATTCCTGTCGTCTCATCTGTAACCGGTACCACATAATCGATAAAAATATGTTCATTCTCTAAATTGTTTCTAACTAACTTACCATAATCATCATTTCCTACAGCTCCAACCATCGCCACATTCGCACCTAATCTAGCTGCGGCAACAGCTTGGTTTGCTCCTTTTCCGCCAGGAACTGTATGAAATGCTTCACCAATCACTGTTTCTCCTGCTTTTGGCCTTTTGCTTGAAACAGCTACTAAATCCATTGAAATGCTTCCTACTACTGCAATATTGGGCAACTATTTCATCTCCTTACTTCGTTGTATTTCTTTCTATAATTTCAATCGGTAAACGATAATGCTCTGTTTCTAATGAATTTCCTTCCATTCGTTCTAGCAATAATTCTGTTGCAATTTTCCCCATTTCATAAATAGGTTGTGCAACAGTTGTAATGGATGGATACATCATTTCTGTTAAAGAAATACCATCAAATCCAATAATTTGTAAATCATTAGGAATCGCAATTCCTTTCTGCAAGGCAGCTTTTACAACACCGATTGCAATCAAATCATTTCCAGCTACAATACCATCAATATGCGGATATTCTTCCAGCAGCTCCATCGCTACCTGTTCGCTATTTGCTGGATCAAATGTACTCTCAGCAATCATATACGAAAGACCATGTTGCGTAATAATATCTACAAAGCCTTCAAAGCGTTCATTTGCTGTACTTACATCACGCGGTCCACGAATATGTGCAATATGTTTGCAGCCTTTTTCTAACAGTAACTTTGTCGCTTCTTGACTCCCTGCATAGTTATCTGCGTATACCGTAGGAATTCGCTCATTGAACATACGGTCAATTGCCACAACGGGTACAGATAGATTCATGTAATTCACACTATTTTGTGAGTTCGTTGCCACAATAAATCCATCTACGTTGTTTTGTCTAAGTACATCAATATACTGTTTCTCTTTTTCTAAACTTTCATCAGAATTACAAAGTACAACTGTATACCCTTGTTTATGTGCTACATCCTCTACGGCACGTGCAACTTCTGGAAAGAATGGATTGACGATGTTCGGAACAACCAAACCAATTAAACGAGACTTTTTATTATATAAAGAGCGTGCTACTGTACTCGGTTTATAATCCAACAGCTCAATTGCTCGTTCTACTTTTTTTAATGTATCTTCATGAACGTATCCATTTTTATTTAATACTCTGGAAACGGTCGCAACAGATACTCCCGCTAATTTCGCAACGTCTTTAATTGTACTCATTCTCTTCCCTCTCCATTCCATGTAACCGTTTACACAAAAAATATAACGTATTTCTAAAAATACGTCAATCATTTCTAACTAAAAAAGATTATATGTTATACACAAAGAAAAAAGCATCACCATAAGGCAATGCTTTTTTCTTTTATGACTATGATACTTGT
Source organism: Bacillus sp. AFS098217 (assembly GCF_002551815.1). Taxonomy (GTDB): domain Bacteria; phylum Bacillota; class Bacilli; order Bacillales; family Bacillaceae_G; genus Bacillus_A. The sequence continues at coordinate 46,935 of NZ_NVPR01000030.1, forward strand.
GTATCTTTTTCTTCTACAGCTGGCTTTTCTGCACCTTTTTTACGATCAGAAAGCTTGATTTTCTGTAAGAAAATCGTTAATACAGCACCTACTACGATAAAGACTAATCCTGTTAGGAATACATTATGAAGTGAATCCACTAAAGATGTTTTTAAAATCGGTACGATCGTATTCGAAATTGCTTCTGGCATTTGTTTTAATGCTTCTGGACTAAATAGCATTGAATATAAACCTTGTGGATCTGTATGAATCATATCTTTAAACTTCGTTACCATTTGTCCCGCTTCTGCTGGGAATGTATTTAATACAGGCAATAGTTTATTTGTTAATGTTGTACCTGAAGTGTTATTCATAATAGACCCTAAAATCGTAATCCCGAATGTTCCCCCGATTTGACGGAAGAATTGGCTTGAAGATGTTACAACCCCAAGATCTTTTTTCGGGAAGCTTTCTTGTAATGCTAATGTTAATGTTGGCATTACAAGACCCATTCCTAAACCGATAATCATCATATAAGAAGTTGCAACAAGCTTACTTGTATGCATATCCATTGTTGTTAATAGCCAGAAACCACTAGCCATAATGAGCATCCCTGTAATAATTTGCGGCTTCACGCCTACCTTTAATACGAGCTGACCACCAATAATACTCATGACAATCATTGTAATCATCATCGGTGTCATAATCGTTCCTGATTCAGCTGCACTTACACCAACGATTCCTTGCATAAAGAATGGAACGAACATAATTGCTCCAAACATTCCAATACTCATAAAGAAACCAATTGCGTTTAATAATGTAAATGTACGGTTTTTGAAGAAATGTATTGGTAAAATTGGTTCTTCTGCCTTTTTCTCTACAATTATAAAGCTTACGATACCAATTAAAGCAAGCGCAAATAATCCAATGATTTGCCAAGAATCCCATGCATAATCTTTTCCGCCAAATGTTAATGCAAGTAATAAACTCACAACGCCAAGAATCATAGTGAAAATCCCAGCGATATCAATTTTAATCGGACCTGTTTGTTTATGTGATTTTAAGCCCATCGCGATAAAGATTGTCGCTAAAATACCAACTGGCAAGTTAATATAGAATACCCATCTCCAGTTAACAGCATCAACAATCCAACCACCAACTTGTGGTCCAATTACAGAAGCAAGACCATATAATGCTCCAAAAATCCCTTGCCACTTTGCACGTTCTTTTCCTGTAAACATGTCCCCAATAATAATCATCGCCATTGGCATCATAATACCGCCGCCAAGACCTTGAATACCGCGGAAAATAATTAACTCCGTCATACCGTTTGCCATACCACATAAAGCAGAGCCAACCATAAAGGTAATTAACCCTGTTATATATACGGTACGACGTCCTAATAAATCTGCTAACTTACCAGCAATAGGTACAACTGTCGTTGATGTTAACATGTAAGCTGTTGTTAACCATGTCATTAAACTTAATCCACCTAGTTCACCAACAATACGCGGCATTGCTGTACCAACGATTGTTCCGTCTAATGCAGCAAATAACATAGCAATTACTAGACCGGTTAACAGCAGCTTTCTATTTTGATTTTCTTGTTGTTCCATGTAATCTCCTCAGTTCCATTTAGTTTCTCTCTTTTTCCTCAGATGCTCCGCAAATAATTGCTTCTAGTTTTTCACATAAGCGTAATAAGTCTTCTCTCTCTTGTAATTCTAATTGTGAAAAGTACTTTGCAATATGCTCATTACGAGCAGTCATCGCTTCTTCTAATACATCTTTCCCCTTCTTCGTCAGCTCAATTACAACAACGCGGCGATCATTTTTGTCATGATAGCGCAACACCAATTCTTGATCAATTAACCGATCAATCATCACTGTAATTGCACTTGGCTTCACATACATTTTCTTCGCCAGCTTTGTTGCTCTGGATGCACCGTAATGATCTAAAATTTTTAAAATATAAAACTGCGGTGGTGTCAGTCCAGATGCTTGCATTTGTTCTAGTAACTCTGTTTGCATCTTCTTTCCTATCGAGAATGCTAGAGCCTGAATTTTATCGATATGGGTCATATCATTTGGCATGTGATCCCCCTCTTATTTAAGCAATAAAATATTTAACGTTTTTAAATATTAACCCCTCTAATAAAATTCGTCAATACTTTTTATTTATAAAAGCGTTTACATTTTCGCCGTAAAGTTGTATAATATTCAATCTGGTAAATATTTATAATCATAGAACATGAGACTATACAGCTATGGAGCATAGAAAGGGTCCCCTTTCTATGCTCCGTGGTCTTTTTTATTTTCTATGTCATAAAAATGTTCTCAATTAGTGAATGCGGTACAAAAATGTTTGTTTGGAACGTTCTCCGCAAAGTTGGCGGTGAACTTATGAACCACTTGTAACATTAGGACGATTCTTACTTACAAATCGTTGATAAAGTATTTTCTACTTCCCACATATTCTTGCAATTTTAATTGATGTTTATGTACAAGTTATCATGCGTGATACACCGCAATCTTGTAGTTTATCACCTATTGAAGAGAATATCCTATAGATGCTTTCGGATGAACGATGGATTCATTTTACTACTTGCCCCCTGCGCGCTTGCAATTGTCTTTCTTGTTCTTACTTTACCTACAAGATCAGAAAAATTTTTTTCTAAAACAATCCTACAAGACAAATTATTATATTTCACAAGAAACGAGAGACAGTTCTTTCCAAAATGTCTCTCGTTTTTTCTACATATATCTCTTTTTTCTTACAAATAATTTATCTCTTTCTCCTTTGATTGTTAACGCTTTCAATATATCCATTTGCTTTTGTGTTACTATATTTTTCTTTATATAAAGAGATTTTAGAATATTTTCTCAACTTTTCCTTGTCAAACAATGTCAATCTATATTAAAATAACGACAATGTATAAAATATTTAGTCTTTTCAGAAAGATGGAGGGATAGCTATGAAGAATCCACTTCTTCGCATTGAAAACTTACAGACTTCCTTTCGTATACAAGATCAGTATCATGCAGCAGTTGATAATGTATCCTTAACTGTTCATGAAAATGAAATTGTTGCTATTGTAGGTGAATCTGGGTGCGGAAAAAGTGCACTTGCCCTTTCCATTATGCGCTTGCATAATGAAGCAAATACAAAATTACAAGGGCAGCTTTACTATAAAGATAAAGATTTACTGACTATGTCAGCGGCGGAAATGAATAAAGTCCGCGGTTCAAATATCGGGATGATTTTCCAAGAACCTCTTACAGCATTAGATCCTCTTATGACAGTTGGAAAACAAATCGAAGAAAACTTGGATTACCACACGAATCTTTCAAAAGCAGAAAAGAAAGAACGTGCATTAGAACTACTTCATCAAGTTGGTATTCCAAAACCAGAACTTACATATAAACAATATCCACATGAATTATCTGGCGGAATGAGACAAAGAATTGTTATCGCTATTGCGATTGCGTGTAAACCAGCACTCGTTATTGCGGATGAACCTACGACCGCTCTTGATGTAACCATTCAAGCTCAAATTTTAGATTTACTGAAATCCATTCAAGAACAAACGAAGATGGGCATCATTTTAATTACACATGATTTAAGTGTTGTTGCAGAAACTGCAGATCGCATTGTTGTTATGTATGCTGGGCAAGTTGTAGAAACAGGAACGGTTGAAGAAATTTTTAATAACCCTCTTCATCCATATACACGCTCTTTATTAAATTCAATTCCATCTACATACGATGAAAAAGAAAAATTACATGTTATCCAAGGGGTTGTCCCAACATTAGCGAAGCTTCCTCGCAGCGGTTGCCGCTTCCAAGCTCGAATTCCATGGATGACGCCTGATCAACATGAAGAAAATCCAGTGTTACATGAAGCAAAACCAGACCACTGGGTACGTTGCACTTGCTACAAGCACTTTAACTTCCAAGATAAGAGAGGAGATGACGTAACTCATGGCACTGCTTAAAGTAACTGATTTAAAAGTACATTTCCCAATTAAGGGAGGCTTCTTCGGACGCACCTTAGACTACGTGCGCGCTGTGGATGGCGTAAGCTTTGAATTACAGCCTGGCGAAACGTACGGAATCGTCGGTGAATCAGGTAGCGGAAAATCAACGACTGGTAAAGCAATTATGCATTTAACAAAAGCAACAAGCGGCAGCATTCTCTTTAATAACAAAGACTTAACAAAACTAAACCGCTCTGAACTGCGTGAGCAGCGGAAAGATATTCAAATGATTTTCCAAGATCCGTATTCATCATTAAATCCGAAGAAACGTGTTCTTGATATTATTGCGGAGCCGCTTCGAAATTTTGAAAAACTCTCACCTGATGAAGAGCGAAGAACAGTGCAAGAATATCTTGATAAAGTTAACTTAAATCCAGAGTCTATTTATAAATATCCACACGAATTTTCCGGTGGACAAAGACAGCGGATTGGTATTGCACGGGCACTTACATTAAAGCCAAAGCTTATTATTGCAGATGAACCAGTATCTGCGCTTGACGTTTCTGTACAAGCGCAAGTTTTAAACTTCTTGCAAGATTTACAAGCAGAACTCGGATTAACATATTTATTTATTAGTCACGATTTAGGGGTAGTTCGCCATATGTGCGACCGCATCGGCGTTATGTACCGCGGACGACTTGTTGAAGAAGCAACGAGTACAGAAATTTATAAAAACCCACAGCACATTTATACGAAGCGCTTAATATCAGCAATTCCTGATATTCGTCCTGAAAACCGCGAACAACAAAGTAAATTGCGCCGTCAAGTAAGTGCTGAATACGAGCAATCATACGAAAAATATTTCAATGAAAATGGCCGTGCTTATGATTTAAAACCAATCTCGCCAACGCACCGGGTGGCATTACCATAAGGGAGTGATAAAACATGTGGAAATTTATACTACGAAGAGTCTTAATTATGATTCCGCAATTATTCATATTAAGTATACTTGTCTTCGCGCTTGCCAAAGCAATGCCAGGTGACGCACTAACTGGCGCTGTAATGGCGAATCCAAAAGCAGATCCAAAAGTACTTGAAGAACAACGGGAAAAATTAGGGTTAAATGATCCTATTCCAACACAGTATGTACACTGGATTAAAAATGCCTTACATGGTGATTTTGGTGTTTCCTACGCACATAAATTAAAAGTCACAGATTTAATTGGCGAACGTCTTGGAAATACAGTATCGTTAGCACTTTTTATTCTTATTCTTACATACTTAATCGCGATTCCACTTGGTATCATAAGCGGGCGTTGGAACGACACTTGGGGAGATCGACTTATTACCATCTATAACTACCTAGGATTTGCTACACCGCTCTTTATTTTCGGATTAATTATGCTCTTCCTTTTTGGATTCCAGTTTCCGATATTTCCAACAGGTGGTAGCGTCGATCCACAAATCGAAGCAGGTACATTTGCTTATTATATGAGTAAGTTCAATCATATGATATTACCAGCTTTATCAGGTGCATTAATCGCTACAGTTGGTACAGTACAATATTTACGAAGCGAAATTATTGATACGAAACATAAAGATTTTGTACGTACAGTACGAGCAAAGGGTGTCCCAGAATCGAAAATTTATTCGAGACATATTTTACGAAATTCATTTTTGCCGATTGCTGCCTTTTTAGGCTACGAAATTACAGGTTTAGTTGGCGGAGCAATCTTTTTAGAAAATATCTTTGGTTATCCGGGTATTGGACAGTTATTTATACAATCCATTTCGCAGCGTGATTTTAGTGTAGTAACCGCACTGGTTCTATTTACTGGATTTGCAACATTACTTGGAACACTCCTTTCAGATATTATTCTAAGCATCGTTGATCCACGTATTCGTATTGATTAATAGAGGGGAGGAAAAATTATGTTAGCAACTGAAAAACAAACTGAAACGATTCATTACGAAAAGAGCCCTTCTGGTTTTTCTATTATGTGGCGCGAATTTCGTAAAGATAAATTAGCAATGTTTTCACTATTCTTTTTAGCAATTATATTACTAGCCGTCTATGCAACATCTTTTATTATGAAGCAAGAGGATATTGTCCGAGTTGATCTCCTTTCTATTTATTCTCCTCCTTCTGCTGAACATTGGCTAGGAACGGATTATGGCGGACGAGATATTTTTGGACAACTTATTATTGGTACACGAAACTCATTTACAATCGGATTGGCAATAACTATCTTCTCTTGTTTGATTGGTCTTTCTATTGGACTAATAGCTGGTTACTTCGGAGGAATGGTTGATAACATTATCATGCGTTTCATTGACTTTATCATTGTCTTACCATTTTTAATGCTGGTTATCGTATTTATCACAATTGTACCTAAATTCAATATCTTTACATTTATTTTAATTATGACTGCTTTCTTATGGACAGGAAAAGCAAGACTAATTCGATCAAAAGTATTAACTGAAAAAGAACTCGATTATGTATCAGCATCTAAAACGTTAGGAACACCGAACTGGAAAATCATCCTTTTTCAAGTGTTACCTAACTTAAGCTCTATTATTATCGTAAGTGTTACATTAAATCTTGCTGGAAACATCGGCATTGAATCTGGTTTAACTTACTTAGGTTTCGGCCTACCAGAAAGCACACCGAGCCTTGGTACACTAGTTAGTTATGCAACGAATCCTGATGTTCTGCAAGAAAAATGGTGGATTTGGTTACCTGCATCAATCATGATTTTAGTATTGATGCTGTGTATAAATTTTATTGGTCAAGCGCTAAAACGCTCGGCTGATGCAAGACAAAGAAAAGGATAAGGGGAGGAACGATTATGAGTAAACCAAAATTCTACAAAGTATTAAGCACACTTGCAATTTCAACGTTACTATTATCTGCGTGTGGGGGCGGAGATAGCAGTAAAAAAACGAGCAGTACACAAAAAGTAGAAACAGATAAATTTAGTACTGTTGTTAAAAATGATAAAAAAGAAATTCAAGATGGATCACTCACATACGCTCTTGTTTCAAACACACCATTTGAAGGTATTCTAAGCAGAGTTATGTATCAAAATAACCCAGATTTTAAAGTTATTGAACTCTTTGATGAAGACTTATTATATGTAGACAAAAACTTTGAGATTAATAACGAAGGTCCTGCAACTTATACTATTTCAGATGATAAAAAAACAATTACAATTAAGATTAAAGATAACGTGAAGTGGCACGATGGTAACCCTGTAACCGCTGAAGATTTAGAATATTCTTACCTCGTTATAGGTAATAGTAAATATACCGGTGTTCGTTACGATACACAAATGCAATTAATTGAAGGAATGGAAGACTACCATGCTGGTAAAACAGACAAAATCTCTGGTGTTAAAGTAATTGATCCAAAAACAATTTCGATCACTTTTAAAGAAGTAAACCCTTCTCTGAAAACAGGTCTTTGGACAGCTCCTACTCCTAAAAAATATTTAGGCGATGTGCCAATTGAAAAATTAGCAGAGTCCGATAAAGTTCGTAAAAATCCAATTGGTTTCGGTCCATTTAAAGTGAAGAAAGTTGTTCCTGGTGAATCTGTTGAGTATGAGCGCTTTGACGATTACTGGGGTGGAAAACCGAAACTTAAAAATTTAACACTAAAAGTTGTGAATCCATCTATCGTAAATGCATCATTGAAAAAAGGTGATATTGACATTGCAATAGTAAATGCAGATCAATATCCAAACGTAAGTAAATTGAAAAATACACAATTAATTGGTAAAACCGACTTGTATTATAGCTATATCGGATTCAAATTGGGACATATGGACAAAGAGAAAAAAGAAGCTGTAATGGATAATGATAAATTTAAAGATGTTCGCTTACGCCAAGCGATGGCATACGCACTTGACCGTAAAGAACTTGGTGATAAAATCTATCACGGACTTCGTTACCCAGCTAATTCACCAATTCCACCATCTATGCCAAAGTTCCATAACAACAATGTTGGTGCATATGATAAAGATGTAGAGAAAGCGAAAAAATTATTAGATGAAGCTGGCTATAAAGATACAAATGGCGATGGAATTCGTGAGGATCCAAAAGGACAAGAATTTAAAATTAATTACTTAGCTATGAGTGGTAGTGAAACAAGCGAGCCACAGGCAAAACTCTTTATTCAATCTTGGAAAGATATCGGCTTAAAAGTTGAACTTCTTGATGGACGTTTACACGAATTTAACTCTTTCTACGATATGATTAAGAAAGACGATCCAAAGGTTGATATCTTTAGTGCTGCTTTTGGTACAGGTTCTGACCCTGACCTTTCTGGCCTTTGGGCAAAAGACGCTTCCTTCAACTATACACGTTGGGTAAATGACAAAAATACTGAATTACTAAACGAAGGTATTTCTGAAAAAGCTATTGATGATAAATACCGTAAAGACGTATACGATAAATGGCAAAAATTAATGCATGATGAAGTACCAATGATTCCACTTCATTATCAATTTGAATTAACAGGCGTAAACAATCGTGTTAAAAACTATGACGTTGCTCCTGGTTCAAAATTAACATGGAAAGATGTTGCTGTTACAAGCGAAAAACCTGAAGTAGAGAAATAAAATAAAACTAGCTCCTGGCACTGAGATATATGCCAGGAGCTAGTTTTTATTTGTACACATTACTTTCTTGCTGTTTATCATCATCATTTCCCTTCTATTCGTACAATCTATATTCTTAAAACATGTGTTGAACCATCTTAACAGCAATAGCCAGCATGACAGAACCAGCAAAACCTCCTAAACAAATAATACTTACTCCTTGGCTATACGATAAATTTTGAAATTCTTTCATTTTTTTCGTCCTCCCATTCGTTCATTTGATATCTTTATTTTATCAATGGAAGGAAGTTTAAAACATCGATTTCGCTAACAACTGTCTTACAATATTGTAAGATTTCTACCTACTAAAAAACAGACAGCATCATTGCTGTCTGCTACTTTACAATCATCACCGGACATTTCACTCGTTTGGCTACTTTATGACTGACGCTGCCAAGTACCATTTCTTGCAATGCATTTAATCCCCTGCTCCCTACTATAACAAGATCAATGTCTCCTGTATTTACGTATTGAACAAGTGTATCCCCTGGATCGCCATGTAAAATAGTAATTTTATATGGCACCTCTTCTTGCTGTAATACTGTCTCTATTTCTCTTAATCTATCTTTTCTACTAGCTGCAATTGTTTCTATATCTGTTTCCCCTTGAATAATATCTGTTTTTGCTGTTCCGTTATTTACGACATATACAACTTCAACGTTTGCTTCTGTATCATATTTCGCAATACGTGCCGCATGTTTCGCTGCACGAAACGCATATCCTGAACCATCGCATGCTAGTATAATCTGCTTGTACATATGCTGAATCCCCTTTCAGTATCATAATCGTATTATAATACAAAAATCCCCTTTCTGGTCTTCCAAAAGGGGATTCATCTTTCACTAGCAGTTTGCTTATTATAAGTAGCTAATTCTGCGAACTACGTTCATTTAACCCTATTCTATTTACTCTCACACCATTTTACTCGTACTTCATAGCAACTTTATCAATTGCTGCTACAACTGAATTATTCCGTACATGTAAATGTTTCACGTGAATCTTTTTCACGTTTCCTTCAAATAATACAGCACTAATTACCTTATCAACAATAACACTAAGACCTAAATTATATTTTATGAGAACAATGGCAACTATTCCAATCATAACAAATGTATTACCTTTTGGAACTTTATGAAGGGTTAATACAGAGTTCCAATCAAATGTTTCAATAGACACCATAATTATCTCTCTACCTAAAAAGAAAGTTTTTTCAGAATTTTATTGAAACTTTTAGGAATATCCATTAAAATTTATTTTAACGGTTAAATAAATTTTAATGGAAGGGTGTAATATTGAATGAACAATAATGTTGTAAGGCAAGAAATACCGATTTACAAAAACATCTCCTTTTTATTACTATGGCTTGGAAATGCGGTTTCCAGTATCGGCAGCGCCTTTTATTCTATGACTATTATGTGGATTGTATTTACAACAAACAGATCCACACTCGACTCTGCATTTGTTCTCATTGCTATGATGGTTGCACAAATGATTATTTCACCAATAGCTGGTGTTTTTGCAGATCGATATAATCGAAAAGCAATTCTTTTTTTGACCCATATTGCCTCTTGTATTGTTGTACTTTGTATATTAGCCATTTATCTGTCTACCCATCAAATTTCACTCTACATCGCCATACTCTCTACCTTTCTTTTAAATGTTTTAACAACTTTTTTAGGGCCAACTGAAGCATCTGTTTTACCCGAAATCGTTGGAAAAGAGAACTATGCAAAGTATTACGGACAATTTAGGGCCGTCAATCAAACAGCTCATCTCATCGGCCACGGTCTCGCTGGCTTTATGGTTGTTTGGCTCGGTGCTACTTTTTCTATCACGCTTAATGCCTTTACATTTTTATTCGTAGCCATTTGTGTCATGCTAGCAAAGATTCCAGCTCACTCTGGCCAGCATCAGACCATTTCTAAAGAGAAAGTAAATTGGATTCAAGATATGAAAGAAGGTTGGCGCTATATTCACACATATCCTTATATAAAAGGACTTATTTTTATTGGATTTATTGTAAATATTGGTGCTGGCTTATTAAATCCACTATTCCCTGCTCTCGCTTATAAAATTACAGGTGGTCCAGAAAGTCTTGGAATCATGAGTATGTGCTACACAATTGGAGGTATTATTAGTGGGTTCCTTGCAGGCTACATCGGAAAGAGGTTAAAAAAAGGATCTCTATTAAGCGGAAGCATTTTCTTGTCCGCTTTCGCTATGGTTGGACTTGCGCTTTCCATGTCTATTTGGACAGTTCTATGTTTTCTATTCATCATCTCCTTTTTTCTTACTCTATTCATGGTGATTGATGAAACGATTACGGTACTTCTTGTAGATCAAAGTTATCGAGGAAGGATTGATGGCTTAGCGGGTACTATCCTTACTTCATCCATGCCGATTACAATGCTCCTTAGCGGATGGCTTGCAGATGCTTATGGAATTACACTACTTATTCTACTAGGAAGTATATTCTTCTTTTTAGGAGCTGGAATCGCCTTTAAAAACCCTCATATTCGAAATGTATCTATAGAAACGAAAGCAACGGAAGTAACTTTTTAGTAAATGGATTCTTTTCTCCTTCATCATTACGTAATGACAATAGACGTGTTATTATTTTAATAATCAAACAAATCCTCACGTTGAAGGAGTCATTTTTATGAATATAACCGAACTTGCATTATATAAATTATTATGTGATCCGAAGCGTCAAAGCATTCTACACTACGCAGCAGAACGACCAATTACTGTAAAAGAACTTGCCGAAAAGTTAAATGAAAAACAATCCCGCCTATACTATCATGTCAAAAAGCTAGAAGAAGCTGGTGTATTAGAAGTTGTGGAAACAAAAGCAATCGGTAATTTAACCGAAAAATATTACCATACAAAAGATGCTGTATATACAATTTCTGACACTCTTCAGAAAGAGCATAATGACGAAATTATGAATCACACAAGACATATTATTGAAACTGGCTTAAAAAAAATTCATTTAAGTATGAAAAATGATATTGAAGACGTTCCATCTATGATAGCCACTATGTATCACAACCAAACTGAAGAAGAATGGGCGGAGACATGTGACAACATTATCAAACAAGTAAGACCATCACAGAATCCAGACACTTTAAATTTAACTGCTCCTAATAACGAAAAAACAAAGTCGCGAAAAACAAATAACTACGCCTATGTTTTCATGAGTTATCGTATAGATGACTAAGAAAAGACGCTGCATCCGCAGCGTCTTTCTCATTTAATGTCCACTATGCCCCTCACCATTCTCCTGGACAATCTCTAATCTCTCATCTAATATCCCTTGCGTTTCAAACGAAATATTTTCCGTATTCCCTAATAAGAAACCATGATTATATGGTCCTAACGTTGGATCATCCTTAAACTTTGGTTGTATTGTTGCCAGTAAATCGTACACTGGTTGCGAAACTTTTCCTTTATCTAATAATAGGACAGGGGCATGTTTCCCCATATGTGAAAACGGCGCGCCAGCAATTGCTAAGTCCGGTGTTTCTGTTGAAACAAATGCAACGCCATGTCCTGGTTTTGTGAATCCCCAGCCAAATTTCGTTTTCTCATCTTTGAACTTAGCAAAGGCGATAGAGTTTTCTGTTGGAGTTTCTCCGCTAATACGCGTTACTTTCCCATACTTCTCTAACTGTTTCTCTACCTCTTTTGAAATAATTTTTTCTGGCCCTAAAACATATATATTCGCCTTCCCTTTTCTTGCTTTTAACGCCTCAATTGTCGCTTCCGGCACTTTATCTTTTCCTACATATAAAAGGGGCTCCGGCATATGAGCAATCCAGTTCACCGCTGGGGTTGTATATGAACGGCCTTCTTCTTCAGACGAACCAATAATAACGCTATCTGGGTACTTCCCTGTTATATCGGCATACTCTTTATCAACATCTTTCGCAAAAGTCGCTGGATCCGTTTCTTTTATTTGTTTTACCTTATATTCTTTCAATTGGTCTAATACAGAAGATTCTACATCCCCCATCACCATAATTTGTGTTCCATCTTTTGTTCCGAGCGGATTTAATCGTTTGATTTCTTGTAACCTAGCCTCTGGGATACTTTCTTTATTCATAAATAAAATAGGTCCATTGTTTGGATGATGAATAAGATCCGCACTAGTAGTCCCAAGTTGCCACTGGTTAGCTGGCACTAAAATCACTGCTCCCGGTTGATTCTCTTTATGAGTCGCTGGCCAAATTGTCTGTGATGCTAATACCGCCATTTGCACAGGATCATTTGTATTCAGTCTTGTTATATTTTTTAAACTTGTTGTTAACAAGTTACTCGATGCATTCGCATTCATTTCTTTCGGTGCCATCGCTTCATGATTCATTTTCATTTCTTTCTGATGCTCATTCTTCTGCTCTTTTGCACCTTCCGTTTTCTTTTGTTCCATACTTGTTTGCCCGCACGCTGCAAGTCCAATCGTTGCAATTATTGTCATACTCAAAACTCGAGCTATTTTTTTCACTATATCCCCTCCATATCCATCATTTTTAAGCCTATATCCTTTACCTAAAATGTAAATTTCAATTATACGATAACAAGCAATTTTGAAGAAATTATGCAGATGCATCATAATTTGCACCATTTCTTCACGATTTTGCGTTACACTATATATATAAAGTTGAATATAAAATCAGTGGGGAGTTCTTCACCCCACACTGATTATTAGCCCTGACCAATTGGGCTTTTACTGCCAGTTCATGCAGGATAACGAATACAAATATGGAGGATACTTCTATGATTGATATACTACTCGTAGATGATGAACCAAGAATGCTAGAATTATTAACCCTGTATCTTACTCCTAGAGGATATAACTGCATCTCTGTAACTTCAGGACAAGAAGCCATTTCCTATATAGAAAACCAAAGTTTTAAATTCATTCTTCTCGATATTATGATGCCGAAAATGGATGGATGGGAAACCTGCAAAAAAATCCGTTTATTTAGCAATATCCCTATTATTATGGTGACCGCTCGAGACCAAACGATAGATGCTGTTCAAGGATTAAAAATCGGAGCTGATGATTACATAACGAAGCCTTTCCATGAAGATGAGCTATTCGCACGAATTGAAGCTGTCCTGCGCCGCACGAATCAGCATGAGCAAATACAATATAGAGGGATTTTATGGGATGAGGCAAAACACTTTATTTCTGTTTATGAACAAGAGATTTTGCTTACACCAATTGAATTTTCTTTACTTGGATTATTTTTGCGCCATGTGGATTATGTACTCAGCCGTGATCAACTCATTGAACGAATTTGGGGGCTGAACACAAATACAGAAGATCGTACCGTAGATTCTCATATTCGTAATTTACGTGATAAATTACGAAAGGCCGATTTTCCAATTGATGCACATTTAAAAACAGTGTATGGGGTTGGCTATCGATGGATTGATACTAAAAACAAAGGAGTAGTGCAATGAAACGAATCTCTGTTCAACTTGGATTTTATTTTTTAATTGTTACCCTTTTAATTGAAAGCGTCCTATTTTTATCACTTTACTACAGCCTTGTCAATACGAGAGTAAATGAAGAGATGACAGCATTATTAAAGCGTGGAAACAGCCACCGAGATGTACTTGAGAAGTATTTTGATTCGCAAACAATCTCTCATGTCGCGTTAATGGAGTCAGAAGCTGAAACAACGGTTGTCATTACAAATGCTGACAAAAAGGTATTGGCTAAGTCGAATCAGATCGATTCCACTATCAAGAAACATATTACAGAAATGACAACAAGTGCGAATCATAACGGAACCATCATAGAAAATCATTGGAAAACCGCTAATTATATATGTACAGTCAGTCCTATTGTAATTGAAGGCAAGACAGAAGGTTATGTGTATATGTTCAATCGAACAAGTTCGATTAAACATATGATTGATGGACTAACAAAGCAGTTTATCATTGCCGGTATCGTTACTTTTATATTAACAGCTATTACAATTTTCCTACTATCACGCTTATTAACAAAACCGCTCCTTCGTATGAAGCATGCTACTGAAAAAATGAGTCGCGGTGATTTATCTGTCTCTTTAACTACTACTCGAAACGATGAAATTGGCGAACTTGCAGCGTCTATTCAAACACTTGCAAGTGATCTACATTATATGAAAAAAGAACGAAGTGAATTTTTAGCAAGCATCGCTCATGAACTAAGAACACCTTTGACTTATGTAAGAGGATATGCAGATATCGTGTTAAAAGAAGAGACATCGCCTAGGCTGCGCCAAAGATATTTAACGATTATCAAAGACGAATCTGATTATATTACTAATTTAGTACAAGACTTATTCTTGCTTGCTCAACTGGAAAAGCACAATTTTTCGGTTCAAGTAAAGGAAGTACATTTACAACCCTTTCTTACTCGCATTGTTACAAAATTAAATATTATGTCTGAAGCAAAACATATCGACGTTGCTTTAATATGCCCTTCTTCACTCTCTATACCTCTTGATGAGCAACGCTTTGAACAAGTTATCGTTAATATTTTAACCAATGCGTGTAGATATTCAGGTGAACATTCTGAGATTACAATCTCTGTTACAAACCATCAAACACATATTGAAATTTCCATTCAAGATACAGGTGAAGGCATTCCAGAAGAAGATATTCCTCACATTTTTGAACGCTTTTATCGCGTTGATAAAGCAAGATCCCGTGCTACTGGTGGCACTGGATTAGGACTTACCATTGTCAAAGAAATCGTAGAACTACATGATGGAAATATTACTGTTGAAAGTAAAATAAATGAAGGGACTTGTTTTACTATTACTTTACCGTTAAAAAAAGAGAGTGAATCTATATGATTCTACTCTCTTTTTTCTCTTACTCATTTTCAATTAACTCAATTGTTTCCGTAATCTTTATACTCTCTTTCACGGATTGAGCGATCGTACAATTCTTCACTGCAAGTTCTAATGCCTTCTCTAACTGTACTTGTGTAATTCCTTTTGCTTTTATTTTATAGTGCAAATGCATACTTTCCACCGGTCTTGGTAAAACTTCACTTCTTCCAATTTCAGTTTCAATTGTAAATACATCATATGGAATACGCTTTTTTTCTAAAATCGTTCGAAAAACAATCGCACTACATCCCGCAATAGAGGAAACGAATAATTCTAACGGTGTATACCCGCTTTCTTTGCCAATTTGTAATTGTCCATGTGAAAGTTCTGTACTTATATCATCATGCTTGACTGTTAGTTTCATATGTTGTTCCCATCTCCACTTTCGTAATTTTCTGCCGCTTCTTATTTATATAATAATACACATAGCAGAAAATAATAAATGGAATCCCGCAATACAGTGCCATACGCTGTTCTGGAATAAACGCTAAACTAATGACAACAATGCTATTTGTAATTAACGCTAAAATAGGAACAATCGGATATAATGGTGTTTTATATTTTAAGTCTTCTACCTTTCCACCACCCTTTACGTACTGACTTCTAAAGCGAAGTTGTGACAATGCGATGATAATCCAACTTGCAACTGCTGATAATCCAGCAATAGATAGTAAATACATATATACCGTATCTTCTGCAAAAATACTTGTTAATAGAGATAATGCCGCTACCGCAATTGTAACCACTAACGCTGTAATTGGAATACCACGCTTATTTACCTTTTTGAAAGAAAGTGGTGCCATTCCTTCATTTGCAAGTGACCATAGTATACGTGTTGCTGCGTATAACCCTGAATTTGCTACAGATAATAAAGCAGTGATAATAACAAAGTTCATAATATCTGCTGCATATGGAATACCGATTTTATCAAATACAACAACGAATGGACTTTCAATAACTCCCGCATCTTTCCATGAAATTAATCCTACTAAAATCGTCATTGTTAAAATAAAGAATAACATAATGCGCCATACTGTATTGCGAATTGCCCGCGGGATTGTTTTTTCTGGTTCTTGACTCTCCCCTGCTGCAATTCCGATTAACTCTGTTCCTTGGAATGAAAAGTTAACTGTAATCATTGTAAGAATTACAGCACCCACTCCATTCGGGAACAATCCGCCATCGCTCACAAAGTTAGAAAAAAGAGGGGCTGCTTCTTTTCCGTCATATGGTAAAAAGCCCAATAACGCGCTACCTCCAAGAACAACAAATGCAATAATTGTAATGACTTTAATACTTGAGAACCAAAACTCTAATTCAGCATAACTCTTTGCTGAGATAGCATTTGACATATATAAAATAACCCCAAATACAAGGCACCATACCCAAACATCTACAGATGGAAACCATCTTTTCATCATTAAACCGATTGATGTTAACTCTAAACCAACTGTAACTGCCCATCCAAGCCAGTACAGCCATCCAATCATAAATCCTGTTCCCGGACCGATAAACTTCGTTGCGTATTTTTGGAAAGAACCAGAAACCGGCATCGCTACCGTCAGCTCACCAAGGCAAAGCATTGTTAAATACATAATAAATCCACCAACTAAATAAGAAAGAATCGCTCCCCCTGGTCCTGCTTGGTGAATGGTATAGCCTGATCCAAGAAAAAAACCTGTTCCGATTACACCTCCAAGTGCAATCATAAATAAATGTCTACTCTTCATCGTTCGATGTAATTTCTCGTTCGTTGTTTGCTGCATCGTAATCCTCCCCTACAAATACCCTCTATCTCTTTTTAAAATTTTCTGATAACAAAAATATACACGAAAGCGGTTACAATTTCTATATAAAATTAAAACTTTTCTGATAAAACAATATATTTTTTCATTATCCAGAGATAACTATCCTAGTTTCAGGTAAATAAGGGGTTATTAGGTAAAATATTCTTACACCATCATTGCATGTAAGAATTAACGAATTTCTAACCTTCTAGATACAAGTGATAATCCATAATTCACAATGAAATACATACAAGCAGCCAACATAAATGTAGGAATCATATAATTCACATTCTGGCCATTAATAATTTGGGCATTATGCATAAGTTCTGGCAATGAAATCACAACCGCTAGTGACGTGTCCTTCAATAACGAAATAAATTGACTAACAAGCGGTGGTACCATGCGTCTCAATGCTTGTGGCAAAATAATGTGCCAAAGCGTTTGCACATATGATAAACCTGAAGCACGCCCTGCTTCAATTTGTCCCTTTTCAATTGATAATAAACCGCTGCGAACAATTTCTGAAATCATCGCTGCTTCAAATATCGTTAAAGCGACTATAGCCGCCGTTTTAATCTCTAGTTTCAGCCCCGCCTCCGGGAGTGCAAAATACGTAAAGAAAATAATTAAAAGCAGCGGTAAATTACGAATGATTTCAACAATAACAGCTAATAATTGCGATACAACAGGTATTTTTGTATAACGCAAGGTTCCAACTATACTACCAATAATAAAACTAAGTAAAATAGCTATAACAGCTATTTCTAACGTCACAAATAACCCTTTTAATAAAAACAGAAAATGATCCCCTGTGTAAGCACCTCGAAAATCCATCTACACCGCTCCCTTCGCCAAGCGTTTCTCAAAATAACGCACAAGCATACTAAGCGGTACAGTTAAAAGTAAATAAAACATACCGACAAATATATATACATCAAATGTAACGAATGTTCTCGTTGAAATTAAATCTCCTTGATACATTAAATCCGCTCCGGCAATAATTCCAAGGATAGAGGAGTTTTTCACTAAATTAAGAAATTGATTTCCTAGCGGTGGAATTACAATTTTAATAGCCTGTGGTAACACGATATAATACATTGCTTGTACATACGTTAAACCAGAAGAACGTGCCGCTTCCATCTGCCCTTTTGCAACTGACATAATTCCAGCCCGAATTGCTTCTGCAATAAAAGCAGCCGTGTATATCGTCAGTGCAGCCGTTCCCGCAACGAATCCATTTAATGTGACACCTATTACTGGAAACGCAAAATAAAACGCAAACGCAATTAAAACGATCGGGATATTTCGAACAAACTCTACGTAGGCTGTACCAATCCAATTCAGAACTCGAATAGGCGCAATTCGCATCACCGCCATCATAACGCCAAGAATAAAACTTCCAATTAACGCTACAACACTAGACATCACTGTATATTTAAATCCTTCTAAATATAGATCCATATTATTTGTCAAAATAGAAAAATCAAGCAAACGCTCCCCCCTCTTTCTTTACAAGAAGAGGATGAGTATCTCTCATCCTCTCACTCTTCCTATCATCTATATAAATCCACTTTTATTTTTCAACATATAAGTCAGTGCTATGAAGAACAAAAGGTGACCTGCACTCGTTTTCTCGCTTTGTTTTAACTTGGCATGGGGCAGGAAGATGATCTGACCGCTTCTATACATGATTGGACGCTCTCTCATCTAAAAAGAAAGGTTTTATGTCGTTTTTTCAATTTGTATTTATCTATTTCTCTGGCTTTTCACCAATCCATTTCTCATATAACTTGTCATACTCTCCATTTGCTTTCATTTCTTTTATTAAATCATTTATCTCTTTCGTTAAATCTGTTGCACCTTTTTGAGCAGCAATTCCATACGGTTCATCCGTAAAGATTTTCCCAACGACTTGGTAATTTGCATCTTGTTTTGCCATTCCATATAAAATCGCATTATCTGTTGTAAGTACATCTCCCTGACCTGCTTTTAATGCTGTAAATGCCTCACTATAATTTTCAAATTCTAGTACCGTTGCTTCCGGTGACTTTTGACGAATATTATTTGTAGATGTAGATCCTTTTACTGCTAATACTTTTACACCCTTTTTCACATCATCAATACTTTTAATATTACTTCCCTTTTTCACAAGTAAAGATTGGCCAGCTTTAAAATATACATCTGAAAAATCAACCTCTTTTTTACGTTCTTCCGTAATTGTCATTGTGGCAATAATCGTATCAATATCCCCATTTTTCAGCATTGGAATACGCGTTTTAGAAGTCACTTCTTTTAATTCTAATTTGTTCTCATCTCCAAGAATTTTTTTCGCAAGCGCCTTTGCTATATCAATATCAAATCCCTCTACCTTTCCGGTTGAAGGATTTTTTAATCCAAACAAATTCGTATCATTTTTCACACCAACTACTAATTTTCCACGTTTCTTAATCTGTTCCACAACTCCGCCTTGTTTTGTATTTGTTTCTTTTGCCTCTTCTTTTTTATTTCCACATCCTGCAACAATAAGCGTGAATAAACAAGCAAAGACAATAAGGGCGAACATTTTTTTCATTTTAATCATCGTGTTCCTCCTCTAATGATTTAGCACTCGTCTTAAAAATAACCGTGCCCTTTCCTGCTCT
This sequence comes from Bacillus sp. AFS098217, assembly GCF_002551815.1. Lineage (GTDB taxonomy): Bacteria > Bacillota > Bacilli > Bacillales > Bacillaceae_G > Bacillus_A. The sequence goes on from NZ_NVPR01000030.1 coordinate 66,874, forward strand.
GGGTTAACAAAAAAAGCTGTTGGCGTCGTATCCTCGATAATCTGTCCCTCATCCATAAACAAAATTCGATCTGCTACTTCACGTGCGAATCCCATCTCATGCGTTACAACAACCATTGTCATTCCTTCTTTAGCTAACGCTTTCATAACATCAAGTACTTCACCAATCATTTCAGGATCAAGAGCAGATGTCGGCTCATCAAACAACATAATTTCCGGCTGCATCGCTAATCCCCTAGCAATCGCTACCCTTTGTTGCTGTCCACCAGATAATTGATGTGGATATGCACCTGCTTTTTCTGGAATCCCTACCTTTTCCAAATAAAACATAGCCGTTTTCTCAGCCTCTTCTTTTGAAATCTTATTCACCTTAATCGGTGCTAATGTAATATTTTGAAGCACTGTTTTATGTGGATATAAATGAAAATGCTGAAAAACCATCCCTATATTTCTCCGCAACCCATTCATATCCGTTTTGGTGTGATGCACTTCTACACCTTGTACGATTAATTCTCCATCTGTAATTGTTTCAAGTTGGTTTATACAGCGCAGCAATGTACTCTTTCCTGATCCTGAAGGACCTACAATAACAACGACCTCACCCTTTTGGACTTGGAGATTAATACTTTTTAAAACTTGGAAGTTACCATAATATTTATTTACATCACGAAACGCAATCAACATACTCCCCCCTTCCCCCTACAAAGCATGTACATTCTTTTTATATTCAAAAACGCCCTAAAAAATAACCATATAAATCCATTTTGATTTTTCGACATCTACATCCCTGCTATCCAGAATTAAAAGTAACCTACACTCGTTTGCTCGTTCTGTTCTTACTTCGCATGTGGCAAAAACAGGTACTGACCGCTTCTATGCATGGCCTGATGCTCTCTCCCGCCTAAAAGGAGGGGTTTTATGCCTTTTTTTAATTGATGTATATGCAGATTCTCCGTTTTACAAACAAAAAAAGCAAAGGGAGCTCCCTTTGCTTTTTTTGTTTGTATCTTCTTATGACACTTCTTCTTTTTTATTTTTCCCGTATTCATGCTCCCAGAAATCAGCATTTTTGATTCCTAATTCTTTTGGGTCAAACACAGGGTCTTTCCCTTCTTTTTTCTGCTTTTCATAGTCCTTTAATGCAAGGAGAGCTGGCTTCTGTAAGAATAAAATCGCAATAATGTTAACCCATGCCATAATTCCTACACCAATATCACCAAGAGCCCAAGCTGTTTCTGCTGTTTTCACGCAACCATAGAATACAACTCCTAGAAAAACGAATTTTAATATAAGCGACATCCACGGACGATCCTTATCACGATTTAAATATGCAATATTTGTCTCTGCAATGTAGTAATACGCCATAATTGTTGTGAAAGCAAAGAAGAATAGAGAAATAGCTACGAAACCGCTTCCAAACCCAGGGAAAACAGATTCTACTGCCGCCTGTGTATATCCAGGACCTGGCTGTGCACCATTTAGCTTATTTACGATGAAGTTTTTTCCGCTTGCATCAAATACGTTATACATGCCTGTAATAATCATCATAAATGCTGTTGCTGAACAAACAAATAATGTATCAATGTAAACGGAAAATGCTTGCACTAAACCTTGTTTAGCTGGATGCGATACTTCAGCAGCTGCGGCAGCATGCGGGCCAGTCCCTTGTCCTGCCTCATTTGAATAAATACCACGTTTTACGCCCCAAGAAATTGCTAAACCAATAATCCCACCAAAAGCAGCTTCTAAAGCAAATGCACTTTTTAAAATCAACATAAACGCTTCTGGTAATTTTTCAATATTCATAGCTACAATTACACAAGCTACAAGAATATATCCAACTGCCATAAATGGCACAACAACTTGCGCTACGTTAACAATTCGCTTAACTCCTCCAAAAATAATAAGCGCTAATACAACTACTAATACTGCTCCTGATACAGATGTGCTAACACCGAAAGCTGTTTCCAAACTTACAGCAATACTATTTGCTTGAACACCTGGTAGTAACGTCCCAGTTGCTAAAATTGTCGCCGCAACAAATACGAGAGCGTACCATTTAATTCCTAGTCCTTTTTCAATGTAGTAAGCTGGGCCACCACGGAATTGACCTTGGTGCTTCGTTTTGTATATTTGTGCAAGCGTCGATTCTACATAAGCAGACCCTGCACCTAAAAAAGCTACCGCCCACATCCAAAATACAGCCCCTGGACCACCAAATGCGATTGCTGTTGCAACACCAGCAATATTTCCTGTTCCTACGCGCCCAGATAATGAGAGTGCTAGCGCTTGGAATGAAGAAACACCTGCTTCTGATTTTTCCCCTTGAAATGTAAGCTTCACCATTTCGCCCACATGTCTAACTTGTAAAAATCTCGTTCGAATTGAAAAATATAAACCTACGCCTAAACATAAATAAACGAGTGCGGGACTCCATACAATATTATTTAACCAATTTACGAAAGTCTCCAAATTATTCCCCCTCCCCTTTTATAAAGAATATTCAGAATATATATAAAATTATAAATGTATATGTAATCTATGACAATATTATTTTAATAAAGCAAACATATTTTTGCATAAAAAAACAAAGTATATATACAGTTTGATTTTCCAGCATATAAATCGCTGCTATGAAGAACAAAAAGTGACCTGTACTCGTTTTCTCTCTTTGTTTTAACTTGGCATGGGGCAGGAAAAGGATCTGACCGCTTCTATGCATGGCCAGATGCTCTCTCCCACCCAA
>NZ_NVPR01000069.1 GCF_002551815.1 Bacillus sp. AFS098217
TTTTTCTGCCACATGCGAGGTAAAAACAGAAAGAACAAACGAGTGCCGGTTACTTTTTATTCTGCATAGCAGGGATTTATATAGTATGTAAGCATCATTTTATGAAAGCGTTAATAAATGTAAAAAAAAAGGTATAGTCTTTGATTCATAGAATGTGTTATAATCTTATTGAAAATAATTATCATTATCTTCTAGGGAGGAAAATTATGAGCTTAGTTGATATTAAAATAGGTGAAATGGTATTAGTAAAAAATATACAATCATTAGATAAATTATTAAAACGTAGATTAGCTGCATTTGGTCTTTCTGAAGGAAGTGAACTTCGTTTAAAACAAAAAGCGATGTTTAAAGGACCATGTACATTAGAGTGTCGTGGACAATTAATTAGCATTCGTCATTGTGACGCGGAAATGATAAAGGTGGAATTGGCGTGAATAAGGTTGCGTTACTAGGGAACCCGAATACAGGAAAAACATCATTATTTAATGCGCTAACAGGTTCTTATGAATATGTAGGAAACTGGAGCGGGGTAACGGTAGAAAAGAAGGTTGGTAAGTTAAAGAATAAGCAAGGGACATTAATTGATTTACCAGGTGTATATGATTTAAATCCTCTTTCTCGAGATGAAGGTGTCGTTACAAACTTCCTATTAAAAGAAGAATTTCAACATATGCTGAATATTGTTGACTCTTCTCAATTTGAGCGCAACATGCATTTAACACTGCAATTATTAGAATTTGGTAAGCCAGTCTCTATCGGTTTAAATATGATCGATGTTGCGAAGCAGCGCGGAATCGTTATTGATGTAAAAAGATTATCAGAAATATTAGGAGTAACGGCTGTGCCTGTCGTTGCAAGAAGTGGAAAAGGCTGCGAAGAGTTACTTGCTACTCTTCATGAGAGTGAAAAGAAAGAGAAAAAGCCATTCATTCTTTCATATGGTGAACAAATAGATGCGGGAATTGCAGACATTATGGAGCTTCTCACTAAGGAAAACTATGAGTATCCAAGATGGCTAGCACTTCAATTTTTAAGCAATAACGAAGTAGTAGAGCAAGAGGTAAAACAATTACCAATCTATAAGGACCTAGTAGCAATTCGTTCTACTTTAGAAGCAGCAATTGATGGTACGCTAGAACAGCATATTTACAATACACGTGCAGCGTATATTGAAAAGTTAAAAACAAGTGTTATTCAGTATGAAAAAGAAGGGAAAATTCCATTCTCAGAAAAAATCGATAAGTTAATTACACATAAAATTTTAGGTCTTCCAATCTTTTTAGCTGTTATGTTTTTTATTTTTCAGGTTACGTTTACGTGGATTGGGACACCTTTATCGGATCTGTTTGATGCATTTATTGGTGGACAGTTTACGGATTGGGTGACAGCAAGCCTTACAAGTATTGGTGCATCTGATTTTATAAAGGCACTTATTACGGATGGGATTATTGCCGGTGTTGGTGCGGTATTAGTATTCGTTCCGCAAATTTTTGCATTGTTCTTCTTTATTTCGTTATTAGAAGACTCAGGGTATATGGCTCGAATTGCGGTTGTTATGGACCGTATTATGGAGTTCTTTGGATTAAACGGGAAGGCATTTATTCCAATGATTATCGGCTTTGGTTGTAATGTGCCAGGGATTATGGCAGCAAGAACGATTGAACAAGAGAAAGAAAGATTACTTACTGTGTTAGTAACACCATTTATGTCTTGTTCAGCACGTTTGCCTGTATATGCATTATTTGCAGGAGTCTTTTTCCCTCATAGTCAAGCGCTAGTTGTGTTCTCCTTATACATTGTAGGGATTGTGCTTGCGCTTTTAGTTACAAAAGTAATGTCTCTTACAGTTTTAAAAGAAGAAAAATCTATTTTTGTAATTGAGCTTCCGCCTTACCGTATACCGCAAGCGAAAACGTTATGGTTGAGTACGTGGGAAAAAGGAAAAGGCTTTGTTCGTAAAGCAGGTACATTTATCTTTGGTGGCTCTGTTATCATTTGGTTACTGAATTATGCTGGTCCATCTGGATTTAACGTTGATATGGGAGACAGTTTCTTAGCGGTGATTGGCGGTTTTATTGCGCCAATATTAGCACCACTTGGTTTTGGAACATGGCAAGCAGCAGCCTCACTTTTAACGGGGTTTTTAGCAAAAGAAGTTGTTGTTTCCACAATGGCAATTATTTATGCGGTGAAAGAAGATGCGTTAGGAAATATAATGGGGGCGCACTATACTGCGTTATCAGCGTATGCATTTATGTTCTTCATTTTATTATACGTTCCATGTTTAGCGACAGTAGCTGTCATTCGCCGTGAAACAGGTTCTGTAAAATGGACAATTTTCTCTGTTGTTTATCCGCTTATTATTGCGTATGTATTAACACTCGTTATATATCAAGTTGGATCCTTACTCGGATTCTAGAAGGAGATGTATCATAATGATAGTCAATATTGTAATTGGAGCTGTCATTTTTGGATATGCAGGATATACGTTAATTAATTTTGTAAAGAGAAGTAAAAAAGGTAAATGTGCAGCATGTGCCTTAAGTAAATCGTGTCAGTCAAATACTTGTAGTCCTAATATGGAGCAAGTCGTGAATAAATAGAAAAAAGCTTTGCGAAATTCGCAAAGCTTTTTTGTTTTAATCTCGGCTTCTGATTTTATTTTATAAGAATAATGTTCTTCAAACTATCGAGTTCGCTTACAGTAACATTACAATGATGTAATTTAGTGAAAAGAGTTAAAAATTTGATAAAAGAGAGAGGATTTAGAGGAAATCGAAAGTAAGTATATAGTATGGATAGATGTTATGCTGGGAATGTCAGATTATCGCTTGTATATTTAAAAAACAAGATGTAAGAGTGTTTTATTTTTGATATAATGTACACATAGGTTTTAGAAATGAATATTCTTACTGTAAAGGAAATTTTTTGAGATTCCCAGTTACTGAATTTGAAATATGAAGCAGTTTATAGGAGGAATTTAAATGTCTGTATTTAAGCGATTAAGAGATTTAACGATGTCAAATGTGTATGCATTAATTGAAAAAGCGGAAGATCCAGTTAAGATGACGGATCAATATTTACGTGATATGCAAGAGGATGTACAAGAAGCGGAGAAAAGCGTAGCAGCTCAAATCGCCCTTGAGAAGAAATTCAAATTATTGTTTGAAGAGCAAGAAGCACTTGTAAAGAAACGTGAAGAACAAGCGCATATGGCAGTTCAAGCAAATAACATTGACCTTGCTCGCCGTGCACTAGAAGAGAAACAAAGTGCAGAGCAAAAGATGAATGAGTATAAAGCAAGCTATGAGCAAAATAAAGCTGCCGCTGATAACCTTCGTGCAAAACTAGAAGAAATGCGTAAGCAATTAACAGAATTACGTAATAAACGTGAAACACTTGTAGCGCGTGTAAATGCAGCGAAAGCACAAAAGAATATTAATCAGGCAATGTCTGGATTTGATGCAAATACAGCGAAAGCTGGCCTGAGCCGTATGGAAGAAAAAGCACTTCAATTAGAAGCTGAAGCAGAGGCAAGCGGCGAAATCTACAAAAAAGAAAAATCATTAGATGACGAATTTGCAAGCTTAAATAAAAATTCAGCTGTGGATGATGAATTAGCCCGTATTATGAAGCAGTATGAGAAATAATATAGAATAGACAAAGGAACCGACATGTCTGGAAACCAATCATGTCGGTTTTCTATTATCTTTTAGAGGAGGTTACATAATGACATGGATGAATGTGTTAGCCATGCTTGTATGGACAGGAGCAAGTGCTGTTCTTTTATTTGTACTTATGTGGATTGATTCTATTTTTACAAAATACAACGATTTATCAGAAATTAAAAAAGGAAATATGGCTGTGACAACGCGCTTTACTATGAAGTTATTTGCGCAAGGTTATATTTTGTCACAATCGATTACGAAATCAAATGACTTATGGCAGGCACTCCTTGCGTCGGCTGTTTCATTCGTTATTTTATTAGTTGTCCAAATGTTTGTTGAACTGGTTTTGAAAAAAGCAGTTGGATTAGATTTAGAAGAGGGAACGAAGGAAGGACATGTCGCACATGCTTTGCTAGCTGGCTCGTTACATATTGTCGGAGCCTTCATTTTAGCAGCTTGTCTATAACGAAAAAAGGAGGGATAGACTATGAGTTTATTCAAACGTATTAAAAATATAATGAAAAGCCCAGAGCCTGTTAAACCAGAGAAGAGCCTATTAACGTTAGCACCTGGGGATATGATCGAAGTTTCATTAGTGATGTATGAATTGATCGGAAAAACAAGTATGCACTCTCGTAATGAAATAGTTTTAACATTACGAGATGGGAAAACAATTCGCTACTTAAAAATCGAAAACCGTGAAAGCACTTACTATAAGCTGTATACACCAATTGATGGGCGATTGGATTCTATAAATGAGATTCCAACAACGATTGAAATGGATAATATAGAGTACCATATGGAGGAACAATATAACGGACGTGTTGTTGTGACGGGAAAAACACCGTTTGCTGTTTCGGATGAGCAATACGTGTGGGAATTTCAATCAGATAATCGAAAATTACTTCGTATCGAATGGCAAGATGGACGCACAATGATGTATGAGGGAGAAACAATTCTTTCTGCGGATGTACAAATTATAAGGGCAACATAAGGAGGCGATAATCATGTCAAACCGATTGTTTACCATGATTAAATCGCTCGGTATCGCTATTTTTGTTATCGTTGGGATACTTCTAGTTGCTGGTTATATATTATTGGGAGGGGGAAATGAACAGTCTATTCAAGACCGCTACCCATTAGAATCTGTTGCAAAAGATGGTAAGCAAGAATCATATGTGTATAGGGCCACCAATCGGTCAGTTCCAGATGTTGCGAAGGAACTGATTGATGAGAAAGAGCCAAAGCAATCGTCTAAAAAAGATGAAAACCAGATGTTCCTTGTCTATCCTGATAAACTATATAATATTCAAAAGGATAAGGAGAAGCCATCTGATACATTAATTGAAATAAGTAATAATGAGTATGTTCGCCAAAATTATCAGCCATCCTTTTTAGAAGGATATATTATGGCGAGTATATTAAACGATATATTTGATTCACGAAAATCATATCATGGTGATTATCGTGGATATAACGACAGACAAAATCATAAATCGGTTACCCCAGAACGACCACCTACAAAAGAAGAAAAGAAAACACCGCCGCCTATTACAAAACAAGGTAAAGGATCTATTATTAAAAGAAGCGATAAGGTTGATCCAAACACATCTGTAGGTGATACAGGGAAAATCACAGAAAAAGGAAGTAAACCGGTTCCACCATCTACGGAAAATAAAGGGAAAATCATTAAATCACCGGGTGGTTCCAGCGGTTCTGATGTACAGCCAAAATCATCAATTAAAACACCGCCAAAGAATACATCTCCCCCTAAAACAAGTGTTGGTGGTTCAGGGAAAGTTACGAAGAGAAAGTAAAAGAAAGCCCAAGGAGCAGAGTAGATGCTTCTTGGGTTTTTTTGTCCTTAGGTAATAAACAATTACATTTGGTACTTCGAAACTTACAGCATCAACATCATTCATAACACCTTTGTATTCGGATAAACCACCACTTAAAGAATGATCTGTTAATGTTAATTTATAACCTTCAAATTTTTTATCACTAGCTATTTTATATTTCCGTTAAAAAAATTTTTAAAAATCAGTACGTTTATAAATTCTCACCGTTAAGAAGTAAGAACCGATAAATATAAGTATGGTAACGATTGAAGTAAGTATAATTAGTTGATTAATAGTAAATTGTGTAGTGACGCTATATACAAGGTCAGTAATATTTACAGATGCCTCAATTGTTCTCCATAAAACAACAAATACAGGAAAAATAATACTGACAGCAACCATCAAATATTTATTGGTGAAGCGATAGAAAAATGGTAAATAGATGGATGTAAATAACATAACGATAAGAACACTAACCACGATTGCCTGTGGATTGGCAATTTCAACTCCATAAGTTGGAGATGCAAATTGAATTACCGCTTGAATCAACAAAGAAAATACAACTACCATAAGTGTAAATAACATTGTACCGATATATTTTGACATAATAATAGTTTTTCTACTATACGGCAAGCTGTTGATAAACTTGTGACTATTATTCTTTTCGTCATAATAATGTAGATTCATCATATAGGAACAAGCTACCAAGACGACTATTAATCCAAAGCTTCCAAAAGTCCCAATAAAAACGCATGTGATAAAGATATAGAGTAACATAATTAATTTTTGCAATCGAAAGTCCTTTAATATTAAATTATACATATTGAACATTCCCCTTTTTTGTATAGTACATAATATCTTCTAATGTCGCTTCTTCAATTAGTACATCATTCCCTAATTGTGTACGTAAACGGCTGGCGTTACTTGTGAGTGCTTCAAATCCCACGTTTGTTTCACGAATTCCAATTAATTGTTTCCGGATTTCTGATGTGAGTAAGACTGTATCCCCTTTTACAATTGCATATTCTTCAGAAATACTATGTATATCTTTTTCAAACACAATCTCTCCATTATGAATAAATACAATATAATCAGCAATACGATCTAAATCAGTTGTAATATGTGTGGAGAAAAAGACTGTTTTATCTTGATCGACCATTAAATCATAAAGGATGTCTAAAAGTTCTCTTCGAAATACAGGATCGAGTCCAGATGTCGGTTCATCCATAATAATAAATTCGGCATGGTGTGAAAGTGCAAACGCTAGGGAAGTCTTCATTTTCATCCCTTTAGACATCTTTTTCATTTTTATGTTAGTTGGTAACTCAAAGTGCTGTATGTAGAATTTGAACTGATTTTCATCCCATTTTTTATAAGCTGGAGCAATGAATTTTTTCAGTTGATGAATTGTCATATCTTCATAAAAGATATTGTCATCGTATACGAATCCAATACGCTCTTTAATAGAAACTTGATCCTTTTGATGATCCTTACCAAAAACTTTGATATCCCCACTATCCTTGCTAATAAGATCCATAATTAGTTTAATTGTTGTACTTTTTCCTGCGCCATTTGCACCAATGAATCCCGTTACAAACCCCTTTTTAATGTTGAACGATACATTTTTTAAAGAAAATCCTTTATATGTTTTTGAAATATTTTTCAGTTCTACAATGTTTTCCATTTCTACTCCTCCTCATAAATACGATTAATAATCTGTATTAACTCATCCCTTAATAAATGACTAGCTTTACTTTCCCGAACGACTACACTAAATTTTTCACGTATTGGATCACTTGATTCATCCACTTGTTGTCTTTTGTTTTGTTTTGCAACAAATGAGCCCTTCCCTACTATAGAGTAGATATAACCTGCTTTTTCAAGTTCTTCGTACGCCCTTTTTGAAGTAATAACACTTACCTTCAAGTCTCTTGCTAATGAACGCATGGAAGGTAATGCATCATTTTCTTTCAATGTCCCATTTGATACTTGTAATATAATTTGGTCAATGATTTGCTGATAAATGGGTGATTTAGAACTATTAGATAGTAAGATTTTCATGTTTTAACTCCTTATTAGCTTCTATACGCATTATACACAATGTGTACAATATATACAATATACACACTTAAAGTGATTTGAATTTTTTATATTTGGGCATCATGCTATTCTTATTTTTAGTTTTAGATTAGCCTAACATAATATGTTTTTTAAATTGTGAGATACAGTTCTTTGTAGCAAATAACAAGTCTGGTTATTATCATAAAGATAACTTAGTTAATTAGAAGAAAACTGTTGTTTTCTAAAAAATAATATATGAAGGGGTTTACAATTTCTTATCTTAGCTATTGTTTTATGGAATACCGTATACATATCACGTGCAGTAGATGCTTTACGTGCAAAAGGAGAAAACATTCCAGAGGATTTCAATTAGTTGGGAACATATTACATTGACAGGCGATTATGTGTGGAACTTAAACCAAAAAACAAATTTCAATAATTTAAGACCATTACGAGATAAAATGCTCTAAAAAAGGAGTAAAATAAATAATCGGTTCCTTAGCGTACAGGAACCGGGTAAATTGTGTCTAAACGTACAATTTTCTTTTTTGATATGGTGACCACATGCGAAGTAAAAACAGAAAGAGCAAACGACATGTTCCATAAGTATGTGGAAAGTGGGAAAGAGCATAAGAGATTATGTGAATAGTAATTTAGTGAGATTCACGTACTTTTACAATTTTTTTACCTATAAACAGGAATTGTCCCCCTATAGCCAAAAGCAATATACCGGCTATTATATAAGGTAAAGTGATAGGGTCTATTCCTTTTTCTAAAAATATTCCATTTGTCATTGTCCCAATGGAACCTGAAAAATAATTAATAGAGCTAAGTAAAGCAATTGAAATAGTAGCATGATCTGGACTCATCTCTAAGAGTGTTTTTTGCTGAGTAGCTAGTGCCGCCCATCCTGTACTGCCCCAAAGAATTAAACAGATGGCTAACAATAACGCAGTTTCATGGAAAACTCCCATACATATAAATGAGAAAAACATGATTCCCATTAAGTACAGTAATATGGTCTTTGGTTTCTTATAGAAATCTATTATAAATCCAATTATAAAACTTCCAGCAATTCCACCGATTCCCCACATCCAAATAAACATGATAGATTTTTGGAATCCATATGCAATAATGATGGAATCTAAGTATGTATACAAGCCTAAGCTACAAAAGCTTACTATCATTGTAATAAACATGACAAGAGAGATTTTTTTGTTTTTGAACATACTTAGCCGCTCTTTTAATGTTGGCAAAGGGCTAGATTCTATCATAGGAAACTTAGCGAAGAGAGCAAATATTCCGATTGCCCCAATTACGACGATAAACCACATCGCTATGCGCCATTCATAAATGGAAGCAATATATATACCAAATGGAACGCCAATTACGGTTCCAGCACTCATTCCAAGCAAAACGGTGCTGAGTGCTCTTCCTCGTCGTTTCTCAGAAACGAATGTAACAGCAGCAGCTGACGCCAATGGTGAGTATAGACCAGCACCTATACCGGCTAAGCCTCTAGAAATTAATAAAATCATAAAATGATGAGTCATAGCAGTTAGGAAGTTAGAGAATGTGAAAAGGAATAATGCCGCTAGTAATGTATGTTTCGTATTTGTCCTTCTCATACATGCAGCAAACAAAGGTGCCGCAATGGCATAACAGATTGTGAAGATGCTTACGGTTTGACCAGCAGTCCCAATCGAAACATGAAAATCATCAGCGATTTGAGGTAAGATTCCTGCCATTATATAAGCATCTACTCCTAGTGCGAACATCCCAAATGTTAATAAAAATATTTTATTCAATGTGAATCCTCCTTTTGATGAATTGTTCTCTTTTTATCGTAACGGGTATAATGAAATTAATGAAATTCATATTTTACATGAGAGGTATGAGTAAAATTCATGACGATAGCTAGATATGAAATTTTTCAAAAGGTAGTAGAGTTAGGTAATTTTACAAGAGCGGCAGAACAATTGAATATGACGCAATCAGCTGTTAGTCATGCGATTGCTAGTTTAGAAAAAGAGTTGGGATATCCTTTGTTGCATCGGAATAAGCAATCTGAAATTAGAAAAACGGAGTTTGCAAATCGTATTTTCCCTCATATTCAAAATGTATTGAAGAGTGAAGCGGCTATTAAACAAGAAGTATCTATGCAGAATAATCGATTGGAAGGTACATTGAAAATTGGGGCATTTACAAGTGCAGCAGCACAAATATTACCACCCATGTTATTAGAACTTAAACAGAGTTACTCGGGTATTAAAGTTTTATTGTTTGAGGGGACATACAAAGAAGTAGTGGAATGGATTGATAACGGTACAGTTGATATAGGATTTGTTTTAGAAGCAAATATAAATAAACAAATAAGCTCAATCCCAGTTAGCAAAGATGAAATCGTATTAGGATTACCGAAAAATCATCCGTTGACGAATCAAAAAATGGTGGATGTTCAGCAAATCGATGGAATGGACTTTATCATGCCGAAAGGTCCGTATCAGCCGTTAGTAATAAAAAATTTAGCTGATTACCAAGTACGTCCGAATATTATATTAGAAGTATTGAATTGCGAAACGATTGTTAATATGGTTTCGCAAAATATTGGGATTACAATGGGACCAGAGTTATTTTTTAAATCACATAAGAATATTGAAATGAAAAAATTAAAGCAGAAACAATATCGGCACATTCATTTAGCGTTTAAAGAACGTTCGCCGATAATTGATGCTTTTTTAACATGTAATCAATTGTCGATTTAGTCCTAGGATTGTATAAGAAAAGGATTGACCTCTTATCGAATTGTATATACATCGATTAAAACCCCTCTTGTTAGGTAGGAGAGAGCATCTGGCCATGCATAGAAGCGGTCAGTTCCTTTTTCTGCCACATGCGAAGTGAAAACAGAAAGAGCAAACGAGTGCAGGTTACCTTTTATTCTGCATAGCAGGGATTTAGATGTCGAAAAATTAAAATGGATTTATATAGAACCGACGAATCATCCTTTGGTAATTGAACAAAGGGAGGGAATTACCTTACCAAGGGTTAAGGAAATGAAAGAAATTGTGATTCTACAGAGCTAGAAAGAAAGTGGCTGACCCTAAAGTATTATTTTAGGGTCAGCCACTTTCTTTTTTGTTTATTTAAATTAACTAATAAAAAAACTAATACCTGTTAAAATTACAGCGAACCCTAAAATAACGCCTACTACTTTAATATGACGCTTACGCCCCATAACAACAATCGCAATATACTCTCGAATCATCGCATTTGGCCAATAATAGAAAGCGGTTTTTGAACCAATTCCTTGGCTATTGAGGCCAGCTTGTTTTGCATATAAGCCAGCGCGGAACAGGTGAAAATTGTTTGTTGTAAAGATGCTCTTGTATTTGTCTTTTAATGAATCCATAATTTGTTTTGAGAAGAGCATGTTCTGATATGTGTTTACAGAACGATTTTCTTGTATTGTATGTTCGATAGGAATCCCTTTTTCAACAGCATACATTTGCATCGCTTCCGCTTCAGGAAGATTTTCATCTGGGCCTTGTCCACCGGAGAAAATGATTGTAGGCGGAGAAGTAACAGCCGCTTGTTTCCAATAAAAGTCGATTGCTTTATTAATTCTACTCGCTAAAAGTGGTGGCACTTTATCATTAATTAATCCACTGCCAAGAACGATAATGAAGTCTTGATTGCGCCCTGGTCTATTGAATTGATATAGAAAATAAGCTGTTAAGAAAGTTGATAAGTGGAAAAAGAAATAGACCATAATCAAAAAGACTCCTGTAAAAATCGGCCGGAAATGAGGAGATAAAAATCGTAATGGATTAAAGAGTAAGAATACGATATGGAGTAAAATACCTAGTCCAGCAATCAAAGTTAAACAGTTAGAAAGACGTCGCCCTTCTTTTCTCATCAAAGTTCTTGCATTAAGAAACAGTCCGATCATTAAAGCGAATATACCAAAGGTTAACATAAAGAAAATGATTAAAAATGGTATAATGGCAATAATTCTAAATATCGTATAATTTGAGCTGAAACCTAAATAAAGGGAAAGAATAAGAAATGAGCAAAAGAATAGGTTAAATAAAAATCCGACTATTAAACTTCGAGGATCTTTTAAATAAAAGAACAGAAAAATAGCAAGTAAAATAAGTGTAATGATTTCGAAAAACATAACTTCTGTAAGCACCTCAATTTGTATATGATTTTTACTAGTTTAATAAGTTCTGTTTCATTATATATGATATTTTTTAATATTGATAAAAAATGTATATAAAAACAAAAAAAGTAAAATTTAGAACTTTCTCAACGAAAAATATAGATAAATATGGTAAAATATATTCGAAGCGATATTATTAAAAGTAAAATGGTTTGGGACACTCTGTGGAGTGTCTTTTTTTGTTTTTCGTTTCGACATCATATGACAAAATTAATATATATAATTTGTTATTATGTAAGAAAAAATGAATGACCACTTGTAAATAGAAGGGGACTTAGCAATGAATTTCAAAAAAATAATTATGACAGGTGCAATTGTCGCGACAACAACATTCATTTCTCTTGGAAATGTACAAGCAGAAATCAACCAATTCAAGGATGTTCCAAATCACCATTGGGCGTATAAAGCGATTATGGATTTAGCAAATAAAAACATTGTTGCTGGATATGGAAATGGAATCTTTGGTTTAGGAGACGATGTTACTCGTGAGCAAGTTGCAGCTCTTATGTTCCGTCATTTTAAACCAGCTTTAAAAGAGGATTATAACAATCCTTATACAGATATTAATGATCATTCAACTATGTTTAAAAAAGAAATTTTGGCTTTAACGGAAATGGGAATTTTCGCGGGAGACGATACAGGTGCTTTTAGACCGAAAGATTCTTTAACTCGTGAAGAAATGGCGCAAATTTTAACAAGAGCATTTCAACTAGAAGCAAAATCAGAAAACACTTTTCCAGATGTAGACAGAAAATCATGGGCAAATACTGCAATTAGTGCAGTACAGTCTAATTATATTACTGCTGGAACAGGAAATGGTATGTTTTCACCTAAGATGCATGTAAGCCGTGAACAATATGTTCAGTTCTTATATAATGCAACGTTACCTTTGGAAGAAAGACCAGGAGCTACACCAGAAACGAAGCCTGAGGTTAAGCCAGAAAAAAAATATTTTGCTAACTGTAAAGAGGCAAATGCTGCTGGATATTATGATATTACACCAGATAGCCCGGCTTACGGTTCTCATTTAGATAAAGATGGTGACGGAATAGCTTGTGAGCGAAATAAAGGACGTAACAAGTAAGGAAAGGCACTCATTTGAGTGCTTTTTCTTTTTTTACGAAACAGGCTATTTTTTTAGGCACTCTTCATAAACTGAAAATAACATAATGAAAGTGAGTGATACGATGCCTGCAGTTATTGAGGGGATAATTATTGAAAACTGTAATGGAATGGCTAATCTAGGGGATAAGTACAATGTACATCCGATATCGGCAGCGAAAACATATGCCGGTTCTGGAGCAGGTAATACAGGATTTACTGTGAATGCCTTTAATGGGATTAGTACGGCTGATGTAAGTGACAACGATGGGAATGATCAAGGAATCCAGTTTTCGTTATAAGCTCAATATGTAAAATTGCATAGAATTTGCGTATATGTTATATGATACAATCTTGATGAAAGCTGCTAGTAATTCTTCTTTGTCACAGATGTTAAATTGGAAACTTAACATCTTATCGAAAAACATACGTGTAAGCAAAAAAAGACACTCGTTTAGGAGTGTCTTTTTTCATTCTAGTGATACCCTTTAGCAGAGTCTTTATGAATTTTATCTTTAAAGATTGTGTAGCTCCATAGTTGATATCCAATAACGATTGGTACCATGACCATTGCCACAAAGAACATAATTTTTAAGTTTAATTCACTACCTGCTGCTTGGTATAACGTTGTACTATAAGCGTCGTTAATACGTGATGGCAGCATTCTTGGGAACATGCCTGCAAATCCAGTTGCCATAAACAGAGCAATTGTTAAGCAGACAGATGTGAATGCGAAACCGATTTTATGTTTGTATACCATAACGATTGTTACAACACTCATCAACATTGCAAGTGCAGGAATGATAAATAGTACTGGATATTCCGTAAAGTTTTGGAATAAGTTTGTACGGTTTGCAGTTGCCACATAGAAGATAGCTAAAATAATAGCAGCTACCATAGAAAATGGTTTTGCAATTTTATAAGCACGATCGGATACTTCACCAGTCGTTTTAATCATAACCCAAAGTGCACCGGATACGACGAAGATTGCTGTGAAGAAGAGACCGCCTAAAATACCGTAATGATTTAATAAGCTAAGTAATGTTCCTTCATAACCATCTTTTCCGATTTGCAGTCCATAGTATAGGTTTGCAAATGTAACACCGAATAAGAATGCGATCAGGAAACTACCGATTGAAAATGCCCATTTACAAACACTTTGCCAAATTGGTGAATCGTCCTTATGCATAAATTCAAGCCCAGCTGCACGAGCGAAAAGAGCAAGTAATACTAAAAATAAAGGTGTATATAAGTAGCTAAACATATTTGCATATGTGATTGGGAAGGCAGCGAATGTTGCACCGCCCGCTGTAATTAACCATACTTCGTTACCGCCCCAGAACGGGCCGATTGCTTCTTGCATTTGATTTCGCTCTTTTCGGTCTTTCGTAACGAACGGGAAAATCATTCCGTTACCAAGTGCATAACCGTCGAGAATAAAGTAAACTGTCCAAATCACGCCCCATAAACCAAACCAAATGACTGCAAGCGTATCATGAGACATGAGATGCACCTCCCTTAGTAGATTCTTCTAATGCTGCTGGTCCTTTCTTAGCAAATTTCAGCATCAGGTATACATCGGCAATTAAAAGCAATGTATAGAACAATACTAAACTAAGTAATGAGAACCAAATTTGCGGTACAGAAATTGGTGAAACTGATTCTGCTGTTCGCATCAGTTTGTATACTGTCCAAGGCTGACGACCAGCTTCTGCAACAATCCAACCTGCATTAATTGCTACATATGGAAGTAATACAGACCACATTGTAATTTTTAAGAAACGTTTTGAGTTTTCTAGTTTTCCTTTTCGGCTTAAATAGAAACCAAACCATGTAAGTGCCATAAAGAATGTGCCCAGTGCAACCATTAAACGGAAGCTGTAGTAAACTAGATTTACGTTTGGACGTTCGTCCTTTGGAATATCTTTTAAACCGACGATTTTTCCATCAAATGAATTTGTATAGAAGAAGCTACCGAGTTTTGGAATTGTTAATGCTTCGAAGTTCTTCTCGTTTTTCACATCAGGGAATTGAATAATGGAGAACCCTTTTCCTTCCCCAGTTTCCCAAACAGCTTCCATTGCTGCACCTTTTGCAGGTTGCATTTTCGCTGCGAAAGCACCGGATTCGTGACCGATGAAAGGTGTTGCTGTTGCTGCGAATAAACCAAGTATTAAACCAAACTTAAATGATTTTTTGAAGAATTCTACATCGTTTTTGCGTAATAAATGGTAAGCACTAATTGCCATAACGAAGAATGAACCAACGATATAACAAGCAACAACAGTATGGAAGAACATATGCCATGCGTATGGATTTGTAATTAGTGCCCAAAAGTCATTTAATTCAGCGCGGCCATTGCGAACTACGTAGCCAACTGGGTTTTGCATGAAACCGTTCGCTGTAATAATCCAAAGAGCGGAAATGTTTGTTCCAAGTGCAACCATCCACATACAAAAAGCACGGAACTTTGGTGAGATTTTATCTTTACCGAATAACCAAATTCCCATGAAAGTAGATTCTAAGAAGAAAGCAACAAGTGCTTCTATTGCGAGTGGTGATCCGAAGATATCCCCCATATATTTTGAGTACTCTGACCAGTTTGTCCCAAATTGGAACTCCATTGTAATACCGGTTATGATACCCATTACGAAGTTTATCGTAAATAGCTTACCCCAGAAATTCGCCATTTTTCGATAAGTTGGATTTAATGTACGTGCATATTGTGTTTCCATACACGCCACTAAAATAACAAGTCCGATTGTCAAAGGTACAAATAAAAAGTGATAAAAAACAGTAATTGCAAATTGAAAACGACTCAGTAACAGAACGTCGGACATAATAAAGTTTCACTCCTTTTTAACATTATCTACATTTAGTTTATAGTGGAAACGTGAGAAAAGTATGGGAGAGTTGTTACAGAGCTGTGTGTATATTATGAAAGAATTATGTCGGTTGTCTGAAAAATATAAAATTACGATAAAGTAATATACTTTTGGTATTTTTTAGAGTTTGATACACTGAATGTGTAACCTAAATGAGAGAAAAGAGGTTTTTTACTATGAAGTCATTAGAGGAGATTTTGCAGTACAATGAAAAATTCGTTGAAGAGAAGAAATATGAGGAGTATGAAGCAGGGAAATTTCCAAACAAAAAAATGGTTATTATTTCCTGTATGGATACTCGCCTTGTTGAATTACTGCCAAAGGCAATGAATATGCGTAATGGCGATGTAAAAATTATTAAAGTAGCAGGCGCTGTTATTTCGCATCCGTTTGGTAGTATTATGCGTAGTATTTTAGTTGCTGTATATGAACTTGGTGCAGATGAAGTATGCGTTGTTGGTCATCATGACTGCGGTATGGCAAAAATAGAGGCGAGCAGTACAATTGAAAAAATGAAAGAGCGCGGTGTAACGGAAGAGAAATTAGATACACTTCGCTATTCTGGAATCGATTTAGAAAGATTTTTACAAGGATTCTCTAGCGTTGAAGAAAGTGTAGAGCACAGCGTTTCAATACTTCGTAACCATCCGTTACTTCCAGCAGAAGTACCTGTTCATGGTCTTGTTATTCATCCTGATACAGGAAAATTAGATCTAGTTGTGAATGGCTACGAAGCTTAATGCTTATGCTCTTTTTCCTTTTTCTCCGGGACGGGATCGAATCCTCCTGGATGAAAAGGATGACATTTTAATATGCGTTTTAATGTGAGCCAAAATCCTTTGAAAGCACCGTGCTTTTGGAATGCTTCTAATCCATAATGCGAGCATGTTGGATGGAAGCGACATGTAGGTGGCGTCATCGGGGAAATAAACTTTTGATAAAAGCGTATGATGCCAATAAAAATCTGTTTCATAACGGTCTCCTTCTCAGCATATTCTTCTATTATTATAGCACGACCGCACATAATACTTTACTAATGTGAAATTCCGTTATATCATATTGGATATAACGGAATTAAAATTAAAGCGGGAGAGATGTTTTATGCCATCAGTAGAGAGCTTTGAATTAGATCATACGATTGTAAAGGCACCTTATGTAAGACATTGTGGTGTTCATAAAGTAGGTAGTGACGGTATTGTTAATAAATTCGATATTCGCTTTTGCCAACCAAACAAACAAGCAATGAAACCAGATGTTATTCATACGTTAGAACATTTATTAGCATTTAATTTACGTAAATATATTGATCGTTATCCGCATTTTGATATTATCGATATTTCACCAATGGGTTGTCAAACAGGGTATTACCTTGTTGTAAGTGGAACACCAACAGTTCGTGAAGTAATTGATTTATTAGAGCTTACATTAAAAGATGCGGTTCAAATTATAGAAATTCCAGCTGCAAACGAAACGCAGTGCGGTCAAGCGAAGCTTCATGATTTAGAAGGAGCGAAACGCTTGATGAACTTCTGGTTAAGCCAGAATAAAGATGATCTTGAAAAAGTATTTGGATAAAAGATGAGGAAGCTGCCTGTGAAAGGGCAGCTTTTTTAGTCCTTGTTTGTACATGTCATATGGTATCGAAGCGTCAATAGTGGAAGGGAAAGTGTTATAATTAGAATAATTTTACAATTAAATGTAGGAGGGTCTACTTATGCAAAAGACAATTATTCTAATTGGTCCTATTTGTTCAGGAAAAACAAGTGTTGCAGAAATTATTTCAAATCAGTTACATATTCCTCAATGTTCAATTGATGAGGTGCGTTTTGAGTATTATAAAGAAATTGGTTTTAGTCAGGAAAGGCAAAAGGAGATTCGAGAGCAAAAGGGATTTAAAGGAGTCTATCAATACTGGAAGCCTTTTGAAGCACATTCTGTTCAAAGGGTACTAGAAGATTATCCAAATCATGTAATTGATTTTGGCGGAGGGCATTCTGTTTACGAGGACGATAATTTATTAAAGAAAGTACAATTTACATTAAATCTACATAAAAATGTTTTCTTGTTACTTCCAAGTGCTAATGTTGATGAGTCAGTGAAGACTTTAAATGAACGATTACACACAATAACCGATAATAAAGATGTATTTAAAATAAATGAACATTTCATTACGCACAAATCAAATAAACTATTGGCAAAGCATGTCATTTATACAAATGGAAAGTCCGTGAAGGAAGTTGCGGACGAGGTTATTCAGCTTGTTGATTAAGAGGTGGGAAATGAGTACTATACATATCAAGAGCAAAAGAACGAAAAGGAAAGTAGCTGTCGTATTGCTTTCTATTTAGCAACAATATTCGATATCATAATGAAAAACATAAGAGCAGAAATACCAAAATACGGAATGCTCATTGACTTTCGTCCTGCTTTTATTTCATTAATCCCAGTAAGGATAAATGTACAGCTTAAACCAAGTTGTATGTAAGGAGAGAGTGCGAAGTTATTGGTAGACAGAGAATAGATACAAAGGGCGAGAGTGAGAAGAACGAAGAAAATACGTAATATAGCTAACATTGTATTCCTCCTTTTTATTTGCTATGTAAGAAGTGTCCTTTTCTTTATTTTACATAATTTTGTAATTGTTGAAAACAATAGAAAGTAAAAGGGTGAAAGAAGGGCGTTATATGGATAATAAGAAAACTTACTATATATCAGTAGGAAACGGTCAAATTTCGCAGGTGAAAACGGCGGATACATATAACTTTGAGATCCACGCGAATGATGAGGAAATTATTCAGCTTCGGGAGTATTTTGATCAAGCATACCGTGAAGATCTCGGCTCTTTTGTGCGTTCTCACGTTCCGTTTGTTGAGTATCATCATGATTCTAATAATGACCGTTACGATGAACAACTGCAGAAAGCATATAAGATGATTTATGATTTAGGAAATCATGAAACGAAAGAATTAGTCGCGCAAATGGGAATAATCAATGGATTATAGTTGGATAACATTAGGCAGAAAAGCGAGAATATGCTACAATTTGTGGTAGGAAAAACTTGTAACCATCAATAGGGGAGTAATGGCATGTACAAATTTAAAGATTATTACCACAATACTGTACAATTATCGTTTGAACGTTATCCATTTTCTCCTGAGCCAAAGCATGTTTGGGTTGTATGCCGGTACGGGGATCAATGGTTATTAACGCATCATTTGCGCCGCGGACTTGAATTTCCAGGTGGTAAAGTAGAAATTGGGGAAACACCGGAAGAAGCGGCAGTTCGAGAGGTTCATGAAGAAACTGGCGGGATTGTTTCTAATTTAACTTACTTAGGACAATATAAAGTATCTGGAAAAGACAAAATAATCATTAAAAACATTTATTTCGCAACAATTAGTGCAGTTGAAGAACATACACACTATGAGGAAACGAAAGGGTCTGTTTTATTAGAAGAGATTCCAGATAACATTAAAAACGATAGGAAATTTAGCTTTATTATGCGCGATGATGTATTAGCGCGTACGATGAAACATATAGAAGAAATCGGCTGTTTTACGAAATAAAGTGGCCGATTTCTTTTTGTTTAGCGATGTAAAAGAAAAGATGCCTATATAGGAATCGTTAGAGTACAGATCCCGTATAGGCAGTCGTGATAGGAAAATTAAAGTAATTGAATATCTCTTCTTCCTAATTGGTAATGGATTTAATTAGTGCTTTAAAATAGGGAAACAATTCTTTTGGAACATCTTTAAGCCAATTTTTATTAAAAAATATAAAGTTGTAAAAACAGCTCATCGGTTACCATGGAAGAATTTCATATTATACGTCATGATCCTCTAAGCGTTTTTTTCGTAAATAGTAAACAAAAGAAAAAGGGATGAGAAAACAAACAAAAATGACGCTTCCTGCGAGTAAGGCTTCACTGTTACTACTGTGATCTGGGCCGAACTTTGCCAGAAGTGCAAAAACAGTGCCAACCAATGCAGAAAGGATGACAATTCGGTAATAGGGACCAGGCTTTTTCTGGTGATGTGCATTATCATACACATCAACGTTAATTTTGAGATTCAGCCAAGTAAAAACAACAACAGTAAGCATAAGTACTTCCCATAATGGATTATTTCTAGCTTCCATAATCCCTTTTGTTATCACCTCATAAAGTAAAATGGCAAATATCCCTATCGTTTGAACAATAAAGGCAATCCGAATGTTTTTCAAATTTTGCATTTGCAATCGTTCATCTTTAATCTTTTTCATGTATCTGCTCCTCCTTGCCAATCCAAAATATTTCATCCAACGTCTTATTCACTACATAACAAATCTCTAAGCACAATTTTAGCGTGGGGTTATATGTGCCTTTTTCAATCAAGCTAATGGTTTGCCGAGTGACACCTACTCTTTCGGCTAATTGTTGTTGTGTTAAGTCTACTTGAACACGAGCTATCTTTACGTTATTTCTCACCTATATGATCTCTCCTTAACTCCATTGTAACATATAAATTACATAGTTCCATATATAAATTGCATATTGGATGTCAATTTTCTAAGGAATTGCTATGTGAATTTCTGTTTTATTTATTACGCATGAAGATTTATCTTGCTATTCGCGGGCAATAATACTCCCACTTCAAAATTCAGTGAAAGTATGGAGGGAGATGACTTCATACGTATTAGCGCAGAATAGGATCCGGTAACAGGAGAAAAAGTAGGCTGGAGCGACCGTTTATGGGGCGTCGGAATGATGGCACTCACATTTACCGGACATTAAAACTTATAGCCAAAGGTTCAAAAGTGGCAAAATTTAGTGAGAAAGCAATAGCTACCTTTCAGTCGATGAAACATGTCGTAAATCCAAAAGTCATTGGCGGAATGATACAAGGAACCTATAACGCAATTGATCGATTTCCAACGAGTGTGATGCATTACATGAATCTTATCATGCGAAGTTATAAATGTTTTTATTGTTCAAAACAACTTTTGGATATTTTTCTAAATTAAGGTGTAAGTATATCTTTACATTTTTTGGAGAGCCATATACAATTCGATGTAAAGATATCTTTACTTTTATAGGGGGAAGAATATGACACAATCAAAAGAAACGATCGTCTCCATTTCAATGGTAAAGTTAAATATTTATTTATTAATTTTAACGATTGCAATAATGTTTGGAGTTGGTTTTTTGCATGTGTTTCTTTTTAAAGAGCTTAACTTAACCATTACGTTACCTATAATGATTCTTTTAATTGTTGCAATGATTGTTCTTATTTGTATTCATGAAGCACTACATTTAATCGGATTTCGTTACATTGGAGGAGTGCCGTGGAGTGAATTAGCGTGGGGCATAAATTTAAAATTAGGTGTTGCTTACGCCCATTCTAAAAAGCCAATCACAGTGAAGCATATGAAAAAGGCATTGATGCTTCCGTTTATACCAACTGGAATTTTACCAATTTTAATCGGAGTCGCAATGAATGTTCCATCACTGTCATTTCTCGGTGTGTTATTAACGGCGGGTTGTATAGGAGACTTAGTCTTATATCAAAAACTATTAAAATTCCCGGATGATGCGATGGTTATTGATCACCCAAGTAAACCGCAATTCACGGTGTATGAATGAAGAGAGGACATATCTTATGAATATGTCCTCTTTTTCTAAATAAAAAACCTTCCTAGAAATAAGTATCGCATATTTTTAAGAAAATGCTTATTATATCTTTGTAGAATAGAATGGCGGAGGTTGTTATGGGGAAGCGGTATGGAAAGTTAGCATGTTTTATTATGGCGATTAGTTTGATAGCGGGATGCAGTAAAGAGGTAGAAGTCGCCGAAAGGAAAGACGTATGTGAAACAGAAGAAGAATGTACGAGAATCGGGGATAAGATGATTCAAAAGGTGCATAAAAAGATGAAAAGTCTGTCTCAGCTTGAGGAACCAGAGGGAAATGTAGAGGGGCCAGAAGAAAGCACTGAAGGGAATTCTGCAAAGGCAGACAGTATAGAGGAAGCTGAAAAAAAGAAAAATGATGTGGAAAACTATTTCTTTTTAGCGTCCTATTATATTAATGATGAAGATATTATAGATCCTTATTTTGAAAAACTAGATAAGAAGCGTTTAAATAAAGTGTTCGCTGATGATCAAGAAGCAAAGAAAGAAATCATTAAGCAGCATGAGGATATAGATTATCACAAAACCTTATGGGACATTTATCGTACGTTAATGCCATCTAAGTACCGAAAGAATATAACAGAGTTTGATATTGTGACAGATGGATATGATGGAATTGTTGCTCATGTGACTCCTAATATGGATAGTCCAAAAGATTGGGTGTTAAGTTTAGATACGCTTGATTCAAGTGTGAATATAGATGAAGTGATAAAGACGTTAATTCATGAGACGGCTCACGTATTGACGCTTAGTGATAAACAAATTCCAGTCGATAAAAAGTATTTACAGGCATTTGAAGAGGAGAGAGATATTTCATCTTATCAAAATAAATGTAAAACTCTTTTCTTACAAGAAGGGTGCGCGAAGGCAGATTCATATATTAATCAATTTTATGATTCTTTTTGGAAAGTAATTGAGCAGGAATGGAAAGAAAAACAAATTGAAACAAATGAAGATGCACAAATACAATTTTTTGAAGAGAAGCACGATCAATTTGTTTCTGAGTACGGAACAACGAATGTAGCAGAAGATATTGCAGATACATTTACAGCATTCATTTTACAAGATTCAAAGAAAGTGAAAGAAGGAACAGAACTGAAGTATAAAAAAATTGCTTTCTTCTATCAATTTCCTGAGCTTGTAAAAATGAGAGCAGAAGTATTATCTGGATTATATGAGATTTCAAAGAAAGTAAAAGAATAGTAATTTGAAAAGGAAGCTGACCCCGGCATGCTGTTTGGAGTCAGCTTTTTTTTCGTTTTCCTATCATTAGTTTCTCAAATCCTTCCACAAATACATACATAAGAGTGGCAAGGACACATGTCAGTAGCACACTCAGCAGTACGAGCGTAAAGTTAAAGACTTGAAATCCGTAGCTAATTAAATAACCAAGCCCTTGTTTAGAGACGAGGAGTTCTCCGAAAATAACTCCAACCCAGGATAATCCAACGTTTACCTTTAGTGTTGAAATAATTGCTGGGAAGGAAGATGGTAAAATAACTTGCCTATAGCACTGCCATTTATTTGCACCAAACGTATCCATTACTTTTAAATAGTTAGAATCAACTTCTTGAAAGGCACTGTAAATAACGAGAATGGTAATGATAATGGAGATAATTACACCCATTGCGATAGAAGATGAAATGTTTGGACCAAAAATAACGATAATAATTGGGCCAAGTGCTACTTTTGGCATGGCATTTAAGACAACAAGGTATGGGTCTAATACGCGAGCTAAGAGAGGTATCCACCAAAGAATGGTCGCGATGATTGTTCCAAGGACTGTGCCGAGGATAAAGCCGCCTCCTGTTTCAAGCAGTGTCGTCCAGATGTGAATCCAAAGAGATCCGTCTCCCCATTTACTTAGAAACAATCCCCAAATGCTAGAAGGAGAGCTAAAGAGTAAAGGATCAATCCATTCTTGCTTACTAGAGATTTCCCATAATGCAAAGAAGAGAATAAGAAGCAGCAATTGTAAGAGCCGAGCAATCCATGTGCGCTGTCGTTCTTTTTTTCGAAACTGTGCGTGTAATTGTTTTATATTATCCAAGGCGTTCCAGCTCCTTCCATATGTCTTGAAAAAGGGCTGGAAAGTCAGGATGATGCCGTGCTGCTAATGGAGATAAGGAGCGAATACTTTCTGGGACGATAAAAGTCTTCGCAATTTTTCCAGGGTTAGCTTGAAGCAAGTAAATCCGATCACTCATCGCAATGGCCTCTTCCATATCATGTGTAACGAGTAGCGATGTTTTCTTATACGTTTGTAATAATGAGAAGACGAGCTCTTCTAATTTTAATTTCGTTTGATAATCAAGTGCTGAAAATGGTTCATCCAGCAAAAGGATTTTCGGATTTGTTGCGAGTGTTCGAACGAGTGCAGCACGCTGGCGCATACCACCAGAGAGTTCACGTGGGGATTGTTTTTCCACCCCTTGTAAACCAACTTGTTTTAAAAGTTGTAATGTATATTCTTTCGTTTCTTCTCTGTACATTTTTGTAATGTGCAGTCCCAGCATGATATTTTCTTCAATTGTTTTCCAAGGAAACAAGTAATCTTGCTGGAGCATATACCCCATGGAAGAAGTCGATTTTTTCACTGGCTCATCTTCTAAAAAGACGATGCCTTCAATTGGTTTTAACAGTCCAGCGATAATAGAAAGAAGTGTTGTTTTTCCGCAACCACTGGGGCCAAGAAAGGAAACGAATTCACCTTCTTCTATGTGTAAGTTCATATCCTTTAAAACGAGCCGAGCATCGTCCTTTGCAAAAAAGCAGTGGGAAACGTTACGTATTTGTAGGAAACTCATTGTATTCGCCTCTATTTCTTGATAACGCTTTCGGCAATTTTTGTATTAACGAGTGCATCGTGTGGAACTTCTTTTTGTAATTCTCCAGCCTCTTTCATAATTGTTTGCAATTGTTTCCATTCTTCCTCATCTAATAATGGATTTGTTGCATAAGAATGCTGTTTTTTGTAGCGATCAATTACTTTTACCGTAATATCTTTTGAAGTGTCTTTAAAAAGCGGGGTAACAGCGTCGGCAATTTCTTCTGGGCTATGTGTATCGACCCATTGCTGTGATTTATATAAGGCACGTGTAAATTTTTCAGCCGCAGCTTTATCTTTCTTCAAAAAGCTTTCTTTTGCCATAAATGTTGTGTAAGGAACAGTTCCTGATTGAACCCCAAAAGAAGCAACGATATAACCTTTTCCTTCTTTTTCAAAGATGCTCGCTGTTGGTTCAAAGAGCTGAACAAACTCTCCTGTGCCGGATGCAAAGGCATTGGCAATATTCACAAACTCGATGTTTTGAATTAAATTTGTATCCTTATGAGGATCAATTCCATTTTTCTTCAAAACGTATTCTCCAACCATTTGCGGCATACCACCTTTACGCTGACCAAGGAAAGTAACGCCTTTGACATCGTTCCAATTAAAAGAGTCTAATTTTTTACGTGAAACTAAAAAGGTACCATCCGTTTGTGTAAGCTGTGCAAAATTAATAACCGGATCTTTTGCTCCTTGCTGGTGAACATAAATGGATGTTTCAGAACCGACGAGTGCAATATCGATTCCGCCAGATAACAGTGCAGTCATCGTTTTATCACCACCAGCTGTCGTTTGTAAGTCAATGTCTAGACCTTCATCTTTAAAAAATCCTTTCTCAATCCCAACATATAACGGTGCGTAAAAGAGGGAATGTGTTACTTCACCAATGTGAATTTTTTGTGTTTGCTGCTTTGTGTTCTCTTTTTTACTACAAGCGACAAACGTAAAAACAGTAAGTACAAGTATACAGAAAACAGCTATGAATTTTTTCAATACAAGACACCTCCTAGAAATCAATCTACTGACATAATATGTAGGTAAGTGCCTAGATGTGAGTGGACATAGAAGGAATTTTTTGGATCATAAAGAAGTACAAATATAAGGGGTGATAAAAATGAAGTATGAATATGATGACATGCATTTACATCTCGATTATTTCGGAGATGAGTACGATGTGGAATCGATTGCGTATAAAAGAAAACAAGAAGATGTATGGGATGTCTTTTTCAATTTTGCTTTTTATGGGATTACGCCAACTGGGGTGCAGGAAGATGAATGGATGGATGACTATTCCGGGTATCGTGTTTTTTCTGTACATGCTAATGATTTAAGCTGGGAATTTGGCAGTGCTAAGTTTGAAGAATGGCTTTTGAAGCACCGTATATTAGAAAAGACAATGCAGAAATAGGGAGGCGTTTCGTGGGCGATTTTCTGATTTTGTTACTTATATTTGTAATAGGCTGTATGATATTACAGTCCCTTTCTTATCGTTTTGCAAAGAAGAATATCCATAAATATAAGGAAATGAAACTTATGCATATTTGGTTGGATATGCATGTAAAGAAAGGCCCTAAATTAGATTTTGGTGATTATACATTCATCGTGATTGTATGCATCATATGGAAAATTTGGCTTCTTCCTCTCATTCAATAGTGGATAGCAGTAAAAAAGTTTAAGTTATCCAAACTACTTTTAACTAGTTATTATATACATCAATTAAAAA
>NZ_NVPR01000070.1 GCF_002551815.1 Bacillus sp. AFS098217
GTAATGAATAGAGGACTAGATAATCTTTGGGTGATCCCAATTAATGAAATAGTAGAAAAAGTGTATGAAAAGTATGGATTTGAAACAGTAGAAAAAATTAAAACGGGACATGCGTTTTTAGAAGGAAAAAGCATTAAAGAAATTCAAGAGGGATAGAAAAAACCAACTTATTTTCCACTTCTTTATCAGGCATTACAAAAAGACATTCAAGACCTATCAAAGATATTACTTCGTCTATTCAATCTTTTACAGAAGAACGGACGAAAATCCCAAAGGATAAATATGCTGAATTCAAAGTCAACAGGACCATTGATTTAGCTCAAAACATGAGAAGATACATCTATGGAACATGGTTACCGAATTCTAAATATGAGAGAAGAGAGGGACCAGATTTTGAAATTACTGATGTTTTAAATTCAACAATTCCAAATGAAATGAAAATGAAAATCTATATACCAATTAAGGAATAACCTAAGGAGAGAATCAAATGAATATTGAAATGGCTTTTGGGGATTTCCCAGTATTGGAATCCGTGAATCTAGTATTACGAAAAATCGAAGAGATACACTTACAGGAAGTATATTCGATCTACGACAATAATAAAGTATTTGAATATTGTGGAATCATTCCTAAACATAACTTACAAACGGTAAGAAAGATGATTGGTCATTTTGATAGGGACTATCATAAAAAAAGCAGAATTAAATGGGGTATCTTTCAGAAGAATCAAAGTGATAAATTAGTTGGAATTATTGAATCTATGGATTTTAACCAAAAAGTGAATATGGTATCCATTGGCTACTTTTTGGCAGAGGAGTATTGGGGGAAGGGAATTGCAACTGAATCCGTTCGTATGTTGGTAAAATTTTTATTTGAAGAAGTGAATGTAAACAGAATTCAAGCAGAGGTCATGCCTGTAAATGAGGTTTCAAAAAAAGTCCTCGTAAAAAACGGTTTTATGAAAGAAGGGTTGTTAAGACAAGCTTCTTTATGGTCTGGTAAAGGAGTAATTGATTTAGAAATATACGGCATCCTTAAAGAAGACTACATAAGGTAATGGAGTATTTTTCGATTGGTTAGCGATGGAGTGATTTATGTAATAGAAGGTTTTAGCATCCGTATATTTTTGCTGACTACATTCTGACACATATATATAGGAAAAAATAAAAGAGCGCCAATATTTAGCGCTCTATAGTATGGAAGCTATTATTCAATGTTAGAACCGTAAATGTTAGTGATTTATGATCACATCTGTGAACACAAGTTGATGATTTTAGATGTCACCTCTACACCAATAAACTTAATCCAGATACGGATTCGCCCCTTTTTTTATAACCCGATCGACTACTTCATGTAAATCGTCGGGTTTAAGGAATTCTATCGGTGAAAAACCTTGTTCGAAAGTTAACGTGTCAGCTTCTATCATTAATACATATCTGTCATTTACTTTCGCAATATGAATCTGGTCTCCAAAATCTGCAAGTAGTGCCTTCACAGAAATATGGTCAGCTTTTACTTTCAATTCAACTTCAGGAGCATGCTCGACGATTTGAGCGGTAGCTTCCATTACTTCTTCTGTTGAAAACTGTTCCATAATTTCACGCTTTGGACTTGCAGCCCATACTTCCATCGCTTGGTCAAATTGTTCTCGTTCTTCTGTTCCTTCTTCAAAGACGTCTTCAATTTGATCGTATACCATATCCATAACTTGTGTTTTCATAATTTCTGGCATGGAACGCTCGTATTCGACGAATTTTAAGAAGTCCTCAAAGTAACGAGCGTGTGATGCTTGATGGATCTTTAGTTCGCCTACTTCAACCATTCCTTCTTCTGGCATGTAGGGGTATTGAATTGACTTCATGTTTTTTGTTGTAATCGCCATTTCAACGTTGCGAATAAGTGTTGCTTCGTCAGAGATGGAAGCGACTTTTGGTTCGAAATCACATTTCATAACGAAGACGAATGGATCATCGAAGTATTTTCGTAGTTTTGCTTGAGCAACTAAAAATACACCGCCACGTACAGCGCTCGTATCGATATATGTATAAACAAGAGGTTCGCTCATATCTTTGAAATTCTCTTTCGTTTCCGCAAAGCGAATGCGGTTAAATAAATTATAATGAGGATTTGAATCTAATTCGTGTCCGGGTTCTACGATAAATCGGCCAATTTTTGTCGGCGCCTGTTCTGTTTTTGCATGGCGTTCTACTTTTCGTTTCGATATTTTTAATAATTCCCCATCTAAGAATTCTTTTAAGGAGCTATCTTCATACTCATCAGCATCTAATGTTTGGAAATGCTTATATCGTTTATCTGCTTGTTCACCTTTTCCTTCAACTTGTACAACATAGAAAGAAAGAAAATTTATTTCAAAATCCATATTTATCACCTTGTTTCATTTCATTGACTCTTACCAGTATAGAGATGGAGAAAACATTCGTCAATTTAATAAAGGAAGGGAGGTCCCTTCCTTATATCATTTTTTATTTTTACAAATTAAAAGCCATCCTCAAGTGCTGAAAATGGAATGTTCAGCCTGTTTTCTACAGTACGTAATCTTTGATTTAAGCGATTCAGCCTGCGTGTATGGCGTTCAACTGTTTGCTGAAGTTGATTGACTTGTCGCTCGAGCTCGGTTACTCGCTTCTCTAGCTGGCGACTACCGCCACCTGGGAATGAAATAGGGATTTGAAATTGTCTATTTGGATCATATGGATCGATTTGTTCTGTTTGTCCGATATATGGTTGGTATTGTGGTTGAAGATCATATTGCGCTTGATGTATATAAGGGTTATATGGATCGTATGGATTGTGGGTATACATAAACATCCTCCGTTCTTTAAAATTAGGTTAAATTCACCATAATGTATGTGCAAGAGCGGATGGGTGGCACGGCAAATACCCATAAAGTAGGTGCTTATAATTTGAAGGGAGCTTGTAAAGATCATTTCAAAAATGGTCTAACATACAAAAAATATAAAATATCAATGTATTACATTTGTTTTTCACTTGTTACATGGTATATACTGGTTAAAAAAGATAAAGATTACAATCTTAACAAAGTTAAGTGTTTTAAGCAAATATGTGTAGACATTTTACAGAGAAAAGAGTAATTTTAATAGAGTGGAAATCAGATTGTAATATTCTATAATCATATCGTAATGTTCTGTAACCATATATACATAAAATTAGAGAAATAAAGAATGAAAAGTTGTTAGGGAAAAGGAGAGAGTATATTGTTTCGTAAAGTAAAAAGTATAGTAATAGGGGCAATATGTATTGGTGTAGTGAGTGGATGTGGCACCAAAGTTAGCGATGTGGCTTTAGTAAGCGATATGGGTGACCATGCGGTAGAGGCTAAAACAGATGTCAATGATAGTATCAGTTTAGTAGATCCTAGAAGTGGAACTGAAGTGAAAAAGTTAAATTTAGCAGACTTAGGCTACTTTGAAGATGAAAATAAATTTAAAAAAGAAGTAACGAAGATTGCTGGTGAAGTTGGAAAAAGCGTTGATAAAAAGATGGTTCCTTCACGTATGGCAAGTGATGGAACGTGGCAAGAAGGTAAACCTTCTTATGAATTAATGGAAAAAGAGTTAATAGACAAATTAATGAATGTAGGTATGTGGGATTCTTCATATCAATTACCAATCGTTGAGAAAAAACCAGTAGCAACACCAAATGATGCTAGTGGAAGTGGTGCAGTAATCGGTAGATATGAAACGAATTTAGGTGGCTCTACTGGCGGTAGAATTGAAAATATTCGTCTATCTGCAAGTAACGTTAGCGGGGTTGTCTTAGGAAAAGGAGATCGCTTCTCTTTTAATTCATTAATTGGGGATACAACGCCAGACAAAGGATACCAGTTAGGTAAAGAAATTGTCGATGGCAAACTAGTAGATGGCTATGGAGGCGGTGTTTGTCAAACATCATCTACTCTATTCAATGCTGCAGATCAAGCTGGTTTAAAAATGGTAGAGAGAACAACGCATTCCAAAACAGTTGGATATGTTCCAAAAGGGCGAGATGCTACAATAGCATATCCATATTTAGATTTAGTGTTTGAAAATACAAAGGATGTACCTGTGAAGCTTTATATGAGTGTAGAGGGCGATAAACTTGTTGCTGAAGTACGTGCAATGAAATAAGAATAGTCCCTGTTTATTGATGAAGGTTGTCTATTAGTGAGGGATGAAGAAAAATTTCATTAATAGAAGATTGAACTGAGCCATTCTTTCTAGTGTTTTTTTAGAAAGGGTGGCTTTTTGTGTGCATGTAAAACCTTAAAAGGTGTAAATAGAAAGGAACAAAATAGAGAAGATAAATCAATCAATCAGGTTGTATAATGCTATATAAAAAAGGTGCTTCGTATAGAAAGCACCTTTTTCCATGAAGAACGATTTAAGCTTTTGTGTAATTTAAATCCCAAATAACACCAAAGCAATCTTTCACTTTGGCAAATTTTGCACCATCTAAATCCCTGCTATGCAGAATAAAAAGCAACCTACACTCGTTTGCCCTTTCTGTTTTTACTTCGCATGTGGCAGGAAAAGGCCCTGACCGCTTCTATGCATGGCCAGATGCTCTCTTCCACCTAAAAAAGGGGGATGTCGTTTTTTTTATTGATGTATATATAGTTTTAGGAACAAATCTTCACCAATTCATTTGATATGTAATCCAAGTCGGACAAGGTTCAAAAGGAAGACATTTTAAAATCTCCATCCCGTATACACATGTTGAATCAAACTCGCCTTGAATGAACTGATAACCATGCTTATTTGCGTACATCACTTGTTGTAAAGCTAACTGCGAAAGTAACTCTAATTGATGAATCGCATGAGTCCCGCGCCATCCGAGTTCTAAAGTATCGTTCTTTTCAGATGTGTGTAGGAAAGAATATGCAATAATTTCTTTCTCCGCGTTTAAATAAATAAAGCTTCCTTCCGTCAAGATGTCATCAGCTAATATCATTTTTTCCCATGTCTCCAATTCATGCTCTCCAACTGGATTGTCTAAATGAGTTTCTTCATAGTTTCGTTTGACGAGTCGAACAAGTTTTTTCATGAAATGATCGTTTGAAATTATGGTCGATAATGTTTGTAAATTGTATAATTCACTATTACATTCTTTTAAAGGTGAAATATTTTTAGCATTCTTTACTGTTAAAGAGGGCATATAAGTTCTTCGAATCTCTTTAAATTCATTTCGCTCATAAAATTCTTTTAAATGAACAGAAGTTTCCCAAGTAGATGTTTGCAGTGGAAGATCCATTTGTTCAAGTTTTGTTACTTTATGTAACAAGTGTTCTTCAATTTTCATGTGAGCGTAAGAAGGATTAGTTAAAATACGAAAGTAAGTACAATGCGGGTGAAAATCACATCTCCAAGCAATGAACATACCGACTAATTGTGTCTCATGATAAGCAGCGTATGTATAACGTAACTTTTTGCTTTCTAGTAAGTGTAGTAAATAAGATTCCTCATGGCATAAATCGATTAACTGTTTTACTTGTCCTTCATTGGTATTTTCGTATTCCTTTATAAAGAGTCGCATGTGATTTTCTCCTCCATATTATTCGTGGAATCTGAAGAATATAGAAAAGAAACTTAGTTTGTAAATATTTGATGAAGATGATGGTTCATATGATCAACATAATCTGTAACAAGCCATTCTAAAGTTACTTCCTGTTGATTCTGTAACTTACATGCAAGTTGCCATTGTTCATTTGTTACATTGTTTAGTAGTTTTATAATTTGCATATTCATTGTTTTCCATACTTTTAGAACTTCATTTGATGAAAAAGACTGCTGATAATGATGTGCTTGTACCCATAAATCTTGATCATAACCAGTGAGTGTAACCTTGTCTTTCGAAGTAAGGATATCAACAAAACGTTTATGGTTTACTGTAGCAGAATCGCAAAGGTGACCTAGTATTTCTTTTTTAGACCATTTTGTCGGGGTGCGTTTTATGTCCATATCAGAAAGAAGTATAATCTTTTGAGAAGCAGTATAAATGGTATTTTCTAATTGTGTTGCCAAGGTAGACATGAGAATCCCTCCATTTTTATTTACTACTGGATATTTATAACTCAATCCAATATCTTCTAACAACATTACCATCTTCTTCAATAAAATCACTGTCACGAAGGCCCCCGTTATGTAAAATCGTTTTTTCAGAAGCAACATTCCATTCGTCGCAAACGACAAGGGCTTTTGTAACACCTAATTCTTTTACTTTTTCTAATGATAAAGCTAATAATTTTGTAGCATATCCTTTTTGTCTTGCAGAAGGACGGATGCCATAGCCGATATGTCCACCAGCATTGAATAAATGTTCAGTTAAGTTGTGACGAATATTTACAGCTCCAACGATTTTCTTATCCTGTGTGACAAGCCAATAAGTTGAATCAGGTACCCAGCCTTTAGGGAGATTTTTTCCTTCAGCTGCATCGAGCAGTTCTTGAACCATTACTGGGAAATTAGAAGGATCTTTTTCAATAACCCACGGAATCATCGTTTCACCACTAGATTTCCATTCATGATAAAAATCTAAGTATTCTTTTTGTAAGTCAATTGTAGGAGTGATTAAATAAACATCCACTGTAAATATTCCCCTTTCAAATGCGATATTTATAATATTAACATAATTAAGAAAATAACGGTGCGATTTATAAAGTGAAATCGTAAAAGAACGTAGAAAGGGTGCTGATTGAGTCGCCTTACGTACAAATAATGGTTTTTATATACAAAAAAAGATAGAGGTATATTCTGCTGTCTCTATCTTTTTTGTATTGCGAATTATTCATTTCGGCTTATTGTGAAGATGAAGGTGCGTTATAACCAAATAATTTAACGTCTTCATCTTCGGAATATGGAAGTAATTTCTCAAACCTTAAACCGACTTTTTCTAAAAGTTTAGCTGAATTGTCGTTATCTATAGAAGTAATTGCCACAATCCGATTTAATCCTAATGTTTTTTCTCCATAATCCATCACGGCTGAAGCAGATTCATAGGCGTATCCTTTTGAGCGGAATTTCTCTAGAAAGGCAAAGCCAATATCTACATCTTCTAAGGAGTCTCTTTTTATAAGACCACACATTCCAAGGGGCATAAGGTCTTCTTTTCGTTCTACTAAGTAAAGGCCAAAGCCAAGGTTATGATACATGGCAACGGGACCGTTCAAAATATAATCTCGTGCGTCTTCTAGATTTCGAATTCCTTTATCACCAATGAATTGTATCCATGCAGGATCATTTAACAGCTTTAGTATAAATGGAGCATCTGTAACGTCGAACCAACGGAGAGTGAGTCGCTCTGTTTCAAGAACTATCAATCTATAACACCACCTTTATATGATATAAGATTTTGTATGTTATATCTAAGATAGTTGAAGGGTATTCGTTCTGTCAAACGGAAGGCTATATATCCATCAATTAAAAACCGACATATTTTTAGATGGGAGAGAGCATTTGGCTATGTATAGAAGCGGTCAGGGCCCTTTTCTGCCACATNNGAGCAAACGAGTGTAGGTTACTTTTTGTTCTGCATAGCAGGGATGTAGATGTCGAAAAATGAAAATGGATTTATATAGCCTCTATACATATATTTAAAACTTGAATTGTTTTATTTTTCGGATTATTATGTATAAAAATGGCAATCTGCTTTAAAATTGAGATTTTTAGAAAAGGAGAGAATGGGGATGGAAATAACAATTGAACGTTTAGTCAATGAGTTGAAAGATGTACTTCCTGAAGAACGAGTAGTAGTAAATATGACAGTAAGAGAATTACATAGTAAAGATGAGTCCTATCATGCTAGTAGTTTACCAGATGTGGTTGTATTTCCAAAGACGACAGAAGAAGTGAGTAAAATAATGAAACTAGCAAGCCAACATCAAAAGTCTGTTGTGCCGTTTGGGGTTGGTTCGAGTTTAGAAGGGCATGTAATTCCATATGAAAAGGGGATTACAATAGACTTCTCACTTATGAACAAAATACTTGAGGTAAGAGAAAAGGATTTTCTTGTTAAAGTGCAACCTGGAGTAACCCGTTCACAGCTTAATAAAGAATTAAAAAAATATGGTTTGTTTTTTAGTGTAGATCCAGGTGCAGATGCGACATTAGGAGGAATGGCTGCTACAAACGCAAGTGGAACAACATCTGTAAAGTATGGCGTGATGCGAGATCAAGTTCGTGATTTAGAGGTAGTTCTTGCTGACGGAACGATTATACATACAGGTAATTTAGCTGCGAAATCATCATCAGGTTATCATTTAAATGGTATTTTTGTTGGATCAGAAGGAACCCTTGGTTGCTTTACGGAATTAACGCTGAAAGCATATGGTATACCGGAGCATACTATGGCAGCAAGAGCATCATTTCCATCAGTAAATGATGCAGTGGAGGCTGTGATTCATATTTTACAAGCTGGTATTCCAATTGCGAGAATTGAACTTGTTGATGAACTGTCTATGAAGCAAGTTAATCGTTATAGTGAAACAGACTATAGGGAAGAACCAACATTATTTTTAGAGTTTCATGGAAATAAAGCAGGGTTAAAACAAGACATTGACTTTACTACAGAAATTGTTCAGGATCATAAATGTAAGGAAATTGCATTTGAAACAGAAACAGCAGCTAGAAATAAATTATGGGAGGCAAGACACAATTTAGCCTATGCGTATGTCCATAGTTGTCCTGGTAAAAAGCTTATGAGTATGGATGTGTGTCTCCCAATTTCAGAGTTAGCAAATGCGATACAGTATGCAAGAGAAACAGTAGATTCTACCGGGGCAATTGGCGGTATTCTTGGACATGTAGGTGATGGGAATTTTCATGTTCTTTTAATGGTTAATCCAAATGATAAAGAAGAAATAAAGAATGCGGAAGAAATAAATGAAAAGATTGTTATGTATGCCCTTGAGCGTGATGGAACATGTACAGGTGAACATGGGGTAGGGATTGGTAAACAAAAATATCAAGAAAAAGAGCATGGAGCGGCAC
The DNA here is from genome assembly GCF_002551815.1 of Bacillus sp. AFS098217. Lineage (GTDB taxonomy): Bacteria > Bacillota > Bacilli > Bacillales > Bacillaceae_G > Bacillus_A. The sequence goes on from NZ_NVPR01000070.1 coordinate 9,006, forward strand.
TGCTTGTAATGGAAAAAATAAAACAAGCTCTTGATCCGCAGAATATCCTTAATCCAAATAAAATTTTAAAAATCAAAAATAAGAAATGATGCTATTTAAATTAGCTATTGCGACTATAATTAGTTTGATCTCTGGTATGTTTATGTAAATAAAAAAAGGTTATGCTACATATCGGCATAACCTTTTTTTGTTGTTAATTTATTTCTCCATTGCATGGCCATCAAGTTAAGAAATTAGTGTTCCCAAAACAAAAAAATGAATTAAATTCTCATAAATAACTGTAGAGATATAAAATTTTCGTTTTGGGGGCACTTCACATCACCATCAAGCTAAGGGTACCAAGAGGGTATATGTGAGTGCATTTTTTGAAATTTCTACGACTACACTAAAAATGTGTATAACAAATAAACCTATCAAATAGGTGTTTTGAAAAATATTATGCAACTTTGAAACTCTGTGACAACGTACAATCATACATAATGTCTAGGATATCAACCTAACTTTGCATGTATGATTACGGGAAAAATTTCAGAGCATAATTTTTCGCCAGCCAATGGGAATATCACATTAAGTTCTGAAGGTGCAAAGACTCTCCTTAAAGCTTTGCAACAATATTTAACAAGATAATAAATCAATAGCAAAAGGCACTCTTATATGATGTATGACATGAGAGTGCCTTTTGCTTGTTTGTTGTGGATTCTATTCAATTCTGCCTCATAGATTCATATTTTTATAAATCTGCTTGATAAATAATAAATCTACCGGAGGAAAGCGTAACAAATACTTGATTGTTTGCAACTTTAAATACAGATCCGTTAGAAGAGTAGTTGCTTATTTTTGTTTTTGCTTTAATTGAAATATGATTCTTGTCATCAACGTGAACCAAAAGAATTAAACCAGTTGAACTAATCACTAACGCATGCTGATTATCAAGACCCACTACTTTGTCCCACTTATAATTCTTACTTTCTTGGTCAGACAGTTCCGCGCTATCAATCTTTTTTCCTGTTTTATCAAAGAGAATGAATTTTGAACCCGCCCCTACAGCTAACATTCTATTATCAGAAAGTTTGTCAATAGAAACGATATGATGCTTCGTAGCGCCCCAATCTCCTGAGTCAACAATTTTCCCATCTTTTTGTGACATAACTTGATATTTCCCTTGGTCCCCTACCATTAAAAGGTTTCCATTAGGTAACTCAACTGAATCGTTAATATGCCAAGTATTCTGCCACTTTCCTGTTCTCAACAATTCTTGAGATGAATTAAGAATAGTATAATATCCGCTATCCTGTACTAACAAAATATTTTCATTCGATAGTTGCTTAACAAATCTCGTATTACGTGAATCTGATAGCTTTCCTTGTGAAATTTCATCTCCATATGAGTCTACAACTTTCCATTTTCCTTGTGATCCCGCAATAAAAATGTTACCATCAGCCATTTTTACCATTCCTTTTGTAGGAAAACTAGGCCTATTTCTTCCTTTTGACAATGTTTCACCATTATCAGTGCTAAGAAGAGCAAAATCATAGGAGTTTTCAGCTAAAATATGCCCTTCATCCGTCAATACTGCGTTCTGAATTGTACCGTTAGCCTCCCATTTATTGGCCACTACACCGTTCAGGTTCGCTGCACTTGCACATGTAGGAAGTATGAGTAAAGCGCTTGCAAGTAATGATGCGGTTATTTTTTTCATTTTAATCATTTTTCCACCCCTATAAGATATGTATTTGTCATGATTCACTAGATATACTACCATACCAAAAACTGTAAAATATATGCAAATATGCATATATTAAGTAAACAATTGGGATATGTTGTAAGGTAAGAGGGGGTCAAAAACTATTAAGGGGGATATTTATTATGAAAAAATTGTTAGTTATTCCGGTGATTGCTGTAGCTTTAACAGGTATTGGAGCAAGTACATCATTTGCAAGTAGTGAAAATTCAAACCTTATATCACAAGATTCCCTACAAAGTAAAGAAACACGAGTAATTAAAAGCGCTGTAATATCTAATAAGACTTATACTCTGGTTAACGGAGAAAGGAAAGTGACTTTCAAACATGCTAAAACAGCAGATATGAGAGTTCACGTCACAAACAAAACTACAGGTACGCTTGACTGGTATTTAAAAGACTCAAAAGGAGATCTTGTTGACAAGGGATCACTAGCGGCAGGTAAAGGTTTTACAAATACGTATTATACTCTTTCGAAAGGTACTTATAAGCTCACTGTTATTCACAGAAATGGTGGAAAAGGATCATTCGATGCAGCTGCTCGGACTATGGAATAATATGAAAAATAAGATGATTTAATTTAACTTCCTTTTACTTGAATGATAGTTTAATAAAAAGGATCTGCCTAAAAGCAGATCCTTTTTGTTATGTATTTATTATTTTACTGCTTCTTTTAACTCTTTTCCGGCTTTGAAAGCAGGTACCTTTGAAGCAGCGATTTGCATTTCTTCACCAGTTTGTGGATTACGTCCCATACGTGCAGATCTTTCACGGACTTCAAATGTACTAAATCCAATGATTTGTACTTTCTCTTCGTTTACAAGTGCATTTGTAATGGAATCTAATACAGCTTGTGTTGTTGCAGCTGCATCTTTTTGTGATAGTTCTGCTTTTTCTGCCACGATTTTTGTTAGCTCTGTTTTACTCATTATATCCATCTCTTAATTTACTCTATGAAATCGCAATTATAATGTATCTGATAAATATTTGCAATTATCTCAATTCACCCTATTTAATTCTATATAGGTGCCCGTCCCATTGCTATCAAGCTAAGAAATACAGTCTTCCCCAAAACGAAAAAAATGAACTAAATTTCTATGGTCAACTATGAAAAGATGAAATTTTCGTTTTGGGGATACTTCAAAATCTTAGGTTGATGGGTATGGGAGCACTTCAACATATTAGCTTGATGGGTATGTGTTAATTTGAAATAAAGTTACGATGCTTATAAAAAAGATGCGACGTTTAAAATAAAGTCGCGATATTTGTAAAAAAGTCACGATGTTATCCCTTTAGATTTGATCATCCAAAGGGATATTTTTTATGTTTAAATTTGCAACTGATTGGTTTGAATGTAAGCGCTAGAATGTTTATAAAATTTTTCACGGTTTGAAACTATTCAAAGCGTACATTTTCTGAGATTTCTTTAATCTTGTCCCAATTTAAAATTTGAATTTCATTCTCTTCTCGTTTGATAATCCCTTTCTCTGTCCAGTCCTTTAGTATTCGATTTAGATGTCTTTTTGTAGTACCAATCAATGAGGCAACATCATCTAAAGAATTTGTTTTTATATATTGATTGAAATGTGATGGAGATTCAACCGTGCATATATAAGCAGCTAAACGTACACTGACTGGTGAGAGTGCATTTACTCTTGATGAAATGGTGCAAGTTCGTAGCTTATAGGCTAGCTCTTTCAATAATAGTTGATTAAATTTACTATCAAATTTTAAATGTGCTTCGTACACTTCTAAAGGGACAAATAATACTTCGCATGTCTCTACTGCAATACAGTTTGATTCAACTAAGCAATCTGCAAAGGTTTCGATATCGCCCATAATCGCTGGTGGTTGACAATAGCGTAATAGTAACTCTTTTCCAGTCACTTCTAAGTTAGAAACCATATACCTTCCTGAAAGTAAAAAATAGATGCTATCTATCTTGTCCCCTGCTTTTAAAATAAATTCATTAGGTTGAAAAGTGCTTACAGAAAGGAGCGATATTAGATCTTTTGTAAAAGTATAGTGATAAATAGATTGAAATAGATTTTGACTCATTTTTTCCTCCGAGACATCTGTCCTTTATTGGTCTCATTTATTTTAATATAGTTATAGTTAATTAATAAAGGGGTAGGGATTCAAATGAACTTTGTATTCGATTTAGATGGGACACTTTGTTTTGATGGCAAGAGTATTGATACAGAAATTATTGAGGCACTTCAAGAATTAAAGTTAGAAGGGCATCAAGTGATTTTTGCCTCAGCTAGGCCGATTCGTGATTTAGTACCTGTCATACCAAAAAGCTTTCATGAAGGTCTATTGGTTGGAGGAAACGGTACATTTACTTATGACCATGGGCAAATTCAAGTGACACATTTTGAACAACAACTTTTAGACAAACTCATTGCAGTTATTCATCAACATCAATTAAAATATTTAGCAGATGGTCAGTGGGATTACGCCTTTACAGGTGATATTGCACATCCTATTTATCGAAATATTGATAAAACCAATTCAACGAACAGACCGTTGGAACAATTACTGCCAGTCTGCAAATTAGTTTTATTCGAACCAAATGAGGAAGTGTTAGAAGTGCTTGAAGCATTTCCAGTTACAGTTACACACTATAAAACTGAGCATGCCATCGACATTAGCCCTCTAGGTATTAATAAAGTCAGAGGACTACATATGTTGAACATTCAACAGTTTATTGCTTTTGGGAACGATAGTAACGACAAATGCTTGTTTGAACATGCGGTACATAGCGTATGTGTCGGGAATAATAACGTGAAACGTTATGCGAAAGAAAACATTGAACGAGCAGATGTAGCAGGAAAAATTCGAGCATTAATGGGAAAGTATCGTGTGGGTGAAGGAGATACATCTAAGCTTGTTAAATATTAATAAGGCTTTCAATAAGGTTTAAACTCTTGTAGATACAGTTAGATAAACTTAATTGACTATCGAAAAATTCATTATTTTAATCAATCTTATTTATAAAAACTAAATCCAACTCAAAACCAAACCCACCCCACCCATTTTGATCAATCTTTTTTCAAAGTGAGTGGGTTTCTTCTATTACAAAATCAACGTTTGCAGCATACTTTTAATCAAACTTTATTCAAAAGCTATAGTATGTGGCGAGACATATATACTGAATATGCAATTTTACATATTTGAGTATTAGGTAATGCTATGTAGAATACTATGTTATTATTTTACAAACATTTTCAAGTTAATCATTTGAAGTGTTTAATTTATATAAATCCATTTTAACTTTTCAACATATAAGTTGCTGCTATGCAGAACAAAACATGACATGCACTTGCTTTCTCCTTTTGTTTTAAACCATTCCTGTAGCAGGGAAAGGCACTTACCACTTCTATGTATGGCCAGCTGCTCTCGCCCCCTAAAAGAAAGGGGTTTTTAGATCATTTTTTTCAATTTGTATTTATATAAAAACAGTTTATTTTCAGTGAGCTTATCAGATTATAATGAGTTTATTTAATGGAATAAAATTATATTACAATATTTTTCGATGTAATTTTTAAGATTTAATAATATATGCACAGTGTTTAATTTAGAATTACTATATACTAAATTAAAGGTTTACACTCAGAATCTATAATGTTTTAATGGAAGTAACAGCCATATATATCCATTTTGATTCTTCGACATACCTACTATGCAGAATGCAACATGATCTGCACTTGCTTTCTCCTTTTGATGTGGTGGGAAAAGCCATGACCGTTTCTATACGCGGTCAGATACTCCCCTTCAAAATTATATATAGGTATAATTTTTACGTGTATGAAATAAGAGAGGAGGATAAGTAAATTTAAGAAGTAGTCATAGTAAGAGGAATCATTATCGTATTAACGTAATAAAGGAATATAAGGAGGCTGGTGAGAAAATCGGCGTTTGGTATGACCGTTAGAATGGATTTGAATGAAAGGAATGATTTATATGAACAGAGGAAAGAATGATAGATTACAAAAGCCAATGAAAGTATTTATGGCATCTGCTGTTATGACAACGACATTATTTACATCTATGACTGTAAATAGTTTGAACATTCATGCTGAAACTAAGCAAACCCAGGCGCAATATGAAGTGAGGACGTTTGAACTTCCAAGTACAGGACATTATATAGGGGAAGCAGCAAGAGAAAGAAGAAGTGGGCAACGAAACTATGTGCCAACAGGAATCTATGTAAAACCGAATGAACAAGTCACAATTGAAGTATCGGGACTATCAGGATTAGAAATGCTTGGAGCAACTATTGGGACAAATGAATATGATAAAGAAGGGGGAAAAGCATTTCGTCTTTCTCCGGGTTCTAACACCATCTCCTCTCCAAACGGTGGTTTATTGGGGTTTGATAACTGTGAAGGGAAAGGAACTGTTAGGGTGAAAGTAACACAAGGCGGGGGCCCTGTTCCATTTTTTGAATTAGGGAAGCATACGAAAGCAGACTGGATTGCCATGATGGACAAGTATCCAGATGCGCATGCCGTTCAATTAAAGTCAAAAAAAGCAGTACTTACTGTTACTCGTGATAGTGCCAAGAAATATATTGTGGATCAAGATCCTGTTCCTTTATTAAAAAAATATGATGAAATGATTCTAGCGCAAGATAAAATATCGGGACTATCTGAAACAAGTTCTAATCCGTTACATCGTCCAACTCGCCGCCTTTGGGCTTTTGTGGAAAATCCTAACAATCCACCGGGCATGTACATGTATGCAGGTCAGGATGGAGTCGTATTTACTACTGATAATGGCGCAATTGTAAGTGCTTTAAATGTAAATGAATTTGGATGGGGACAAATGCATGAAGCAGGGCATACAAGGCAACAATCCCCTTGGACATGGGCTTCGAATGGAATGACTGAAGTTACTGTTAATATATATTCCTTAGCTGCACAAAAACAATTATTCCCAGGTCAACCAACACGTTTAGAAAAAGAGGGAGACTACGATAGAGCCTTTAAATACTTAAAACAAACAGATAAAGAGTATAAAAATATTGATGACTTGTTTGTGAAACTTGTTATGTTTTGGCAACTTCATTTAGCATATGGTGAAGATTTCTATCCGAATCTTCACAAACTATATCGAGAGTTGCCAAAGGATAAACTTCCAGAAACTGATGAAGATGAAATACAAGCATTTATTTACAATACATCGAAAGTAGCGAAACAAAATGTACTTCCATTTTTTGATCAATGGGGACTAAAAGCATCACAAGAAACAAGAAAAAAAGTAGAAGCTTTGAACTATCCAACATTAACTGCCCCTATATGGGAAGCAACGGATGCGAAGCCTGTTAAACCAACTGCCGCATATGGTCCAAGAAAATAATGAAAGCAAGTGTGTGATCTAGCTAGTAATGCAATCGATGACAATCCAAATACAATTTGGCATAGCTAATAGAGCACATCATATAATCCCTTATAAACAAGGGAGATTACGTAAGTACATAGGGAAATAGGGTATAGATGGGAATTTAGCCAGGATTTTTCTAAATCATTGACAGTTATATATGATACGCGTGTGCCGATTGGTAGGATTGTGCAGATTAGAAGATCTGTGAATCAGTGATACCTATATATCTTTTTTAGAAAAAGGTATTATGATAATTTTATTCTGTTATTCAATAATGATTATGTAGAAAAGGGGCTACTTCGGGTTAAACTGTACTCAGTAGGGTAGCCTCTATTGCTATCAAGCTAACAAAACAAACTTCCCCTAAAATGAAAAAAATACGCTACCCTTTCTATAGCATCATAGGAAAGGATGGCGTTTTTGATATGAACTTATCTATTATTGATGAACTAGAATTGTTTTCTAAAGAGTTGCAACGATATATGTCACCTGATGCTTTAGAGCAATTAGCTAAAAATGTAGGGTTTGTTAAACAAAAAAATACATACCGCGCACAAGATCTAGTGGCCCTATGTATTTGGTTAAGTTAAAACATAGCTCATACTTCATTGACGCAATTATGTAGTCTATTATGTATACGTAATTTAGGATACTTCGACTTAAAAGACTTATATACTAGGGGGTACCCCTTTTAAATAATTCACGAAGTATTTAAAAACTATTAAAAAGTAATATGAAATCTTACATATTTAATCTAAATTAATTTATCTAAATAATATGGTATTTTGTTTCAGTTATATATTAGTATGGAGGGAAATTATGAAAAAGAAAATGAATCAAATTATGCTTGGAATTAGTACAATGGCATTGTCGTTAGGGGCATTGCAAGCTGAAGTATCAGCGGAAGAAAAAGTACCTTATAATGTACTGCAAATGAAGCCAGCAGGGATAGAAACGCCAAAAGATGCAGTTGCTCATTCCTCAAAAGCTGATGAAACATTATCATTTGAAGAACGTTTAAAAGTAGGAGATTTTTCGCAGAAGCCAGTCCCCGCTAAGAAAAGTGTGAACGCGAAGCAGTCGCAGGAAAGCTATACTTTGGATGAACTGAATAAAATGAGCGATGAGGAGTTAATTGATACACTAGCGAATATTCGCAGCGGACAAATTAAGGGTTTATTTCAGTTTAACGAAGAAACAAAAGCTTTTTATAAAAATAAAGAGCGTATGCAGGTAATTATGGATGGATTAGAGAAACGAGGAAGTACGTTTACAAAAAATGATACAAAAGGAATTGATACATTTACTGAAGTGCTCCGTTCTGCTTTTTATGTCGGATATAATAATAATGAATTAAGTTATTTAAATGAGAGAAGCTTCAAAGATAAGTGTTTACCTGCATTAAAAGCAATTGCAAAGAATCCAAACTTTAAACTTGGTACAGCTGAGCAAGATTTGGTTGTAAATGCATACGGGGATTTAATGAGGAATGCTTCTAGTGACGTTGAAACGGTGCAGTATGCAGCAAAAATTTTAAAACAGTATAATAATAATCTTTCTACATATGGAAGTGACCGTGCGAAAGGAAACGCTGTATACGCTTTAATGCAAGCCGTTGATGCCGATATACAGATTGATTGGCACCTTTCGGGTAAAGAGCCAAATGAGACAATGTGGTATGGGAAGATTGATAGTTTTATAAATGAAGTCAATAAAATGGCGCTTATACGTAATGTGACGGATGAAAATGGTTGGCTCATTAATAATGGTATATACTATGCAGGGCGTTTAGGGAAATTTCACAGTAATCCGAAGAAAGGGTTAGACGTTGTTACCCAAGCGATGCAAATGTATCCATATTTAGGAGAGCAATATTTTGGTGCGGCAGAACAGATTGCTACAAATTACGGCGGAGTAGATGCCAACGGAAAAGCAGTAAATTTAGATCAACTTCGAGAAGAGGGCAAGAAGAAATTTTTACCAAAAACATATACATTTGATGACGGAGCAATTGTCTTTAAAACGGGAGATAAAGTGACAGAGGAAAAAATCCAAAGATTGTACTGGGCTGCGAAAGAAGTAAAAGCACAATATCACCGTGTAATCGGAAATGATAAAGCATTAGAACAAGGGAATGCGGATGATGTATTAACAATCGTGATTTATAATACGCCAGATGAATATAAATTTAACCAGCAGTTGTACGGATATAGTACAGATAATGGTGGTATTTATATTGAACAAGACGGAACGTTCTTTACATATGAACGAACGCCGCAGCAAAGTATTTATAGTTTAGAAGAATTGTTTCGCCATGAATTTACACACTATTTGCAAGGAAGATATGAAGTGCCTGGATTATTTGGGCAAGGAGATATACAGCAAAATGAACGCTTGACATGGTATGCAGAAGGAAATGCAGAATTCTTTGCAGGATCGACACGTACAAATAATGTAGTACCGCGTAAGAGTGTTATAAGAGGTTTATCAACCGAACCAGCAAATCGCTTTACAGCAGAACAAACATTATATGCAAAATACGGAAGATGGGATTTTTATAACTATTCCTTTGCATTGCAGTCTTATATGTATAATCACAAATTTGATACATTCGATAGAATACAAGATTTAATTCGTGCAAATGATGTGCAAGGTTATGATGCATACCGAGAGGCGTTAAGTAAAGATGCACAATTGAATAAAGAATATCAAACATATATGCAGCAATTAATTGATAATCAAGAAAAATTTAATGTGCCGCAAGCATCAGATGATTATTTAGTAAGTCATACACAGAAGGCACTAGCTGAAGTGAAGCAGGAAATTGTGGATGTTGCGAATGTAAAAGATGCAAAGATTACAAAGCATAAGTCTCAATTCTTTAATACATTTACAGTTGAAGGTACGTATACAGGCAATGCAACGAAAGGTGAATCTGAAGACTGGAAAACGATGAGTAAACAAGTGAACGAAGCATTAGAGAAGCTGTCGCAAAAAGGATGGAGCGGTTATCAAACAGTAACAGCGTACTTTGTAAATTATCATGTAAATAATGAAAATCAGTTCCAATATGATATTGTTTTCCACGGCATTGCAACGGATGAAGGCGCAAATGAAGGAATGATTGTAAAGAGAAAAGATTCATATTACGGGGAAGCAAATAACGCAATTGAGTTTAAGAGCGATAGTTCAAAAGCTGAAAATCGAAAAATCATTTCTTATCTTTGGGACTTTGGAGATGGGGAAACAAGCACAGAAGAAAATCCTACTCATGTATATGAAAAAGAAGGAACGTATACGGCAACCTTAACAATGAAAGATGATAAAGGAAAAGAAAGTAAAGAGCGAATGACAGTTAATGTAGATCGAGCAAGAGAAACATATTACGGGGAAGAAAATAGCGCAATTCAGTTTAAGAGCGATAGTTCAAAAGCTGAAGATCGAAAAATCGTTTCTTACCTTTGGGACTTTGGAGATGGTAACGCAAGCACAGAAGCGAATCCTACTCATGCATATGAAAAAGAAGGAACGTATACAGCAACTTTAACAATGAAAGATGATCAAGGAAAAGAAAGTAAAGAACAAATGACAGTTAATGTAGATCGAATAGGAGCAACTGAAAAAGAACCAAATAATAATCCAGAACAAGCAAATGTAATTCCGTTTAATACGCTTCTCAAAGGTTCATTTAAGGATGAAGATTATAAAGATACTTATACGTTTAATGTGTCATCGCCAAAAGAAATAGACATTTCTGTCATAAACGAAAGTAAAATCAACATGACATGGGTGCTTTTTCATGAATCAGATATGAAAAGATACGTTGCAGGCGAAAACTCTAATGAAAATATACTGAAAGGAAAGTTTACTGCAAAACCAGGGAAGTATTATTTATATGTGTATACACCTGGAGAAAATGGGACATATTCTGTTAAAGTAAAATAAAGATAGAAATGGAGATATTTCCTCTTAGGGTACAGACCCCATCGCTATCAAGCTAACAAAACAAAATTCCCCTAAAATAAAAAAACGCCATTCTTTCTGTAGAATCATAGGAAAGAATGGCGTTTTTGATATGAACTTATCTAATACCGGACCATACAGATTATGCCCTTTTCTAGAGTGTTCATATCAGTATGTCTAAAGTTTAGAGATTTATGGCACTAGTCTTAGAGTTTTTGCATCAGAACCCTCTCCAACAGTTTCTTCAGTTTCATCCCGCTATTTGCGGAGTAATACTCCCACCTGAAAATTCGGTGAAAGCAAAGAAATAAGGTGGGAGATAAACTGCTCGTAAAGGCCCGGTTGGTTTAACTAATAATCGGTGGGGACGAAGAAAACCCCACTGATTAAAGTTTCACTTTATTTACAAATGCAGGGTTTAAAAGTTATAGAAAAAAATGTCGAATTTTGTTGTTTCATTTTATTGTTGATGTTACAATAATCATTACAAAGAAAGAGTGATTAAAAATAACTTTTAATTTTGGATTTTCACGGAATGTTGAGTTTAGCCTGTAGGTTTATCATATTCTTTTTTGTTCTATGCTCTTTCTTAGTTTTATTGTTCTAAATTAAGCAGAAAAGAGGAGGCCAGAATTTAAAAACGTGATATTAAGAATTTGATAAAATTAATCTTGCAACATTTGTATGAAGTGCATCTTTATTGTATAAGTTCATCTAGTTTTTTCGACATGTCTAAACTAATCACAGCTTTTTAGTCTAAATTGTTTAATAAGAATAGATAAAATAATCGATGGATGTGGAGAAAGGACTTCAAATTTTTCTTCTGAAGAAGAAGTAAGGTGTATGATTGAGTATCTTTATTATGTTATTTTATAAAATCTTAATAAATAGTTTTTCGATTCTAGATAACGTTTGAATTTATCACACTGAACCATTTCAACTATTTATAAAAGAGAATGAACAGTGCTTGACGTTAGTGTTTGTCACCAACATATTCTCCAAAGTTCAATGCAGTACAATAAATTTTGGGATGGCTAAAAAAGAGTGTGGATGTAATCAATTTCATGAAAGCCGGACCGAAATAAGAAAATTAGCCCTTTGATTTTTGGAATATATAATAATTGTTCTAAAAAAACACTTTGCCTAATTGGTTCCCTATATTTGCATCAGAACCGGTAATCCTATATGTACGTATGACATAATCGTAGAATAATATTCTATCATTTTAGGAGGAACAATCTGCATGAAAATTATAAAAGCTCTCTATATGGGATCCCTTGCGCTGACAATGTGTGCAGTATTGAGTGGTTGTAATACAGCGAAACAAGAACAAGAAAAAACAAACAAAGAAAAATCAAAACAAGACCAGTCTATGGAAAGAAATACACAGTGGTCGTATGAGGGAGACACTGGGCCGGAACACTGGGGAGAATTGAAACCAGAATACAAAATGTGCCTAAAGGGACAAGAACAATCGCCGATAGATATCAAAATGGATCAAACAAAATCAACAGATAAGACTTCTAAGCCCATTGAAATGTATTACCAACAAACAGCATTTTCTATCGAAAACAATGGTCATAGTATTGAAGGAAAATCAAATGGTTCTGCTGATTATCTCACACTAGGAGAAGAACGCTACACATTAAAACAATTCCATTTCCATACACCAAGTGAACATCAATTTGATGGAAAACATGCGGATATGGAACTACATCTGGTTCATCAAAATGACCAAAAACAATTAGCGGTAGTTGGTATTATGATAAAAGAAGGACAAAAAAATGAAGCTCTTGCAGCGATGTGGGAGAGCCTTCCAAAAGTGAAAAATACAAAGGATGATTTACAACATGCAATTGATATGAAACAGCTTGTTCCTTCAGAACAATCGTCAATTCGTTACATGGGTTCTTTGACAACACCTCCTTGTACAGAAAGTGTTCAATGGACTGTAATGAGGCAAGAAATCGAAATGTCAAAAGAACAAATTGAAGCGTTTCGTACATTATTTCCAACAAATAACCGACCTGTACAGCCAATTCATGAACGAGGATTTTCGGAATCCTAGGGTGTTTGGGACTTAAGAGCCCTGGATATAGAATACGAATATAAAAAGGATCGGGCGGTGTTTGCCCGGTTTTTCTTATTATACTTTTTGAGAAGGGCGAGCATATATTGTAGGGTTCTGTTGCCAAGTTTCGTAACGTACAAATCTTGCAGTCAAAGTTTATACATTTTTACTGATTTTTGTAATTCGTTATACCTTGAAAAGATAAATATCCCCTTTGTTTATATAGGATATGGACTGTTTTAATATACGTGAAAAAACAGAAGGTCTAGCAAAACGACGTTTCACGTGGTTATGATCTTATTTCTATAAGATGATTCGGAGATTTGATTGTGTAATGACTCGTATGTTTATAGAAGCTTTCGTACGCAAATGACAGCATACGTTCTGCAAGAATAAGGTATTAAAAGTTCAATTATCGTAGTATCAGAATAAATAAAAAACACCATGAAGGAGAAGAGATTCAAATGACTATTTATGAAAAAAACGCAGAAGTTTTAAAAATATTATCTCATCCAGTTAGAATTCAAATGATGGAAGAGCTTATTACAAGAGGGACATGCAATGTGAATCAAATAGTGGATATTATGGGTCTTCCGCAGTCTACTGTGTCTCAGCATCTAGCAAAAATGAAATCCCAAAAGATAGTTACCAGTAACCGAAAAGGATTGGAAGTTTATTATAGTACTTCAAATGAAAAAATAAATACCATTGTAGAAATATTACTAGGCAAAAAACTTTGTTCTATTCATTAATATGCTACAGCCATTCTATGATTATCAATTTCATAAGCTTCTACGCTAATTACTATATATACATCAATTAAAAAACCGACATAAAACCCCTCTTTTTAGGTGGGATAGAGGCCCTGGCCATGCATAGAAGCGNNCGAGTGTAGGTTACTTTTTATCCCGCTATTTGCGGGCAGTAATACTCCCACCTCAAAATTCGGTTAAAACAAAGAAGTTAGGTGGGGGATGAAGAAAACCCCTACTGATTAAAGTTTCACTTTATCCTGCATAGCAGGGATTTAGATGTCGAAAAATGAAAATGGATTTATATAATTAGTTATATTGACTTAAGAAAAATTTCAGGTCATGATGAAAGTGAAATCACTGTAAATTTTCTCTAAGCCTTATTGAATTAGAGTAAGAAAATGAAGTATGAAAAAGTAATCATTAGAGGAGGTGATTACACTATGACTATGGATAAGAAAGCCAATAGACTCATACATGAAAAGTCTCCATATTTGCTCCAGCATGCGTATAATCCTGTAGATTGGTACCCTTGGGGAGAGGAAGCTTTTGAGAAAGCAAAGAAAGAGAACAAACCTGTATTTGTTTCTATTGGCTACTCCTAGTTTGGTGTAACAAACCACATGTCATTGGTGCCACGTCATGGAGCGTGAATCTTTTGAAGACGAAGAAGTAGCATCACTCTTAAATTTATATTTCATCCCAATTAAAGTAGATCGTGAAGAACGTCCAGATGTTGACTCGATTCATATGAGCGTCTGCCAAATGATGACAGGACAAGGCGGCTGGCCGCTGAATGTGTTTTTAACACCAGATCAAAAGCCGTTTTATGCAGGGACGTATTTCCCTAAGCATAGTTATTACAATCGTCCGGGTATGATGGATATCTTACCGCAACTAGCTCATATTTACGAAAGTGATCAAGAGCGTATCACAGCTGTTTCACAGCAAATAATCGAAGGGCTACAAAATAAAGTAAAAGCAAGTAGCGAGGCATTACATAAAGATGTATTACATAGTACGTTCCAGCAGCTTGCCAGTAGCTTTGATACGATATATGGCGGGTTTGGTGGAGCACCGAAGTTTCCATCGCCCCATATGTTAATGTATTTATTACGTTATCAACTGTTAACAGACAATGAACAGGCGTTATACTTTGTAAAGAAAACGCTTGATAGTATGGCAAACGGCGGGATATATGATCATGTTGGATTCGGGTTTGCCCGCTACGCAACAGATGAAGCATGGCTTGTTCCGCATTTTGAGAAAATGCTATATGATAATGCGCTTCTTCTTCACGCTTATACAGAGGGTTATCAAGTTCTTCATGATGAACGGTATAAACAAATTGCAGATGAAATCATCACTTTTATTAAGCGAGAAATGACTGATGAAAACGGTAGTTTTTATTCCGCGCTTGATGCAGATAGTGAAGGAGTAGAAGGGAAGTACTACGTTTGGTCAAAAGATGAAGTGATGGAAGTGCTTGGTGATGAGCTTGGCATATTGTATTGCGCAGTGTATGATGTGACGGAAAAAGGTAACTTTGAAGGGGCAAATATTCCAAATCTAATTCATACAGAGTGGGATAAAATGGCCGATCAGTTTGATTTATCTATTAAGGAAATAAAAGAAAAACTAGAAGTCGCTCGTGAAATTTTATTAGCGAAACGATCACTTCGTATATATCCGCATTTAGATGATAAAGTACTAACGTCATGGAATGCATTAATGATTAGCGCGTTAGGAAAAGCGGGTCGTGTATTTGTGAATGAAGAGTATGTGCAACTTGCCAAGCATGCACTCGTATTTATTGAAGAGAAACTTATTGTAAACAATCGTGTCATGGCTCGTTATCGTGATGGAGAAGTGAAGTTTAAAGGGTATATTGATGATTATGCTTATTTACTTTGGGCATATATGGAGATGTATGAAGCAACATTTGATTTGGAATACGTGAAGAAGGCAAAAGAAATTGTTACAGAAATGAATGCATTATTTTGGGATCAAGAGAATGGAGGCTTTTTCTTTACTGGAAGTGATGCGGAAGAGTTGCTTATTCGTGATAAAGAAGTATATGACGGGGCCATGCCTTCAGGAAATAGTGTAGCAGCAGTTCAGCTTCTTCGCTTAGCTTCCTTAGTAGGTGATGAGACGTTAAGACAGCAGGTAGAGATTATGTATACAACGTTCTCGAAAGCATTGTCTTCCTATGGAAGTGGACATTCTTTATTTTTACAAAGCGTATTATTGGCGGAATCCCCGAAAAAGGAATTTGTTATTGTTGGAGAAGATAATGAAGAGAGACGCAATCTTATAAAGAGAGTGCAGGGAACTTTCTCACCGAATAATTCAGTACTAGTTGCTGCATCATCAGATGAATTTGCTGGGATTGCTGATTTTGCAGTTCATCATAAAATGATTGATAATAAAATGACAGTTTATATTTGTGAAAACTATGCTTGTGAGCAGCCGCTGATAGATATGAATGAGATATTAAGAAGAATATAATGTGATACGAAAGAACCTCACTCATTTTATAAGTAGTGAGGTTCTTTTATTGCATGGTAATTAATCTTAAAAAAGAAAGAGTAACTTATACTTAAAAGTTACTCTTTTCATATACCTGATGCATTTGTAATCCTATCAATAAACTTACGTAAAGCACCTGAATAAAAAGTATCTTTTCGAACGATAAAAGTAGTGGGTACCCTTGAAAAACTTTTAGGTAAAGGAGTTAAGGCTAAAGAATGTTCGTGATCTTGTATAAGAGATTTTATCATGATAGCGATGCCCATGCCTGATTTTACACAAGCCAGTATAGCTTCTATCGTTCCAAATTCTAATACTCGTTTTGGATAAATTCCTTCTTCATAAAGCCATTTTTCTAATAGGTTTCGGTAGTAACAACCTTTGCTAAAAGCTAATATATTCATTTCCCCTAAATTTCTAAAAGAAAATAAAGGACGTTTACTAACAAGAACTAATTCTTCTTCTTGGAACAAAAGAGAATCGAGATCAGAATGATGAATAGTTCCAGCGATGAATGCACCTTCAAGCTTTCGTTCTAAAACAAGCTGAATTAATTTTTCTGTTGAATGGGTTTCTAAAATGAATTCCACGTCAGGGTACATTTCATAATATGATGTTAATATGGAAGGAAGACGGACAGCCGTTGTAGATTCTGTAGATCCAATTTTTAATGTTCCTTTTGGCTGTACTCCGTTGTTTTGGACAGCTTTAATAGATTGTTCCATTAAATGAATGATTTGTTTAGTATAAGTTAGTAAAATTTCTCCATTTGAAGTTAAAGAAACGCCTTTTCCATTTCGGTAAAATAATGGTGTCCCCAGTTCATTTTCTAGTTGTTTAATACGCATTGTCACATTTGATTGTACATAATTTAAGTTTTGAGCAGCGTGAGATATATTACCTTCCTTAGCGACTTCATGAAAAATAGTGAGATCTTTTATATCCATTGAAAAACCTCCTAAAGGTATCAATTATTTTGATGATTTTTATCATTAATACTCATTTTATATGATATCTGAACTTTCATACAATGAAAGGGATATTGGAGGGATGATATTGCTAAGTAAAGATGAGGTCATAAAGCATGGTAGTTTGTATAAATGGATTGTGCTCATGTTAGCAACAGTAACGCAGGCAAGTGCAACGCTTATAACATATGGGGTAGGACCTTTAGCATTTTTTTGGAAGGAAATATATCACCTTAGTGATATGCAAATGGGGTTGTTGTTAACTGCTGTTAATATTGGACCGCTCTTTTGTATGCTTTTTGTAGGGAGGTTGCTTGATCAATATAGTGAGAAGTTACTCATTGGAGTTAGTTCTATATTCCTTGGTGGGTCTATTTTGTTTATTCATCTAGTGGAAGGATTTATGGGATTATTATTTGTTCTTATGATAGTGGGAGTGTTTTATAGTATGGCACAGCCAGGCGGAAGTAAGGTGGTTTTAAAATGGTTTCCGAAAGAAAATCGGGGATTAGCTATGGGAATTAGGCAAGCTGGCATTCCGATAGGCGGTGCAGTCGCGGGGGCTATCATTCCAATACTCGCGTTAAAGTTCGGTTTGTCATTTACGATATATATTCTTTCAAGTATATGTATTACAGGAGGAGTATTATTTTTGTTGTTTTATAGGGAACCATTCGCTCATAATGAGCCTGCATTAACTAACAAAGAAATCTCTTTTTGGCAAAAGTTAAAAGAAGTGATGAGTAACAAGGCGTTATATCCAGTTTTGTTTACAGGAATTTGTATGATTTCATTACAAATGGTATTGATTGGGCATTTTATAAACTTTTTGATTACGGAGAAATCAATATCTCCCATTTTGGCGGGAAAAGTATTTTCAGTCACTTTATTTTTTGGTATGCTGGGGCGAATTGTATTAGCTGCAGTCAGCGATTCCTTCTATAAAGGTAATCGACGCAAGCCATTATTGATTTCTGTACTTGCTGCATTTGTTTTCATATTCATTTTAATATTGAATGTACATAATCTTTCGGTATGGAGTTTATTTTTGGTCAGTGGTTTGTTAGGTTTCTTTGCTATTGGATGGTTCAGTCTTTTTATGGTTGAGGTTGCTGAAACATCAAGCGAGGAATCAGTTGGAATGACTGTTAGCTTTGCACTTACGCTAAATCAAATTGCGATTCTTTTAGCTCCGCCTATTTTCGGATCTATAGTGGATATAAGAGGGTATATGTGGGCTTGGATAGGGATAGCGATATTACTGGTTGCTTCAGCGATAAGTTTGTTGAAAAATTTGAAAAAAATGTCATGTGAATGACATTTTTTTGTGTGATATGCTGTATAATCAATTTTGAAATGAATTTTAAAAGAACTGGTAATACGACATATAAAGTGAAACTTTCAACAGTAAGAGGACTGCCCGTGAATAGCGGGATAAATGAACTTAATGCTTGTTATTATTTCTTTTCCGCTTATTTCTTTTTTTGAAATTCCCTGTTATTTTGGCTATAATGAGTTGACATTCTTTTTCATTGTCTGCAGGATTTATTTTATTAAAAAAATTACTCGCTTCGTTCCCTTTTAAAATCATAATTTATTTTCCATAATATTAGATAAAAACTATATTATTTTTATTTGTTTGATAACTGAACATTTCAAGAGCTAGTCGTTTTCCCCTATCGATGTTTTCCAATAGAGTGCCTCCTTTTTTATATCGTATATGTTGTTTGGAATGAATGTTACATAGAAATACAAAATTATAGTTAGGCGAATCGGATTGTTAGGTGGAATTTTTATGAGAAAGAAATACAATAGAAAGTAATCAAAAATTTGAATATAGAAAGCTTTCCTTGAATATCTTTCTATATGAACTTTTTGGAAAGGTAGAGAGAGAATCAAAAGGTACATGAAAGTAGTAGGATTGAGGATGAAATATGAATATGTAGTTTATTCCTCGGATATATAAATCCATTTTAATTTTGCGACATCTAAATCCCTGCTATGTAGAATAAAAAGTAACCTACACTCGTTTGCTCTTTCTGGTTTTACTTCGCATGTGGCAGAAAAAAGCCCTGACCG
>NZ_NVPR01000071.1 GCF_002551815.1 Bacillus sp. AFS098217
TAAGTCCCCATCGCTAATTTCACGCGAAGTAACAACTAATTTTTTCAAAGGTTTTGTAATAGAAAGTGTCACAAAATAAATAAGTGCGCCCCCTACAATTAATGAAATTACCATAATAATTAACATGTTATAAAATACAGGTTGGGCTGCTTCAACTACTTCACTTGCATACATCGTTCCACCAATTTTCCAACCTGTTTTTGGATTTGTAGCAAATACCATTTTCTTCTCGCTGTTATCATATGAATAAGTAAAGGTACCATGATTTTCTTGATACATTTGTTTCGCCCAAGCATCCGCGGCTTTGTCACCAGATTCTTCTTTTGGATGAGCAATTATCTTTTGATTTTGATCTAAAATAAAGGCATATCCTTTCTTCCCAATATTAATCATTTTTGCTGTTTTTAATAAATTATCAAGGCTTAAATCTAAACCGATAACACCATTTTTATCTTCTGTTTGTTTGGCAATTGTTACCACAATATGACCATTTCCTTTAGCCTTATATGGTTCCGTTACAATAATACCACCTTGCTTACTTACCGCATCTTTATACCAAGGACGTGTTGTTGGATCATAATCCGTTGGCATTTGTATATCTGGTTCTTGCACAAACTTCTTATCATTTCCTGCAACATACACCTGTTCAATTTCTGGATGTAAATTAATATATTGTGAAAATATTTTTTTAAGTTCACCTTGATTTTCTCCTTGATAGAGACTACTATCAATTACTTTTGCAAAATGTGTAACATCATTAAATTTCGCTTCAATTGTTTGATTAATTAAATCATCTAGTATTTTAATATTATCATTTGCACTACTCATAATCTGTGATTCAAAATTCTTTTTAGCCGTTTGGTAAGACAGACCACCAATGACTGACACAGCAGCAATTAAAATAATAAAAAATGAAATCAATAGCTTTTTTGCTACTTTCATATTTCCAAACCTCTGTAATAGTTTACTCATGAAATCCCTCCTCTGTTTTTCATTTTAATATTCAAGTTTTAAGATAATAACGACCTCTAAATGAACTTATTCATCATCATTTTTAGACTAATACTTTGTAAAGTTTAAACAAATAATTTCTTTTTGTCCATATATACGAATAATATTATTATAAAATTTACAAACATAAAAAACCAAAGGAGCCTCCCTTTGGTTTTTTCAATTCTTTCTATGTTGTTTTGCAATCTTTTTCCACTTAGCTCGTTCAGCTCGGGCAAGTGCTAAATCTTGTTTCCTCATCGCATATGCAATTTCTCTTTGCAACTTTTTATAATTTCGCAAACGCTCTGCTGCTATAATACCGTCATCAATTGCCATTCGAACGGCACAGCCCGGTTCACTGTTGTGCTCACAATCACGAAAACGACACTCTTTGGCGAATTCTTCAATATCAGAAAATGTCGCATGGATTGCTCCGCTGCCTTCCCAAAGTTGAAGCTCTCTCATACCAGGAGTATCAATTACTAAACCACCACTTGACAATTGGAACAGCTCACGATGAGTCGTTGTATGCCGTCCTTTACTATCCTCTTCACGAACACCACCTGTTTTTGCAACTTCAGCACCCATTAATGCGTTTAATAAAGTAGATTTCCCAGCGCCTGAGGAACCAACGAGGGCAATCGTTTTACCAGGAGCTACAAATTGCTGCAAGGACTCAATTCCCGCTTGCTGCAAACTGTCAACTGCAAAGATTGGAACACCAATAGCTATCGCCTCTGTTTCCAATATCTTTTGCTCCACATCTTCACACAAGTCACTTTTTGTCAAAACAATAACAGGCATTGCTCCACTTTCATAAGCAAGTAATAAATAACGTTCCATTCTTCTCACATTAAAATCATGGTTGAGAGCATTTACTAAAAAGAGATAGTCCACATTTGCTGCTATAATCTGTTCAACAGTTCTGTTACCAGCTTCTTGTCTAGCAAAGGAACTCTTCCTTTGCAAAACACGGTGAATAATAGCCTTATTTTCTTCTTCTAACTTCTTTATATACACCCAATCACCAATTGCTGGATAATCCCCTTTAGATAACGCTTCATGACGAAACTTTCCAGATAACTCTGCTACATATTCACCATCATTACAAATGATACGATATATATGCTTATGTTCAAGTAAAATCCGTCCTACTTCATACTTGTCTACAGATTGATCCTCAAAAAAAGAATCCCATCCAAATGCTTCTAAACAATTTTGATTCAAATTAATATCCTCCCTATTTTGAGCCCAGTGGAAGGATTGTGCGATTCCTACAAAGTCTCGCTCTTTCCGTCCACCTTTGTATTCGCTTTCATATTTCTATCAATAATCATCGCCATAATACATCACCCCGTTCTTAGTTTAGTTAATCTCATTATATGTAATATCATTTTGAAAAGCTACTTTATTTAACGGAATTTTCGGATATATATTTTTTTATCGTTCTTATTTGTCCACAATGGCTGATTTCATCCTCCTTTTCTAAATTTATGATAATGAAAAAGAACGGAACATAATAGACTGAAATATACCAGAATTTTCTGTTATAATAAAAGTGAACAAGCATGTAGCCAGACTAAATTTTCTCAATATGCTTATATAAAATTTAAAAAGGAATATAAGTGTAAAAAACGAATCTTATTCACTAAAAGGAGTGGATTTGATGGAGATGTATCAATGGCTAACTGCTGTTCTCGTTGGTGGCATGACTGGCTTCGTTTCCCATCTAATCAATAACCAAGGCAAGTTATTGCTTCCACGCCGTTTAAAAACCTTCTTTCATCTTGGTTTTCTAACTGATATATTAACTGGTAGTCTTGCAGCACTTCTAGGACTCGTCTTATTTGATGTAATTACAATAAAAGAGATTATTAAAGTATCCATTGTCACTGCCATTTCAGGGCAAACCTTCCTACTTCATCAAGCACTTGGCGGTGAACAAGCCAAAAACACACAAATTGGTAAAGTCGATGAGAAAATTCAAGAAATTGACAAATTATTACGACGTTAATCTATACTTTCATTCAAAACTATTGCTATAATGAAAAATAAATATTTCTGAATTGTGTTGTCCGTCAGAAGAAAGGGTGTTTCGTATGCCAAAAAAGAAAATAGAAGATTTCTTAACAGACTCTGAAAAAGAGGAACTGATAGAAAACTATAAATGTTTACGAGCAGCCCGCACAAAACGTGAAGCTAACCATTTTGGTGAAACAGTTAATCACCTATTAGATAAAGCAAAAAAACGAATTATTGAAGAAGCAGGAATAGAGGATGAAAATGCTGCAACTGTTCAATCTAAACGAAAAGCACTGTTTTAGTCATGTATCTAAAACAGTGCTTTTCGTTATTTTGTTTACATAATATTATTACTGGTTACAAAGAAGTGGTCTTCTGTTTTTCCCCTAATTCTCCTGTCATGTATCGATCACTTTTTCGGAATACTAAAAGTGAAACCACATATAAGATAGCCGTAAAAGAGCCGATGAAAATAAAATTATCAAATGCTGCAAACAGCACTCCCGCCACTGCCGCTCCAATTGTTTGTCCAATATACATAGAAGAATTTGCTAACGCCGCTCCTGTTCCCCTAGCTATGCTAGATATCTTTTGCAAACGGCTCATCATAAGTACAAATAAAATTCCTGTAATAAAAAATAAAATAAAGAAAAATAACTCAACCAATAGAATTTGTTTCAAGTACGGTAAAATAACATATAGACAAGCTACAACAAAAATGCCGCCATAAAAAGCATAAGTATAACCTAATTTTTTAACAAGTTTAGGTCCTAAAATATTGCCTGCTAGATTTCCTAATCCAAGTATAAGCATTGCTGTTCCTACTTCATTTACTTGTAACTTAAATTGAGTTGCTAACCATACTCCAAAAAATGAAAATGCTGCAAAATTACCTGTTTGGAAAAGAAAATATGCAAAGTAAGAAAGTGAAACCTTAGACTCCCCTAATAGTTGTTGATAACGACTTACAATAGATTGATGCTTTTGTTCTATTTGCAGTGGCTGTATTTCTGGCAATGCAATATAAATAAAAATGACAAGTATCGCTGAACAAATACCAATTATAAAGAAAGGTGTTGTATAGTGTATCGTTGCTAAATATGCTCCAATTGGTAATCCAAGTACTTGCGCTAATGATAGTCCTGCTGTTGCAATCCCAATTGATTTCATAACTTGATTTTTGGACACAAGAAGCGGAATAGATGCCCACACTTGTGGAGATACAAATGCTGCACTTATTCCTGCACAAAAACGGAAGGTAATCATCCACCAAAAGCTTGGTGCTAATCCGCATAAAAACGTACTAATTGCAAAAAAGCTCATGCCTCCTAACATTACCCTCTTCCGATTTAATCTATCAGAAATAGGTCCAGCAATAAGTGCAAATACAGCATATCCCAGTGCATATGCACTTACCATCCATCCTGAAATTTCTGTTGGAATCCCGTATACTGTTTGTAGTGTTGGTAATAATGGTGAAATCAAAAAAGTATCTGTACCAATCATAAACATCATGATAAAAAATAATATCATAATTTTGTTCATCTTCTCCATCTCCTTAAATAGTAACAAAGGGTAGAATTTCACCCTTTGTTACTACTCCTCTAAAATAGATTGTATATATTCCAAATCACTCTCATGTAACGATACATCTACTACTTTTACATTTTCTCTTACTTGCTCTGCACGTTTCCCACCAGGAATCACTGTATCAATTCCCCCTTGATTTAACAGCCAAGCTAACGCTACATTAGATAACGTTGTATTTTTTTCTCTAGCAAAATCTTTTAATTTTTCAACTTTCATAAAATTTTTCTTATATGTATGTTCCTCAAATAATGAGACATCTTTACGCCAATCTTTTTCATCTAGGCTCAAATCTTCTGGATATCTACCACCTAAAATCCCAAAAGCAAGGGGGCCATATGGAATAAATGAAATTCCTTCTTTTATGCAATATGGCAAGAGCTCCTTTTCCGCTGTACGATCTAACATATTATAAGGAGATTGTAGTACATCAATATCGCCAAACTGATTCGCCTCTTTTAGCTGAGCTAAGTTTACATTTGATATTCCTATCGAACGAATCTTCCCTTCTTCTTTTAAACGAACAAGTTCTCCAATTGAATCTATGTACATAGTTTCTGAATTTGTAAAATGTAAATAATATAAATCTATATAATCTGTCTGTAATCTTCGCAAGCTATTTTCAACTGCATTTCTTAAATAATTTGGTTCATTATTAATACAAGTAGAACCGCTCAATAATGGCTGTATCCCTCCTTTTGTAGCGAGTACAAGCTCTTGTCGTTTTCTTTTAATCGTCTCTCCTATTAATTCCTCAGATCTGCCAAATCCATATGAATCAGCTGTATCTATCAATGTAATGCCTTGCTGAAGTGCCTCCTCAATCATTCTTATTCCTTCTTGTTCATTCACATTTGAAAATAAATTATGGCCCCCTACTGCATTCGTTCCTAAACCAATTTGAGAAATTTGTAATCCTGCCTTTTGCAACTTCGTATACTTCATTTTTATCCCCCTATATATTTCTATTGTTCGAATATATTCGAACAATAGAAATATATCATTTTATATGTTATAGTGCAACTGAAAGAACTTATAAAGTAGGTGAAATTATGCGAACACTATATCATCCAAATCGAGAAGAAATTCAACTTTCTTCTGTCTTATATGCTCTTAGCGACCAAATTCGTTTACAAATTGTAAATATGTTAATGGAACAAAATGAACAATCATGCGGTGCACTAAATATTCCAGTTGCTAAATCAACTTTGTCTCACCATTTTAAAGTTTTACGTGAATCCGGCGTTATGTACACTCGTCTAGAAGGCACGCAGCGTTTTATTTCGATTCGAATGGAAGATTTAAATGCTAGATTTCCTGGATTATTAGATGCTGTCTTACAAGCAACGGAACCATATTAAAAAACATCTCATAAATAAATGAGATGTTTTTTAATATCAATTATTCTTTTGACAAATCTATTAATCCATTTCCCTCTGATGTTCGCTCATATCCTAAAGGTACAGTCCGCTTAATAAGCTGGGCATAAATTTCTGGTTCTGATAGCTTTCTTCCATACTCTCTTTCGCACTGCTTAATCAAAAGCGCTAATGCTCCAGCAATATGCGGCGTAGCCATTGATGTCCCACTTAATACCGCATATTTTCCTTCTGGATAAGTAGAAAGAATTTCTTCCCCTGGCGCCACTAAATCAATTTCTTGATTCGAATTACTAAAGCAAGCTAGCTTTCTCTCTAAATTAACAGCTCCGACTTCAATGACCTCAGAATAAGCACCCGGGAAATCCAATTCTTCTGTTTCATCACTACAGTCCCCATTATTTCCTGCAGCGCATACAACAAGTATTTCTTGCTTTACCGCATGCTGGATCACTTCATGTAATTCTGGTACATCCTCTGAACCACCAAGTGACATGGAAATAATTCGGACTCGCTCTTGATTTGGTCCTCTCCAGCGTACTGCATAATCAATCGCCTCAATAATTTGCTGATAGCTTCCAGAGCCATCCCCTGATAATACTTTTAATACCAATAGTTTAGCAAGTGGAGCAACACCTAGAACGCCCACACCATTTTCTGTCGCTGCAATTGTTCCTGCAACATGGGTTCCGTGACCATTATTATCAAGATAACCGTTTGGATTGCCCTCATAATCCTCAGTAAAATTTCTTCCGCCAATAATTCGGTCTTTTAAGTCAATATGATTTATATCACAGCCTGTATCTAATACCGCAACTACAATATCTTTCCCTTTTGCACTCTTTTCCCAAACCTCAGGAGCATGAATCAGTTGTACACCTGGTGGGATTTCGTTTACTTGCTCAACTACTTTATTTACCGTATACGGAATTAATTGAATCCCTTTTTGCTTATTCGCTGTACTACTGTTCATCATAATCCCTCCTAAAATATATTATTTTCACATTTTGAATACGCTTTCATTTATAAAAAACATTCGTTTTCTCACTCCTATTTTCCTGCTTCAAGATTTTTCTCAATACAAAAAGCGTCTTTTCCATCAAATATTCTGACGAAAAAGACGTTTTTGAAATCTTATGCTACTTCATTTTGTGCGGTCCCAAATTCCATTTCTTTCATAACAGCATAATCGTTGGAATAAGAACCTACTCAGTCTTAATACTGCACAATATGATAATAGTATCGTACTGATTATTTAAATTAGTGCAATGAGTGATCTTGTTTAAATACCTAGCAAACTAAACATGCTCATCCTTTACTAACTCATTCGCAACCTTTCCTTCAATTGTTTTAAATAACGGGATCGTATCAGAATGAAATATACAATTTGAATTCCAACAAAAATACTTAGTACAATTGCATTTTCTTTTAAAAGTGAATACTCAAACATTTGTCCTAAAGTCGTTAATGCAACAGCACCGTGTAATGTTGCAACACCAATTGGAACAAAGAATAATAGCGCTAATCGAATTGTCACAACTTTGGATAACTCTCCACTTGTTAACCCTACTTTTCGAATTGATTCAAATAAACGATAATCATCTTCTAAGTCAGAGAATAAGCGGAAGTATAAAAAACTACCCGCACATACAAAGAACACAATACCGATAAAAAATCCTACAAATAAAATAGGTCCAGCAACCTGTAAAGCTTGATTTTGCTCATACTCTGCCGCACTAAATCTCGAATGCTCTTGTTGAGATTTTATTTTGTTTGTTATTTCCTTTCCAGCTTCAATTTCATTTTTGCTTTCCTTCGTTTGATACATATAATCTTTTACTTCCTTGAAGCCATCTTGTAATAGATTATATTGATCTTCTGAAATAACGTAGACATTCCTAGTAAGTGCTTTACCGAGAGAAGATGTATGAATTTCTTTCACCTTCAATGATGTATTTTGATTCGGTAATTCTAATGTTTGTCTTTCTATTTTTTGTGGTACTGGCATTTCTACTGATAGAAAGAGTGCTGTATTTTCATTCAAATCACCTGGCTGTTCACCTGTAAGCTTTGCATATTTCTTATAATCAGATTCCCTTACAAAGACTGCATCTCGCAGTCCTTTCTCTTCGGTTTGCTTTGAGACAATATCTGTTTTCTCGTTAGATATATTATATTTCTTTAATGTTTGCTCAATCATTTGTACATGCCCTGATTCATTTTCATTTCCTTGTTTAGATTGATACTGAAATGCAATCGGTTGATCCATTATGCTCTTCGTCATAGAAGCAAAACCAACTAGTGTACCAATAGCAGAAAAAGCTACAGTCGAAATAATTGTAACAATAAAGAACATCCGTGCATTATCTCTCATGCGATATGCTAAATCTGATAGAGTAATGATATTGGTTCTTGTCCAATACAAACGTTTGCTTTTTTTACATGCTCGAATAATAAATACACTTAGCTGCTTATACAGTAAGTATGTACCAATAATGACAACCGTCGTTACAGGAATCAACATAATAAAAACCATTGCACCATGCGAAGATAAGGCACCTACATATCCTGTACCAAGCAACAACACAGCTAGAATTGAAGAAATAATGGATGCTTTTGGTTCAGGCTTCGCTTTTACTGAACCTCTAAATAGTTTCATGATTTGATTTTTACGAATCATTCCTGCACTAAAAAAAGAAATAATAATAAATAATATAAAAAACATAACACTCGTTACGCCAATTGCTGTTATTGGTAAATAATATGATAAAGATAGATCCAGCTTCAATACTAATGGCGCTATCCAAATCAATAGACCTGAAAACAGCATTCCACAAATGATACCCGTAATAATTGATGCCATACCAATCATGACATTTTCAAAAAAGATAAGACGTCTTAATTGAAATTTCGTCATACCTAGCATCATTAAAATCCCTAATTCACGCTTCCTTGTTTTTAAAAACATTCCCATTGAATATAGAATAAAGAAAAACGTAAAAAGATAAATAATAACTTGCGCAAAAGACATACTTACAAATACATATTGACCTAATTGACCGGCACTTAATGCAGGATGAAACGCAAAAAATGAATAAACAAAGAAGGCCATAATTGCAAATGCACTACTCAAAAAATAAGCCGAATATGTTCGTCTATTCCGCGTTACATTACGAAACGCTAATTCCCTAATATTCATATTATTTCTCCGCCCTTTCAATAACTATATTGCTATCATAATAAAGCGAAGAAATATCTACCATCGATTCAAATGACAAAAACCTTACATTTTTGAAAGGTCACAGAAAAATTGATTAAACTAGGCATTTTCTTTATAATAACTACATTCATATTCATACGTTCAACCTATTGTATATTCGTTAATTTTACGAAATAATAAGGATGGATATTTCTGAATCAGTACATATAAACTCATCACTCGTTCTATATGAATAGGAGGAAAACATAATGACATTACAAGAACAAATTATGAAAGCATTACATGTTCATCCTGCAATTGATCCAAAAGCAGAAATTCGTAAACGAATTGATTTCTTAAAAGATTATTTAAGAAAAACAGGTGCAAAAGGCTTTGTACTCGGAATCAGTGGTGGACAAGATTCAACACTAGCAGGCCGCTTAGCACAGCTTGCAGTTGAAGAATCTCGCAATGAAGGATACAACGCAACATTTATCGCTGTACGCCTTCCATATCAGGTACAGAAAGATGAAGACGATGCGCAATTAGCACTACAATTTATTAAACCCGATCAATCTGTAGCTTTCGATATCGCTTCAACAGTTGATGCATTTTCAAGTCAATATAAAGACTTATTAGGAGAATCATTAACAGACTTCAATAAAGGAAACGTTAAAGCTCGCGTTCGCATGGTCACACAATATGCAATTGGTGGACAACAAGGTTTACTTGTTATCGGAACAGATCATGCTGCTGAAGCTGTAACAGGTTTCTTCACAAAGTTCGGTGATGGTGGTGCAGATCTTTTACCACTAACAGGATTAACAAAACGTCAAGGACGATCTTTATTACAAGAATTAGGCGCTGAAGAACGCCTTTACTTAAAAATGCCAACAGCTGATTTATTAGATGAAAAACCAGGTCAAGCTGACGAAACAGAATTAGGGATTACATACGATCAATTAGATGATTACTTAGAAGGAAAAGCAGTTCCTAAAGACGTTGCAGAAAAAATTGAAAAACGTTATACAGTAAGTGAACATAAAAGACAAACACCAGCATCCATGTTTGATGATTGGTGGAAATAAATAACATATATAAAAAGAAGCTAATTTCATTTAGCTTCTTTTTATATATATCACTTCTTAAAAATTAGTTTCTATATATACATCAATTAAAAAACGGACATAAAACCCCTCTTTTTTGATAATTTTACCATACACTCAATGTAAATAATTCTGCATTTACCTATAAGCATAAAAAGGGCACCTTTTACAGATGCCCTTTTTCATCAATACGTAAATGTAATTGTTGCTAATGAATACCCTGCCATCGCACTATACGGTGCAACTTGATAAGAAACTCGCTTCGCACCTTTTGGCCAAGTAAGTTCATTTAATACTTTTTTAATATCTTGCATTGTTCCATCCATAGATTGCTTATAACGCAGTTCTACTTTTTGAGGTTTCGTAGTAAATTGCTTCTGTAATTTTTGTTTCAACTCATTATAATCTTCAGCCCCATATTGCGTAGACAGATAGACTAAATCCGTGTCTTTGAGCATTTGTTGATATACCAACTTTTTTGAACTACCTTTCTTTATCTTACTTGTTAATTCATTATAGTAATTCGTAGATGCTACTGGATATTTACTACGATCCCATTCATGGTCTTTGCTTAATTGCTCGTCAGACATATTATAGTAAGAATATGTTACACGACCTTCTTTATCTGGAACTGGATCATCAAATGTCGTATCGAGGTGATACCATTTATCCTCAATCTTCACTAGGTTCCAAGCATGTGCTTGTCCATTTCCTTTTCCAGTTACAATATGTGATTGAATACCCGCTTCTTTTAATAATTGATATGTTAATAGTGTATATCCTTGGCAAACAGCTGAGCGATTAGCCAATGCGTCATACGCTGTATATGCCTTATAAGAAGTATCATAGGAAACATGTTTCACAACATAATCATGAATCGCTTTTACTTTTTCATGATCATCCATGCCAGCTTTTATTATAGAATTCACAATCGATTTTGCCTGCGTCTTTACATATTGTGTTTGTTCCTTTGATTCACGATATGTAATATTTAATGTAAACGCATAGTTTCCTGGTATTCCACGTATAGAGTACTTAGTACTTGCTATATTATATTTTACATACTCATCTGCATCTACAATTTTATTATACTCTTGAAAGAGCTTATCCATTACGTCTCTACCATTTTTCTCTTTTGTTTTGTATGTGATTGTAATATTTTCTTCTCGATTATCAATGCGTTTTTTTAACTCTTTCTGAAAATCTTCTAACAACTTTGTATCTGATGGTGTAGTTGCTACCTTTTGATTTGACGCTGCATAAGATACGGAATGCACATGTAAACCACTGATCATAATTGTTGAACAAAGTACGATAGCTGTTACATACTTGTTTGTTTTCTTCATCTTGTCACTCCTCCTACTCTAAAAATATACGAAAAAATGTTCATATATTTTTAGAGTATACAGTATTTTTTCAAAAAGAAAATATAAGATTGTATATATTTATTAATTGCTATTTAAATATTATTAAAAGGAATTCCGATAATATTAAAAGAAAATATACAATAAAGTGCAACTTTAATCAGTGAGGGGATCTTCATCCCCTACTAATTATCAGTCCTCACCAATTGGCTTTTACGGGCCGTTTATCTCCCATCTAACTTCTTTGCTTGCACTGAACTTTGAAGTGGGAGTATTACTGTCCGCAAATAGCAGGATAAACTAAAAAAGTAGTAACCCTTCCATTAGAAGTAACTACTACTTTTTTTCTAACAAGTTTGTAAAATACAGCATGTATTTTCAAAACGACGATGTTTCAAATCATCATTTCCAATACAAAAGTATAACATCCCTAAATCTCCCCACATCATATTACAATTCTTATAATCAGAATCAATTTGGAATAATAGCGTCATATGATAAGGATTCACACCAATGTAATCACCAGCTTCTTGAAACACTTCTTCTTGAACAGAGAAAGGTTCACCAAATAATTGATGGTTGTCATAATGATCTGGGATTAATTCCTCAAGTAACTGTAGAAAACGATCCGAATCATCTTCATTTTCAATAAAGAGCTCTGGTAATTTATAAGTGCATTCAAATGATATTTCACATTGTATAAATCTCGCTTGGATTTCATCCATTCTTCGCAATTGTTCAGCTGAAACATCATAATAAAGTACACATCCTACATCTTTCTGATTTACATCTTCATCAAAATGATTTTCACAATAAAAAAAATAGAGCATCCCTGTTTTAGGAAGATTGTGACTCATACTCACATCATGTAAATCATTTAAATTAAATTGTGCAATAAAATGTAATGGATTCTCTTTATAAGTTGGATATTCAAATGAAACGGGCACATCAGGGACTCCTCCCATTTTAGAACAACCAATTGCAAGTGTATCCTTTTGTATAGGAGTAACTTTTATACAAGGAAATATCGTATTTACTAATTCCTGTTTTAAATGTGTCAATTCATATTTATCAATTAATGATTCAATTTTCTTTTTCATAAACTCTCCTTAAGTAATGTACTTATTCGTATCATAGCACACATATAGTAACGACTTCATCTTCTGAATAAACAAACCATCAAAAAACGGGCTCATCTCTCATACGCGAACAAGTTTAAAAAAGCATAGTATACAGTGTTCCTACAAACATGATATCTCATAATTTCTTACAGTAGACCCTCTAATCATTCATTTTGACTTTTAATATAAGGAGGCTTTCCACATGGGTTACGGATATAGTTGTGGCGGTTATGGTGGTTACGGCGGTTTCGGTTACGGTGGTGGTTACGGCGGTGGTTGTGGTTATGGCGGTTTCGCGTTATTAATCGTTTTATTTATCCTTCTAATCATCATTGGAGCTAGCTGCTGGGGCGGCTTCGTCGGCTGCTAAGTAAGATTTAAAAACTATTGTAAAAGAGCACGTGATTTACGTGCTCTTTTGCTATATAAAAAATTCATTATGTGAAAGGAATCATTCTTATGAAAATTGATGGTGTGTTTGAAGGTGGGGGTGTTCGTGGAATTGCACATGTTGGGGCAATTTGTGCATTAGCTGAGCAAGGCTACGATTGCGAACGCGTAGCCGGAACATCAGCTGGTGCTATTATCGCAGCCCTTTTGGCAGCTGGTTATTCTTGTACAGAGCTAAAAGACATTATAAATAACGTAGATTACCATCAATTCACAAAAAAAACTTTACTTGATAAGATCCCACTTATAGGAAAAGGGTTAAACACATGGGCTAGATTAGGAATCTATTCCAATGTATTTTTAGAAGAATGGCTAGAAGACTTACTAAGAAAAAAGGGAATTTATCATTTTAGTGACTTACCTAATCCAAAAAATCTAAAAATCATCGTTTCAGATATAAGCAATGGCAAAATGGTTATTTTCCCTGATGACTTACCCAACTATGGTTTTTCAAATTATCGTTTTCCAATCGCAAAAGCAGTTAGAATGAGCGGGACTATTCCTTTCTTTTTTGAACCAGTGAAATGGAAAACACCAAAATGGAAACAACCTTGTTACATGGTTGATGGTGGTATTTTAAGCAATTATCCAATCTGGATCTTCGACTCACCCACTATACCTCGCTGGCCTACCTTTGGCTTCCATTTTGTGAAAGATGAAATCCAAGCAGAGCCTGTTCCTTATGAAGAGCCTATTTCTATGTTCAAAGGGTTATTTAAAACAATGATGCAAGCACACGACTTACGTTATTTGGATAAAGAATCAAAGGCGCGAACCATTACAATTCCAACAGGTTCAATTACAAGTACCAATTTCCAATTAACTGATGCCGAAAAAGAATGGCTCTATCAATCTGGATACAACGCTGCGAATAAATTTTTACAATCTTGGAACTTCAAAAGATATGTCCATGAATATAGAAGCGGAAATCAAGATCGAAAAATATATCATCAAAACCGCTATTTGGATTCATAATATTCTTCTTTCAATTAGATTGTTCTTACTTTACATTACTATCAAATCAATAAGCCTAATAAACTATAATTGTATTAGGCTTATTGATTATAAGGTACACTTTAACAAATATATACATCAATTAAAAAACCAACATAACCCCCCTCTTTTTAGGTGGGAGAGAGCATCTGGCCATGCATAGTAGCGGTCAGGGCCTTTTTCTGCCACATGCGAAATAAAAGCAGAAAGAACAAACGAGTGTAGGTTACTTTTTATTCTGCATAGCAGGGATTTAGATGCCGAAAAATTAAAGTAGATTTATATAGAATATTTCCTGTATTTACTTTTAATTAAGGATAATCCAATCCTTCCGCTTCTTTAGCAGTAACAACTACATATCGCTCTCCTGTCCTAAGTCCTAGTAACTCTGCCTTCTCAATTGCTTCTTGCTTCGTTTCTGCATAAGCTGCTAAATATTTAGTCCCTTCAATTACTTGACAAATAACATACTTTTTCATACTTTCTCTCCTTTTTCAATACATACTCTGTTACTTTTTTCATAAAGATGTACTACTATACTGATAAACTCTTAATCAATCTAGCTATGTTTTTAATTCCTATTTCGATTTCATCTAATGATGCATATGAATATGAAAGACGTAAAAAATCCCCTGCATTTCTATCATATAAATTCCCTGGATTTAGTAAAATATTTTCTTTTAATGCTTTTTCAAATAAAATTCGGCTTGAGATTTCGGGACCGATATGTAACCAAATGTAAAAACTACCTAGTGGGATATGCCAAGTTGCTATATCTTTACAATATTTATTGAGTACGTCAAGCATAAAATCTCTCTTTCTTTTCAATTCGCCTCGTATATATTGTATATGTTCACCATAGAAACCACTCCTAAACCATTCTGCAGCAACCTGTTGTGATATGGAACTAGAACCATAATCCGTTTGCATTTTTATATCTGCTAATCGTTGAATAACTGGTTCTGGTCCAACAATCCAACCATATGGATGGATACAACTTCTATTTTCTTTTATACAATATACACTATCATATTTGAATCATTTATACGGGAGGAAATAACATGACTGAAGCAATTATTCACGGAGTAATTCTTGCATTTGGGCTTATTATTCCATTAGGTGTCCAAAATGTCTTTGTTTTTAATCAAGGTGCCAGTCAACCAAATATTTGGCACGCCGCTCCTGTGGTGCTAACCGCAGCCATTTGTGACACAGTGTTAATTCTCGTTGCCGTCCAAGGTGTATCTATTATGCTCCTTACCTTTTCATGGCTCACAACAGCTCTTTATGTAATTGGATTTTTCTTTCTGATATATATGGGATGGGCAATTTGGAAAAGCGATGCTACAAAGGAACTACATAAAGAAAAAAAGATATCATTCAAAAAGCAAATTATTTTCGCTGCTTCTGTTTCCTTATTAAATCCACATGCAATTTTGGATACGATTGGTGTTATAGGAACAAACTCTATTCAATATGTAGGAGTTGAAAAATGGGCATTTACTTTTGCAACTATTACTGTTTCTTGGATTTGGTTTATCGGCTTAGTATTTGCTGGACGAATGCTAAAAGAAATCGATTCATCCGGGAAAACAATTAGAATATTAAATAAAGTTTCTGGAGTTATGATATGGGGCGTCGCTCTTTATATGTTAAAGCAAATCGTTTTTCTGCACTAAAGTAATGAGAATTGCATGCTGAGAATATGTTACATACAATTCTCATTTAGTGTGACAAAATAGAAAAAACGTTAAGGAGTTGATTTAGGCTGTCGATGTAAAGCAGCTTGATCTTTTGCCGGTTTAATCCATATGATTGTAACAACTGCCCCAATCGCTGCAAAGATACTTGTTACATAAAAAACTTCATGGTCTGCTCCCTTCATAAAAAAAGAATAAAGAGGCGGACCTGCAGCTACACCAATAAAACGCATCGAACTATAAAATGAGGTAACTGTTCCTCTTTGTTCTTTTTCAATTCCTTGTGTAATCAAAGCATCTAAACATGGTAATGCTATCCCAATTCCAAGCCCCATAATAACAAGACAAAGAAGTAACAAATATATACCTTTCACAAATAATGGAATAGCAACAGATACGGCGGCTAATATAAAACCGATGTATATACACCTTTTCATTACGATCTGGTTATCACCGATTTTCTTTCCTGCCATATATGAACTTAGTGATAGTACAAGTAAAGGAATAGCAAGTATACATCCTTTCCAAATTCCATGAATGCTATATTTTGTTTCTAATATGGTAGACAAATAAAAAAGAATCCCAAATAAAATAAGCATAGTAATCGCACCTAATATAAAGATTGCAACTAACCATCTTCCTTTTTCTCGGAAGGTTGAAGCAATGGAATGAATAAATTCTTTAAGTGGCGGCACTTGATTTTCTTGTTTTTTTGCTTTTACTAATAGCAATAATAAAACAATTGAGATAGCACATAATACCGGAATAGCCCAAAATGGTAAAAACCATACTATTCCAGCAAGAGCTGATCCTAATATTGGACTAAGTACTTTTCCAAATGTGTTCGATGTTTCAATAATTCCTAAGCCAGTACTTACTTCTTTTTCATCTTTATATAAATCACCAACACACGGAATGACAACTGGCATAGCTCCCGCAGCACCTATTCCTTGAATCGCTCTTCCAATAAGAATCCACACATAGGGATTTTCAACTTTCCATGATACCCAACCTGTTATAGCCCCTCCGATGGCAGCAATTAACAAGCTTGGGACCATCACCATTTTGCGCCCCCACCGATCTGATAAATAACCAGCGATGGGAATAAGTAAAATTGCTACAATAGAATATATTGTAATGATCATGGATGTTTGAAAAGAAGAAATATGCAACTTTTTTTCAATTGTTGGAAGGATTGGAATAAGCATTGAATTTCCTAATGTCATAACAAGTGGCACAGATGCAAGTGCAATTAAACAACAGTCTTCTTTTTTTAACATGCCGATTTCGAAACCTTTCATCATTTATTTCTTTCCATATAGTAGCCCTGATGGGATTTGATTTTATATTCCATCAGGGCTCTCACATCTTGTCTG
The DNA here is from genome assembly GCF_002551815.1 of Bacillus sp. AFS098217. Classification (GTDB taxonomy): domain Bacteria; phylum Bacillota; class Bacilli; order Bacillales; family Bacillaceae_G; genus Bacillus_A. The sequence goes on from NZ_NVPR01000071.1 coordinate 17,291, forward strand.
CTTTTTAACTTATATAACAAAAGAAATTGGAGTAAAACCTAGCATTACTTCTATTCTTTCAATCCTCACAACAGTATATCCGTACTATTTAATGGAAAATTATTTTCCTTTCCACCTGACACCATACAATATTTTCAAAAAACAAAAAAAGAAAGGAAGACCCCTTCCTTTCTCCCTTGACGCTTTCATTTTAGCGAGTATATCCGCCACCAAGCTGTTGTTCTGCCATAGCTACAAGACGTTTCGTGATTTCACCGCCTACAGAACCATTTGCACGTGAAGAAGTATCGGCTCCAAGTTGTACACCAAATTCCTGTGCAATTTCATATTTCATTTGATCAAGAGCCGCTTGCGCTCCGCTTGATGCTAATTGATTAGAATTACGATTTCTAGCCATTACCGTTCACCTCCTTTATATATTAAAATGCAGAGAAACTCGATAATTTATTCCTGGTATTTTTTGGAATTTTTCAATTCTAATAAAGCTCTTTCATCACCTTAAACTTCTATAAAGACTTTCAATATTTCTCCAACAATACGCAGTTTCTTCTGCATCTAATCTTTCTAAAAACTTAGTATCAACTAGTTCGGGGCGAAATTTTTCATAAAAGAGCTTTGAAGGATTATTAGAAAGAACCCATACTAATACCGATTTCACATCATTTTTTATAAATTCAGACACGAGCGTTTGAAATAACCGTTTTCCTACTTTATAACCTTGATATTCTTTTAATAAATAAATTGCATATAATTCCCCATCGCAATCATATTTTCCTGTTCTTTCAGTTCCACCATCGATAAATCCTATGATACTGCCATCTAACGTTTCTGCTACATACCTATATTGATAAGTAGTCACTTGTTCGAAAATGGTTTTCCATTGTTTTTCTCGGATTTCATATGTGATATTATCTAAAATTCCATCAGGTAATATGCCTTTATACGTTGTTTTCCAACTATCCGCATGTACTTTCGCTATACCAGGAATATCCTCTTTTACTGCCTTTCTAATTTTTATTTCCATCTCTTCTCCCCCTTTTGCATTTCATTGTATCAAATGGAAACATAAAATCGATGTTGATTATACAAATGATTAAATATTTTATTTACTTCCCTATATAATTAGTTTCTACGACAAACTCTATAAATCCATTTTCATTTTTCGACCTCTAAATCCCTGCTATGCAGAATAAAAAGCAACCTACACTCGTTTGCTC
>NZ_NVPR01000072.1 GCF_002551815.1 Bacillus sp. AFS098217
CGCATGTGGCTGAAAAAGGCACTGACCGCTTCTATGCATGGCCAGATCCTCTCTCTCATCTAAAAAGAGGAGTTTTATGTCGGTTTTTTAATTGATGTATATATAGCCAATTTTTCATTTTAAATCATTATTGAATATCATAGAAATGGAGAATAATAACAAATAAGAACACCCTAAACTATTCTGTTAAGATATTTCATTTCATCATTACTTAATCTACATAAAGAAATTTACTATAGCAATCATTCATCATTAGGAAAAATTAATATTGTTATATGCCCTTTATCTTTTTAAAATATTTCATTCTTTCTCACATATGAATAAAATGCGTTTACCGTTTTCAAGCATTTTTCCTCTATATTTGCAAAAACGGACGATTTATCAACCATTTTTAATTTATAATCACCACATATAAACAAATACTTCATTTTTTCTTTCAATATTTAACACTATCGAAATAAAGTTTATGATAAATTCATAATTTTTTATTTTTTATACTATATTCCGTTATATTGTTGTATAATATTCTTGAAAGCGCTTATTATTTTAATATACATAAATCAAATGTATTTTTGTTGAAAAATTCTAACAATTAAACTTGTATCTTAATCCGATGACTTTCGTTTTAAATACAGGTGTACCAAATGAATTCACCTATTTTTTCCTTAAAATTAGTTTACAACATGAAAGATTAACTTAGGTGATAAGTAATTGTGAATGTTTTTTTACAAAACGGATAAGTAATAATGTTTGGTATTATGTAAATTATTGTAATAACATATGAGTAAAGATAACATTTACATTCATTACTGGTTCATCAATTATGAAAAGAGCAAAATGCATCCTTTTTGTATAAAAAAAAGGATTACATGCATTGGGAGGTTTAATCAAATGACGAGGAAGAATACAACGACAAACCCTTGGGCCAAATTCCATGGTCCGAACCTTGGCTATGTTATTGAACAGTATGATCGTTACGTGACGGGAGAAGGTTCTGTTGATCCGGAATTACAAGAGCTTTTCGCAACTTTTGGAGCTCCTCCATTCCAAGCAGATGTCGTAACAGGGGACAACAAGGAAACAAATTTTTCTCCTCAAAGTACAGGAAACATTGAAAAAATTCTTAAAGCAGTGCAAGTTGTAGAGAATATCCGCTCATTCGGGCATCTATCGGCTCATATTAATCCAATGGAAGATCCTGCTGATGGACAATCTCTCATCCACACATTAATGCACGAATTAAGTGATGCAGATTTGAAAGCGATTCCAGCAAAAACAGTATGGCCAGATGCACCAAATGGTATTCACACAGCTCTTGATGTAATTCATAGATTAAAAGATGTTTATACAAAATCTTTAGCCTATGAATTTTCTCATGTACAAGATAGTGAAGAACGCGCGTGGTTGCATCAAATGGTGGAATCAAATTCCTTGCGTCAACCATTAACAAATAAAAAACGAACTGCTCTCTTAAAACGCTTAACAGCGGTTGAAAGTTTCGAGCAATTTTTGCATAAAACATTTGTTGGGCAAAAACGTTTCTCTATAGAAGGCGTCGATATGCTTGTGCCTGTACTGGATGAAGTTATTGCTGAAGGTACTAAAGCCGGCGTAAACGACGTAATGATTGGTATGGCTCACCGCGGCCGTCTAAGCGTTCTCGCTCACGTATTAGAAAAACCATATAGTCACATGTTCGCTGAGTTTAAACATGCAACTATAGAAGGTGTAAATAGTAATGCTGGCTGGACTGGCGACGTAAAATACCATTTAGGTAGAGAACAAGTTGTTGGCTCTGAAGATGCACATACACGTGTTACATTAGCGAACAATCCAAGTCACCTTGAATTTGTTAACCCAGTTGTTGAAGGTTATGCACGTGCTGCTCAAGAAAATCGCAAAACATCTGGTTATCCTGAGCAAGATGTTTCAAAATCTTTCGTAATTTTAGTTCATGGTGATGCTGCATTCCCTGGTCAAGGTATCGTATCTGAAACATTGAACTTAAGCAGATTAAACGCATATCAAACTGGCGGAACAATTCATGTTATTGCAAATAACGCAGTTGGTTTTACAACAGATAGCTATGATTCTCGTTCTACAAAATATTCAAGTGACCTTGCTAAAGGGTTCGATATTCCGATTGTTCATGTGAACGCTGATGACCCTGAAGCTTGTCTTGCTGCTGCTAACCTTGCGATTCAATATCGCATGCGTTTCAAGAAAGATTTCTTAATCGACTTAATCGGTTATCGTCGCTATGGTCATAATGAAATGGATGATCCAGCGGTTACACAACCACAAGTTTATAAGAAAATTAAAAAGCACCCAACTGTAAGAGCGATTTATGCAGATCAATTACAAGCTGAAGGCGTTCTAAATGCAGATGAGGTTGAAACAATTACGCAGTTTATTCAAGAACAATTAAAAGCTGAATACGCACAAGTACCACCAGCTGATACGGGTGATGCAGCAATTCACGTTAAAGTTCCAGACGTTGTTGCAAGAGGAATTCAACCGATTGATACTAGTATTTCGCTTGACACACTTCGTACAATTAATGAAGGTCTTTTAACTTGGCCTGAAGGCTTTAACGTATATCCGAAAGTGAAGAAAATTCTTGAGCGCCGTAAAGATGCTCTTGAAGAGAACGGTAAAATTGAGTGGGCACTTGCTGAATCGTTAGCATTCGCTTCTATTTTACAAGAAGGTACGCCAATTCGTTTAACTGGTCAAGATTCACAACGTGGTACGTTCGCACACCGTCATATCGTATTACATGATACAGAAACAAACGAAACATATTCACCGTTACATCGTTTGCCTAATATTAACGCATCATTCTCTGTTCATAACAGTCCGTTATCAGAGGCTGCTGTTGTTGGTTATGAATATGGTTACAATGTGTTCGCTCCAGAAACTCTTGTTATGTGGGAAGCACAATACGGTGACTTCTCAAATACTGCACAAGCATTATTTGATCAATATGTTTCAGCAGGAAGAGCAAAATGGGGTCAAAAATCAGGTCTAGTTCTTCTATTACCTCACGGTTATGAAGGTCAAGGACCAGAGCACTCTAGCGCTCGTCCAGAACGTTTCCTACAATTAGCTGCAGAAAACAACTGGACAGTTGCAAACTTAACAAGTGCGGCACAATACTTCCATATCTTGCGCCGTCAAGCATCTATCTTAGGAACAGAAGCTGTTCGACCGTTAGTAATTATGACGCCGAAAAGCTTATTACGTCACCCACTTACACTTTCAACAGGTAGCCAGTTAAGTGAAGGACATTTCCAACCTGCTTTAGAACAAGAAAACCTTGGTACAAAACCAAACAAAGTAAAACGTCTTGTTTTAACTACAGGTAAAATGGCAATTGATTTAGCAGCAGAAATCGAAAATGGTAAACATGAGTACAATTTAGATGAACTTCATATCGTTCGTATTGAGCAATTGTACCCATTCCCTGCTGAAAAAGTTCAATCTATTATGAAGCGCTTTAAAAACTTAGAAGAAATCATTTGGGTTCAAGAAGAACCTCGTAATATGGGCGCATGGCATTACATGGCTCCAATTCTGTTCGAACTAGCTGGCGATAAAGTGAAAACAGGATACATTGGACGCCCTGATCGTTCTAGCCCATCAGGTGGCGATCCATTTGCTCATAAAGCTGAGCAAGAACTAATTGTTGCACACACTTTAGACGTGAAATACAACTTCCGTCAAGATAAACAAGAAATCGAAGTTTACAGCAACTAAAAGGAAAAATAAGTTTTACTTGCTCACTTGGGTAGAATTTCTCCAAGGAACTTCTGCCCAAGTCGAGCTAAAAACTGGAGATTACCGAAGAAAAAAGAAGACAAAACACACCGTTAGGCAAATAAGGGGAGGACATTTAAAATGATCGAAATTAAAGTACCTGAGCTTGCAGAATCTATTACCGAAGGAACTATTTCACAATGGCTTATCAACGTAGGCGACAAAGTTGAGAAAGGTGGCAGCGTTGTTGAGCTTGAGACGGATAAAGTCAATGTAGAAATCATTGCAGAAGATTCAGGTATTGTAACACAACTACTAGGAGAACCTGGGGATACAGTTGACGTTGGCGCTACTATCGCTATTTTAGATGCAAACGGCGCAGCAGCAGTAAGCACACCTGCTCCAGCAGCAGCTCCAGAACAACCAAAACAAGAAGTTACTGAAGCACCAAAAGCTGCGGCTCCAAGTGCTGCACCAAGTACAACAACTTTACAAGGTCTTCCAAATACAGACCGCCCTATCGCATCACCTGCTGCTAGAAAAATGGCACGTGAATTAGGAATCGACTTAAACGATGTACGTAGCACAGATCCACTTGGACGTGTGAGACCACATGATGTACAAGCTCACGCTGCAGCACCGAAAGAAGCACCGGCTGCTCCAAAACAAAGTCCAGCTCCAGTTGCAAAAACTGAATTCGAAAAACCAGTTGAGCGCGTGAAAATGTCCCGCCGCCGTCAAACAATTGCAAAACGTCTTGTAGAAGTTCAACAAACATCTGCTATGTTAACTACATTTAACGAAGTTGATATGAGTGCAATCATGGAATTACGTAAAGAACGCAAAGATGCTTTCGAGAAAAAACATGATGTACGTCTTGGCTTTATGTCATTCTTCACAAAAGCAGTTGTTGCAGCATTAAAACAATTCCCATTATTAAATGCTGAAATTCAAGGCGACGAGCTTATCATTAAAAAATTCTATGATATCGGTATTGCAGTAGCAGCTCCAGATGGATTAGTTGTTCCAGTTGTACGCGATGCTAACCAATTGAACTTCGCTGAAATCGAAAGCGAAATTCGTGAATTAGGTAAAAAAGCACGCGATAACAAACTTTCATTAAAAGAATTACAAGGTGGTACATTTACAATTACAAACGGTGGCGTGTTCGGTTCTCTAATGTCGACACCAATCCTAAACAGCCCACAAGTAGGTATTCTAGGAATGCATAAAATCCAAGTACGCCCAGTTGCAATCGATAACGAGCGTATGGAAAACCGTCCAATGATGTACCTTGCACTATCTTACGATCACCGTATTGTTGATGGTAAAGAAGCAGTTAGCTTCCTTGTTGCTGTGAAAGATATGCTTGAAGATCCAAAATCATTATTATTAGAAGGTTGATAGACTTTCTAAATCATACTGGCTGCATGAAAGAATCGATGTATTCGATCTTTCATGCAGCCTTTTTTATTACACAGACATTAACGAATTCATAAGGGACAAATCACAGTACATACACTAATAATGTGCGCCTAGAAAAATTAGCTCATAAGGAGGAATACAATGAGTGCTCTGCCAGCTTCCTCAAAACTAAAAATGAACAAAGATACCGTTTTCCTCCCCGACTCAAACGGGGGTGTCTATTTTAGAAATAACTCCAGTTCGTTCCGAATGGAAGGTAACGGTATTTATGAATGGATTGAAAAATTAATGCCTATGTTTAATGGGGGTCAGACTTTGGAAGAACTAACAAATGGCCTCCCCCTCCCTTATCAAAATAGGGTATTTGAAATTGGAGAGCTTTTGTACCAAAATGGTTTTGTCCGAGATGTAAGTCAAGATTCTCCTCATCAATTAGAGGATACATTACTTGAAAGGTACGCATCACAAATTGAATTTTTAGAGACATCCTCTCACTCCGGTGCCCTAAAATTTCAAATGTACCGACAAGCTAAAGTTTTAGCAATTGGATCTGGTTCTATTTTCACTTCATTAATTTCTTCTTTACTTGAATCTGGTTTACCCGAATTTCACTATCTTATTACTGATGCTGATGCAACAAATCGCTCTCGGCTAAACGAACTGATCCAAAAAGCCCACGCTACCGATCAAGATGTATGTGTTCATGAAATAGATACAACGAGAGATTGTTCTTTGCAGGAAGTTTTCCAGCCTTTTGATTGGATTCTATATGTATCTCAAAATAGCAATATTGAAAAACTACGAGCTCTGCACACAATTTGTAGAGAAGAAAAGAAAAACTTAATTCCTGCTCTATATTTGCAGCAAGTCGGTTTGGCAGGCCCTGTCATTACTTCAGATTCTGAAGAATGTTGGGAATCAGCATGGCACCGTATGCATGAAACCGCCCTTCAACAAGATCAATCACCAGAACCCTTCTCTCCAATTGCTGGCGCTATGTTAGCAAATATTATTGTTTTTGAGCTATTTAAACATGTTACAGGTGCTTCAAGCAGGGAGAAAAACAAGCAATTCTTTTTACTAAATCTAGAAACGCTTGAAGGCAATTGGCATCATTTTATTAAACATCCGCTTATAGCCACTAAAAGCTTTACGATAGAGATGATACAAGACCTTGATACAACTCTCGAACGACATGCAAACCCAAATCATTCGAATGACCTTTTTCGTTTTTTTGACAAGTTAACTTCAAGCACTTCTGGCATTTTTCATATATGGGATGAACGAGACTTACAGCAATTACCGTTGTCTCAATGTTATATTCAAGTCGCAAATCCATTATCAGAAGGACCTACTACGCTCCTCCCTACTATCATTTGCGGCGGATTGACTCATAACGAAGCAAGGCGCGAAGCAGGCCTAACTGGAATTGAAGCATACGTAACTCAAATGATTGACTTTCTTCTTCCTGAACAAGATGATTTTATCGGAATTGGAGCTGGAGAAACAATGTTAGAAGGGGTGTATCGCTCATTACAAAATTATTTAGCACACACATTGAGTACAAGGAAACAAAGTCAAACTGAAGAAATTATGCCACTACAATTAACAGAAATTCATGATAAACATTGCCGCTTTTACTTAGATGCACTCCGCGTCGTACACGGGACGCCAGAAATAGGAATTGGTGAAGAAATACTAGGTTTCCCTGTTGTTTGGGTCCGCGTAAACAACCAGTGGTATGGCAGTGCCAATCTAAATGTGACATTAGCACTAAGAAGCGCATTACAACAAGCACTACTCCATATCCAGAACCAAGATGTCCCCTATAACTCTACTATATTATGGGATTCATCTGTCCTTTTACATGATGCAGATTCATTTAGAATTGAAATACAAGAAGAAGAAGAGATTCCACAGTTAAATTCTTTACAATTGGCCTTACAGCATTTAAAAGAACATAATCTTCACCCCTACGTCCTCGATCTAGCAATTGAACCATTTTTACAAGAAGGATTAGGCGGTGTAATTGGTGTGGTAATAAAAGAGGAGGTAGACTGATGGATCGTAAAATATTAATTGTAGGAGATGGCCTACTTGCAGACTATGTAAATCAGCAATTATCTGTTCACTATCCTATCATTCATCGACATACACTTGAAGAATGCCTCCCTGAAAATATTCATCTCGCTCTCGTATTACACGATGGTTCTCCTCTCTCTATACATCATACAGCTGAAGAAATCTTTCGCTCTGCTAACATCCCTTGGCTTCGTGGCTTTACTTCATTTGGTGAAGGGATTATTGGCCCTTATGTTAGGCCGAATCAACCGGGATGTTCCCATTGTGCTGATGCAAGACGTTTTATCGCTAGCTTTGACCAAAAAGAAATGTGGCAATTACAACGGAAATATTCCTTAAAAACAGATGATGTCATACAGCGAGATATATGTGCAACACAAACTGGATTACTGCAAATGTGCCACCTTATTCATGCTGAAACAGAAAAGATACTATCCAAAGGGCATACCTCTTTAGCTGAAGAGCTAATTTTTCTTAACTTGCAAACATTCCAAGCTTCACGTCATCCATTTCTTCCCGATCCTCTATGCCCGGTGTGTAGTACAATACGTGACGACTCTGCAGCGGCTGCCTCACTTTCGCTACAACCAAGCTTTAAAACGAACGATGCAAGTTACCGGTGTCGTTCTATCAAAGATTTAAATACATTTTTGGCTAAAGATTATTTAGATTATCGGACTGGACTTTTAAACGGGAAAATGCAACATACCTTATTACCATTCGCTGATGTCATTGTAAATATGCCGTTACTCCTCGGTAATGAAGGAGTTGCAGGTCGAACACATTCGTTCGCAATTAGCGAGGCAACGGCTATTTTAGAAGGATTAGAAAGATATTGCGGAATGGCGCCTCGCGGGAAACGGACAAATGTTCATGGTAGTTACCGAGATTTCGAAGATACTGCCATCAATCCTCTCACAATTGGTGTACATACAGCTGAACATTATAGAAGAGCAGACTTCCCGTTCAAACCATTTGATCCTGATTACCCTCAAGATTGGGTATGGGCGTATTCTTTATTACAAAACCGTCCAGTTTTAGTCCCGGAATCTATTGCGTATTATAGTCTAGGACATAGAGACGCCTTTGTCTACGAAACTTCAAACGGCTGTGCAATTGGAGGCAGTTTAGAAGAAGCGATTTTCCATGGTATTTTAGAAATCGTCGAACGCGATGCTTTCTTGCTAACTTGGTATGCACAATTGCCACTTCCCCGCCTTGATCTAGCTTCTGCGGACGATGTGGAATTACAATGGATGATCGAACGAATGCGCACGATTACAGGCTATGATTTACATGTTTTTGATGCAACGATGGAGCACGGTATTCCAAGCATATGGGCTATTGCCAAAAATACAAAACAAGATGGAATGAATCTCGTCTGTGCAGGCGGTGCCCATATGGAACCACTACGGGCTATTAAAAATGCGATCCATGAATTAGCAGGTATGTTGCTTATCATGGATGAAAACTTGGAAGCAAACAGACAAAAATACGAACAATGTTTACATGATCCTTATCTTGTCAGCCAAATGGAAGATCATAGTATGCTATATGGCTTACCAGAGGCCGAAGAACGCCTTCATTTTTTATTAAACGACGATCGCACTGTACAAAAAACATTTCTACAAATGAATCATCTAAAATCTACCGATAGAGATTTAACTTCAGATTTGCGCCATCTTTTAGATCGATTACACCAATCAGGCCTTGAAGTCATCGTCATTGACCAGACTGTTCCTCTCATAGAGAAAAATGGATTATCTTGTGTGAAAGTACTGATTCCTGGTATGTTACCAATGACATTCGGTCATCATCTCACTCGCACAACAGGACTACAAAGAGCACTTACCGTACCAATGAAACTTAGATATACCGATGAGCCACTTACATTTGAACAACTGAACAAACATCCACACCCATTTCCATAAGCTACGATAAAGTGAAACGTTAATCAGTAAAACTTTCTCTGTCCCCTACCTCTCTTCCTTTGCTTTTGTTAAATATTGAGGTAGGGGTATTCCTAATAAGGAGGCCGATTGTTGATGCAACTAGAAATATTTCTACACCATTTACATTTTTCTATCGATGAAATTATGTTTCAAAATAAGGAAGTTGACTGGGACGATGCACCGCTTCCCTATAAATTATACCGAAATTTACCCGTCATTCCTCTTTCTTTAGACGTACCGTTAACACTGCGAGATCAAAATATGTCTAGTGAGCCTACTCTAGAGCAAATCGGGCATTGTCTCTGGTATACATTTGGTCTCACTCAATTGTGCCAGCCTTCTTTCGACTTAGAAGAGCAAAACTCAGCAAGTATATTTCGAAGATTTATTCCTTCTGGCGGAGCTTTATATCCAAATGAATTATATGTATATTTAAAGCTCAGTCATTACCCACATGGAATCTACCATTATGACGCAGCACATCATCGCCTTGTTTTACTGCGCGAAGGAAACTTTGACTCTTATCTCACGGAGGCACTCGGAAATCGCTGCAATCTATCCGCTTGTTTTGGTGCCGCCTTTGTATCAACAATGTTTTGGAAAAACTTCTTTAAATATAATAATTTTTCTTATCGTCTCCAAGGTCTAGATACCGGTGTCCTCATTGGTCAATTACTAGAATCCTCTAAACAATTCGGCTATACATCTGGTGTGTATTATCAATTTCTAGATCGAGCAATTAATCATTTACTTGGACTACATGAACAAGAGGAAAGTGTGTATGCAGTTATTCCATTATCCACTCAATATGCCGATACATGGTTTTACCAAGATAACAGATCCGGCGTAAATGTTACATCTTATGAGCTGTCAGGGCAGATTCCTCTTCTGCAACATGAACACTTTGTTCGCTCCAAAAATATTACCGAGTATCCCATTATAACCAAAATGAATGCAGCATCCATACTAGAATCAACAGAGCAGTTTCGAACTGTGACAGAAGAAACAACGGCTCCACATCACACACAAACTTTAGCACTACCCAAGCTGCAGCGATTATCATACGATTTCGCAACTGTTTGCCAAAAGCGTTATTCACCTGATGTAGATTTTTCCTTAAAGAAATTAAATCAAACACAACTAGCTGCCTTACTTCAAGAAGCATGTCTTTCTTTTCCTTATCAAAATGATTTAGACGGAAAACATATTCATCCAAAAGCACGCGTCTCACTGTATGGATGCTTTTATAACGTAGACGGCATACCAAATGGTGCCTATTCCTATGACAGCAACACACACACATTAGGACAGATTCAAACCGGGGACCTTCGTTATCCTCTACATTCAGGTATGACTATGGATAATGTGAACCTCTTCCAAGTACCACTCTGTCTGCATGTAATAGGTAATAAAGATTATTTGAAAAATGATTTTGGATATAGAGGGTATCGGATTCAACAAATGGAAGCCGGTATACTTGTTCATAGGCTCGTCTTAGCTGCCTCTTCAATGGGCATGGGAGGGCACCCGCTCTTAGGCTTTGATGTCAACCTTTGTGATACATTATATGAAATTGATACAACTCGAAAAACCACTCTTATTCAAATTCCCGTTGGTTTCCATCGCCCTCGCACTTGGTTAAAAGGGTATTTGCATAGTTAAAAATCTGCCCTATGCTTCGTACATTGTACTAGCATAGGGCAGATTTTTTTAAAGGATTTGAATTATCTAAAGCGAATATGCAAATTTAGGAATTTCATTTCATATATATAAGGAGAGATAAGGTTGAGCGTATTACAAAAATTAATTGAACAGGCTAAAAACCCTAGAGGTTCTATCGGTTCTTCCATGCTTTGTATTATGAATACTGCACATACAAGATTAACAAATTGGGGTTTGCAAAAAATAAATGTACGTAAAGATGCAGTCATACTAGATGTTGGCTGCGGCGGCGGTAAAACGATACATACCCTTTCCAAGATGAATCCCGCCGGAAAAATATACGGGATTGATTACTCGGAAAAAGCTGTCGAGAATTCAATAAAAACCAATATAAAAGATGTAAAAAATGAAAAGGTAATGATTCATCAAGCAAGCGTATCTTCTATTCCATTTCGTGATAACTTTTTCGATCTTATTACTGCCTTTCAAACCCATTATTTTTGGCCTGATTTAAAGAATGATATACAAGAAGTTTTCCGCGTGCTAAAACCAAATGGTTCTTTTCTAATTGTTGCTGAAACCTTTAAAATCAATTATCATATGCAAAAATTTAAAACAACGGAAGAATTAGTGAACCTTTTTTATACTACTGGATTTCAGCATGTAGAATTTCATGAGGAAAAAGGCTGCCTTTGTATAGTAGGCTGTAAATGAAAAAGCAGACCTCCTAAGGTCTGCTTTCACTACTAAAGCAATTTGAATATACTTTTAATCTGTCTTGCAAACAGCCAATTCTTCGCGCCACAATTATCATTTAAACTATCTAGCATAATAGATTTTCCGTTAGAGAACTCTAGCTGTAATATTGTATTTTTATCATTTGTTTTCAGGCTTGTATCTGTAATATCTTCGTACTTTAATTTTTCAACTTGAATATATTCTTCTTGCTCCTGACCAACGACAACATGATCTTGGAAGAAAAAGAATACCTCAGCTTTTTTTCCAAAACAAAATACATGTTTCGGGTAAATTAATGTAGCGTTATCAATCGCAATACATAATTCCTTCATTTCTTGGACAACTTCTCCAAAGTCCTCCTCTTGTCTTGCATTTGATTCTACAATCCATTCTTCTACTGTTTTCATATTTATCGACATTTCTGATCCTCCTGCACCATTCATTGCTAGCCTTTTGTCTATAAATCTTACTTCTTATGTATGAAAAAAATAAATACTATATGAAAATATAATGGATAAGCACTACCTTTTTCAAGGAAAAATATGATTTCCGATCTCTTTTTTATAATTTGATGTTTTCAAAACGAAAAATAGCACTTCTGTAAAAGTGCTATTCCGCTCGCCTTGCTGCTTGTTGAATTGGATCCCAAACACTGTTGTATGGCGGCGAATAACTTAAATCGACATCCTCTAAATCATGAATGCTCATTTTATGAAATAGTGCCATTGCGATGACATCAATTCGTTTATCCACGCCTTCTTCTCCAATTACTTGTCCGCCTAATAATTGCTTTGTATCAGACCTGTATACTAATTTCACATACAGTGGTGTGGCACTTGGATAATAACCGGCCATATTTGTTGAATCTATTTTCACCGTTTTATATGGTATTTTCAGTCCACTTGCTTCTTTTTCGTTTAAACCCGTTCTCGCTAATGTGAGCCCCATAAATTTGATAATACTAGTTCCGAGAGTTCCTTTAAATGATCTTCTTTTATCAATCATATTGAGTCCGGCAAGCCGACCTTGCTTATTCGCAGTAGTACCGATCGGAATATGATCTTGAGTTTCTTTTATCAGATGATAGTGCGTTGCGCAATCTCCAGCTGCATAAATGTCTTCAACACTTGTTTGCATATAGGCATTTACTTCTATAGCCCCTTTGTTATTTGTGCGTATATTGGTCCCTTCAAGAAAATCTGTATTCGGTTTTACACCAACTGACACTAATACAAGATCTGTTTTATATGTTCCTTTGCCTGTTTCAATCCATTCTACTTTTCCTTTTCCTGTAAAAGCTTTCACATTTTCATTTGTTAAAATTTCAATATGATGCTTCGCTGCTTCTTCATGTATATAGGCTGCCATATCAGCATCATAAAGTGTGCCAATATGATTATTTCGCTCAATTATTCTCACCTTTTTTCCAAGCTCTACAAACGTTTCAGCCATTTCAAGACCAATGGCCCCGCCACCAATAATCGTAACTTGCTTCACATGCTGTTCTTTTAATGTCTCCAGTATTCTATGGGCATCTGGAATGGTTTTCAAAAGGTGAACTCCTTGTAGATTTCCCCCTTCCCAATCTGGCATAACAGGTCTCACTCCCGTTGCAATTAGTAACCGATCATATTTATATTGAAATACATCTTTTGTATTTGTATGTATACCATGGACAATTTTACTTTCAGTATCAATTCGTGTCACCTCATGATGCACCTTCGCATCAATCCCATATTTATCACGAAATACTGTAACATCTCTTGCAATTAATTTCTTAGTAGAAGCAATGACACCGCTAATAACGTACGGAAGCCCGCACTGTGCATATGAGTATATTTCACCTTTTTCTAGTGCAACAACATTCGCATCTTTATCATTTCTAATAATTTGCATTGCCGCACTCATACCAGCTGCATCACCGCCAATAATTACATAGTTCACTTTACCACTCCTTTATTCCGCTCTACTCTTTACATTCTCCAAATTCGCCTTAAATAACACTTTTTTTCTTTACAAATTCCTTATATAATATCTACTCCCTTTTTTACCGTCCAAATAGAAAAAGGTACACCAGCATGATCGCCACTGTACCTGTTTTAAATACTTTCTCTTTCTGTCCCGCAACTTTGACAAAATTGTATACCATCTGTTAACTGTGAACCACACTTTGTACATACATTCATCCGTCCAGTCACCTTCTCATTAGAAGCCTGTCAATCCGCTAGTTAAGGCCTCAATTACTGTCCTAATGTACGACCAAAGTACAATCCATGTTGCAATTCCAATACAAATATTTGCGATAATAAGCGTATAAACTGGATCTAATCCACCTCTATCTAACTTTAATATGGCTACAATTGTACTAATGCTCATACAAGTTACGGCAATCCATAGTAAAAGTGGCAATAAAAAGATTAATAAGAAACTAAAAAGAAAAGCTATTACTAATAAAGCAACAACTGGCGTCGCTACCGTTCCCCATATACCAAGTGCCTCTAAAAAAGAAAAAGATGATCTCATAAGCTTGCCACTTACAAAAATAATAAATCCAATAAAAATCGTTAAAATTAGTAAAAAGAAAAAGACCGTTGCAGACTCTCCAAAAAATGAAGGAGTAGCTACATCCGCCACAAGCGTCCTCGTAACCGCTGTCGCCGCACTCATCATTCGATAAAAAATACATGCTCCTAAAAAGCAAATAAGCACAAGACTTACAATTCCATTTCCCACTTCAATGTGTCCACTTTTCATAATTGCTGTAGGCGCTTTTAAAGCATTTTTAAAGAATTGAAAATACCCACTCGCAAATTGCTTTGCCTGTTCTACCGTTTCATTTGAACGACTTGCCTGTACAGGTTCCGTTCGTGATAATTGCTGCTCTTCTTCCTTCACACCGCTTTCTACAGCTTGTTCTGTCAATGCCCGCCCACAATTTTCACAAAATTTTGCTTCATCTGTATTCTCCGCATTACAGCTCGGACACATCATTCTATCATCCCCCTTAGCAATATATCTTCTAAGCTGTTACAAATTCAATATATGTTGTCGGACATAAAACATGACTACAAGAAAAATAATATGAAATCTTTCTTTTGAAATGAACAACGAAAGCAAATATATATATGTTAGCAATCTATAAAAATAATGCTATTATGAAAAATAGCTATATAAATCCATTTTAATTTTTCGACATCTAAATTCCTGCTATGCAGAATACGAAGTAACCTGCACTCGTTTGCTCTTTCTGTTTTTACTTCGCATGTGGCAGAAAAGAGCCCTGACCGCTTCTATGCATGGCCAGATGCTCTCTCCCATCTAAAAAGAGGGGTTTTATGTCGTTTTTTAATTGATATATATAACAATATTTTTAACACTATAAAAAGATTGGATGAAAGACGATGGAATTCGCAAACTCACTGTTTCAAATATTCCTTACAAGCGTGATCCAATTGTTTTCTTTAATTGGCATCATCATTGTAATCGGATTTATATTAGGCTATCTAGAATCACTTACACGAACATATTGGTCGAGAGCTTTCGGAAGAAAAGGCTTCCTTTTAACAGCGTGGATTGGTGTTCCGATTCATGAGCTTGGACACGCGATTATGTGCGTATTATTTGGGCATAAAATTGTAGCGACTCAGTTCTTTCCGACAAATACAAGTGGCGGGGCTTTAGGTTACGTACAACATCAATATAACCGAGGAAATATATATCAACGAATCGGTAATTTCTTTATCGGTATTGGTCCCATTTTCTCTGGCATTACTGCATTAATACTTTTAATGTACTATTTCGTACCAGAGTCGTATTCTGTATTTAATCATACGCTTGAAACAACGACTCAATCTACTTCTATCAATATAGAAATGATCCAAAATATGTTTTTATCAGCATTCTTTTTATTAAAAAGTTTATTTACAATGAACAACTTATTTAACCCTTCGTTTTGGCTATTTTTATTTATCGCGATTTGCATCTCCGCGCATATTGCTTTAAGTAAGCCAGATATAGAAGGTTCAGTAGACGGTGTAATTGCGATGTTTATTGTACTATTCTTATTCAATGTAGTAGCAGGACTCTTTCAATACGACAGCAATCAACTCATCGGAAAAGTTATGAAATACAATATGTACATCATTGCGTTTTCTAGTGTAGCTTTGCTTTTTTCTTGTATTTCTACATTGATAAGCTACGTTTTTTATAAGATTAGAAGGAGTAGTTCATTTTAAATATGAAAAAGGTATCCAAGCAATGTTTGCTCGGATACCTTTTTTACTTCAATGCATGATGATTTTCATAAAGATAATTTTGTGGTGATACGACTACGCAATTTTCACCTTCTTCAAGAAACTTGGAGACTATAGAGCAATGTGAAGAACCTACTATAAATAAAATGCGTTCTTCAGGCGAATCAATTAAACGAGCGATATTAGAGTACATAATTAAATTTCTTTTGTACCACCACGTTAGCCATTCCATTCCGACGTAATGACCAAAATCACCTATACGTGCCATGTTTACGTATAATTTATGTAGTTTATTAAGTAATACTGGATCATTCAATTCTTTATAAAAGTCTAAAACACTCTTATCATCTGTTAATTCTAGTTCGGGTACCCAACCGAATATTTCTTCAAAAAGTTGTGGCTGATTCTTTTTTGCCCATCCATGCACTTCCCAAACATCTGTAACGTCGCTTCCGCCCATCCAATCAACTGCGTAAATTTGTTCATGCTGTAAGTTTGCAGCCATTCGAAAACCGATTTGATCTATTTCATTCAACACTAACTTGTAAGTACCTAGTTTGTACTGTTTGAATTGTTCATTCAATCTATCATTCTCATCTGTAATCACTTCGACTGCAATTTTTGTTGGACTAAACTTCTGCACGAAAGAAACAAGTTCCTCGATTTCTGCTTGTCTCCTATCAGATAATAACTCTTCATGCTCGCTCATATGGCATGATCCTAATACTAGAACTTTCGGTTTATGCTCCTCCATTTCCATCCTCCTTACATGTATAACAACCGCACTGAAATCAGAATATTAAATCTAATATTATCGTATCAACACTATATTTGTAAATAATTAACTATCATTCTTTGTTTTAGTATAAAAATAAACCAAACACTTTTCAGCATCTGGTTTATTTTTGTTACCTTGATGGCTTTGGCCTTACTAAGGCTCCTTTTTATTTAGTCACTTTTTTCATTTTACTTACAAAAAGACTAATAATACCGATAGTTAACAATGAATAACCCATTGGTAGTAATTGAACTACCCCCACCTACCTCTACATGAGCTTGAGGTGGGAGATTCTACTGTTTCTGCCCGCGCAAAAACACTTCCTCTCGTTCAACAAAAAGGATACAACGATTTAGAAATTCAGTAGTGTCCTTAGGCAAGACGACCTCTTTCTGTCTTCCGAGGAAAACAGAAAAGGTATAGCCACTTTCTTTCTATATCGAGGAGAAGACCACCTTGTCATGCATCCAGTTCCTAGACCTGTTATCTGCTCTGGTAACAAGCGTAAGAGACTGGGACAAGGGGTTCTTTTTTCATGATACAAACATTTTTGCTAGTTTTTTCTTTTCACCTTCAAGTAAGTCTAATCGCTCAATTTGTAATGCCTCTTTCGGCTGATTCACATCATATAACTGATAGAAATGACGGGTACGAATATCCAGTCGATTGTGTAATTGATGCCAATGACTCCAGTGGTGCGCTTCTTTCTTTAGAATATAAGGCTGAAGCACTTGAGGTACTTTTTCTTTATACCCTAACCCACGACGCCCAACCGTAAAAGCTGCGGAATGATGAATAGATATCCCGAGTTTTCGCAGATATTTCATCTTTCCTGA
>NZ_NVPR01000073.1 GCF_002551815.1 Bacillus sp. AFS098217
TAATAACAAAGTCTCAGCTTTTCAAGCTGAGACTTTGTTATTATTTATGCGACAGGTAAGACATAAAATAGTACGCAGAAAAACATCATTGCACTACCGCCTAGTACGAAAAGGTGCCAAATTGCGTGATTGAAAGGTAGCTTTTCCCACAAGAAGAAGATAGCTCCTACTGAATATAAAATTCCACCTGTTAAAAGTAATGAAAATCCGTGTCCAGTTAAATTTTCATAAAGTGGTTTAATGGCAACAATAATGAGCCAGCCCATAATGACATAGCACAGTGTTGACATTTTAATAAAACGACGTACAAAGAAAATTTTAAAGATGATCCCACCGATGGCAAGTGTCCAAATAATTGCAAGTAGTGTCCATCCAAGGGGACCGCGCAGTGTAATGAGTAAAAAAGGTGTATATGTGCCAGCAATCAATAAATAGATAGCAGAGTGATCTAAAATGGTAAATAATTTTTCTACTTTTGGATGATGGATACTGTGTAGTAGTGTAGAAAATAAGTATAGTAGAAACATGCTCACACCATAAATAGTAAATCCAACAATAGCAGAGGCTGTACCATGTTTGGAAGCATGAATAATTAATATAATTAAGGCCGGGATACTTAAAATAGCCCCGATTCCATGAGTAATCGCATTGGCAATCTCTTCTTTTACGAATTGTGTCATTTTTGTTATTTTTTGCGTCATGATTTGAATCCTTTCTATTATGATGAAATAAGATATCATTTCTTTTACCATACCATATGCAATAAAAATAGAAAATGAAATTTGTATAATCGATTATATTTTTGGATTTTTTCGACAAATGATAGCGGATACATTGACGTTTACAGACTTTTTTGACAAAATGAAATTATGGGATAGTAGAATAAGAAATCTACTTATAAGGGAGATGGGGAAAAATGTTATCAAATATCGGCTTTCCAGGGTTAATTTTAATTTTAGTAGCTGTACTGATATTATTTGGTCCTAAAAAATTACCAGAAATCGGACGTTCTTTAGGTGAGACGTTAAAAGAATTTAAAAAATCCACAAGAGAATTAACGGATGATACGTTTCAGGACAAAGAAAAAAATAAATAAAAGCTAGGTGTAAGGCGCTTAACTTTTTATACTCACTTTCCTACTTTATGGAAATGATAATAAACGATTTGTATTCATTCTTCTAGGGGAAATAGAAGAATTTGGATTGGATGAGAGAAGTGTGGTGAAAGAGATGGAAGATCGAGAGATGAGTATAGTAGAACATATTGTGGAACTTCGAAAGCGCGTAATAATTACTGTCTTATCATTCGTAGTATTTTTAATAATTGGTTTTGTTTTCACCAAAGATATTTATTTTTGGCTTGTAAAAGATTTACCGATGAAATTGACAGTTCTCGGTCCAAGTGATGTATTATGGATCTTTTTCTCGATTGCTACTGTATTTGCCATTGTGTGTACAATTCCGCTAGCAGCGATGCAAATTTGGTTATTTGTGAAACCAGGTTTGCACCCACGTGAACAAAAAATGACATTAATGTACATTCCTATATTATGTGTATTGTTTATAGCAGGTTTATGTTTCGGATATTTTATTGTGATGCCCTTCTTATTTCATTTTTTAACGACAATAGGTAATGAAATGTTTAATACAATGTTTACGACGGAAAAATATTTTCATTTTGTATTAAATTTAACAGTTCCATTTGCAGTTATATTTGAATTGCCAGTTGTCGTTATGTTTTTAACAAGCATTGGGTTATTAACGGCTGGATTTCTTCAGCAAGTTAGAAGATATGCTTATGTTATATTGATTGTTATTGCTTCTTGTATATCTCCTCCAGATTTTTTATCACATAGTTTAGTAGCGGTACCGCTAATTTGTATTTATGAAATAAGTATCGCGTTATCAAAAATTGTAAGTAAAAGAAAACGAAGACGAGAAGAAGAAATGCAGTCAAAAAGTGCCTCATTATAAAGGCACTTTTTTTTATTTATTTGTTATACTATATTTATAATCGTATACAATATAAAGAAGAAAAAAAATATAGAATCTCCGAAATTTAGACAAACTTTTCACCATTGTAAGTTTATACTGAAGTTATAAATCCAATGAAAAAGAGGATTGATATCGTGATCATGAAAAGTTTTTATTTCACTCATTCAACAGGGAATTGTATTAAAATATTTGAAATTCCTGTCCTACAAGCACAGCATCCGTTAGCATTTCTAATTCAGTCGCGTCTTCAATTATTTATCGCTAAAATTCAAAAACAAAAACAACCGAGATTCTCATACTCTTTTCGCGAATATTTGCAAAGCTGCTTAAAGTGGAATGATTATTCGAATGTGTATAAAACAAATACTCTTGAAAAAAATGCATAATTGAAAGTAACGACAGCGTAAATGCACCCTGTCGTTTTCTTTTTAGGCATAAAACAGAAGATTTTTATTGAAAAATGGTTTCAAATGGTTGAAAGCCTTGGGAATGCTAGTATAATAACAAGGAGAGCGTATTGGAAAGGGAAGAAGTAGAATATGCAAAAAATTAAAATTGTTACAGACTCAACGGTGGATTTATCACAAGACGTGATTGAAAAATATGGTGTTCATGTTATCCCATTATCCATTTCTGTGAATGGAAAAACATACTTAGATCGTGTTGACCTACAACCGGATGAATTTATTGAAGAAATGGAAAAGTCAGAAGAATTACCAAAAACATCACAACCGGCGGTCGGATCATTTGTTGAAATGTACGATCGTTTAGGAGAGGACGGTAGCCAAGTTCTATCCATCCACTTAACACACGGTTTAAGTGGATCGGTTGCGACAGCTAATACTGCAGCAACAATGACTGATACAAAAGTTACAGTAGTAGATTCATTGTACATTACGCATGCTTTAGCCTATCAAGTAATTGAAGCAGCAAAAATGGCGCAAGAAGGACATTCTTTAGAGGATATTTTAAAACGTGTTGAAGAAGTGCGAAAAAACACACGTTTATATGTTGTTGTAGATACGTTAGAAAACCTTGTAAAAGGTGGCAGAATCGGAAAAGGAAAAGCGATGATTGGTTCTTTGCTAAACATAAAGCCAATTGCAATTGTTGAAGATGGTGTCCTCAATCCAGTTGCAAAAGTACGTAGCCAAGGCCAAATCGTAAAAACATTGATGAAAATGTTTGAAGAAGACATAGCTGGTAAAACAGTAAAATCAGTAGCTGTGCCGCATGCAAAAGCATTGCCATTAGCGCAAAAAATGAAGGAAGCTGTTGAAAAAATAAGCGGTTTTACCCAAACAGAAATTTTTTATACAACGCCAGTTATTAGTACTCACACGGGTGCAGGTGCAATTGGATTTTCATATTTTGCTGAATAGAAAAAGAGCTACCTGAGAGTAGCTCTTTTTTATTTTGCTATTCACGGTCAGTAATATCCAAGTAAAAAAGATAGGTGGGGTATTACTGCCCGTAAAAGTCCAGTTCGTGAGAGTTAATAATCAGTGAGGGGTGAAAAAACATTAGTTGCGATGTCATAACTGGTAGTAATATACAATGATTATCGTGATGATGGCACTTATTGAAATCATAAAGCGCCGTTGTAAATATTCCTTCATATAATATTCCTCTCCGTTTTTACAGATTTATATGAACAAAAAACACTTGATTATTTAGAGTTCTCTTTCATTATATGCATAAAAGAGGAAGGGGATTTATAGCTTTATGTGCTTTTTTACAGATTCTTTTATTTCAGAAGACATTTTTTCTAAAATAAAAGTTTGCCCTAGAAATAACACATGAAGTTGTTCCAAAGGCAACATACGTAAATTCCAGTTATTACGAAGTCTTGTCATGGCTTCTCTTGGTGTCTCATCTGCAAGTGCAAAAGCACCGTAATGCATGGGAATGAAATGTGTAGCATTGAAAAACCTGTTTTGTTTTCGTTCTTTACACCATCTTAAAAATGAACGAATCTTTTTTTGTATTAATATTATCCATGTTTTCATAGCGCTTTACCATGAACATCACCTTATTTGAAATCTTTGCAGCCGTATTGTACCGAAATGTTGTAAAGGAAAACAGTGAAAAAAGTTGATTAACAATTAAAAGATTGTAAAAAATGGTGCGAACATCTTTACAAAATAGAAAGCTAGCATGTGAACTACTCACTATCTATGCTAACGCTTAGAGGAGGGAGACTTCTTACCTAAAGTTAGTTAAAAGAGAAGATAAAATGTTATATAAAGAGGTAACAAAGAAATAATAATTAGTAAACAATGGAGCATTTGTCTATTAATTCGCTTGAAAATAGGAAGTGATTTACTTAATTTCGCACGATTTCGTGAACAAATAGGATAAACAATTTTCTCATAGTGTTTACTTTTGTTATGATAGACATATCTTACATAAATTAAGGGAAGAGAAGAGAGGTTTGAAAATGAAGCGTTATCAAAAGCTGATTGGTCTTTTAGTTGTTTTTTGCTTCTTTATACTTGCAGGATGCGACTCAGGATCAAAACTCCGTAAACCATTAAATTGGGATTTAGAAACTTTCCAATACATAAATCAAGATGGTAAACAGTTTGGAACGAAAGATTTAAAAGGGAAAGTATGGGTAGCTGATTTTATGTTTACTCATTGTAAAACGGTTTGTCCACCGATGACTGCAAATATGGCTAAGTTACAAAAAATGGCGAAAGAACAGAACTTAGATGTTCAATTTGTTTCGTTTAGTGTAGATCCTGAAGTTGATAAGCCAGAAGATTTGAAAGCATTTATACAAAAATTCACAGAAGATACGAAGAACTGGAATTTGCTTACAGGATACTCATTAGAAGATGTGAAGAAGTTTGCAAAGGATAACTTCCAAACACTTGTAGATAAACCAGATAATGATGATCAAGTTATGCATGGTACATCATTTTATTTAGTTGATCAAAATGGAAAAGTGATGAAGAAGTATAGTGGAATTAGCAATACGCCATATGAAGATATCTTACGTGATATGAAACGATTATTGGAATAAAAGAAGGATGCTTCGGCATCCTTCTTTTTATAACTGTATTTTGGGATTTAGATATATAGTAAATGTTAATCTATGGATAAAATATCATGTTGCTGTGGAAGTTTTGGTGCACGAATTTCTAATACGCCGTTTTGATAAGAGGCTTTTGCTGTCTTTTTATTAATTAAATATGGTAATTTAATAATGCGAGAGGCTTCTGACATTGAGCGTTCACGGCGATAATAGTTATGAGATGTATGCTCTTTCGTTTCCTCAAGCACGTCTTCTGTTACAGAAATTTTTAAGTATTCACTCTGTATTTCGATTTGTATTTGTTCTTTTTGAATCCCTGGGAGTTCAGCTTTGACAACGAGGTCTTTGCCGGCTTCATATAAATCTACAGGAAATGTTAATAAACGATTTCCTTTTTGAAAAAAATGATTCAAATCAGCAATTACATTACGAAGAGGTGTTTGCTCGAAAAAATCGTCAATCTGCTTTAAATAACTGCGAACAGGTGGACGAGAAGAGGAATCTTTTTGTTCTTCACTCATGGTATTCCCTCCTAGAAATCAATTTGCAATATCATATGACAAAAGCGAGTGAATGTGAGTGCCTATTTTTCATCTTTGCAGAAAAAAATGTTAAAAATGTGAAACGGAGTGATTTTTTATAGTTTTTTTGTCGCCATATTGAGTCGATTATGCTAGTATAAATAGGGTTGATATAGTAGTATAGAAACAGAATGAAAACTGAAAGAGGGTAAGAAGTATGTGTGGTTTTGTAGGATGTTTATGTGAAAACCCTAGAGAGTTTTCAGAAACAGAAAAACATCAATTTGAAAATATGAACACGATTATTTTCCACCGTGGTCCAGATGACGAAGGATATTTTCGTGATGAACATGTACAATTTGGCTTCCGCCGTTTAAGTATCATTGACTTAGAGGCAGGACATCAGCCGCTAACTTATGAAAATGATCGATATGTAATTATTTTTAATGGTGAAATTTACAACTATGTAGAATTACGTGAAATGCTACTTGAAAAAGGTGCAACATTTGCTACGCAATCTGATACAGAAGTTATCATTGCATTGTATGCACATATGAAAGAGAAATGTGTAGACTACCTTCGCGGTATGTTCGCATTCATGATTTGGGATCGTGAAGAGAAAAAACTTTTTGGAGCACGTGACCATTTCGGTATTAAGCCACTATATATCGCACAGCAAGGTGATACAACATTCTTTGCATCTGAGAAGAAAAGTATCATGCAGGTTATGCAAGATAAAGATGTAAACCCAACTTCTCTGCAACATTATTTTACGTACCAATATGGACCAGAACCAGAAACGTTAACAACTGATATTAACAAAATTGAACCTGGTCATTATTTTGTGAAAGAAATCGGTAAAGAGATGGAAATTCATCGCTACTGGAAACCGTATTTCAATGCTTCAAGTGCAACGAAAGAAGAGCACATTCAAGCAATTCGCGATGTATTATACGACTCTGTAAAAGTGCATATGCGTAGTGATGTACCAGTAGGTTCATTCTTATCTGGTGGTATCGATTCATCTATCATTGCGTCTATCGCAAGAGAAATGAATCCAAACCTTTTAACATTCTCTGTTGGTTTTGAGCGCCGCGGCTTCAGTGAAGTTGATGTAGCAAAAGAAACGGCAGAAAAATTAGGTGTTACTAACCATAGTGTCTTCATTACAGCAAAAGAATTTATGAATGAATTCCCAAAAATTATTTGGCATATGGATGATCCTTTAGCTGATCCAGCTGCTGTGCCGTTGTACTTCGTAGCAAAAGAAGCACGCAAGCATGTAACAGTAGTTCTTTCTGGTGAAGGTGCGGACGAGCTGTTTGGTGGATATAACATTTATCGTGAGCCAAATTCTTTAAAAATGTTCTCTTACATTCCTACTCCAGGAAAGAGCGTATTAAAAGCATTAAGTGGTGCGCTTAAAGAAGGATTTAAAGGGAAAAGCTTCTTAGAGCGTGGATGTACACCAATTGAAGAACGTTACTATGGAAATGCGAAAATCTTCCGTGAAGAAGAAAAAGCTGAATTAATGAAGTATTATAATGAAAGTATTAACTATATGGATATCACGAAGCCATTGTATAATGAAATCAAAGATTATGACGATGTAAGCAAAATGCAATACATCGACATGTTCACATGGCTACGTGGCGACATTTTATTAAAAGCTGATAAAATGACGATGGCAAATTCATTGGAACTTCGTGTACCATTCTTGGATAAAGAAGTATTTGACGTTGCGTCTAAAATTCCAACAGAATTAAAAATCGCAAATGGAACAACAAAAGCAATTTTACGTGAAGCAGTGCGCGGAATTGTTCCAGATCACGTGTTAGACCGTAAAAAACTTGGCTTCCCAGTACCGATTCGTCATTGGTTAAAAGATGAAATGCACGACTGGGCTGTTAATATTATTAAAGAAAGCAAAACTGAGCATTTAATCGACAAACAGTATGTACTAAACTTACTGGAAGCACATTGTGCAGATAAAGGCGATTATAGCCGTAAAATTTGGACAGTACTAGCATTTATGGTATGGCACCAAATTTATGTTGAGCATAAATATGATACGAATCATTTTCATGAAGAAACAAAACGTGCGTATAGCTTAGTTTAATTAGGAAAACCTTAAGATCGCATTCGATCTTAAGGTTTTTTTCATAAATATGTATGGTACTTGATACAATAATAATAAAAGGATGGACAAAGCGTGATTACATTTGAAAAAGTGAATTTTGAAACAGAAAAAGTTGTTGAGGAAATGTTTGCGTCACATAGCTTAGTGAAAAAAGATGTTCAATATTGTATAAAAGCTGATGATACATATATTGGGGTAATTGATTATTTGACACAAGGTGAGAGTGCTATATTATCTAATTTAATGATTCATTTTGATTATCAAGGCTATGGATATGGAACGAATGCCTATTTTACATTTGAAGAGATGATGAAACAGAGAAATATGAAGGATATCAAGGTGCTACAGGGAGAGTTAACCGAGCAAGCCAAGTCTTTTATAGGGAACCTAGGTTTTGTATTGAACAGTGAAATATATATGAAACGTTTCTAGTAACTAGGCAGGGAAATGAATAGAAGGCAGGTGGATGTATGACGATGACAACGGGTCTTTTTCTAGTTGGAGGCTGTTTTGTAGTAGCAGAACTATGTCAAATTTTTATTCGGAAAATGATGCGTAAAAAGCGCAAACCGTATGAATGGCAATACATTCCAGTGTTTTTTATTTTGTTTTGTACTTTATTTTTCTTGCAACATACAGCTCACTTTCCACCAATTTTAAATATTTTTTTGAAGTTTGGCTTATTATATAGCGGCATTGGGATTGCGATTTTATTTAGCTTATTTTGTATACGTCATATTCATTATCAATCTTACATATTTATTTTAAATTGGTTAAATCGAGCTGATAGAAACCGCCTTATATAAGGCGGTTTTTTATCTGTTTTTGTAACCAATTCTTTATGATTTACATAGAATAGGACGAGCATAAATATATGCTTTATTAAATAGAGGAAGGAAATGATATATGAAGCTCGTTATAGATGCAGGACATGGTGGATATGATTCTGGAGGTGTTGGAAACAGTCTAGTTGAAAAAGATTTAACACTGCAAATTGCGAAGCGTGTTCGAGATATTTTACTTGCAAACTATACCATTACTATTAAAATGACACGTGATAGCGATATATTCATCTCATTATCCGAACGTGCAAATATTGCTAATTCTTTTGGGGCAGACTTTTTTATCTCATTTCACATTAATAGTGGTGGTGGAACAGGGTTTGAAAGTTATATTTATAACGGATTATCAGATAGCAGCTCTGCAGCAAGTAAGCAACAAAAGATGCATACAGCAGTAAAGTCTGTACTAACAAAATATGGTCTTCGTGATCGAGGGGCAAAAAAAGCGAATTATGCAGTGTTAAGAGAAACTGCAATGGATGCATTATTAACAGAAACTGCTTTCATCGATACAACATTTGATGCGAACTTATTAAAAAACCAGCAGTTTATAGAAGATTTATGCCAAGCATATGTAAGCGGAATTACTACAATTTTGGGATTAGCATCAAATCCTCTCCCTCCGATTCAGCCTAATCCACAACCACAAACGAAAGGGGTTGCTTATATTCGCGGAAAGGACGTGAATTTAAGAAGTGGCCCATCAACATCATCTTCAGTTATTCGTAAGTTGAACGCTCCAGAATCGTATGTAGTTTATCAGGAAAGTAATGGATGGCTAGATTTAGGAGCGGGACAATGGATATACAATGATCCATCATACATTGATTATGTTAAGTATGGAAATAGCGATGGTGGTCCAATTGGAGTGGCATATATTCAAGGAACGAATGTGAATTTAAGAAGTGGTCCATCAACATCATCTTCAGTCATACGTAAGCTAAACCCTCCTGAAGCTTATTTAGTATATATAAACCAAAATGGATGGCTAAATCTTGGAGGAAGTCAGTGGATTTATTATGATCCATCTTATATTAAATATGATAAATATTAAAATATAAAGAGATTATTACTGAAAGTGAATCATAACTTTTCCTTGAATGTTTTACAAACGGTAAAACTTAGAGGGATTTTTTTTGTTAGAAAATTATTTTATATTTTATTAAGTAGGTGTTTTATTGATTTAAATGACTGAAAATTCTTTGTATTTATTGTGGATGGGTTGTAAAATGAAACTATTATTAGGAAAGGAGTGGAGAATGGTGAAAGGAGCTCATAAAGATTGGATTTTGTTTAATGGAAGAATTGTGAATACGAAGGAAGAACAGCCGATGGCTGCGCTAGAAGAACGAGGTTTACAATTTGGTGATGGAATATATGAGGTGTTCCGTTTATATAATGGGAAACCTCACTTGCTAGATTTGCATTTAGAAAGATTCTTTAAATCCATGAAGGAAATTCATCTTAATCCACCTTTTACAAAAGAGGAACTGATTGAACAACTTCAGCAATTAATTGAAAAAAATCAATTTCAAGAAGATGGGAATGTGTATGTTCAAATTTCAAGAGGAGCTCAGCCGCGAAATCATGTATATGATTCGAACTTGAAGCCAATGTATTTTGCAAATATTGTACCGTTTCCAAGACCGACTGAACTTATGGAAAAGGGGATTAAAGTAACGGTAGAGGAAGATATTCGTTGGAAGTTTTGTCATATAAAATCCTTAAATCTTCTTCCAAATATTATGATTAAAAATAAAATTAATGAAGAAGGATATCAAGAGGCGATATTAGTTCGAGATGGAATTATAACAGAAGGTTGCCATTCAAATTTCTTTATTATAAAAAATAATAAAGTGATTACGCATCCAGCAGATCACTTTATCTTACATGGAATTACTCGTCATCATGTCATTTCGTTAGCAAAATCTCTACATATTGAAGTAGAAGAGCGAGAATTTTCATTACAGGAAGTATATGAAGCGGATGAATGCTTCTTTACAGCGACGCCTCTTGAAATATTTCCGGTTACTCAAATTGGAGATGAGCAATTTGGTAATGGAGAAAGAGGAGCAGTTACGAAAAAACTACAAGCTGCTTATGAAGAAAGTATTGCACCTTTAAAAGTAACAAATTGAGTATATAAGGAAAGGGAAGCTGGTATTCCACCAGCTTTTTTTCATGATATAATGCAAGCGTAGGACAAATTTTAAAAATGCTGTAAAAGGGGATTTTATGTATATGAATTATGAAGCATTTAAAGAAATAATTCACGGACGCCGTAGTGTGCGAAAGTTTATAGAACAAGAGGTATCTGTTAGTGACATAGAAGAGATTATTGATTGTGCTCGTTATGCTCCAAGTGATACGAACTCACAAACGTGGGAATTTATTGTCATTATGAATCGAGATAAAATTAAAGATATCGAAAAAATGACATGGGATGCATTACATACGTTAGCTGAAAAGGCGGCAAAAAATGGAGAAGAAAAAGCTGGGAAGCTATTAACTCGTTCATTTGGGCCATATGCAACCGCCTTTTCTGAAGCACCAGTGCTAATTGTATGTTTAGCAACTCCGTATGAATCAAAGTTTCGTGAAAAAATATTTGATCCAATCAAATTCGTTCCAGATGCAGTATGGGAAGAAGAGGGGATTAAAAGTAGCTGTTTAGCGGCTCAAAATTTAATGCTGGCAGCACATGCAAGAGGTCTTGGGACTTGTCCGATGACAGGACCCGTTTTATTAGCACAAAATGAATTGCGAAAATATTTACAAATTGACCCAGAGAAACAAATTAATATGGTAATTTCGCTAGGATATCCAAAAGATAAGCCAAAGAAGCTTGCTCGAAAAGAAGTAACAGATATTACAAAGTTTATTTATTAGGATATTTTTGTGATAAACGTGAAAAAGACATTGGATATACCAATGTCTTTTTATACTGGATTGAAATGATGAATTTTGTTCAAGATTTTACTGTCCTAGGTTATAAAGTGAATGAGTTATTAAAAGAGTTTTTTACTGCATTCAATATAATGAAATTTTTTTCTTGGGAAGAAACCTTTTTAGATTGGAATATTTTCTAATAATAGTGGGTTAAAATAAAGAATAAGAAGGAATTGCTAATTATTTTTTGAAAAAATTTATGATATAAAAAAAGAAAATATGATACAGTTATGATGAGCGGAAACAATTGTTCACGGAAGTGTTGAAAAATAAATTTAAAATGAAAAGTTATTTTTGTATAATAAATTAAGAATCGATTTACAGGGGGGATGAATTTTGAAAAAATTCATAATCACTGGATTGTCTGCTTTGTTATTAGTAGGGTGTGGGGTTTCAAAAGAGGAAGTAAAACCTAAACAAGAAGGACAAGTTGTAAATGCAAGTGATGAGAGTATGATTCCTTTTCCTGAAGGAGTAATGCCAATTGGTGAAGGTAAAATAAAGATAGTCACACCAGATGGCACTTCTGAAAATGGTAATATACCGACTGTGTTTATAAAGAGAGACACCCTAATTCAGCAAGTCGAAATCGAACTTACTGATTTTCAAAATGATAAAGAAACGTTTGTATTTGTAGATGATATGTTTGAAGAGAAATATCAAGTTACCCGCACGACGCAGACAACAGTAGAATTAAAACAAAAAACGTTAGAAACTGGATCTCATACAGTAACTGCAGTCCAATTTGAGAATAATGATCCGAGTGGAAAAGTTATTAGCTATACGCAGGCGAAACTTGAAACGAAACCAGCCTCTTAAAATAGCTGAAATATTATAATAATAAAAAGTACATTACTTTTCTAAGTAATGTACTTTTTTATTTTGAATTTGAATGTAATGAATATGATTTACGAATTCCAATGAAAAAATATGTACCTATCATTTGACAGGTATATATTTTGTAGGGATTTTGTTTGAAAATGTCGAATACAATATACTGCGTCGTAAAAACACGTTTTCCATTGTTTAGTGTGAAACAAATAGGAGGGAGAAGCCGTAATGAAACGTGCTCTTATAAATATTGATTATACATATGATTTCGTAGCTGAAAAAGGTGCATTAACATGCGGAAAGCCAGGGCAAGAGATTGAAAAGCATCTTGTAGAAATTACAAAGCAGTATATTGAAAACGGAGATTATGTTGTATTTGCAATTGATAAACATGAAGAAAAAGATTTGTATCATCCTGAGACGCAGTTATTTCCACCCCATAATATAACTGGTACAAAAGGAAGAGATTTATACGGAGAGTTACAAAGTGTATATGAAGAATATCAAGATAAGGAAAATGTGTACTATATGGACAAAACACGTTACAGTGCTTTTGCTGGAACAGATCTAGAAATGAAGCTAAGAGAAAGAGGGATACAGGAAGTACATCTTGTTGGCGTATGTACGGATATTTGTGTTCTTCATACAGCAGTGGATGCTTATAATAAAGGGTTTCATATCGTTGTACATGAGAAAGCGGTAGCTTCCTTTAATGAGCAAGGGCATAAATTTGCCTTAGGACATTTTAAATCTTGTTTACATGCAGAAGTACAGTGAATATGGAAAAAATGAGAGCTATGTAAAGAAAGAGACCTTTTCATTGAGGTCTCTTTCTTTACATAGTTACAACTTGCTGTTGAATCAGGTTTTTAATAAACGGACTAATATTTTCTGGTAATTGATTTAGATCAAATGAATTGTTTGAACTTTTTTGTTTGTAGTATTTAGAAATTTCTTAATGTTATAATGGTAGTTGGTGATGAAGATGAATTATGATGAAAAGGAAATGCGGCGTCTAGAAGCATTAAAAGAAATTGCAGAATTATTAAATGAAGCAACAAATTTGCAGGAAATGTTAGAGAAAGTATTACATACATTATTGCAAGTTATGAATTTACAAACAGGTTGGATCTTTTTTATTGATGAAAACGGAATGCATCGTATGCTTGTTGATAAAAATTTGCCACCAGCACTTACATGGAAGGAAAAGAAACCGATGTGTGAAGGAGATTGTTGGTGTGTCGATCGATTCGTGAATGGACGTTTAGAAAAGGCAACAAATATTATTGAGTGTAAGCGAATTGAAGATGCCATTGAATATAATTGGGGAGAGACGGAAGAGATTACGCATCATGCGACGATTCCTCTTCGTGCTGGAGCTAAGAAGTTCGGTCTATTAAATGTTGCTTCACCTCATAAAACACATTTTACGGAGGAAGAATTAGCCTTGTTAGAAGCAATTGCATTTCAGATTGGAACAACGATACAACGAATTAGGCTAGTTGAGAAAGAGCGCAAATATGTAGTGGTAGCGGAGAGAAATCGACTCGCGCGTGATTTACATGATTCGGTTAAACAATTGTTATTTTCCATTATGTTAACTGCTAGAGGGACTCTTGATATGACAAAGGACAAAGAATTGCAAGAGATGCTAAGTTACATAGGAGAATTATCGCAAGAAGCGTTACAAGAGATGACATTATTAATTTGGCAATTACGGCCAGAAGGATTAGAAAAAGGGCTTGCAGAAGCGGTGCAGAATTACGGAAAGTTATTAGGTATTCAAGTAGCAATTCGAATTGATGGGATTATTTCAATTGGTGATGAAATAGAAGAAGTGCTGTGGCGTGTGAGCCAGGAAGCTTTACATAATTGTAAAAAGCATGCTTCATGCGGGAGGGTGTTTGTTAACTTAAAAACAGAAAATAGTAAGTTAAACTTTCAAATTGAAGATGACGGTATTGGGTTTGTTAAAGAAAAAGTAAGAGATTCAGCACTTGGTTTAAAAAATATGAAAGAACGAATTGAATTGATGAAAGGAACATTTCGAATAAGAACGAGGCCGGGACAGGGAACAAAGATTGAGATTCAGTTACCGGTTTGAAAGGGAGAAGGTTATTGAAAATTAAACTATTACTTGTAGAAGATCATCATATTGTTCGAAGGGGGCTTGTATTCTTTTTAAAAACGAAAGAGGAATTTGAAATTATAGGCGAAGCAGAGAATGGAGAAGAAGCGTTAGAGTTTGTTCGAAAAGAAAGGCCAGATGTAGTATTAATGGATTTATCAATGCCGAAAATGGATGGGATTGAAGCGACAAAACGATTGAAGCAATATGACGATACTATTAAAATCCTGATGTTAAGTAGTTTTTCAGAACAAGATTATGTTTTGCCAGCACTGGAAGCTGGCGCAGATGGTTATCAATTGAAAGAAGTACAGCCAGATCAACTTGTTGCTTCCATTATTGCGGTATATCAAGGAAATACAAACTTTCATCCGAAAGTAACTCCTGTTTTGTTAGGACGACCAGTAGTGAAAGAGGAAAAGCAAGATAGTTTGTCTATGCTGACAAAAAGAGAAAGAGAAGTCCTTCGTGAAATTACGAAAGGAAGAAGTAATAAAGAAATAGCAGCAGAGCTTCATATTACAGAACAGACGGTTAAAACACATGTTTCAAATGTACTTGCTAAGTTAGACGTAGATGATCGGACGCAAGCTGCTTTGTATGCTGTAAAACATAGTTAACTGTTTCAAAAAAGAAACTTGTACAAGAGTACGAGTTTCTTTTTTATTTTTATTGTTATTTCTGTTGTAAAGAAGCTCTTATTGGCTTTGTGAATAAAAATCAGAATAAATAAAGTGAAATCTTCATAAATAGTAAAAGAATGTCTTGTGTGGCGTGAAGTGTAATGGTACATATTGTAAGTTAAAAAGCAGTTTCACAAAATTTGAGGTGGTAAGATGGTAAACCAACAAGAAAAAAAATTATGTCTTTGCATGATTGTAAAAAATGAATCAAAAATAATTGAAAGATGTTTGAATGCGGCTAAACCAATCATTGACTTTGTTTCCATTTGTGATACAGGTTCTACCGATCGTACGCCTGGAATTATTGAAAAATGGTGTAAAGAAAATGGAATACCTGGAACGATTCATCATGAACCGTTTCGGAATTTTGGTTATAACCGAAGCTTAGCTGTATCATTGGCACAAGAAACGTATCCAGAGTCTGATTATTTGTTGGTGCTTGACGCAGATATGGTTTTAGAAGTTACACCTGATTTTGATAAACGTAGTTTAACTAAGGATCATTATCTGACGTTGCAATACGATATTCATATTAAATATTGGCTTACTCGTCTGCTAAAAACATCTTTACCGTGGAAATCCGTTGGAGTTACACATGAATACTGGGATATAGACCGTTCTAAAGTAGGTGCTGATTATAATGCGGGAGTAGATAGACTAGATGGTCTTATTATTAATGATCAAGGAGATGGTGGAAGTAAGGTTGATAAATTTGAAAGGGATAAACGATTATTATTGGAAGGGATACAAGACCTGACAACTACACCAGATTTAAAAGTAAGGTATTTGTTTTATTTGGCCCAAACTTATTATCATCTAAGTGAATTTGAGGAATCAATTAAATGGTACAAGAAAAGGGTTGAAGCTGGAGGATGGGCGGAAGAAGTATTTTATTCGTTCCTAAGAATTGGTCTTTGTTATGAACAGTTGGCGAATATCTCTTCATTCAAACAAGGGCAGCTTAAGAAAGAGGCGGAAGAAAATCAGTCTGAAATTGAAGGTTTTATTCAGCAGGAAGAACAGTTTTTTGCACTAGCTATTACGTATTTTCAAAATGCTTGGGAGTATAGACCAACTAGAGCAGAATCTTTATATCAACTTGCAAGGGTATATCGAACGATGTCTAAAAACCATATAGGTTTAATGTATGCATTGCAAGGAAAAGAAATCCCTTTTCCGAAAGAAGATCTTCTTTTTGTAGATTACCACGTGTACGATTATTTATTTGATTATGAGATTTCCATTTGTGCCTATTATATCGAAAGTAAGAAACATTTAGGCGCAAAGGCACAAAAGTATCTCGAGTCTAAAATAAAAGAGTTACCGATGCATATAGCAAGTGCAGTAGAGAAGAATACGCAGTTTTATTAAAAAAGAAATAAATCGCAAGAATCATTGAGTTTACAGTAAACAAGAGCGATAGTGTATTTAAATCATTAACAAATAGAACGGTCATTTCTAGAAACTCATACAAAAGTATGAGTTCTTTTTTTATTCTTCATACTATTTTCTCAAAGAATTTCCCTCTTTTGATTGTGATTTGTATATAAATTTCTGATAATATATAGATAGAACTTAAAACAAAGGGGAGAAATATTCATGAAATTAGTCGTAATTAATGGGACACCACGAAAATTTGGTAGAACACGTGTTATTTCAAAATATATTGCTGAGCAATTTGAAGGAGAATTATATGATTTAGCGGTTGAGGAATTACCTTTATATAATGGTGAAGAATCACAGCGTGAATTAGAAGCAGTAACAAAGTTAAAAACTTTAGTGAAAGAAGCGGATGGTGTAGTGCTTTGCACACCTGAATATCATAATGCAATGAGCGGTGCGCTTAAAAATGCATTAGATTTTTTAAGTAGTAGTGAATTTATTCATAAACCGGTAGCCTTATTAGCAGTTGCGGGCGGAGGGAAAGGCGGAATTAATGCATTAAATAGCATGCGTATTGTAGCGAGAGGTGTGTATGCGAATGCAATTCCAAAGCAGGTTGTATTAGATGGTTTATACGTACAAGATGGCGAGATTAGTGAAGAGGCAAAACCATTGATTCAGGATTTAATAAAAGAACTAAAAGGATACATGAATGTATATAAAGAGGTAAAGAAACAATTAGGGGTTGAGGGATAAAACGCTCTTTATCATAATATTGACGAAGAAGGTGTACGATCAAATCTATATTTTCGTGATAGAGATGTAGTCGTTAATTCGTACTAAAACTCTAAACTATGTCCATCAAATGTATCTGTAAACTAAAATAATGCTACCTCAAGTAACGAGGTAGCATTATTTTGTACCAATAGTAAAACGAGACAAGGCGTTAATGCAATTATAAAAAAACAGAACCATCCCTAATACTTCTATGTTATGTACCGCAAAAAGTTCGGTAAGGGTAGGATGATGGCGCAGGCGGTGTGGCGTAATCAGCCTGTTCCGGGGAGTGCGCGTAGGGACGCGAAAGAACATCAAGAAGTTGCTTCATCACGCTGTAATCTCCTTGTTTCACTGCGGCTTCTAGTGCGGCTTCTACCCGGTGATTCCGCGGGATTAGTGCAGGATTGCTGTTTCGCATTAATTGATGTGAAGAAGCTTTCGATTCCTGCTGTCTGTCTAGTCTCGCTTGCCACTGCTTATACCATTGAGTAAATTCTGGGGTCCCAAACAAGACTGTATCCTCTAGTGTATCAAAAGTTAATGTGAGGAAGGTATTAGTATAGTCCGCACGATACTTCTGCATCATACTAAGGAGGTCTTCAATAAGGGATTCATCCTGTATTTCTTCGTTAAATATTCCTAGTTTAGCTCTCATTCCCGTGAGCCAATTAGATTGATACAACTTAGTAAAATCTGAAATCGCATCCTGGGCCAGTTTGATAGCCTGCGTCTCATCTATATGCAGCAGTGGCAATAGAGTTTCAGCAAATCGTGCGAGATTCCACCCGGCAATATGAGGCTGATTGCCATAGGCATATCGACCTTGAATATCAATGGAGCTGAATACCGTTGCCGGATCATAAGTATCCATGAAGGCGCAAGGACCATAATCAATAGTTTCTCCACTAATGGTCATGTTATCGGTGTTCATCACTCCGTGAATAAAGCCAACAAGTTGCCACCCGGCAATTAGTGTGGCTTGACGTTTAATCACTTCTTGAAGCAGGAAAAGATAGCGGTTCGGGGCAGCGCCAACGTCTGGATAATGGCGTTGCAATGTATAATCAGCGAGAATTCGGAGATCTTGAGCAGTGCCCCATTTTGAAACGTATTGAAAGGTGCCGACGCGCAGATGACTTGCAGCTACACGGGCCAGAATTGCCCCAGGTTGCTCGGTTTCACGAATTATTGACTCACCGGTAGTCACTACCGCTAGACTACGGGTAGTAGCAATACCAAGCGCATGCATTGCTTCACTGATGATGTATTCGCGCAGCATCGGTCCAAGTGCTGCGCGACCATCACCTCGGCGGGAGTATGGTGTTTTACCAGAACCCTTAAGCTGAATATCAACCCTCTTATCTAGGGGAGTAATCTGCTCGCCAAGTAACAGAGCTCGGCCGTCTCCTAACAAGTTAAAACGTCCGAATTGATGCCCCGCATAAGCTTGAGCAAGAGGTAAGGCACCTTTGGGAATCCGGTTGCCAGCAAGCACCGCTATACCATCTTCGCTTTGCAGCGCCTGATCGTTCAACCCTAGGGATGCTGCCAATGGATCATTGAGAATGCACAACTTAGGTGAACGTACAGGAGTTGGACTGTGGGTGGTAAAAAATGATTTTGGCAGACGGGCATAACTATTGTCTAAGTTCCATCCTGTTCCTGTTATTTCTTTTCCCTTTGTCATTGTATCTCCCTTTCTTTTTGTTTTTTACATAAAATAAAATTTGTTATGAGAAAATCTTAAAGCAGGTCCTCTTTTCTTGTCACATAGCAATATTTTTAGGAGAAAGATCAAAATTATACTCAAATTGGAAAATGAAAAAATACATTGAAATCTGAAATTGCAAAAGGTTTTAGCGCACAACTTGATACAATTATAACATCTCGTGCAAATGATTTTGTTGGTGGGTTCTTTTCCTGAGTTTATCTAAAAAAATAGTTAATTTCAATAAACGGAAGATGTAGAGCTTCTCTTGTTGATTGTATTTATGTGAAAAGAACATGCGAAAAAGAGGAGGAACTTCCAGTAAATCCATTGCATGATGGGAGCAAAAATACAAAAGTTATAAGGGAATCATATAAAAGAGGGTGTGAATTAACATGGGAAAAACGAAAGCACTAGGATCAGCGAAACATAAAGGTAATCAAACGCAGGATCATACGTCTTCAAAAAAAGCACGAAATCCTCAAAATGCAGGACAACGTAGTCACTAAAAATACTTCTGTCTCCCTTTCTTTTTCGATATAATGTAAAGAAAGGGAGTGTAAATTTATATATGAAATGGATTTTATTTTTCCTTTGTTTATTGCCAACACTATATATTATGTATATAACATATCGCATGAATAAAGTAGCTCATGAGAAAGTAAGCAATTGCGCTCCGTACATATTAATTTTAGGAGCAAAACTATTTGGGGATAAGCCTTCTTTATCTCTTCAAAATCGATTAGATGCAGCTTTAGAATATCTGCATGCTCATCCAGAAACAAAAGTGATTGTGTCGGGTGGCCAGGGGGAAGATGAGGATATTCCAGAAGCACATAGCATGCGAAATTATTTATTGAGCCGCGGTATTAAAGAGGAATTTATATTACTTGAGGATCGTTCGACAAGCACATATGAAAACCTAAAATTTAGCATAGATTTATACGGTGTGAAGCACGCTGTTGTTGTAAGCAATACGTATCATTTATATCGGACGAAGATTATTGCTGAACGTTTAGGTATGAGGATGGAAGCATTAGCTGCCCCGACGCCAGTGCGTTCTAAGAAAAAGGCATACATACGAGAATACGCCGCGATTATGAAAACAATATTATTCGATCACTAGAGCCTAAGCAAAGGGCTCTTTTTTATGGGGGTAAGCGTATCATTTGAAAAGCAGGCTAGATTCCATCAAAATGAAAGAAATAATAATAAGGGAGTTGTATTTGTGATTCAATTTAATCATGTGTCAAAAGCATATGAAGATGGTACGAAAGCAGTGGATTCATTGCATTTAGAAATTAAAAAAGGAGAATTTTTTGTTCTCATTGGACCGAGTGGGTGCGGGAAAACGACAACAATGAAAATGATTAATCGTTTAATTGAAACGACAGAAGGATCAATTTCTATTGATGGAAAAAACATTCAAGATTATAACATTCATGAATTGCGCTGGGACATTGGATACGTCTTGCAGCAAATCGCTTTGTTTCCTCATATGACAATTGCTGAAAATATTGCGATTGTACCTGAAATGCGAAAATGGAGTAAAGAGAAAGTCCGAGAACGTGTAGATGAATTGCTTGATATGGTTGGATTAGATCCAGATGTATATCGGGATCGTATGCCGGATGAACTATCTGGTGGACAGAAGCAGCGTGTGGGAGTTGTACGGGCACTAGCAGCCAATCCGAAGATTGTTCTAATGGATGAACCATTTAGTGCACTAGATCCATTAAGCCGTGAACAGTTACAAAAAGATATTGTGAAATTACAGAGAAAAATTCAAAAAACAATTGTTTTCGTAACGCACGATATGCAAGAAGCATTATCACTTGGTGATCGTATTTGTGTAATGAAAAAAGGGAAAATTGTTCAATTAGATACACCAGAAGGAATTATACATAATCCAGCGAATGATTTTGTAGAAGAGTTTATTGGAAATCGTGGTCGCCCTTGGTACGAAGGGAAGAACGTTGAAGATATACTGCCATTTGAGAATAGTGAACAAAGACAAAATGACATTTCACCTCTATCTTTATGGTCTCCTCTGCAAGAAGCGTTGATTCGCTTGCAGACAGAAGAATCTGTACCAATTGAAAAGGATGGACAATATGTTGGGACAGTGACAAGCCGCCATATTGTGAACTATATAGTTAGGCAAATGAAGGAAAGGGGCTAAATAGTGTCTGCATTATTACAAGTCTTTCAAGAACGAAAATTAGAATTATTTCATGCATTGATTGAACATCTTCAAATTTCACTTATTTCTTTATTTTTTGCAGTAATCATTGCAGTTCCGCTCGGTATTTTGTTAACAAGAAGAGAGCGAATTGCCGAGTTTATTATAGGAACATCAGCTGTTATGCAGACGATCCCTTCATTAGCTTTACTGGGGCTTTTAATTCCACTAGTAGGTATTGGGAAACTTCCAGCAATCATTGCGTTAGTTGTGTATGCGTTATTGCCTATTTTACGAAATACTTATACAGGAATTCGTAAGGTAGATGAATCGCTTATTGAGGCTGCAAAAGCAATGGGAATGAATAGCTGGAGAAGATTATGGAAGGTAGAACTTCCACTCGCATTGCCAATTATTATGGCGGGTATTCGTACAGCGATGGTATTAATTGTTGGAACAGCGACGTTAGCTGCATTAATAGGGGCTGGAGGACTCGGAAAACTTATTTTACTTGGTATTGATCGAAACGATCATGCTCTTATCGTTTTAGGGGCTGTACCAGCTGCGCTATTAGCTTTATTCTTTGACGGAGTACTTCGGATGTTTGAAAGTACAAAACGTTCTCCAGGGCGTATTATATCAGCTGTATGTATTGTAGTCATAGTTATAGTTACACCCTTTATTGGGAATACGCAACAGAAAGATATTGTGATTGCCGGGAAACTTGGATCTGAACCAGAAATTCTAATTCAAATGTATAAACAACTTATTGAACAAGATACAGATTTACATGTAGAACTGAAACCTGGGTTTGGGAAAACAGCATTTGTTTTTGAGGCTTTAAAATCAGGAGAAGTTGATATATATCCTGAATTTTCAGGAACTGCTTTATCCACTTTTGTGAAAGAAGAGCCGAAGAGCACGAATCGTGAAGCAGTATATGAACAAGCACGTATAGGTATGGAAAAGAAATATCATATGAAAATGTTAAAACCAATGGAATATAATAATACATATGCACTAGCAATGCCCAAAAATATTGCGGAGCAGTATCATGTCAAAACAATTTCAGATTTAAGAAATATTTCTGCGAATGTTAAGGCAGGATTTACATTAGAATTTGCCGATAGAGAAGATGGTTATAAGGGATTGCAGAAATTGTATGATTTTCAGTTTGCAAATATAAAAACGATGGAACCAAAATTGCGTTATAGTGCAATTGAATCAGGTGATGTTACAGTTATTGATGCGTATTCTACGGATAGTGAACTTGAGCAATATGGGCTTCAAGTATTAGAAGATGATAAAGGGCTCTTTCCTCCATACCAAGGGGCTCCATTATTAAGACAAGAGACACTTGAAAAATATCCTGAGCTTGAAAAGGTATTGAATAAACTTGCTGGAAAGATTTCAGATGAAGAGATGCGAAAAATGAATTATGAAGTAAATGTAAATGGTAAAAGCGCTGAAAAAGTAGCAAAACAATTTTTACAAAAAGAAAAGCTAATTCGTTAATTTTTACAAGAAATATACAATTTTATGTTTGGGAAATGACCGTTCATTACAAAATGAACGGTTTTTTCGTGCATACTTATACATTTTTTCAAAAAAGTATTCCCTTTTTACTCATTTTCTTTTAGAATAAGTAATGTTTTCCTGAAAAAATATAATAGAAACGTCTATTAGAGAAAAGGTGACTTTAATAGTTGAAAGGATGAACATAACACCTAGAATGACAGATGGGGTGGTACCGATAGAAAAGAAATTAGGATTTTTTCCATTAATCGCATTAGTAGTTGGAACAATGGTTGGCGGTGGCGTATTTAGTCTACCTCATGATTTAGCAGTAGGGGCAAATAGTGGCGCCACAATAATTGGATGGTGTATTACAGCAATGGGAATGATTCCGCTTGCACTTGTATACCAAACATTAGCAAGACAAAAACCAGAGCTTGAGGGTGGAATTTATAGTTATGCACGCGCTGGATTTGGTGAATATATTGGTTTTAATAGTGCATGGGGATATTGGCTTGCAGGGATTTTAGGAAACGTAGCAACAATTATGTTATTGTTTAGTACGCTTGGATATTTCTTCCCTATTTTCAAAGGAGGAAACAATGCAGCTTCTATCATTGGTGCATCTCTTTTATTATGGACACTTCACTTTCTGATTTTAATTGGAATTCGTGAAGCGTCTATTATGAACTTTATTGCAACAATTGGAAAGCTAGTTCCCATTCTATTATTCATTGTAGTGATGGTTACAGCGTTTCGTTGGGATACGTTTACACATGATTTCTGGGGTGAGGGAACAATTTCTGTTTCTTCTGTACTTGGGCAAGTGAAAAATACGATGCTTGTTACACTTTGGGTATTTATTGGAGTGGAAGGAGCAGTCGTATTATCTGGAAGAGCAAAAAATAGCCGAGATGTTGGAAAAGCGACAGTGTTCGGACTCATTTTAGTCATGTCTATTTATATTTTGATTTCAGTGCTTTCAATGGGAGCTATGACAAGACAAGAACTTTCTGCTTTAGAAACTCCGTCAATGGGACATGTATTAGAGCACGTTGTTGGACCGTGGGGCGCAATTGCTATTAATATTGGATTAGTTGCGTCACTTATTGGGACATTAATCGGTTGGTTCTTACTTGTTTCTGAAATATCTCATGTAGCAGGGAAAGATGGTGTATTTCCGAAAGTCTTTACGAAAACAAATAAAAAACAAACACCACATATGGCATTATGGATTTCAAATGGTGTTGCACAAACGTTATTTATTATCGTTCTGTTTTCGGCATCAACGTATCAAATGATGTATTTTATTGCATCTACATCCATTTTACTACCATACTTATTATCAGCACTGTATCAATTGAAATTAGTTGTTACAAAGGAACTGAAGCGTGCCAGATTAAAAAATGGATTATTGGCTTTAATTGCATCTGCGTATTCTATATGGTTGATTTACGCAGCGGGCTTAAAGAACTTACTACTTGTCTCAATTGTATATGGTATTGGACTTGTTGTTTATATGTTTGCACGAAAAGAAAAAGGAAATCGTTGTTTTTCAGGTATGGAGAGATATGCAATGGCTGTAATTGTTATTGCAGCAATCGTAT
This sequence comes from Bacillus sp. AFS098217, assembly GCF_002551815.1. Classification (GTDB taxonomy): domain Bacteria; phylum Bacillota; class Bacilli; order Bacillales; family Bacillaceae_G; genus Bacillus_A. Next base: position 24,304 of record NZ_NVPR01000073.1, read on the forward strand.
CACTGTACATGCTTATTACAGGTAATATCAAAATGTAGAAAAGTCCTCTTGAAGGGCTTTTTTATTTTGATTACAAGGAGTTCGCATTTATTTACAGAATATCTAATATGTAAGATATTTAGGAGGGATGAGAATGGAAGAGAAAGAACAATTAGCAAGAATTATGGAATTGGCAAGTGACTTACGGAAAATTTTAGTACAGGAGTCATTTTTTAATCATCATCCCGAATTGCGTGGAGTTATTGAAAATTTAGCTGGTTCTGTAGAGACTTTGGCGGATTTACAGCATAATAAGGATGAAAATGCTGAAGATAGACTACGATATGTACTTGCTAAAATGAAGATCGCTCACAATGCTATTTTGCAAGAGAAAAAAACTTTTCCTTCTCACTAATATAAGTCTTACTCTTTGTAACCTGACGGATAACGTCAGGTTTTTTGTTTCTAGTTTTCTGCGGGAGTTCATACAATAAGAACAGCATGAAAAAAAAGAAGGTGAGTGTGTTGAAGCTGCATAAAGCTCTACATCCAAGTTTTATAAAGCGAATGTATCACATGAGATTTCTTGGGAGGTTTGTAGATGGTGTGGAAGAGAAGGCGGGGGATACTTTTTTTGTACAATGTCTTTCTCCAATCCCTTCTGTTTTGCAATCACAGTTTGCTGACGAGCCATATCTTTTTGAAGGTGTATATAGTAATAAAAAAAATGAGAAAGTTTTCGCTGACTTAAAGAAAAGAAAATTAGAAAGACAGTTGGTATTGTTTCGGCTTTATTACGAAAGAGGGAATTTATATGTTGAGTTAATATGTACAGAGCAGAGAGAAATAGTAGATGCATATAAGATTGTTCCTTCACCAAGACTACCTGGATATAAAAAAAGAGAATCCTTAGAACGTAAACTGGGCAATGGTTACTTATCTTTTCTTATGCCGAAGTTTCCGCAAGACTTTGATGTGCCAGAGTTATTGTGGCATGAGGGAAGACTATATGGGAATTTGTCATTAAAACCTTCTGTTAGTTCAATTGCATATTATGAGCAAAGAAAGGAATGTAAATATATCGAAATTGATGATTGGACCAAGCGTGTAGAGTTAGAAGTAGATAATCACTTGTATTTTGTGAGAGCGAATATATATGAGCAACTTGTAAAACGTGTTGTAGAAGAGGGGAAACTAGTTGAAGTGACAGATATAAAAACGCAGAAAGAAGAGAAAGAATGGGATGAGCGTGAATCTTCTTTTTTACAGTATGTACAGGACGTAGTGTACGCTAAAGATTTATATATAGATGCAACTGATGTCTTTAATTTTCATATTAGTGTCAAAACAAATATGTTAACGATTCTTGCGGGCATACCGGGGGTTGGAAAATCACGTTTTGTGCAAGCCTATGCGGAAGCGCTTGGGTTACGTTATGGTGAGGAACTAGTATGGATTCCTATATCCCCATCATATCAAGAACCACATGATTTGCTTGGTTATCTTCATCCAAATGGAACTTTCATAGCAAGTGACACAAAGTTAGTTCGAACATTATTAAAAGCAAAAGAAAATCCGAATCAGCTGTATATGGTTGTATTCGATGAAATGAATATGTCACATATTGAGCATTGGTTTACACCGTTTTTATCTATCCTTCAATTAGAAAAGAAAAATCGTATTCTCACTTTATATGAGGAAGTACCTGAAATAGAAAACACAATTCCATCCAAAATTGAAATTGGTGAGAATATTATTTTTATTGGCACTGTAAACTTTGACGAAACAACGAAAGAATTATCCGACCGCCTATTAGATCGAACAAATCTCATTACCCTTCAAAAAATTCCATTTTGTGAAATGAGTATGGAGCAAGATAAAGAGACACAACTTTTGCCTCTTAAAGTAACAGCTGGAGAATTTCGCGTAAATTGGTTACGAAATAAAGCAATGATTGACGTTTTTTCAGAGGAAGAATTAGAGTTGCTAGATAAATTACACGGCGTATTATCGTCATATGATGCATCGAAAGGTATTTCTTTTCGATGCGCAGCTGCGATTGCTACGTATTTGCAAAATATCCCACTTCAAAATAATCACACCTATATGATTAGCAGGGAAGAAGGATTTGACTTACAAATAAAGCAACGTGTGTTAACAAAGTTACGTGGAACAGAAATGACGATTGGTGCTCTTCTTTCTGAAGATGAAAAGAAAGGCGCAATGCTTATACCACTGTTACAGTCGCCGCTTGCAAATGATGTTTCTACATTTGAACATTCTTTAGCCTATATAAGGCAAAAACGGCGTGAATTGGAGTTGTATGGATATGCAAAATGAGGAGTGTTATGAGACTGAAATTGTTGATACAAAGGAGAAGCTCCCATTTGTATTAAAATTGATCGTAGGGATTGAAGCAAAGGGAGAGTTTATTCTTTTGAATCGTCTTTGTACCTCTACTATAGCGCTCTCACAGTGTGTTTATAAAGTGCAGGAGTTAAAATCATTACGCTTATGTTTACATTATGAAAAACCAGCTCATATTACATTTATATGGAATAAAGTATATGAGGGACAAAAAAACTTAAAGGAATCGCAATATGAATTACATGAAAAAAGGAAAAAAGTATTAGTATATGAGCATGGGAAAACTGATTTTTTTTATCCGTGGCGCTGCGGTTTATATCACTTTGAGGTACGAGTGGAAGAAGAAATATACTATGGAGCGTTTCAAATTGTTCCCAAAAATTTCTTAGATGATCAATTTGAAATGATTCAAACTTATGTGAAATCAATTTTAAATGAACTGATTTTAGATAGGGGGTATTATAAAAAGACATTTTCAGCACTTAGTGACATTGAGGATTCTTCATATTTAATACTACTTCGAATGCTTCCGCAAAAAATGAAAAAAATAAAACAAATTTATAAGGAAGTGGAAATGAATACGAAATATATGAATAAGTACGATTGGGAAATAAGAGAAAGAAGGGCTACGAGAAAAAGTGTAATAGTTGGTGAAAGAAAGCCTTGGGGAAAATATTACAATCGTAAGTTTGTTGAACAAAAAGATAGTTTGGAAAATGCTTTTCTGAAATTTAAAACGAAACAATTTTATTATTATTTGTTAGAAATGCAGAGTTTTTTACAAAAGACGATCGAAATATTAGAAGGAACAAAGCACATGAAAAAAGAGGAATACCAAGCTGTGAAAACAATTATGCAAACGATTGACCGTAATGGATCTGTGACGGATAGAGAAAAACAAAAATATCGGAATATACATTTGTTGAAAGAAGCAGATGTACGAAAAAGTTCTTTGAAAATACAAGAATATAAAATACTGTATCGTATTGTATATCAAAGTGCACAGTATTTTCAAAACTTGTTACACTCCCCATTTTGGGGAGATATTTCTGAAAAAACCAACATCACTTTACATGCTTTATCGGTACCTCATCGCCAATTAATCTCTCACTTAGAGTTGTTACCACATCATAATCAACACTCTCCAGCATTATTATTTGTATATAAGCCAACATTTTTAGTGTATGAGTATTATGCTTTTTTTATTGTTATTTCTATATTACAACAGATCGGATTTATAGACGAAATTCCAATTCGTGAACAAATACAAAAATATTTTTATTTAGATGGATTACAAGATGGTACGACAATTATTTTAAATCGTGATGATTTTCAGATTCATATTGCATTTAATGATTTGATTGAAACACATCCTCTTATTGCACTTAGTAAGGGAAGTCATTTTTATAATGGAGAGGATACGAAAAAACCAGACATTCGTTTAGATTGTTATGTAAAACAAGGAGAAAAGTATGAATATGAATCGTCTATCATTATTGAAGTGAAATATAGTCCCATGTATAATATTTTTCAGCCTCTTGGTAATACAAAAGCAACGGAACAAATGTATAAATATTGGTCTATTAAATATGTAGATGAAAAAGATGGGAAACGTATTTTCAAGAGAAGAGCGATTCACGAAGTGATTTGTGTTTATCCAGGAAGCCATATGCATGGAAAGAAAATTGAATCTGGTTGCGGTGTTTTCTTGCAATTATATCCATATAAAACGAAGCAAGGTAAAGAAAAGTTAGCTGGAAAACACGGGCTTGTACAAATTTTTGAGAAATGGCTAAAGAATACCGTTTTATAAAAAGAACTCCTTGCTTTTTGAATAAAAGAAAATCCTGAGAATCATTATTTCCCAGGATGTATTGTCAATTTGAAGTAATTGTTTTCCTCATACGATTTTAATGTTGTTAACACGCAGCACTCGACATAAATCGTATGAGGAAACTGGTAGTGAATCAATTGCGATAATGAGGTATTATCAAAGTAACATTAAAAAAACTTTTATTTCAATGTTAAGGGTTTTCTCAAATAACCTCTGTCCCTATGATACAAAATCAGAGCAATCACTAAAATTCCTGATGCAATCCATATAGATGTGTTTCCTATATGAGTGGTGGAAAATGTCCCTAACGACGCACCAAATAAAAAAGAAAGAATGATAACAAAGAATTCTTTAAATTGTTTTTTCGCTTCTTGATTATGTTCTATGAATGCCAAATATGCTGCCTGCGTTGCAGTTCGAAGGTTTCCTGTTGTCATCGTTGAATTGTAGGTCCACTTGTCTAGTTTGTTAAAAGTGGAAATTTGTAAAGATGATACAAACGAAATACATACTGTTATCACTATGTTAGGTACACTTTTTGGCAAAATACCTACAACGGCTAAAATAATGCATTCTAATATAAGGATAGAACGTCTATAACTATGTAATAGTTGTCTTATATGAGGAATCTTTACTACTTCTGATACCAAAACACCTAATATAAAAGCTAAAATAGGCGGGATATAAAGTAAAGCACTTTTCCATTCCCCACTAGCTGCTCTTATAGCGAATAGTACTATATTTCCTGTCTGTGCATTGGCAAATACTCTATCTCTGCTGACGAATGTATAAGCATCTAAAAAGCCTCCAACTATAGCTAACAAAACACCCAAACGAACAGAGTTTGAAGATAATGAAGGAATCGTAGTTAGTTTATCTTTCATAATATGATCTCCTTGTATCTTATATTGAAGATATTTATTTATAATTAATATTCTGCTTAGATGAAAAAGGCATTCCTTTAAAATCTTTAACAGCAGATTAGCAATACTTATCTTGATTTCGTTTCTTTTTACTTTTTCCTATATTAGATATAATGTATAATCCTACCCATTTTTTTAACCATAATCAACACTATTATTTAACATATTTTATTCGTTTTATAAAAATAAAAGTCGAATAGGAATTCTGTTTACTTTATAGAATATAAAAGGAGTAAATATTTTTAGTTGCATACGAAGGTTTGTTCTTATATGATAGATGGTGAAAGCGTTGTCAAAAAGAACGGCGATGGGAAAGGCGGGTAAATATGTTCCAGCGTGTTCAAACAAAGGAAGAACATTTTTGGTTCGAGCAACTGTGGGGAGATTTTTGTGAAGAAAGAGATTTAATGTTCGTAGAACGTAATTTAAATCCATCACGATTTTTATTAATAGAAGATCAGCACTATATCGGTACTGTAGAGTGTATTCGATATGTAGTGCCTGAACAATCAAATTCTGAGTTTTTCTATCCGTTTTCTGAAAATGATTTAGTGAAAGACTTAAAAAATGTTTATGAAATAGGAAAGTTAAGTATTGCGAAAACCTCTCGTGGGAGAGGGCATTTTAAAAGGCTAGCAGCTATTTTATTTATGCATGCTTTAGAAATGAAAGCTGAATGGTATATTGCTGTCGTTACAAAACGGATGTATATGTATTTATTTACACTTGGTTTTCCGATTGAGCCAATAGATAATCCCTTTAATTTTCATGATAAGTTGCAAGGTGTACCTGTACGGATTCATGCTCGAAAGGGAATAACACATCTATATTCATTGAAGGAATTTCGAGATATTATTCAAGGAAATGCTCATGCCCAAGCCCTTATTAAGGAATACAGTAAAAATATTATGTTAACAAACTAAATTGTCACAAATTTTTATATATTATTGTGATTGATATCACATCCTTCTCGTTCAATATACATTACGCTTTATTTGTAAGAATTGATTGAGGAAGGGATGGGATTGTATGTTTTGTTACCAATGTGAACAAACACCAACAGGTGGATGTAAAGTAATGGGTGTTTGCGGAAAAAACGAAACGATTGCAAGTTTACAAGATACAATTGTATTTGGATTAAAAGGAATTGCAGCTTATCGTACTCATGCAGCTCAGCTTGGGTATACAGATTCGTTTGTAGATGCTACAACGCATGAAGCATTATATATGACATTAACAAATTCAAACTTTAATGAACAAGAACATTTGGAAATGGCTATGAAAGTTGGGAAAGCTGCCTTACGAGTGATGGAATTGTTGGATGAGGCGCATACGAATCACTTTGGTGTTCCTGAACCTGTTCATATTACGCAAAATCGTGTAGAGGGTAAAGCGATTGTTGTTACAGGGCATAATCTATTTGCTTTAGAGGAATTGCTCAAGCAAACAGAAGGGAAAGGGATTCATATTTATACGCATTCAGAAATGCTCCCAGCTCATGGATATCCACAGTTAAAAAAATATAAACATTTAAAAGGGAACATCGGTAAAGCATGGTATGATCAGCGACGTCTTTTTGACAAATTTACAGGTGCGATTTTAGCTACAACGAATTGTGTAATGCCTATTAAAGGGTCGTATGCTGATCGTTTCTTTTCTTATGATATTGCTGGGCTAGAGGGCGTTCGAAAAATTGAAAATGATAATTTTGATCCATTGATTGAAAAGGCCTTGGAGTTACCAGAAGTATATATGGAGTCGGACGAACAGTTGTTAACAGGTTTTCATCATAATACGGTATTATCGTTAGCGCCAGAAATTATTGAAGCAGTAAAAGCAGGAAGAATTAAACGGTTCTTTGTGATTGCAGGTTGTGACGCTCCAGGAAAAGGCGGGGAATATTATCGTGAATTAGCGATGTCACTTCCGATGGAAACGGTTATTTTAACAACTTCTTGTGGGAAGTTTCGTTTTAATGATGTAGATTATGGGGTTGTACCAGAAACGCAGATTCCACGCTACATTGACTTAGGTCAATGTAATAACTCGATTTCAACAATAAAAATCGCAGCTGCTTTAGCGGATGCTTTTCAATGTGAAGTGAATGAATTGCCGATTAGTATTGTGTTATCTTGGTTTGAACAAAAGGCAGTTGCCATTTTACTTGGGTTATTTAGTCTTGGAATTCAAGATATACGTATTGGTCCAAAAGCACCTGAATTTATTTCACCTGGTGTACTTCAAGTGTTGCAAGAGACATTTGGATTGAAAATGATCACGACTGCCACTGAAGATATGAATATGATGTTATCATAATAAAGGGATGCCTTGTCATAAGGCATCCTTTTATTATGAAGTAAAAAAGCGTATTCTGATTAACTAGGGGGAAGTCAACCAGAATACGCGAACTCATAAGTGAAAAATATTAAAAACCAAATATACTTAAAATCATTTTACGACGCTTTGGTTTTTTTTCCCGTTCATATGTTGGCTTAATATCAGGTGTAATGTACAGTGGTTCTTCTTTCTTAAGATCCGCCTCTAGTTTCTGGATTCTGTCTAGCATTTCTTCTATTTCACGTCGATGTTGTAGCAATTGATAAGTAACAACATCATTCGCTTTATCTTTCATTTGTTCTTCCATTTGATCTAATCGCCGGGTAATTGCATTTAATTGTGTCACGAATTGCTCAAAATCATTTGAGGATTTTGTTTGAGAACTTGTATCTACATGAGAGCAATGATGATCTAACATTTGATCTAAGTCACTTTGTGTAAAAATGTAATGGCCATATTTGTTTTTTTCTATCTCAAGATTTAACTGTTGTGCAATCCGGACCACTGCCTTTGGGCTAATACCTAATTTTTTGGCAATAAAGGGTGTTTTATATTCCAAGATAATCCCTCCTATATATATCCTGTTGAATGATTTCGAGGTAATAAGCTTGTTACCTTCAAGAATGACAAAAGAAGTGCGGAATCGGCAAAGAAAGTGCTTTTTCACGAAAATGAGTCTATAAGCATATAAAGCTTCTAAAAAGAAAGAATTATGTCTGAATTTTGTAAGTATTCTTATTTGACGGAGGGAAAACATTTAGATTATCATAAATATAAATATCTTCTTTTATGTATGCATATAATGTATAAAAAGGTGATTGCGAATGTAGAATTTTGTAAGATTATAAGTAATGTTACTTCACTTGAATAAATTTAAGTAGGAGGTGGCTTCCTTGCTTACACCGTAAGTAAGGACACATATTTGGACATATATAGTATAAGTATGGTGATTGTTTTAATTGCCTTATCTGCATTTTTCGTTGCGGCAGAATTTGCAATTGTGAAAGTGAGAGGTTCACGCATCGATTATTTGATTACAGAAGGTAATAAATATGCAAAGTCAGTAAAAACAATCATTACAAACTTAGACGAGTATTTATCAGCTTGCCAATTAGGAATTACAGTTACAGCTCTCGGGATTGGTTGGTTAGGTAAACCAGCGTTAAAACACATGTTTGATGTGCTGTTCGCAAGTTGGAACGTGTCTCCCCAGCTTGCAGAGATTATGGCTGTGATTCTAGTGTTTATGTTCATTACTTTTTTCCATGTGGTTGTGGGAGAGTTAGCGCCAAAAACATTTGCAATTCAAAAAGCAGAACAAGTAAGTTTGCTTGTTGCAAAGCCACTACTTTTCTTTTATCGTATTACTTTTCCTTTTATTTGGCTGTTAAACGGATCAGCTCAATATGTAACGAGAAAATTTGGTTTGCAAAATGCGAAAGATCATGAGGAAGTACATTCGGAAGAAGAATTACGTCTATTAATGTCGGAAAGTTACAAAAACGGAGAGATTAATCAATCTGAATTTAAATATGTAAATAAAATCTTTGAATTTGACGATCGGATTGCAAAAGAAATCATGGTACCACGTAAAGAAATGTATATTTTAGATAAAGATACACCAGTGAAAAAAGCATTACAAATAATGTCAAGTGAAAAATATACAAGATATCCAGTTGTCGATGGGGATAAAGATCATGTGATTGGTTTTGTAAACTTTAAAGATATTTTCACAGACTTTGTGAATCATGGTACTGTTAGTAAAGAAAAGGTAGAGCAGTATATCAGGCCTATTATCCTTGTTATTGAGTCAATCCCAATTCATGATTTATTTTTAAAAATGCAAAGGGAACGAACACATATTGCGATATTAATTGATGAATATGGTGGAACATCAGGGCTCGTAACAGTTGAAGATATATTAGAAGAAATTGTTGGAGATATACAAGATGAATTTGATACGGATGAACAACCAGAAATTCAATGTGTCAGTGAAACAAAGACAATTCTAGAAGGAAAAGTGCTTGTTAGTGAAGTCAATACATTATTAGGTTTAACCATTGATGATGATGGTGTTGATACGATTGGTGGTTGGATTTTAACAAAGAACCTCGGGGTTGAGGAGGGAGATATTGTTGAAATTGAAACCTATAAATTTTGTGTGAAAGAGTTAGATGGTCACTATATTAAGAGGATAGAAGTGACGAAACCATCAGTACCAATTCTCATTTCAGAAACTGAAAAAGCTATATCACTACAAGAACAAATTAGCTCGTGAACTCTGCTTTTAGCAGAGTTTTTTTAGTGAGCAAAATGTTTTTTTATGCCAGGAGGCCGTGTTACAATAAAACAAGTCAGACCTTTAATGAAGTGAAGTATTTTTCGAATAAAATGAATGTACTTAAGAAGTTTTAGATTATACATATATTTGAAAGGAGCGTTTATATGAAGAAACATTTATATATAGATGGAGCGTGGAAGGAAGTAGGGGCGTATAAAACGTTGTATGCACCATACTCAGAGGAAGTACTAGCGGAAATTGCTCAAGGGACAGAGGAAGATGTTCAAAAAGCAATTTCTTCAGCGAAAAAGGCGATGAAAGAGATGGGGAAATTATCAGCATATGACCGCGCATCCATTTTAGAAACAGTTGCCCAAAAAATGCACGAGAGAAGAGAGGAATTTGCAGAAATTATTGCAAAAGAAGCGGCGAAACCTATTCGTGCAGCACGTGGAGAAGTAGATCGTACGGTACAAACATATAAGTTTGCAGCCGAAGAGGCAAAGCGTATATATGGAGAGACTTTACCGTTAGATGCAGCACCAGGAGCAGATGGTCGTATTGCTTATACTGTTCGGAAGCCAATCGGTGTTATTGGGGCCATTACACCATTTAATTTCCCACTAAATTTAGTTGCCCATAAAGTTGGACCTGCAATTGCTGCAGGTAACACGATTGTATTAAAGCCAGCTGACCAAACGCCACTTTCATCTTATGCCCTTGTTGAACTATTTGAAGAAGCTGGATTACCAAAAGGGGCTTTTAACATTGTATCTGGGCGAGGCTCAATTGTTGGTGAAGCATTGGTAAAAGATGACCGTGTGGCTTCAATTACATTTACAGGAAGTCCAAAGGTTGGCATCGGTATTAAAGCAAAAGCCGGATTAAAACGTGTAACATTAGAGCTTGGTTCAAATGCTGCAGTAGTGATTGATGAAAATGTAGAATTAACAGAAGGAGTAATTGAGCGTGTGAAATGGGGAGCTTTTGTGAATAATGGACAAGTTTGCATTTCCGTACAACGTGTATTTGTTCATGAAAATAAAATGGAAGAATTCACTGAGAAATTAACAAAGGCGATGGAAAAGGTAGTAGTAGGCGACCCGCTTCATGAAGAGACAGATGTTTCTGCGCTTATTTCCAAAAATGATGTTAATCGTATTGAGTTATGGATACAAGAAGCGGTAAAAGAAGGGGCAACTGTTTTGTGCGGAGGTAAAAAACGCGACGCGCGTATATTTGAACCAACTGTATTAACAAATGTTCCAAATCACGTTTCTGTCCAGTGTCAAGAAGTGTTTGGACCGGTTATGACGGTAAATACATTCCAAACATTTGAAGAAGCATTAGAAATGGTAAATAACTCACGATATGGCTTACAGGCTGGAGTATTTACAACTGATTTAACGAAAGCAATGCGAGCAATTGATGAACTAGAAGTAGGTGGCGTCATGATTAACGACATTCCAACATTTAGAGTCGATCATATGCCATATGGTGGTGTGAAAGAAAGTGGCACAGGACGTGAAGGAATTAAATATGCGATTGAAGAAATGACAGAAATGAAATTAGTTTGTATTAAAAAATAACGGGCATAAAAAGTAACAAAGGTACACTTGCAACTTGGACAAGTGTACCTTTTGTTTTCAATTGTGTTATTTCATTTCTTGTTTAAAAATAGCATCTTCAACATAAATTTGTTCTTTATCTATAGCTGTATTACGAGCTAAAACTAAACCAATTGGTGTATGTGTACCTTTATTTTGAACAATTGTGAAAGGGACATTTTTTTCGTTTGCTAATTTAATGTATTTTGATAAATGTGGGTAAGTAATGCTGCCATTTATAAATAGCTGTAATGATTGAGAAGAGCGCATGTTAGTGGCTACTTCTGTATACACATTGCTTTGCATCACTTGACCGATTGTTAAAGCGACTTCTACACGCTCACGTAATGTGCCTAAATACATATTACGTTCTTCTGGTTTGTTTTGCTTTTGGCCATAAATGCCTTCTTGGAGATAATCTTCCACATTTTTATTTGCCATATTTTTCACACCTTTCATTCTTATTGTACGCAAGAATCAAAAAGGATGCAAAAAAAGTCATTTTAAATATATGGTAGTTGATGTAGGGAGAAGGAAAATACCTGTCATTAATCAAAAGTATAATGAGTAATAAAAATAAAATTAACTTTATCAACAGAAATTAACAAAATGTGACAATAATCTCTTAACGAAATGTATTTTTTGTGTTAATATTCAAAATATATAGGGTATGTATCGCATGGAAATGGAGGGAATGGGGGTTTTTCCAATCGATAAGGATATTAAAGAAGTATTTTGTTCGCATTTAAAAGACAACAGGCACCAATTCGTAGAGAACTGGAAAAACAAAATGGTAATTTCTGAAAAAGATCCATTTAAGCAAGAAGTAGCTCGAAATGGAGAGAGTGTATTAGGGTTAATTATTGAATTTATTATGGAGGATAAGGATATAGCTTATCTTCAGCCGGTATGTGAGAAGATTGCGATTGAGCGTGCAGGGGCAGATGTGAATATTGGAGATTTTGTCTATAATGCAAACGTCGGAAGAAATGAACTATTTGAGGCGATGTGTGAATTAGATGTTAATGCTCGTGAACTGAAACCAATTATGACAAAAATACATACTTGTTTTGACAGATTAATTTATTATACCGTTTTAAAGTACTCGGAAATTATATCAAGAAATTTAGAGGAAAAACAGCAATATATAAATGAAACACATAAAGAAAGATTGACGATTTTAGGACAAATGTCGGCTAGTTTTGTTCACGAATTTCGAAATCCATTAACCTCAATTATGGGATTTGTAAAATTGTTAAAATCAGAACATCCCAATCTATCATATTTAGATATTATTTCACATGAATTAGATCAATTAAACTTTCGAATTTCGCAATTTTTACTTGTTTCTAAAAAAGAAATATGGAATGAATCTGAACGTTTTTGGCTTAATGACTTATTTCATGATATTATTCAGTTCTTATATCCAAGTATAGTAAATGCCAATGTTTCAATTGAAAAAAACTTACCATATCCTATCCCATTTGTCGGGTACCGTAGTGAAGTGAGGCAGGTTTTTCTAAATATTTTAATGAACTCAATTGATGCTCTCGAAGCGGTTAAAGAAAATCGTAAAATTATTATCGATGTACGTGAAGATGAAGAAATGATTTATATTGTGATTAAAAATAATGGGCCAATGATTCCGGTGGAAAGTATTGAAACCATTTTTGAACCATTTGTCACCACAAAAAAATTAGGAACGGGTATCGGATTGTTTGTGTGTAAACAAATTGTTGAAAAGCATAATGGATCGATTACGTGTCAATCCAATTTTGAGTGGACAGAATTTCATATTACATTTCAAAAATGAAATGAAAAAAGTCTGCACCATAATACTATGGTGTAGACTTTTTTAATTTGTAAGAATAACGGCTTCTACGTTTGGAGATTGAGTAGAATAGCCTACAAGTGAAATTGTGTAGATTGTATTTGGTTCAACTTTTACTTTCGGAATTGTGACAAGAATTTTTTTTGTATCAGCAAGTGAAATTTCAATATCAGCTGTACCAGGACTTACTTGTAAATAATCTGTTATTTGTTTAAAGAGTACGTTCTCGAATAAATGATCACCATCTTTTAATGAAACGTTAACAACAGGGGTGTCAGGTGATAAGTGTGCAAATCTTATTTTTGCTTGACCAGATGGTAAATGAGTATTATCAAGCATTGGCTGTAGCTGGATATGTGAATTGTTACCGAGTACGGCAAGCGTATAGGAATGGTTTCCCATCATGGGTACAAGTGCTGAAAAAATAGGCGTTTCATTATCAACAGGAACAATATCAATGCGGTATTGTCCTTGTGCTAAGGAAAAATAAGGACTGAGCTGTTTAAAAGAAATATTTTTGATTACTCTCTGTCCATTCACTAAAATATCAATAGGTGGTGTATGAGAAGATGCGTGGAAAATTCTTATATGGGATGGTAATGTTGCTTCTTGAGACTCACGTTTTTCATACGCATGTACAAGCTGTGTGATTGCATGATGATACTTCATAGATAATTCTATATATTTTTTAGGATTTGTATATTGATAGTAGCGGGCAAGTTGCTCATAACGAGCTGCTTCTTGTCCGTATTTTTCAATTTCAGATTGAGCCATGGAAACGCCTCCTTTGTCATCACTATAACTATATGCTTATTGGAAAAGGTGTTATGCAAAAAACTTACTTTTCCAAAAGGAAACTGTTATCCCAAGTGTTAAAATGACAACAGCTGGTTTGTTTGATGCCACTAATTTTAAATATATACAAATTGCACGATTCAATGTAAGTAAAAGAGGTCTGAACTAAACTATGAATTTTTTCATTTCTAGGCAAACACACATACAAAATAATGGTTGTCCTACATAATGTAAAAATGAAATGTAAATTTAAGTTATGGAGGAGAGGAATAAGTAATGTGGGGCTATGGATATCCTGGTAGTTATTGTGGATATGGTTATGGCGGATATGGGGGCGGAGGCTGTGGTACGGGTTATGGATTTGCGTTATTAGTTGTACTGTTTATTTTATTAATTATCGTTGGAGCATGTTGGGTGCGTTAATAATCGATAAAGAGCGTCATGCTGAACTGGTTAATATGGTTAATCGGTTCTTTTTTTTCTGGAAAAAAGAACCGATTAAGAAATAAGGATATTTATCATTTAAACCGAGAAGCCCCCTTCCTCTAAACGAAGTGAAGGTGGGGGTAGTTCAATTTGGAGAATAAGTGATTTTAGAGTGGAACAAGTTAAATGTTTTGTGATGGCAAAAAATAGAATTGTGAGAAATTTGTCTAATTTTGTTTAAAAGTATGAAATATAAACTACATAAATAGGAAGGAAATTGACGGGAGTTTCGTCGAAGTTTACACAATGTCAGCGTTTTTGAGAGGCTGATGTTATGATAAGAAAATAATTTGTTAGTGTGTTTTTAGGCTCGTTTTTTATAGGGAGGGGGATGTTTAAGCAATAAAGAGCGTTTAGTTTTTAAATGCATTTCTGAATTTTTGTTTTTTTAGCACTTATTTGTATATTTTATAATAGTTTTTTCATAGATTCACTGCGCTTGCAGAGGATTCTTTTTTATGAAAGAAACGTCAATTTTCTTCATATATATATACAAATTGGAGAAATGGGGGAGCGCTATGCGCGATTACTTAATTAAACCACTTGTTGGTCAACCGTATCCGATGATTTCACACGGAAAAGGTGTATATTTGTATGATCAAAATGGTAACAAATATTTTGATGGTTCGTCAGGAGCGATTACGGCTGGTATCGGACATGGTGTAACAGAGATTGCGGAAGTAATTAAAAAGCAGGCGGAGGAGATTGCTTTTGTCTATCGATCACAGTTTACGAGTGAACCAGCAGAGAAGTTGGCAAAGAAATTAAGTGATTTAAGTGTAGGAGATTTAAACTGGAGTTTTTTCGTAAATAGTGGTACAGAAGCAAATGAAACGGCTATGAAAATTGCAATTCAGCATTTTCAAGAGCGAGGCATTCAAGGGAAACATAAAATTTTGTCAAGGTGGATGAGTTATCATGGCATTACGATGGGCGCTTTATCAATGTCCGGACATCCACTACGTCGGCAACGTTTTGTATCTATTTTAGAAGATTATCCAACTGTGCCAGCACCTTATTGTTTCCGGTGTCCTGTGCAAAAGGTATATCCAACTTGTCAGCTTTCTTGTGCGACAGAATTAGAACGTGCAATTGAGCGGATTGGAGCAGAACATATTGCAGCTTTTATAGCTGAACCAATTATTGGTGCTGCTGGCGGTGCAGTTGTGCCACCGAAAGAATATTATAAGGTAATTAAAGATATTTGTAACCATTACAATATTTTATTTATTGCCGATGAAGTTATGACAGGTCTTGGCCGCACGGGTGCATGGTTTGCGATGGAACATTGGGGCGTGGAACCAGACATCATGACGCTTGGAAAAGGCCTAGGTGCAGGTTATACACCGATGGCAGCAACGGTTGTAAGTGATCGTGTGATGGAACCGATTTTACGGGGGTCACGTTCTGTTATGAGTGGGCATACGCTAAGTGCAAATCCATTATCCGCAGCGACAGCTTTAGCTGTTATTGAATATATGGAAAAACATAATCTACCTGAAAAAACAGCTGAAAAAGGAGAGTATTTAATTAAAGGGTTACAAAAAATCCAACAAGAATCGACGATTATTGCCGATGTACGTGGAAAAGGATTCTTGATTGGAGTAGAATTGCAACCGTTTACAAAATCATCTGAACTTATTTCAGTTGCAGCGAAAAATGGACTTCTTTTATACCAAGCTGTTTCAGGGCAAGCAGGAAAAGAGGATAGCGCACTGCTTGTTGCACCACCAATGACAACTACATATTCTGAATTAGATGAATTACTTTCAATTTTTGCAAAAAGTGTGGAAGAGATGATGCAAAAAGGAGGGCATAGTATCGCATGACAACCATAACAAATACATTTGGTAAATTAAAAGAAATTGACGAGGTTATTTCGTTGTTTCATGATGATATGACATTAATGTTTGGAGGATTTGGCGGGATTGGATCCCCTCCGTCACTCATACAAGCCATTGTAGAGAAAGGGATTGCGAATTTACATTTAATTGGAAATGATACAGGGTTTCCGGATGTAGGAATTGGTCGTCTTGTGACAAATGAGAGAGTAAAATCGCTCATTACTTCTCATATTGGTTCGAATCCAAATGCAGGAAGACAATTAAATGGAGGAAGACTACAGATTGAATTTTCACCACAAGGAACATTAGCAGAGCGAATTCGAGCAGGCGGCGTAGGACTTGGTGGAATTCTTGTTGATGTTGGTGTTGACACAATTGTAGAGGAAGGAAAACAAACAGTCGAAATGAGTGGGAAAACCTTTTTAGTGGAAACAGCTTTAACCGCTGAAGTAGCGATTGTATATGCAAAAAAAGCAGATCCATTTGGTAATCTTGTATTTGATAAAATCGCTCGTAATATGAATCCACATGTGGCAATGGCTGGGGATATTACAATTGTTGAGGTCGAAGAAATTGTTCCACTTGGAAGTTTAGATCCTGAAGAAATTGTTGTTCCAGGTGTTTTTGTAAATTATATCGTGCCATCGGAAGGAGTGAACTGGAAATGGGTATGGGAGTAGAAGTGAGAGATAAGATTGCAAAGCGTGCTGCGAAAGAGATACAAAATGGGATGATTGTTAATTTAGGAATTGGTATCCCTTCTCTTGTACCTAACCATTTACCAGAAGATATGCATGTGATGTTTCATGCAGAAAACGGTATTGTTGGAATGGGCCCAACGCCTAGTAAAGGAAGCGAAGATGGAAACTTATGTAATGCGGCTGGATTGCCGACGTCGCTTATTACAGGAGCAAGTTATTTCGATAGCTGTATGGCATTTGGGATGATTCGAAAAGGATTACTTGATATAACTATTCTCGGTTCCTTGCAAGTGAGTGAGAACGGTGATTTAGCCAACTGGATTGTACCAGGAAAACGCGTTCCGGGTATTGGCGGAGCGATGGATTTAGCACAAAAAGCAAAGCGGGTTGTTGTTGTGATGAATCATGTTGATAAATATGGAAACGCAAAAATTGTTTCAGAATGTACATTACCGTTAACGTCGAAAAAATGTGTGGATTTAATTATTACGGATATGGCTGTAATGGAAGTTACTTCTGAAGGTTTAGTACTCCAAGAGCTAATGAGCCCTTATACAGTAGAGGATGTGAAACAAAATACGGAGGCATCTTTTCATGTAAGTTCTAATTTACTTGTGATTGAATGAGAGGAGCTAACAAATTATGAAGCAATTAAAAAAACAAGTATGTGATTATATTGAAAGTCATGAAGGAGAAACTATAAAGCTCTTACAACGATTAATTCAAGAAAAGAGTGTATCAGGTGATGAAAGCGGTGCACAAGCAATTGTAATTGAAAAGCTACGAGAATTAGGCTTAGATCTCGATATTTGGGAGCCTTCTTTTACAAAAATGAAAAATCATCCTTATTTTGTATCCACACGAACAAGTTTTTCAGATAGTCCGAATGTTGTTGCGACTTTGAAAGGAAGCGGCGATGGAAAGTCCATGATTTTAAATGGACACATTGATGTTGTACCAGAAGGTGATGTAAATCAGTGGGAACATCATCCATATAGCGGTGAAAGAGTAGGGAATCGTGTATATGGTCGTGGAACTACGGATATGAAGGGCGGAAATGTAGCTCTTATGCTGGCGATGGAAGCGATTATAGAACTGGGTATTGAATTAAAAGGAGATATTTATTTTCAAAGTGTAATAGAAGAAGAGAGTGGCGGAGCGGGTACTTTATCGGCAATTTTGAGGGGGTATAAAGCGGATGGCGTTATTATTCCTGAGCCGACAAATATGAAGTTTTTCCCGAAACAACAAGGTTCCATGTGGTTTCGCTTGCATGTGAAAGGGAAAGCAGCTCATGGTGGTACTCGTTACGAGGGAGTTAGTGCAATTGAAAAAAGCATGTTTGTCGTTGAGCATTTAAGAAAGCTAGAACAGAAGAGAAATGAACGGATTACAGATCCATTATATAAAGAAATTCCAATCCCAATTCCAATCAATATTGGGAAAATTGAGGGCGGTAGCTGGCCAAGTTCTGTTCCGGATTCGTTAATTTTAGAAGGAAGATGTGGAATCGCGCCGAATGAGACTATAGAGGCGGCAAAAGAGGAGTTTGAAAATTGGGTGAGCCAATTAAAAAATATTGATCCATGGTTTGAAGGGTATCCAGTAGAAGTAGAGTGGTTTGGAGCAAGATGGGTTCCTGGTGAATTGGATGAGAAGCATGTGCTTATTACAACGCTTCAAGATAATTTTGCCCAAATTGAAGGGAAAAGTCCCGTTATAGAAGCAGCTCCTTGGGGGACAGATGGCGGGTTATTTACACAAATCGCTGATGTGCCAACGATTGTATTCGGGCCAGGAGAGACAAAAGTAGCTCATTATCCAAATGAATATATTGAAGTCGATAAAATGATTACCGCAGCAAAAATTATTGCATGTACGTTACTAGACTGGTGTGAGGTGAAAAGATGAAATATTATGAATCATTTAGAGAACAGACGAAGCATTATACTGTAGAAGGAGTGTTAGATTATTTTAATAAACGCATTAGAATAGATCATTATACAGGAAATGTTGAAAGCATTACACAAACAATAGATGAATTAACAGAGAAGCACTCTTTCACAAAATGTATTATAAAAGGAAAGGGAGAGCATGTTTCAACATGGCTCTCCTTCGGTTTCTTATTGGAAGCAACGATACCGCATTATTTTCAAGGGCATGATGCGTACTTTTTCGTGAAGTATCGTAATGATGAAAGACGAAATAGTATTCATTGGGTGGAAGAAGACAATATTATAAGCGGTGTAAGAGCAAAAGAAGTAAAGGAAAAAGAAATTCCTGAGAAATTTGTGTTAAGAAAAGCGACAGAAGCAGACGCAGAAGAGTTAGCAGATGTGTTCGGAAAAGTATTTGAAATTTACCCAACACCTTTAAATGAAGCGAGTTATGTGAAGCAGACGATGAAGGAAGATACAATTTATTACCTATATGAATTAGAAGGACGCATTATTAGTACTGCTTCTGCTGAAATGAACGTGAAAGAAGGAAATGCAGAATTAACGAATTGTGCTACTTTACCTGAATATCGAAAACATGGATTTATGAAAAGTTTACTTGTTAAGTTAGAGGAAGACCTTCAAGAGAGAGCTATTTTTTGCTCCTATACGATTGCTCGCTCTCTTTCTTTCGGAATGAATGCAGCCTTTCACCAGTTAGGATATACGTACACAGGAAGACTTGCGAATAACTGTTATATTTTCGATAAATTAGAAGATATGAATATATGGACGAAAGATTTATCCCGCATGAACGGGCAGTAATACCCACCTTAAGATTCAGAGAAAAGCGAAGAAGATTGGTGGTAGACAAACGGCCCGTAAAAGCCTAACTGGTGAGAGCTTTCCATCAGCGAAGGATGAAGAAAACCTCCGCTGATGGAAGTTTCATTTTATCTAGCCATAAAGTAAAAAATATGAGTAAGGCGTAAGATATATAAATTTCACTAGAAAATAGAACGGAATCGTCATGCTTACAATCGCACACAGGGATGCCAAAAATTCGGCATATAATTTGCTGGATTTTTGGCAAGAGGGGGGATGACATTGCTGGCAGTTTCGACACAAGAAGTCATTGAAGCGATTTTAGGCAGTATTGATGAAGCCATCCATGCAGTGGATGAAAATGGCATTACAATTTTTTATAATACGGTTGCGGCGAAACATGATGGATCAAAGATTGAGAATGTATTAGGGAAACATTTATTAGAGGCATTCCCATCGTTATCGCGAGAAACGAGTACACTTATGAAAGTTTTAGATACACAAAAGCCAATCTCACATCAAGTTCAGCGCTATCAAAATTTAAAGGGAGAAGATGTTTGTACTGTAAATACAACGTTACCTATTTTCATAGAGGGAAGTATTGCAGGTGCTGTTGAAATTGCAAAAGATTATTCCACGATTCAAAAATTAACGGATACGATTGTTGATTTACAGTCAAAAATGAAGCGTTCTTCCAGTAGAAAATCTATTAAAAGGCATGTTGCGTTTAATACAATTGTGACGAATGATTCACGTTTTAGTCAAACGAAAGAGTTGGCACAAAAAGTAGCACCGACAGACGCAAATGTTTTAATATATGGTGAAACAGGAACAGGAAAAGAATTATTTGTACAAGCGATTCATGAGGCTTCAAAACGAAAAAACAAACCATTTATTGCACAAAACTGTGCTGCTCTTCCAGAATCACTATTAGAAAGTTTATTGTTTGGAACGACAAAAGGTAGCTATACTGGAGCGATTGAACGGGCGGGGTTATTTGAACTTGTAGATGGAGGGACATTATTTTTAGACGAATTAAATTCGATGCCCCTTGATCTGCAGGCAAAAATGCTTCGTGTATTAGAAGATGGGGTAATTCGCCGCATTGGTGATAATAAAACGAGAAAAGTAGATGTCCGTGTCATCACTGCGATGAATCAGCCTCCAGAAGTATGTTTACGTGAAAATAAAATTCGTACCGATTTATATTATCGATTAAATGTATTTTCTTTATATATTCCACCACTTCGTGAACGAAAAGAAGATGTATTATTGTTGGCATCTTACTTTTTAAGAGACTATAACAAGGAATATAAAAAAGAGGTACTTCATATTGATAAGGAAACGAAAGAAAGGTTACTAGCGTATCATTGGCCTGGAAATGTGAGAGAATTAAAACATACCATTGAACATGCAGTCATCATTGCAGAAGGAACTTCGTTAAACACTTGTTGTTTGCCACGTACATTGCAGAAGGACATTCCAAAGAAGAAAAATATTTTACCGTTACGTGAGGCACTCCACCAAACAGAAAAAGAATTAATTGATAGCGCCTTAATAGAGACAGAAGGGAATATCTTGCAAGCTGCTAAATTACTAGGTATTCCAAGACAAACGCTGCAATATAAATTGAATAAGTATGACAAAACCGCCGAATAATCGGCGGTTTTTTATGAGTTTGCACCAATAAAAGAGCGTTTACATATATAAAGAGTAACGAATATGATACTGAATACGGTGTTATAACAAAACCAGAAAAATATTTTCTTCCATATATAATAGGATATTCTTCATGATAACGTACCAAGAATATAGATTTGGCATAGTTATTGCTTATATAAAAATTGAGCGTAAAAAAAGGGGGAATAGCAATGTTACATGATGTATATAAACCAAATCGTCATTGGAAAGATATTGAATTATGGAAAGATGTCACAGAAGAGCAATGGAATGATTGGGTTTGGCAATTAACGAATACGATCAAAACGTTAGATGATTTAAAGAAAGTAATCAATTTAACACCAGAAGAAGAAGAAGGTGTTAAAATTTCAACGAAAACGATTCCGTTAAATATTACACCGTACTATGCTTCTCTTATGAATCCTGATGACCCACGCTGTCCGATTCGGATGCAATCTGTACCGATATCGGAAGAGTTATATAAAACGAAGTATGATTTAGAAGATCCGCTTCATGAAGATGAAGATTCACCAGTTCCTGGTTTAACACACCGTTATCCAGACCGCGTTTTATTTCTAGTAACAAATCAATGTTCGATGTATTGTCGCTACTGTACACGTCGTCGTTTTAGTGGACAAATTGGAATGGGTGTACCGAAAAAGCAATTAGATGATGCGATTGCTTACATTCGTGAAACACCACAAGTACGAGACGTGTTAATTTCTGGTGGTGATGGTCTTCTTATTAATGATAAAATCTTAGAATATGTATTAAAGAACTTACGAGCAATTCCACATGTGGAAATTATTCGGATTGGAACGAGGGCCCCAGTTGTATTCCCACAACGTATTACAGAAAATCTATGTAATATTATTAAAAAATATCACCCAGTATGGTTAAATACGCACTTTAATACTTCTATTGAAATCACAGAGGAATCCAAACTGGCATGTGAAATGCTTGCAAATGCAGGGGTCCCAGTTGGAAACCAAGCGGTTATTTTAGCAGGAATTAATGATAGTGTACCGATTATGAAAAAGCTGATGCATGATTTAGTGAAAATCCGTGTTCGTCCATATTATATTTATCAGTGTGACTTATCGGAGGGAATCGGTCATTTCCGTGCTCCAGTTTCAAAAGGTTTAGAAATTATTGAAGGATTACGTGGACATACGTCTGGTTACGCAGTGCCAACGTTTGTTGTCGATGCGCCAGGCGGAGGTGGGAAAATTGCCCTTCAGCCAAACTATTTAATCTCACAAAGCGCCGATAAAGTTGTGCTTCGAAACTTTGAAGGAGTTATTACAACTTATCCAGAACCAGAAAACTATGTGCCAGGAAGAGCAGAAGGTTACTTTAAAGAGATTTATCCAACATATGAAGAGAAGCGCTCTGATATAGGCGTAGCAGGATTGATGAGCGATAAGAAATTCAATCTTGTTCCGGATGATTTACAACGTATGAATCGCCGGAAAGATTATGAAACAAATGAAACACATTCTTCTTTAAAAGATAAACGAGATAAGCGTGATCAGTTAAAAGATAAAAAATATCAAGCCCAAATGGCGAAGTTAGAAGAAAATAAAGAAGCTGAGGGTGACGCAGTATGAATTGTATGTGGTGTGACAGTACAGAAGCGAAAGAAAGTCTGAATACTGTATATTGGGAGTTACCAGATGGTACAAAAGCCATTGAAATCCAAAAGACACCATGCATTTCTTGTTCATCATGCGGAATGGACTATCAACCTGATCATATTGTAAAAGAAATTGAAGATCAGTTGTTTTTAATTTATACAAAAGATTTACCAAAACAATTGACATATGAAGAGTTAATGGAACGACCGCGCCTATTAAAGAGAAATTATTTTGACTTTTAACCAGCGATTATGCTGGTTTTTTTCTTTTTACCCTTGTATAATGTACCCAAGTTAGAAAGGTAGGGAATATTTTTGAAAAAGTCATTTTACCATTATATGATGAAGCATCGTGCATCTTTAGTCAAAAACGAAATATCTGATTTAGCTGAAGCTATGTATGATGATTTAAGTTTCCCAAAACAATCAGAAGATTACGATGAAATTAGTTCGTACTTAGAACTAAGTGGATTACTGGGAAGTATGTCTATATTTGATGAAGCATGGGGGCTGTATATACAAGAAAGATAACTATCAAAACATATACAA
The DNA here is from genome assembly GCF_002551815.1 of Bacillus sp. AFS098217. Taxonomy (GTDB): domain Bacteria; phylum Bacillota; class Bacilli; order Bacillales; family Bacillaceae_G; genus Bacillus_A. The sequence goes on from NZ_NVPR01000073.1 coordinate 47,916, forward strand.
ATATATTTGTATCGGTACATCACTCTATAAAAGTGATGTATTTTTTTATGGAAAAAATTTTTCGAATATAAGCTCATGTGATAAGCGTTTTTCTATCGTTTGCATATACTGTTATCAAAATCACGGCTTTGAAAAGGAGAGATATAGATGTCCAGCAAAAAACAACCTAAATATAATGTCGGAGATATAGTCGTGATTACGCTATATGGAACCGTTGGTAAAATCACAAATATGAAAATGTTAGATGGTGTTTATGTATATGAAATTAATAATCATGATGGATATTATGTGGAACAAACCCTGCAACATGTTACAGAACAGGAAATGAAAAAAGGTGAAACAGAATGGATTGAATTACGCTATCATTTTACGTTCGGTGATCTTGTGCAAGTGACAGGTTATGATAAAGACGTCTTTCGCATTGTTGGCTTTCGTACAGAAGTATGGCGATATAAAAATGATGCGTGGGAAGATACAATATATGAGTTATCAAGAATTACAGACGGCGAGTGGCTTGAGGCTGATGAATCCGACTTAACATTACTCGCAAATGCACAAACAGCAAACGCTATTTTAAAGAAAATGAAACAAGATAAAGCTGGAATGAATAAATTAGATTTAGGAAAATTGAAGTCGATAAATAATTCGAAAAAGGTAAGTATTAAAACGAATAAGCAAGAGATTATTGATGGGTTATTAGATATTTATAATGACTATCAATTATTATATGAAACATTTCAGGATGAAGAATACAAAATTGTAATGGATGTTGTTCATAGTTATTTAGTCAAATTAACAGAGAAGAAATAGTGAACTAGAAAGTAAGAAGGAATTGAACAAAAATATATGCTGTATAAGGTATACCCACAATGATTAAAAAAATAAAAAGCCATTTAATAAGAGAGTCTGCCCATTTGTCTTCATGCATGAACTCTTCTTTTCTTTGTTCTATTTCATATTGATAGTCCATTGTTATTTCCTCCTTTGGATAGCTTGTACTACATCGTATGTTGCAACCTTAGGCAATATGACTGATACCTGTAATATAAAAAAAGAAAATCTATTTTTCTAATCTCATATACATAATTTTGAAATTCCTTCATAAAACAGAAATAAAGGAGTGATGCTCATGAAGGAAATTGAAGTCGTGATTGATACGGAAGAAATTGCGGAGTTTTTTTATGAGCAACTAATCGAAAGAGGGTATGTACCGAAACGAGAAGAAATTGAAGATCTTGCTGACATTACGTTTGAGTATTTACTAGAAAAATGTATGATTGATGAAGTATTTGAAGAAGATGAAGAGTGAAAGTAACGGCGGGATAGACTCGTCGTTTTTTTACTCTTCAAAACATAGTCCTTCTTTACAAACTTGTCACAGCACCTAGGGGGAAATTATTGGTATAATAGAAAGGAAATTTTATACAAGAGGTGAAGGGATGTTCAAAAAAATTATTGATTCTGTATTCGGAAAGAAGAGTAGACATCGTTCGTATTCAAGTAGCGATTATCGCTATAGAGGGCATTCATATTCAAGTAGCGACTATAATAAGAGACGTCCATCTCATGGTTATGGGCATCAGCACTATAAAAGAAAGCGTAAGAGTCGTAGTTTCTTTTCAAGTAGTTGATGAATTGGCGTAAGATAATAGCTTGGTTTGATAGACCACTGCGTAAGAATACAATTGTTGCACAGCGTTATAAGATTGAATCAGTAATTGGAATGGGGAGCTATGGGTTTACTTATATCGTGAACGATTTACAGACAGATGAGAATAAAGTATTAAAACAATTGAGACAAAGCAAACAAAGATATATGTCTGGCAGAAAATCATTTGCGCAGGAGCAAGAGATTTTAGCGAAGTTAGATCATCCAGCAATCCCAAGTTTATATGATCACTTCATATGGAAGAAGCAGCCATTTTTTGTAATGGAATACATGCCGGGGAAAAATTTTGAGGATTTTATTTTCTTAGATGGTCATGTATATGAAGAATATGAAGTTTTTTGTATTTTAGATAAAATATTGGAGATTGTCTCCTATTTTCATAATAAAGGTATTATTCATAGGGATTTAAGAATTCCTAATATTTTAATGGAAGAGAATCAGATTAGTATTATTGATTTTGGATTAGCGAGATTGAAGGGAGAAGTCGATGAACGAGCGTCCTCCTATGAAGGTGAACAAGCCTTTATGCGAGAGATTCATTATCGTAGCGACTTTTATGCACTTGGTCACTTTACATTGTTTTTGCTATACGCTGGTTATGAATCTAATAATATAAAAGAAAAACCGTGGTATGAAGAGTTGCAATTAGAAGAAGAAAACCGCGAAATTATTATGAGAATGCTACAAATGAAAGTTCCATATTATGAAAATATACAAGATGTTAGAAAAGATGTACGCTATGTATTAGAGAGGATGGAAGATTAATGTTTCAAAAGTTTTTAGCAAGCGTTGGAATTGGAAATGCAAAAGTGGATACAGTTCTTGAAAAAGATGAATATATGGTAGGAGAAGAAATTGCTGGTGTGGTTCAAATTACTGGAGGATCGGTTAGCCAACAAATTGAAAGCATTTACTTAATATTATCAACATCTTATGTGCGAGAAGTAGATGATAAAAAGGAGAATGTGACATTTGACTTAGAACAAGTGCGTTTAACAGAGCCTATTAGCATAGAACCGAATGCAAGAATGGAAATTCCATTTTCATTCTCGATGCCCATTGAAGCTCCACTTACTTTTGGAATGAAGACGGTTTGGATCTATACAGGTCTTGATATTAAGCGAAGTATTGATCCATGTGATCTTGACTACATTCAAGTATTACCAAATGCATTATTAAACAGCGTATTAGATAGTGTAAAACAATTGGGATTCGATCTTCGTCATGCAGAGTGCGAAGAATTGCCACATCGTTTGCGCAATCATATCCCGTTTGCGCAAGAACTTGAATTTGTACCAGTATCTGGACAGTATTATGGAGAATTAGATGAATTAGAATTATTGATTCTACCACGTGCTTATGATCGATTGGACATCATTATGGAAGTAGATAGGAAAGCGCGTGGACTGGCAGGCCTATTTTCCGAAGCGTTAGATTTAGATGAAAAAGTAATTCGTTTTACTGTGACTCGCGAAGACATTCCATCGATGCAACAAAAAATTAACAGTTATATTTCTTACTAAATCATGCATAAAAAAGAAATGGAGAGGAAAACTAAAACAACCGCTCCATTTTTTTATATTGTGAGGTTATGTATGTGAAACGATATCGACATTTATACTTGTTAAGTTGTACATTGCTCATTTGTTTTGTCGTATTATCACTTTCGTATCATACCGCTTGTATTGAGAAATTTGATGATGTTATTACACAATTTATTCAAAGTTTCCGGAACGAGTATGTAACATCGTATTTCATTTGGATGTCTTATATCGGTTCAAAAAGAATATATTTTCCATTACTCATTATAATGGTAATGTATTTTCTCATACGAAAAAAGTTGTTAAGTGCGTTATTTTTAATGATTAATTATTATGGATCTCGCTATTTTAACAACATGCTCAAGTTATGGTATGAGCGTCCAAGACCCGATGTGTCGCAACTTGTTACAGCGACTGGATATAGTTTTCCGAGCGGTCATGCGATGAATGCTACGGCATTTCTAGGGTTTGTTGCTTATGTAACCATTACTGAACATCGTATTGCATTGCACAAAAAGTTGTTGATTATTTTTATCACATGTTTCCTAGTATTTTCAATTTCTGTTAGTCGTGTCTATCTTGGTGTTCATTATCCATCTGATATATTAGCTGGATGGGCAGCAGGGGGGAGTTGGCTCATTTTATGTATTATATTTCACCAAGCATTCATCAAAAAAGAACCTATGTCGTCATAGGTTCTTTTTGCATAGGCTCAACATGAATATGAGTGTATAAAATTCCAAACTTTTGTCGTAACATATCTTCAATTTCATCAGTAATGTAATGGCTCTTGCTTACTTCCATATGAGCATCTACTTCAATGGTAATATCTACATACGTTTGATTTCCATACATACGGGCACGAATATCGACAATATGTTCAACACCTGAAACAAGCTTGACGGCTTGCGAGTATTCTTCCATTTTTTCGGGATCAATTCCATCTGTTAACATATGGGAAGCTTCTACAAAGATGTCCCATGCAGTTTTACAAATAATCAACCCTACAACTAAGGCGGCAATTGGGTCAAGTATAGGCATATTGAATTGTGATGCTAAAATACCAATCACTGCACCGATACTAACGAGTGCATCTGATAAATTATCTTTTGCAGCGGCTTCCAATGCTTTACTTTTGGTTTGCTTCGCAATTTTATTCGTATACCTATACACGCCATACATGATGACAGCACAAAATAAGGCAACCCATGCTGCTAGTACATTAGGTGCCGTTTGCTCGGGATTAAAAAACGATTGAATTGCACTTATGATAACTTCTAAACCGACCGTTGCCATAATAAAGGAAGCAACAAGTGAAGCGATTTGTTCTGCGCGTGAATGTCCATATGGATGATCTGGATCACGAGGCTTACGGGAAATTTTAAGACCAATTAAAACAGCTAAAGAGGCACCTATATCCGTTAAGTTATTTAAACCATCCGCACGTAATGCACTGGAAAGGGCAATATAGCTAATGATAATTTTCATTGATGATAAAAATATGTAAGCAATAATGCTGACAATGGCACCCTTATCAGCTTCTTTGTTAGAAAGTGAATTCATAATGATCACTCACCTTTCTATTAGGAATTTCTTTCTATAAATAGAGTATCAAACGAAACTCATGTGGGTCTATACAAACATTGTTGACGGCTTATAGCTTTTTGAGTAGGGGATAACAAAGTTTCACAAAGGAAAAATATGTTGAAAAGTACAAAGTTAGGAAAGATAAAAAAATGCCACTGAAACAATATATTTCAGTGGCATTTTTTATTTTAGTACGCTTCTAAAAACTCAGTAACTTGTTCTTCTGTTTTTGCGTTTGCGCTATGTAAGTGACCTAGTTTTTCACCGTTTTGGTATACAAGTAAGCTTGGAATTCCCATTACTTGATACTCTTCTGCAATGCTTGGGAACTCATCTTTATTAATAGAATACCATTCAAATTTTTTGAACTCTTCCATTACATCTTCGATAAAGTTGTCCATACGAACACAATCTGGGCACCATGTTGTGAAAAACTTAATTACTACTGGCTCCTCGCTTGCGATGATGTCTTTGAATTCCTTGTCAGACTTGATTTCTCTCATGTTTTTGACTCCCTTCATTGTCATACGAATTTGCTAGTATTTTTATGCAAAATCCGTATTTGCAAAATAGATTATTTGCAAAATCTTCTACCGCTTTTTCTTGTAGGCCTGGTATAACATGTGAATAGGTGTCTAATGTGATACCTACTCTTTTATGTCTTAGTCGTTCACTTACAATCTTCGGATGAATACCTTGTTTCAACATTAAAGTTGCATGGGTATGTCGAAGGTCGTGAAACTGAATATCAGGAACCTTACTTTTCTTTATAAGCTTTTTCCATAGCTGTGTCAAACTTCTGAATTTACAGGGATTACCGTTGAAGATAGGGCAAACCAAATTATAATCGTTATATTCGCTACTGTAACGTTCTTTTTCTACATTTATTCGCTCACGATGTTCTTCTAAAGCATGTAGTGTAATTTCGGGAAGTACGATTAAACGTGTCCCAATAGATGTTTTTGGTCAAATGTTATGTTCATTGAGCCAATCCCAGAAGTAATTAAAAAAATATCAATTTTGCACTGGGAAACGGTATCCCTATTACGTTAAAATAGATGCCCCTTATACATTAGAACGTAAAACAAATACAGAGATTACTACAAATATAAATATGGATCTTATTCTTTAAGCGGTTACATTTTTAAATTTAATAGAAAACCCTGCATTCTGTTGATCCAAATATACATTTCCAAATAGGGAAATATGACACCTACCACATTTAATTCGGACGGGGTATTTATCTAGCCAACTCAGTTGCAATTTAATACGAGTGATACTTTCACACACATTACATTGAAAATCATTTGTTACTATCATTAGATTCATCCTTTTTAATAGATAATTTCTTTATAGAATATATTATCATCATAATTCTTGTTCTAGATGTAACTTTAGAACAAACTTTGATTTTTTCAGTATATAAGTATACGAAAAAATATTATAATAACTGAATAAGTAAATGATTTTTAGGAGGAACTATTTTTGAAAGAGTTGGTATATTTAGACAAGGACTTTGTACATTCTTTTATTGCGCAAATAAATCATGAATTAATAGGTGCTAAAAGTAAAGAGATTCAAGAACATAGAATGGAGGCAAAGGAAAATACGCTAGGGCAGCAGTATAATGCTCTAAATCAATTTGAAGATTATCTTCTTAAAAATTCTTCATTAGTTAATTTTAATGAACAGAAAGACAGCGAAGAAGTGAATCCAGGTTCATATATTAAGTTTACTTCAAGCTTTCAACCGATAAATTTTGATGTTGTTCAAAAAATGATAAATGATAAATTTATTAAGTTTCTTTTTAATAAACTAGAAGAAGCAAAAAATGTAGAAGTACAAAATATCCTTGAACAAACATTAACACTCGAACAAAGGACTGTTTTTCTGAATGAACTCGAAAAAACATACGAGAATATGGTGAGTGTTCAAAAGAATAAGATTCATTCAGTTAAAGATATGTTGGTATATATTAAAGAGGCCATTCCATTTAGCTCGTTTATAAAGATGGATAATTGTTTAATACCAGTTAAGGAGTGCTATTTAAGTGAGAGCATCGGAGAACTCGCATTTAAATACGGATCAGAAGACACATCAGTCGAAATCACCCTAATTGGAAAAATAACAAAAAAAATAAATAAAAAAGAAATACATGCTCTTGATTATTCGAATTTAGTAGATAAGCAGCCAAATGAAATTTTAAATAAATTTTTGGGATTTCCTACAAATTTACTAGGGGGATTTGGAGTAGTAACAGCTAATAATTATATCATTTCACCAGTTGCTATGTATTTTGAATAAGGCTACATTTTTTGATTTTTTCTTCCTATGTTATAGACGTAGAAAAAGCTAGTGGGGAGAAAATGGGGAGAGAAGTACGCTTTGATGACGAAGGTTTAATTTTAAAGTTAAATGGAGCAACTGTTTTTTGCATTGAAATTATCTATAAAAATGCCATTTCGTACAATTAAAAGTGTGTTTGTAGACTATTTTGATGCTCTACAATAGATGCTTCGCATGCCTGAAACATCTATATCTTCTCTTAATATCTTTGAGGAAAGTTTTAAATATGCTGATGAATGGTGTTTTCTTTCCTATGAGAATAGAGTACCTCCCGTAATGATTGAATTAGAAGGTCAAGAAAAGTATAAGTATGTTGTTTTTGAAATTGATAATCCTGCTAAGGTAGTAGCGGATATTAGGAAACATATGAGAGATTAATATGAGCGTTAGATAAAGGGTGATACAAACTTAGTAATTGTATCACCCTTTGCATGTGACTCGTTCTATACTTTTCACGACTTATTAAAGAGAATATATGACTGCGTAAAATTTATAATTTTATATAGATGTTCTTTTATTATTTGGAGTTTTTAATTGGTACTTTCACTCTTATTTTTAGAGGGAATTGTACCGAATATTGCTCCAACTAAAGTCATAAAAATTGCACTTCCTACTGAAAATGACATAATTAAATCTCCTAGTAATAAATTGTTATAATTATATATTTTATTATATTTTGGTTTATTGATATACAGAACGCAGGGTCGGAGAAACAGGCTAGAAAACTAAACAAAAGCGTTATTTTAGTAACAAACAAATTAAAAAGGACCTGCTATTTGGGGACAGGTCCTTTTAAAAAGATGAGAGAGAACTACACAGGGAATCACCTTTATATTACCATAAATAGGATTTTAATCCTATTTATGGATGTTGAGAAATAAATTAGAAAGGTGTTAATAAAAATTTCATTTTGTAGTAAATTCGAAACTCCCTAACTTTGGATAGCTAGGGAGACGGTATAACAGCCAACGAAGGCTTATTTGTAAGATATCAAAAATTTTAAAAAATGTATCCATGTAAATTTTGGGAAAACAAAGAGTCGCTAGAAAGGTATCAAGGACTAATGAATCAGATAGAATATTTGGAATGTAGGTCAACCGATAATTTCATTGAGATGAATTACATTGTGGTAAATAGAAAGCAATCTATAGTATCCGTAAAATATCGTGCATGTGAATCTATAAAAATTGATTTAACAGCAATAGAAGAAAATTTAGGAAGAGAACATCAATCGATTATGATACCAGAAGTAAAACTAACCTTTACATACAAAGGAGGAGTTTTACGTCGTTTTTTTAATTGATGTACATATAGAAAAAGGAACTCATAAAGAATTCCTTTTCTAGTTCGTGTGTGAGTTATAAATAGATAGTAAGATAATATAATATTACATTCTAATATAAAGAATTACAACAAAAAATTTAAAATATATAGTGAGTCAGTGTAAGTACAAACAAAAGTTATTTGTGAAATCTTCAACTGCTTTCTCTCTTTAATATGAAATATATTTGATGACGTAAACCAAGCTATTGTTAGGAATTGTTACAGCCTTATAAGCATATAAGTTTATAAAATACATCTTTATGTACAAGGAGTGGGTAGAGTGAATAGAGTAGGAAAGGATGATTTTGTTTCTGGATTTGTACCAAATCATAATCATGGATCGGTGGATTATACATCTGTTGAGGCGGGGCATGTACATCAATGTCTTGATGTAACATCTCCACCAATTCCCGCACAAGAAGGTGGGCATATACATTATACTCAAGGATATGTTGTCTTTGAGGATGGACATACGCATTATTATAAGGCATACTCAGGACCTGCGATTCCTGTAGGAAATGGAATGCATGTTCACTATTATGATTTTTATACGACTGAAGATAACGGACATAAACACCGTGTTAAAGGAGTGGATCAGCCAGCTCCAGGTAATAAATAAAGTTAATGCAGAGGATGGAAACTTCCAGGTTCGTCTGGATATATAAATGATAACTTCTCAAATGAGTTTATAACCTTTGATAAAGATGGGCATTTATATGCTTTTGCGAGTAGTGCTTCTAATATAGACGGTTCATATCAATCCATAATAGCTATTGGCAATGATTATACAGAAACCGCATGTACGAAAGATAGTATACAAGTACCTAAATCGCTTAAAGCTAAATTAACAGATAGAGAAAAGAAAGAAGCACGTGATATTTTAAAAAAATAATCTTGATAAGACAGGAAGAAAGATAGATTGAATTGTGTTAATACAATTCAATAGCTTTTGAGAAAAGAGGGACAAACGTCTCTCTTTTTTATTTTCACAGAAAAGAAAGGGGTTTTTATGTCGGTTTTTCAACTTGTATTTATATAGATATAAATAGTTGTTCTTGTTGGTTAATTTATACATTAGATAAATAGTTAACCAAAAATTTCTATAAAATATATAGAAATTGAAAATTCTTACGATATAATATAATGGAAATATAAAGAATAATGATTGCAATAAGATTATTTGGAGAGGGTATGGAAAATGTTATATCAGAAACAGGCAACACAACAAACGCCAGCATATATCATTTATTTACTTGATGTTAGCGCTTCTATGAACCAAATGATGGATGCTGGAAGTGAAGAGAAACGTCGGATTGATATTGTTACGGATGCACTTTCATTAGCTATTCGCCAAATGGTATTCCGTTCGACGAAAGGAAGTCGATTATTACCACGCTATCGATTATCTATTTTAGCTTATAGCGATCAAGTATATGATTTGTTAGGTGGTGTAAAGACAATTGATGAGGTTGCTAGATTGCGACCATTAGAGAATATACAAACACAGCGACTAACAGATACAGCGAAAGCGTTTTCTGTTGTGGAAAAGTTATTACATGATGAATTGCCGAATCTTCAAGAAGGACCCGCTCCAGTTATTTGTCATATGACTGATGGAGCGTCGACTGGAGAAGATCCGGGGCCAATTGTAGAGCGAATTATGAATTTGTCTGTTCCAGACGGTAAAGTACTTGTTGAAAATATTTTTATTTCAAATGAAATTTTACAAGAGAAAATTATAGATATGAAGAAGTGGTCAGGAATTATGCCTCATACTGAAATTCAAGATGAATATGGTAAGAAATTGAAAAAATTATCATCTCCAATCCCAGAAAGTTATCGAGAAATGATGATGGAACATGGATACAAAATTGAAAAGGGAGCAATTATGATGTTGCCCGGAACAAACGCTGATTTAGTTTCTTTAGGATTTCAAATGTCGGCAGCAACTCCTGTTCGATAGGAGGGTGAAAAGGTGAAGTTACAAGTTGTCTCTCAAGTTGAAGAAACCCCCTTACAGCTAGTGAAAAATGATAATTTCATATGTAAATATGGATATTATCGTGCGAGGGAGTCGCAAGAATTACAGGAAAGTGGACAGGATTTCCTTGCTTTTCACATGAATGATTCTTCGATTACTTTTGCAGTATGTGATGGTGTTGGCATGTCTTTTTGTGGGGAATTAGCATCGGCATTTATAGGGAAGAAGCTCATGAATTGGCTATCTAATCTAAAGAATCCTTATGAGTCAAATTCTCTTCAAAAAGAGTTACACGAGCTTCTTCAAGTATGGACAAATGAAGGAATGGAGATTGTTAAGTCATTTCAATTACCAGAGAATACAGCGTGGCTTCTTGCTGAAGTACTTGAAGAAAAACGTAAACATGGAAGTGAATCTATGTTTATTTGTGGGAAAATTGAATTAGTAATGTCTGAAAATAAAGCTAGAGTATTATGTGTTATGCATGGGGACTCATCTATACACTTTCTGAAAAATGATAAACAACATACGGAATATATACAGAAAGAACGAGATACTCATAAAAGATGGTCAACATGTAAGGGGATAATTGGAGAACCAGTTGAGATTTTGTGTAAAACTGTGCCTATAAATGAAGTGAATCGCATCATTGTCCATAGTGATGGGTTACCAATACTTAAACAATATGAAGAGGCAAACTTGAAGGAAGAAATTGCACGTACGCAGGAATCTCCTACTAGTGACGATATAGCGTATTTTGATATTTCATGGTAAAACGAGGCGAGAAGGTGATAAACAATGGAAGAAATTATTGTAACCTATATTACACAATCAAACGAAGAAGTGGATATTGCAATTCCAAATGATGTGAAAACGGTACAAATTATTGAATCTATTTTACACTATGAAAAAATCGAAGAGAATCAAAGTTTGTTATATGAAATACGTGCAACGAGGGATAAGGAGGAATGGTTGTCTGTTCCACAAGATGAAACATTAAGGGATCAACATGTATGGGACGGATATTACATCATGTTGCACAAAAAAGGTGCGTTAATTCCTTCTTTAGAATTTATCAAGAACCAAGAAATAGAACAGAGACAAGTTACCGTTCAAGAAACGGGTAAAGAAGATGGTTATGTATGGAAAGTAATTGAATAAATGTTTGAGAAAAGGAAAGAGGGAAATATTGTGCAAACATCACCATATTTTCAACGTTCACCTCGCGTGAGAGTTGACATTCCGACGGGGAAAGTCGTTGTCCATGATCCACCTAATATGCCAGAAGAACCAAAGTTTTCGATAGAATCAATGCTACTTCCAGGTATTATGACAGTTTTAACAATTGTTCTTTATTTTTTTGTTATGAAGAATATGAGATCAAGTTCAAGTTTTTTACCATTTATGATGATATCTAGTATACCCGTATTAGGGACTTACATATTTACAATATTAGCATTCTTTCGTAAGAAAAAAGAACATCGCTTAATGTTAGAACAACTACAAAACAATTACTTAGAGCAATTACAAAAACACCGGATGGAGTTGGAAAATTTAAAAGTAGAACAAGCAAAATACTTAATTATAAAAAATCCAAGCCCTTTAAAAAGTATCGGCCGGATTGAAAATAGAGAAAGTAATCTTTGGGAAAGAACTCCTGAAGGAGAGGATTTTTTAGATATTCGTATTGGTACAGGAATAAGGAGCTTTTTAATAGACTTAAAAGTTCCTGAAAAACGAGGTTATGATGATAATCTATTAATTACAGAAGCACAAAATATTGCAAAGGACTTTAAATATATTACCAATGGGCACATTTCTATTTCTCTAAAAAAGCATGACGTGATAGGTGTAGTTGGGAACAAGGATGATATTTCAAACTTTATACGGATCACAACAACACAAATTATGACACATCATGCACCTAATGAAGTGAAAATAGCGGCATTTTATCATCAAAAAAACAAGGAGAATTGGAATTGGATGAGATGGTTGCCCCATGTGTGGGATGAGCAACATAATATTCGTTTTTTAGCGGATACAGAAGATACTGCCCAAAAGTTAGCAGAATCTTTGTTTATACCGCTAAATATGCGAAGAATTTTTAATTCCTCACATCAAAAGGATGTAAACGTACCACTTGTACCTATGTATATCTTCTTTTTAGAGGCTCGAGACTTTTTAGAGGAAGATCCATTATTACCGATGTTATTAAAAGAAGGACAAAGTGTTGGTGCTTCAACATTTGTGTTTGCTCAGCGTAAAGATCAGCTTCCAATGGAGTGTGATCTTATTATAAATGTAAATGAGGACGAAGGTGAAGTTTTTGAAACCTTTTCGAGCACATCTGAAGGAGAAGAGAAAACATATACACAATTTAAAGTAGATAAACTATCGTATAAAACGTGTGAGCAAGGAGCGAGGAGCCTTGCATCAATTCGTCTTAAAAGCTCAACAGCTGCTAATATTCCAAAACTTTTAACGTTTTTAGATTTATTTAACGTAAAAACAATGGAAGAGTTAGAAATCTTGAATCGCTGGGAGGAAAACCGATACCCAACAGCACTACCTGTACCGATAGGAGTGAGAGAAGGGGGGAAACCCGTTGTTTTAAATATTCACGATAAAATTGAAAAGAAAGGACATGGTCCACATGGATTGATGGCTGGCACGACAGGCTCTGGAAAGAGTGAAGTTATTCAATCTATAATTGCGTCATTGGCAGTTACCTATCATCCTCATGAAATGGCCTTTATGTTAATTGATTACAAGGGAGGAGGAATGTCTAATACATTTGCGGGATTGCCGCATGTAGTTGCTTCCATCACAAACCTTGAGGATCCTAATTTAATTGAACGAGCACGTATTTCGTTAAAAGCAGAATTAGAAAGAAGGCAAAAGCTATTCATACAGGCGGGTAACGTACAGCATTTAGATGAATATTATGAAACAAATTGGCGCGAAAAAGAGCCATTACCACATTTGTTTATTGTGATTGATGAGTTTGCACAGATGAAAAAAGAACAACCCGAATTTATGGATGAGTTAATTAGTGTAGCTGCGATTGGACGTACATTAGGTGTACACTTACTACTTGCTACACAAAAGCCATCAGGAGTTGTAAATGATAAGATTTGGAGTAATTCTCGTTTTCGTATATGTCTTCGTGTTCAAGATGATGGAGACAGCAGGGAAATGATCAAAATTCCAGATGCATCTAAAATTAATGTGCCAGGTCGTGGATATCTACAAGTTGGAAACAATGAAATTTTAGAACTTTTTCAGTCTGCATGGAGTGGTGCACCTTATAATCCAGAAGAGGAAAAAGTTGTTCAACATGTTGACTTTACAAAAATAAAGTTAAATGGTGAACGAATAAAAAGTAAAAAGCGTTTAAAACCATTGACAAATGGTCCGAAACAATTACAAGCATTAATTGACTATATTCACTTAAAGGCAGAACAAGAAAATATAAATCCGCTTCCGGGTCCATGGTTACCTCCGCTTCCGGAAACTTTACTATTGGACAGGTTTTATTCTATAACCGATTGGAATAAAAGTCAGTGGGAGATGGGAGAGCACGAGAAATATCAACCGATTGTAGGATTGATTGATGATGTTGCAAATCAGGCGCAATATCCATTGAAGTTGAATTTATTGGAAGGTCATATGAATGTATATGGTATGCCGGGTACGGGGAAAACAACATTTATTCAAACAGTTATTATGTCCCTTGCATTATCTCATTCACCAGAAGAAGTAAATTTTTATATTGTTGATTTTAGTAGAATGTTTTTAGATTTTGCTAAATTACCTCATGTAGGTGGAGTAGTACAAGAAGGTGAGTCAGAGAAAATAAAACGATTATTTGGCTTTATTAAGAAAGAGCTGTTGCATAGGAAAGAACAGTTTGCAACTCTAGGAGCAAAATCTTTTGAAACGTATAAACGTCTTTCTGGAGAAGTATTACCAGCTATGGTTATCATAATTGACGGGTATGCCCGATTTAAAAATGAGCATGAAAAAGAAAATGATTTATTAGAGCAACTTCTTCGGGAAGCAGCTACTTATGGTTTGTATTTTCATATCATGTTGAACCAAACGAGTGATATGTTTGATCGATATCGAAATAATATCTCACTAACCGTTTCGTTTGAATTACAAGATGCTTCGGAATACCAGTTCTTAGTTGGAAAGTCAAGTTTCCCATTAACTGACGTACCGCCTGGACGCGGACTTGTGAAAGGACAACCACCAGAATTATTCCAAGCTGCTTTACCTTTTGTAGGAGAAAGTGAATTTGAATACACCGCCCAGCTGAAAAAAATAATGGAGAAAATGAGAGATGCTTGGACCGGAACCGATGTAAAGCCAATTCCAATGGTACCCCAAGTGGTTTCATTGTGTAAGATGCTTGAAGATGAAGATGGACAAGGAGCTTGCATTGGAATAGAAACAAATGAAATTGAACCTCATCGTATTGTACTAGAAGAAATGAATAATATCGTTATTGCTGGCAGAATGGAGAGCGGGAAAACATCGCTTTTACAAAGCATTCTTTTATCGATGGCTAATCATTATTCATCCGAACAACTTGAAATTTATACAGTTGATTTAACTGGAAAATCAATGGGTATAGCTACTATGAATAATATACCGCATGTGAAACAATCAGTTATAGATGGACAGCAATTTACAAAAATGTTGGAAGAGTTTCTGGAAAGAGTAAATGAGCGTAAAGATATGGTTCCACAATTAGGAGAGGTAATTTCTGATTCGCCTAACAATTCGCGTATTGTAATTATGATTGATGATCTAGAGCAAGTATTAAGTTATGTATCAATGGAGTTCCAGACGAAAGGCATGTTAGAGAAATTAGTAGAGCAGGCGAGAAATAAAGGTGTGCATTTTATTGTAGCTGGTACGACTTCTAATTTAAATAGCTATGGACATGAACAGTGGTTTAGTCATATTAGGAAGAGAAGTGTCGGGTACTTATTAGGTACAACAGACAATAGTGAGTTATATTTCTTTAACGCGAGATTACATCACACTGAAATGGATCAAGAATTAGCAGCTGGTGAAGGGTATTTTATTAAGAGAAAGCCAGTGAAGGTGAAAATCGCATATGAACCGCTTAATGTGGTAGCTGAAATGATGAAATCTCTACAACATACTATAATTCAATAATTTTTAAGAGGCGAAATTAAGGGAATTTTTATATTTTTTGTAAAAAACTATTTATTTTTATGGAGAATGTAATATATAATTTTATTGTTCACAATTTTTCTAAAAACGAAAGGGGATTAAAAAGTATGCATATTAAAATTACACCAGAACAAATGAAAGACATTGCTAACCATTTCACTAGAGCATCTCAAGAAGCTCAAGCACAAATTCGTGATTTAGATAACCAAATTAACTTCTTAGGTGAAAATTGGGCAGGTAATACACAACGTAAGTTCAGAGAAGAATTCGATAATTCTAAAATTAGTATGCAAGAGTATATTCGTATTATCGAGGGGATTGCTTCTGAACTGAATCGTATTGCTAATAAATTCGAAACAGTTGATAATACATATTGATTTGCAAAGGAAGAAAAGACCAGGATTTGTGAGGGCACTGAAAAAGCTCCTTAAAAAAGAAAAAGAAGATAACTGCCTACTATATATAGAGGGTTATCTTCTTTTTGATTTCTGTATATTGATGAAAGCTCTGTTGTTTACTCAAAGTAGACACTTTTTCAGTAGCCTTGGATTTGTTCCTAGTCTTTTCTTACAATAATAAGTAAATGAGAGTAAGGGGATAGCATGGTTTTTCGACCGGAAGTAGGAGAAAGCATCATTTTAAATAGAAAACGATATCGATTTACGAAACATCCAGCTGTGTTTGGGATTGATATTCCTTATGGACAAGAAGGAAGACAAGGAATTGTATATCAATTACAAAATGATCAAACTGGTGAAAAGATTGCTTTAAAAGTTTTTAAAAATCGGTATCGAGAAGAAAAACATAAATTAGAATTTTTGAATACACTTTCAAAAATGGCAGGGTTTCAAGTGGGATCTCGGTATATTGTAACAAAAAGCGAACATGCTGAGGTGATTGAAATATCAGAGGATCTTGTAAATGCAATTGTTATGCCTTGGATTCATGGACCAACATGGGCTGATATATTACAAGAACAAAGACTTCTTGAAAAACAAGATTGTTTTAAGCTTATGAAGGCCTTTTTGAAAATATTAAAAAAAATGGAAGATGAGCAACTTGCTCATAACGATTTGTCTTCCAGCAATATTCTTATTCCATATTTAACTGAAGAACAAATGATAGATCAATACATCATTGAGTTGGTAGATATTGAGCAAATGTATGGACCTAAAATAGAGCGACCTTCCCTATTACCAGCAGGGTCAGCCGGATATGCACCAATATACTTACAAAAGGGAGTATGGCAAAAAGAAGCTGATCGCTTCTCTGGAGCTATTTTACTATCTGAAATATTAGCTTGGTGTGATGAAGATATTCGAAAGCAAAAATGGGCAGATGCAAGTTATTTTAAAGCAGAAGAAATGCAAACGTCATGTGAAAGGTATAATTTGCTGTTACACTCTTTGCAAACCAATTGGGGGACTCGAGTTACAAGTTTATTGCAGCAGGCATGGGAAAGTAATCGTTTTGAAGAATGCCCAAGTTTTACAGAGTGGCATGAAGTTTTAAGTGATTTAGAGGAAGTTATTGAACATGATAAAGAAACAAATCAGCAAGTATCAAACTCTGTTTTTTTATCGAAATGTTTGGAAATTGCACGATTATTTGAAGAAAAAGGAATGCCCCAAGCAGCTTTATATGAGTACACAGCGATTAGTAGTCTTGAACATGTAACGAAAGCTTTAAAAGAAGAGCTAAAAACACTAATAGAATTGTTGCAAGAACAGCCGCATCAAGATAATAAAAAATCCATATTACAATGTTATTTGGAATTAGCGACTCAATTGGAGCTGGAAAATCATACAAGTATGGCTTGTTTTGTTTATAAACGGATCATGCAATTTCCAAACCTTGATCAAGCACTTGTAAGTGAAATACAGCAAATCATTAAAGAATTAGAGTCTAAAGAAGAGAACGGTTCCGAACAATTAGCAGCTAGTCTACATGAAACGGTGCCAAATAGTATTTTGCAAAATAGAAAGAAGAAAAATAATCAAGTAGATTATGACATTGATGATGAGATTTTAAATGCTAAACCATCTAATCAGCCCTTAACGTTAGCTACATATGAACAAGAAACAGAACCATCTTCTTTTGTAAAGTGGTGGAGAAAGAATAAACGTAACATTATTATTGTTGGCTCCACTTTTTTGGTAATTGGAGGCGGTGGGTTTGCCTATTACTTATATTCAACAAATACAAAGTATCAAGCCTATATGGAGAATGGGCGCAAGGCATATGCAAGTAGTAACTATAAAGTAGCGGAAGAGAATGTTGTGAAAGCTCTTACGGTAAAAGAGAAGGAAGAAGCATATTTACAGCTAGCAACCATTTATATCGCAGAGGGAAAAAATAAAATAGCAATTGATTACTTAACAAAATTAGTGAAAGATCGGGAAATTGATGAAACAAATAAAGAGATGCTGTATTTATTAGCTTCTGCAAATTTACGCATTAAAAATTATAAAGAAGCAGTACCGTATTATGAAAAGGTAATAAATGAAAAAGGACAAGACATTGGAGCTTATGAAAGTGATGCAATGAGAGATCTGGCTGTTAGTCTTATGAAAATTGGAGAGTTTGAAAAAGCGGAAGATACCATCGTTAAGATGAAGACAGAAACAACCAAAGAAAAAGCAACAGTGTCTTATTTAAAAGGACAATTATGTGAAGTTACAGGACAACTAGATAAAGCGGAAAAATTTTTAAAAGAAGCAATTCAATTGGATCAAAAGAAAACGACGTATTATATTGAACTATCAAACCTATATGTTTTATGGAATAAGACGAATTTAATTGATAGTTCGAAAAAAGAAAAAAACTATCAAGAAGCAATTCAATATTTAGATTCAGCTATAACAAAAAATAAACAAGATGTTGAGTTATTAAATCAACTGGGCACCGTATATTATGAATTTGGACAGTTTTATGAAACTCGTGATGCTGGAAAAGGTGGAGAAGTGTATAAACAGGCTTTACACGTTTATAACGAATTACTGAATCTAGGAATTCGCGATAGTAACGTTCTTGTAAACTTAGGGATATTACACGATAAAACAGGGCAGGGAACAGAAGCAGATCGTTATTTTGCAGAGGCATTAGCAAAGAATGATGAAGACCCGCATGTCAATTTTATATACGGGATGTTTAAGATCAAACAGAAACAATATGAAGACGCTAGCCGTTTTTTAAAGAAAACCGTTCAAGCGAATGAAAATGAAGCAGAAGTAAAAGCTGCACAGGAAAAACTAGCGGAACTTAAAAGTAATGGTTGGATTCAATAAGTAAAGGGAGAGATACGGGAAATGGATAGTAAGACAGGGAAGAAAGTTGCCATCTCAGCTATGGCGTGTGCGTTATTAGGAACATCAGGTTATATCGTATATGATAAAGGCTTTGCAAAAGAGAATAAGGAACCAGTAAAACTTGCGAGTAATACAGAGAAAAAAGAAGATCGGATAACTGGAAATAATAATGGATTTCCTTCTATGTTTTCGAATAGCTCAGAAGAAGCAGGGAAAAAAGAAAACAAGGCTGATGGGGAAAAAGGAAAAGTAAATTTAGCTGACCTTTTGAGTAATAATAAATCCCCAATTACACCAATTGTGTATAATCCGAACGAAATACAAGTAGAAAAGAAAGAGCCTGAAATAAAATTGGATGGTAATACGAAACCGGGAGAGAACCCTATGCCGGCTGTGGTAACACCTACACCTATACCCGTGAATACGGGAGATAATAAAGGCGTGGATAATAAACCTGGTGAGATTGTAACCCCACCTATTGAAGGGGAGAAACCACCAATTGTTATACCTAATGGAAATGAGGGTCAAAATGGCGGGAACCAAGGTGGAAACAATAGCCATAATGGAGGAAATGGGAACATCGATGGAAATCAGGAAGAGAATGGCGGAAAAAATGAAGATACACCAAGCCATGAGGATGCAAGACCAGCTAAACCAAATGTCATAATAAGTATTTCTCCATATACAGGAGATAAAATGATATCTTGGTACATAAAAGAAACAAATGAAACATATAGCACGGTGTTCTTTAGTGATTTTTATGATCAGGAACAAAAAGAAGAGCAATTAAAGAATTTATCAAACAGTACGGATCAAAAAGATTTAGTATTGCTTTCGCAAACGAATACAATTTCTAGTCCAAAACTAAAAGCACAAGCGTTATTAGGAAAGCAAAATTTAGACCAAATTTTAACTAGGAAGCATTCAGATGAAAATATGTTATTCTATATTCGAAATCAAATGAATGTATTAAACAGTAATATGGCTACTGCACCAGAGCTGGATCGATTTGTTAATAATAAAGAAGAAGAAATTAAGCAGTTATCTACAGATATATTTAATGCTGCACAAATGGATGAAAATGCTTGGAGATCCAATCCTGCCAGTGCAAGTTCTTTCAATAAAGCTTTAAGTAAATATTATTTATTAACATCTTTATTAAAAGGTGTTGATCCACAGGTTGAAAAAGAGTCGAAAGAACATATCCAAAGTATGTTCGATACGATAATTGAACGTGAAGTGAAAGAAATGGCAGGAAGAGACGTACAGAAAGAATCAGCAATAAAAACAGAAAAAACAAATAAAGAGCAAACCGTGAGTCAAGAAAATAAAAAAGAACAGGCTGCAAAACAAGAAGATAAAAAGAAAGATGAGCAAGGAAAAGATATAAAAGCTGCACAATCGAGTCCAGTCGAGGATGTAATTGTGACAATAAAGGAATATATAGATAATGAGGAAAAAAGAGATTATAAGAAAGCTATTACTTTGGCTGATCAATGGATTGACTATCCGCTTCATACAGATGAACAACTGGCGCAGCTCCAAGAGCTATTAGGAAAGGCAGTAAATGCTTTAGTTATCCAATCTGATGAAGTCGCAAATCCACTAGATGCGCTTCAAAACTATCACTTCTTTACAAATGTGAATCATTTGTCAAGTGATCAAAAAAATAAAGCAAATGAACAGGCTATGGCACTTGTGTTTGAAGTAAAGGCAAATGATGCTGCTGCAGAAAATGCTTATTACGATGCGGTTATGTATATGGCAAATTCTATCCGCAATAATAATTCATCTGAGCGTGCAATGATAAATTTAGTAAATTATACAAAAATATTGCGAGGCCAGGCTGATGGAGCTTGGGATGAAATACGCGGGACATCAGATTGGAAAGAAAAAGGGGAACAAAAAGTATTTCCTGCATATCGATTAATCTCTCAACTTTCTGATATCGATAATCGGATTGGGAAAGATGAGCGGATGATTCCTCAAATACAATATGCTACTGGAAAGATGGAAGGCATTGAATTATTGACTTATGCGCTTCAAGTATATACAAAACCAAACGAAGAGTATAATGCTTTGTATTATTTCGGTCAAGCTTATGCCCGTGGTGAATATGATTTTGCTAGCTATGAAAAATTGTTAAATAAACTAATGGAAAAAGCAGAAGTTTATGAAGCAAAACAATATACAGAAGCATTAAAGTTGTATCAACTAATTTATCAAACACCAGGTTCAACAGATCAACACATGAAATATAAAAATAAAGAATCATTAAAACAACGTATTGAATATTTAAATGATTATTATATAGCAAATGAAATGTATAAGAAGTATGAACAATCGAAAAATAACGAGGAACTTGCCACAGCAATTGCGCATTTACACCGTGCAATTGTGACAGGACATCCAGATAAGAATTTACTAGGAAACTGGGCACAAACATTATTAGATAATGCAAATGCTAGTTTTAAAGCGAACCACCATGATCAAGCATATAACTATTACGCTTTCTTAGCTGATGGAAAGAATTATCCAAATATCCCATCAGATATTCGTGAAAAAGCAGTTGAAGGATTAAAACAGTACAAATAGAATGCTAGAAGTTCACCATTTTTTAGATGGTGAACTTCTAAATGAAAATGAAGGAATGTTTTATACATCAATTAAAATACTGACATAACCCCCTTTTTTTAGGTGGGAG
>NZ_NVPR01000074.1 GCF_002551815.1 Bacillus sp. AFS098217
GGAACCGGAGAAACCAGAAACGACGAATCCAGGGAATCTAGGTAAGACAGAACTGGAAAACTCAGAGATAATGAAACCAAAAAATCCAAGAACAACAAGTTCAGAGAGCCAGGATAAGACAAACCAAGAAAGTTTAAGAGTAATGAAACCAGGAAAATCTGAAACTATGGATTCAGCTCAATCACAAAAAGAACTCCCAAAAACGGGACAGAGAACTCCTCTGGAACCATATATGGGGGCAGTTCTTGTAATGATGAGTTTTGGTTTACTCGTATTAGGTAAGAAAAGACAACAATAATGAAAGCAAAAAAGGTATCCAAAAAAATATTTTTGGGTGCCTTTTTTACTTTATCCCGTATATGGTAAGATCTCCAAACTCAAGGTACAGAGAGATAAGGAAGATAGTTGGGGATTCCTATAAAAACTATGAACGTTTCCGCAACATTTCCCGTTGTCTCTTTCGAATAAAAATTATACCAAGATATAATAGAGTTATAATATTAGAAGGGGTGTCTTTTATGAAAAAAGAAAAAAGACAACGGCTAATTAAACAATTGGTGGAAGAGTATGAAATAGATACACAAGAGAGATTAGTAGAATTGTTGGCAGAACAAGGCGTATTAGTGACGCAGGCTACTATTTCGCGAGATATTCGTGAATTAAACTTAATAAAGGTAACTTCTTCAAATGGATTAACTATATATAAGGTTTTCTCAGAAGACAATTTACAGACTGATATGAAGTTAAAGAAAAAATTAAGAGAAGTTGTCGTAAAGGTTGATTATGTAGATCAACTAACGGTTATTAAAACGTTACCTGGTAATGCCCATGTTATTGGTGCCTTATTAGATTCCTTAGATTGGAAAGAAAAAGTAGGATGTATATGTGGAAATGATACATGCCTTGTAATTTCTCGGTCACAGTCGGATAGAAAGATTTTAGAAGAAAGATTGAATTTAATTATGTAGATAAAAATCCTGTTTCCAATTTTGTTGGAGACAGGATTTTTTTTAGAGTTTTCATATGAATTAAGGAATCCGATATTCACCATATATACGTAATATATAGCTGCTTTGCGAAATATAGAGCAAAAAATCTTATAAAAATACAAATATATATTATTTTACAAAATAACTTGTGAAATATTTCACTTAATAATGTTAGCGTTTTCACAAAGATAGAAGCACATACCGTTTATTATGTACTTGTAGACAACAACCAAATTTAAAAGGAGGTACAACAAATGAAACATCCGATCCATGTTACTTCAGAAATTGGGGAATTACAAACGGTTTTATTAAAACGTCCAGGTAAAGAAGTGGAAAACTTAACGCCAGATTATTTACAGCAATTATTATTTGACGATATTCCATATTTACCAATTATTCAAAAAGAACATGACTATTTTGCACAAACATTACGCAATCGGGGTGTTGAAGTTCTTTATTTAGAAAAACTAGCAGCTGAGGCGTTAGTTGATAAAAAACTTCGTGAAGAATTTGTTGATCGTATTTTAAAAGAAGGACAGGCTGACGTAAATGTTGCACATCAAACTTTAAAAGAATATTTACTTTCCTTTTCAAATGAAGAATTGATTCAGAAAATTATGGGGGGCGTACGTAAAAACGAAATTGAAACGAGTAAAAAAACCCACCTGTATGAATTAATGGAAGATCATTATCCATTTTATTTAGATCCAATGCCAAATTTATATTTTACTCGTGACCCAGCAGCTAGTATAGGTGACGGTTTAACAATTAATAGAATGAGAGAGCCAGCACGGAGACGTGAATCATTGTTTATGGAATATATCATTAAACATCATCCACGATTTGCAAATCATAATGTGCCAGTTTGGTTAGATCGTGATTATAAGTTTCCAATTGAAGGTGGCGACGAGCTGATCTTAAATGAGGAAACAATTGCAATTGGAGTATCTGCTCGTACTTCAGCTAAAGCGATTGAGCGTTTAGCTAAAAACTTATTTAGCCGTCAAAATAAAATTAAGAAAGTACTAGCAATAGAAATTCCAAAATGTCGAGCATTTATGCATTTAGATACAGTATTTACAATGGTTGATTATGATAAATTTACAATTCATCCAGCTATCCAAGGACCAAAAGGAAATATGAACATTTATATTTTAGAAAAAGGAAAGGATGAAGAAACTCTTAAAATTACACATCGTACCTCTTTAATGGAAGCGCTAAAAGAAGTATTAGGCTTAAGCGAATTGGTACTTATCCCTTGCGGAGGAGGAGATGTGATCGCTTCTGCTCGTGAACAATGGAATGATGGATCGAATACATTAGCAATTGCGCCAGGAGTAGTTGTTACATATGATCGCAACTATGTATCAAATGCTTTATTACGGGAACATGGTATAGAAGTTATTGAAGTATTAAGTTCGGAATTATCCCGTGGTCGTGGGGGTCCACGTTGCATGAGTATGCCAATTGTTCGAAAAGATATTTAGTATAAATAACGGAGAAAGTAGGGATGAATCATGTTGATGACTAAACCAAACTTAAAAGGAAGAAGTTTTCTTGCTGAAAAAGATTTTACAGAAGAAGAAATGTTATATTTTCTAGATTTAGCAGCAGAATTAAAGGAGAAAAAGAAAAACGGTATTCCGCATCGTTATTTAGAAGGTAAAAACGTAGCGCTCTTATTTGAAAAAACTTCAACTCGTACACGGTGTGCATTTACGGTGGCATGTACGGATTTAGGTGCAAATCCTGAATACCTAGGTAAAAATGATATTCAGCTTGGGAAGAAAGAATCAGTTGAAGATACAGCAAAAGTTTTAGGTCGTATGTTTGACGGGATTGAGTTCCGTGGTTTCGCTCATGCAACAGTAGAATCTTTAGCTGAAAATTCCGGTGTACCTGTATGGAACGGTTTAACAGATATGTGGCATCCAACCCAAACACTTGCAGATTTGTTAACAATTAAAGAGCATGTGGGACGTTTAAAAGGGGTTAAGCTTGTATACGTTGGAGACGGACGGAACAACGTAGCAAATAGCTTGTTAGTTGGTGGTGCAATTGTTGGAATGAACGTATGTATTTGTACGCCAGAATCATTATTCCCAGCACAAGAAGTAATCGATACAGCTAAAAAATATAATGATCAAGTCATGGTAACAAGTAATGTAGACGAAGCTGTTGCAGGTGCAGACGTAATTTATACAGATGTATGGGTATCAATGGGAGAAGAAGACAAATTTGCTGAACGTATTGAACTATTGGCACCTTATCAAGTAAATATGGAAATGATTAAAAAGACTGGAAATGAAAATATGATTTTCTTACATTGTTTACCTGCATTCCATGATGTGGAAACAGCGTACGGAGAAGACATATATGAAAAATATGGATTAAAAGAAATGGAAGTAACTGACGAAGTATTCCGCAGTAAGCATTCAAAAGTATTTGATCAAGCAGAAAATAGAATGCATACAATTAAAGCGGTTATGGCAGCTACTTTAGGAAATATGGAATAAAGAAGGGGGAAATCCTCCTTCTTTCTCCTCCTTTAGACACTATCATTCACTATTGTTGTTTTATTCTTATTGCAATTAAAGAGAGGTGAGTGTAATGGGTGAAGAAAAGAAATTAGGATTACTTACTTTAACAGCCCTTGTAGTTGGATCTATGATCGGTGGTGGCGCATTTAACTTAGCAGGTGATATGGCAAAAGGTGCTGGTGCCGGGGCTATTATTATCGGTTGGGTTATAACGGGAATTGGAATGATTGCTCTTGGATTATCATTTCAAAATTTAACTGTAAAAAGACCAGATTTAGATGGTGGTATTTTTAGTTATGCAAAAGCAGGATTTGGTAATTTTATGGGGTTTAATAGTGCGTGGGGATATTGGTTATCTGCTTGGCTTGGGAATGTAGCTTACGGTACGTTGCTATTTTCTTCATTAGGTTATTTCTTCCCAGTTTTTGAAGGGGGACAAAATATAGCATCGATTATTGGAGCGAGCGTATTACTATGGTGTGTTCACATGTTAATTTTACGCGGTGTACAATCAGCAGCACTTGTAAATTTAGTAACTACAATTGCAAAGCTAGTGCCTGTATTTGTCTTTATTGTTGTAGGAATTTTCGCCTTTCATATTGATATTTTCTTAGATGGATTTTGGGGACAAGCTGGTTCCTTTTCTTGGGCAGCGGTAGGTAGTCAAGTGAAGAGTACAATGCTTGTAACTCTTTGGGTATTTATTGGTGTAGAAGGGGCAGTTGTTCTATCAAGTCGTGCAAAAAGCAGAAGTGATGTTGGGAAAGCAACTGTCATTGGATTAATCGGCACACTCATCATTTATATCCTACTTACATTACTATCTCTTGGCCTTATGCACCAAGCTGATGTTGCTAATTTGAAAAATCCATCTATGGCGTATTTATTTGAAAGCGTTGTCGGAAAATGGGGCGCTATTTTTATTAACTTAGGTTTAGTAATTTCTGTATTAGGTGCTTGGTTAGGATGGACTTTACTCGCATCTGAAATTCCGTATTTAGCTGCTAAAGACGGAGTATTTCCAAAGTGGTTTGCGAAAGAAAATAAAAACAAAGCTCCTGTAAATTCATTATGGATAACAAATGGTTTAATTCAAGTTTTCTTATTAACATTTGTTGTTTCAGATCAAGCATATCATTTTGCATTTTCTCTCGCTTCCTCTGCTATTTTAATTCCGTATGCTTTGTCAGCATTCTATCAATTTAAGTATAGTTTACAATCTGAAGAAAAAGATCGAACAAAAAATATAATCATTGGTTTGGTAGCAAGTATTTATGGAATTTGGTTAGTTTATGCAGCTGGTTTAGACTACTTAGTACTAACAATGACGTTATATGCACCAGGTATTTTCATCTTTTACAATGTTCAAAAGCAAACGAATCCAAAACAAATATTTACACGTGTGGAACTGGCATCTTCTGTAGCGATTGGTGCCTTAGCATTTTTTGCGATTTACGGATTAATTACAGGAAGTATCACTTTATAAAAATTTGTGAAAATGCAATCAATTGGAGGGTTGAAATATGACACGTAGAAAAATCGTAGTTGCACTAGGAGGAAATGCTATACAATCTGGAAATGCCACTGCCGAGGCGCAGCAAGAAGCGTTAGAAAGAACGGCGGAACAACTCGTTAAAATTATGGAAAATGATATGGATATTGTTATTGCACACGGGAATGGTCCACAAGTAGGTAATATTTTATTACAACAAAAAGCAGCGGAAACAGAAAAAACACCGGCAATGCCGTTAGATACTTGTGGTGCAATGAGCCAAGGAATGATTGGATATTGGATGGAAAATGCAATCGAAAAGGCTTTGAAAAAGCGAAGCATAAAAAAAGAGGTAGCAACGGTTATAACACGTGTTGTCGTGGATGAACAGGATGAGGCATTTAAAAATCCAACAAAACCAATTGGTCCTTTTTATACAGAAGAAGAAGCAAGAAGGTTAATGGAAGAAACAAAAGCTGTATTTAAAGAGGATGCAGGAAGAGGATGGAGACGGGTTGTTCCATCACCAAAACCTGTAAGTATTCATGAACATAAAGTAATCAATTCATTAGTGGAGGGTGGAAATATAGTAATTGCTGTTGGAGGCGGCGGAATTCCGGTAATTGACTCTGAAGAAGGATTAAAAGGAACTGAAGCTGTTATCGATAAGGACTTTGCTGCTCAAAAGTTAGCTGAGTTAGTAGATGCTGATACACTTGTTATTTTAACTGCAGTTGATTATGTTTATGTGAATTTTAATCAGCCTAATCAAAAAAGATTAGAGGCTGTTACAGTTGATGAATTAGAAGGATATATACAGGAACATCAATTTGCAGCGGGAAGTATGCTCCCAAAAATTGAAGCTGCTATTAGTTTTGCTAATGCAGATCCAAAACGAAAAACAATTATTACTTCTTTAGAAAAGGTATATGAAGCATTAGAAGAAAAAGCAGGTACTATTATTTCTAAGCAGGATGCATGTGTTTGTGTATAAACATAGCGAATTGTAAAAAGAATGAAGTGATCAACTTCATTCTTTTTATTTATTAGTATTTTTTGTAAATAATGTTCATAAAGTATTCATGACAGGAAAAAGTTTACTATGTTAAGTATGGTAAAATAGTATTGAATACGCTTTCTTAATGCTTCACTCCGACATATAGCAAGAAAGAGGGAGTTTTATGAATAGACGAAACGTAGTTAAAGATCTGAAGCAGTTTGAATTATTTGCTCATTTAACAGAAAAAAAATTGAAAGGCTTAACAGAGTTTGTTTATTGGCGAACTTATAAGAAAGGTCAATTTTTATTTTTAGAAGGTGATTCAAGAGAAAGAATTTACCTTATGTTAGATGGTTTTGTGAAGTTAGAGCGGGTGAATCAAAGTGGAAATTTAATATATGAGGACTATGTAAAGAGATATTCTATTTTTCCTTATGGCGGTATGTTTACAGATAAGAGTTATAATTATACGGCGGAAGCAATGACAGATGTGGATGTGTATTATATTCCTACAGTGATTTTTGAGGATATGGTAAAAGCAAGTCGTACACAATTAATGTACGTTGTTCAGCAGTTATCCTCGATATTAAAAATTAACGAAAATCGTGTGCAAAATATTACGATTCCAAATGCGCAGGACCGCGTCATTCAGACATTAAATTATTTAATGAATGATCTAGGAGAGCAGGATGGGGAAGGGATTGTAATTGCATGTCCGCTCACCACAATCGAAATTTCCAAAATATCGGGAACGTCTCGGGAGACGGTTAGCGGTGTGTTAAAACAGTTAAAGAATGAAAGCATTGTTACGGTTTCAAGTAAAAAAATTATTATACATGACCCAACTTATTTCGAGGAAGTTTCGATGTGAAAACTTTATAATAAATATTAGATAAGGGAAAGTGTTGTTACACTGGGACAATGCTATACATCAAAACCCCTCTTTTTAGGTGGGAGAGAGTATCTAGCCATACATAGAAGTGGTCAGTGCCTGTTTCTGCTACATGCGAAGTAAAAACAGAAAGAGCAAACGAGTGTAGGTTACTCTTTATACTGCATAGCAGGGATTTAAATGTCGAAAAATGAAAATGGATGTATATACATATCAATTCTCTTATTCATATTGTATATTAATAAGGTTCTTTATATATTTATAAGGAACTTTTTTATGTTATTTACTATAAAGAGATTGTATATTCCGATAATGTTAGCTAAAATCGATAATAAAAACAAAGGGGAAGGGAGAAAGAATGATTCGGATTGAATATGATCGATTAGTAGCTATTTTTTACAGTATCGGGGTATTACTATTAATAAAAATGCCAAATGATCATGAATTGATTGGGGAAAAATTATTTCACGCGTATGGGATTCCAGTAGATACATATATTTATATGGGCTATAAAGTTTCGAATATATGGATTTGTTCTTTTGTATTACAAGTAATCTCTTTTCTATTTCTTATGAAATGGTTAGAAAAGAAGGATTCTAACTGGTTGAAAAAGTTAAATAAAATAAAAGTAGCGTGTATAAGTGTCCTCATTATAACAATGCCATTTACTTTAAATAAAACGCTTCAAATTCTTGATAAAACATGGTACTACGCAGGCAAAAAAGGACTAGAAGCAATTGAATACAAAAAAGAGGATAGCCAATGTACGATGAAGAAAAAGGGAGATAATTTTGAACAAAATTGCGTCGTCACTTTAAAAAATTATTACAATCAGTCACAAGCAGTACAGCTTGTTTTATATCAAGGTGCAAATCAGAATTTGCAGAGCTATCAAGTACCGAAGCCTATCTATTTACAGAGACATGAAACAAAGCAATTTGAATTTCAAATTCCGATTGCTTCAGGTGAAAGCATAGCGAAAAATAAAGCACCAAATATTAAATTACAGTCATTAAATGAAAATGATAAGACATATAATTAGCTTGTAATAGCGAGGTTATTATTAAGGGAAATCATTAGAAATAAAAAAGTAAACTTTAGTCATCCAAAATGTTACGGAGAATTCGGGCATAAATTGGATGATTTTTTAATTGTCATTTTAGTAATAATAAGAAGTAGTGAAAAAAATTCTAACGGGTTTGAGCATCATAAACATATGTAAGGTAATTAAATAGGGGAATGTTTTTTAAAGAAAAGTAGATATTTAATAATAAGATAAAAATTCCCGTTACAAACTCTCCATATTTTGTTATAATAGTGTTACGAAAACGTTTGCATAAATTTTATAAAGAGTGCAAAAGGAGAGAATTATTATGAATAAAACATGGTGGAAAGAAGCTGTCGCTTATCAAATTTATCCACGCAGCTTTATGGATTCCAATGGTGATGGTATTGGAGATTTACAAGGTATTATTGCAAAGCTTGATTATTTAAAGGATTTAGGTATAGATGTAATTTGGATTTGTCCAATGTATAAATCACCTAATGATGATAATGGTTATGATATTAGCGATTATCAAGATATTATGGATGAATTTGGTACAATGGCTGATTTTGATGAACTATTAGATGAAGTGCATAAGCGTGGTATGAAGCTAATTATTGATTTAGTTATTAATCATACGAGTGATGAACATCCTTGGTTTATTGAATCACGTTCGTCTAAAGATAATCCAAAACGTGATTGGTATATTTGGCGTGATGGTAAAAATGGAAAAGAGCCAAATAACTGGGAAAGTATTTTTAACGGTTCTGCTTGGGAATATGATGAAATGACAGATCAATATTTCCTACATTTATTCTCACGTAAACAACCGGATTTAAACTGGGAGAATACAGAGGTTCGTGAAGCTTTATATGATACAGTGAATTGGTGGCTAGATAAAGGAATTGATGGCTTCCGTGTTGATGCAATTAGTCATATCAAAAAGGAAGATGGATTAAAAGACATGCCAAATCCAGAGGGCTTAACCTATGTACCTTCTTTCGATAAACATATGAATGTGAATGGTATTCAGCCATTATTAGAAGAGTTAAAAGATAACACATTTTCTAAATACGATATTATGACTGTTGGGGAAGCCAATGGTGTCAAAATTGAAGATGCTGATCTTTGGGTTGGAGAAGAGAATGGTAAATTCAATATGGTGTTTCAGTTTGAACATTTAAGTTTATGGGATGCAGAAAAGAAAAAAGAACTTGATGTTGTAGAACTGAAAAAGGTGTTAACAAAGTGGCAAAAAGGATTAGAGAATAAGGGATGGAATGCGCTGTATATTGAGAATCATGATAAACCACGTATTGTTTCTACGTGGGGAGATGATCAACAGTATTGGCGTGAAAGTGCAACGGCTTTAGGAGCAATGTATTTCTTTATGCAAGGAACACCGTTTATTTATCAAGGGCAAGAAATCGGTATGACAAATGTTCAGTTTCCAAATATTGAAGATTATGATGACGTAGCAATTAAAAACTTATATCGTCAAAAAATTGCAGAAGGGGTATCACATCAAGAGATGATGGAAATTATCTGGGCATCTTGCCGTGATAATTCACGTACACCGATGCAATGGAGTAATGAAGAAAATGCTGGTTTTACAACAGGTACGCCGTGGTTTGGAATGAATCCAAATTATAAAGAAATTAATGTTCAAAAGCAGCAAGAAGAAGCAGATTCTATTTTAAATTTCTATAAGAAAATGATCGCGCTGAAAAAAGAGAATGATGTATTTACTTATGGTACGTATGATTTACTTTTAGAAGATGATCCACAAATTTATGCGTATACACGTACGTTACACGATGAAAAAGTGATTGTTATTAGCAATATCTCGAACGAGAAAGCTGTGTACAATGAGAGTGTATTCGCACTAGAATGCAAACGTTTGCTTTTGAATAACTATGAAGTATTAGAACATGAAACAAATAATACAATCACGTTGAAACCTTATGAAACAAGGGTTTATCGTATTTCATAAAAAAGGGATGCTCTCGTAGCATCTTTTTTTTATGAAAAAATCTAAATTTTTATTGCAATGTGAAAACGCTTTTATTAAAATAGATTTATGAAAACGTTTGCGCTATAAAAAGAAAGGAATCGTTTTCATAAGAGGAGTAGCAATTATAATCTATATCCATTAGGGATGCTATAAATAAGAGGGAGGAAGAAAGAGATGAAAATTACGTCTTTTGATTTTTGGCAAAAGTTCGGGAAAGCATTGCTAGTTGTTGTAGCAGTTATGCCAGCAGCTGGTTTAATGATTTCAATTGGTAAACTAATCGGTATGTCTGCTGGGGATATAAATGCAGTACATACCATTGCTAGAGTAATGGAAGACATCGGTTGGGCAATTATTACAAATCTACATATTTTATTTGCAGTAGCAATCGGGGGATCTTGGGCGAAGGATCGTGCAGGCGGTGCATTTGCAGCACTATTGGCATTCATTTTAACAAACCGAATTACAGGAGCTATATTTGGTGTAAACGCTGCAATGTTAGCGGATTCAAAAGCAAAAGTTTCTTCATTATTAGCGGGTGATTTAGTTGTTAAAGATTATTTCACTTCAGTACTTGGTGCACCAGCACTGAACATGGGAGTTTTCGTAGGGATTATTACAGGGTTCTTAGGAGCTACTTTATATAACAAATACTATAATTATAATAAATTACCACAGGCATTAGCGTTCTTTAACGGAAAACGATTTGTACCATTTGTTGTAATTGTATGGTCTACAGTTACTGCGATTGCTTTATCACTTTTATGGCCATTTATCCAAAGCGGATTAAATGAATTCGGTCGTTGGATTGCAGCATCAAAAGATAGTGCGCCAGTTGTTGCGCCGTTCGTATATGGGACATTAGAGCGTTTATTATTACCATTTGGATTACATCATATGTTAACGATTCCGATGAACTACACGGAGCTTGGCGGAACATATACGATGTTAACTGGAGCAAAAGTTGGTCAGGTTGTTGCAGGACAAGATCCATTATGGCTTGCATGGATTACTGATTTAAATAACCTGTTAGCAAAAGGGGATACAAAAGCATATCACGATTTATTAAATAATGTTGTGCCAGCTCGTTTCAAAGCTGGACAAGTTATCGGTTCAACTGCATCATTAATTGGTATCGCATTTGCGATGTTCCGTAATGTCGATAAAGATAAACGTGCAAAATATAAACCAATGTTCTTATCTGCAGCATTAGCAGTATTTTTAACAGGTGTAACGGAACCAATTGAATTTATGTTCATGTTCATTGCACCAGTATTATATGTTGTATATGCAGTTATAACAGGACTTGGATTTGCGTTAGCGGATTTGATTCACTTACGTGTTCATGCTTTTGGTTTTATTGAGTTACTTACACGTACACCAATGATGATTAATGCAGGATTAACAAGAGACTTAATTAACTTTGTCGTTGTATCAGTGATATTCTTTGGTTTAAACTTTACAGTATTTAATTTCTTAATTAAAAAATTCAATTTACCAACACCAGGTCGTGCTGGTAACTATATTGATAATGAAGATGAATCTTCAGAAGGAACAGCGAATGTAAAAGAAGGTTCTTTAGCAACAAAAGTTATTGATCTGTTAGGCGGAAAAGATAATATTGCTGATGTCGATGCTTGTATGACACGTCTGCGTGTAACGGTAAAAGATTTAGATATTGTTGCACCAGAAGCACAGTGGAAGCAAAATGGAGCTTTAGGTTTGATTGTAAAAGATAAAGGTGTTCAAGCGGTATATGGTCCGAAAGCAGATGTATTAAAATCAGACATTCAAGATATGTTAGGTGCATAAGTAATGAAATTACTAACTTTAAATTGCCACTCTTGGCAAGAAGAGAATCAATTAGAAAAAATAAAATATCTTGCTAAGGTAATTCAAGAAGAGGATTATGATGTCATTGCATTGCAAGAAGTCAGTCAGTCTATACAAGCTCAAAGTATATGTGAGAACAAGAAAGAAGATAACTTTGGTCTTGTATTACTTGCAGAACTTGAAGCGCTACATGTAAGAGGTTACGATATCGTTTGGGATTTTGCTCATATTGGCTATGATATATATGAGGAAGGATTAGCAATTATAACGAAGCATCCAATTGTCGAACAGAATTCTTTCTTTGTATCAGAAAGTAAGGATACATCTTATTGGAAAACACGTAAAATTGTTAGTGCAACAATCTCTTATAAAGATAAGAATATAACATTTTATTCTTGTCACCTCGGTTGGTGGAATGATGAAGAAGAAACATTTCAAGGACAAGTAGATTGTTTAATGAAGCATGTGGATGGAAATGAACTTTCTTTCTTAATGGGAGATTTTAATAACAATGCTCGTTTGCAAGGAGAAGGGTATGATTATCTCATGCAAAAAGGTCTCTATGACACATACAAATTAGCCGTGAAGAAAGATGAAGGAACAACCGTGCAAGGAGAAATTGCTGGTTGGGATGAAAATAAGCAAAACTTACGAATTGACCTTATTTTAAGTAACAAGCCAAAAACAGTTACTTCTTCAAAAGTCATTTTCAATGGTATAAATCGAAATGTTGTTTCAGATCATTTTGGAGTAGAAGTTCAATTGGATATATAATATAGAAGAAATCCTCATAGCGATTTAAGAGCTGTGAGGATTTTTTCTATAAATACAAGTATTTCCAAGAGAAAATACTTGTATTTTTTATGACATTTCCTGTATATTTGTTATCATTGAATGTAAAACCGAATTGGTCATTTTGTATGCATACTTTTTTTACTTCGTTATATAATGAAGTAAGTAAAAGATTTAATTGGAAAAATAGTACATTTTCGTTTAATCCACGATGTAGAAAATGATATAATGGCAAAATGCATGTATCATTTTCTAAAGAAGGAAAAATATATAATTAGGTGATAGCTTATATGAAACAAATATGGCGTATTTATACGACAGACTTACGGAATGTAGCCAAACATTGGGCTGCGATTGTAATTGTATTAGGGCTGATGGTTTTACCATCTTTATATGCATGGTTTAACATTAAGGCTTCTTGGGATCCATATGGAAATACAAAAGAAATCCCAATTGCAGTTTCTAACGAAGATGCAGGGGCAAACTTACGGGGAAAAGACATTAATATCGGGAAAGAAGTTGTAGATTCACTTAAGAAGGATAAGAATTTTAACTGGAAATTCGTTGATGAAAAACAAGCAGTTTATGGAGTGGAACGCGGAGATTATTACGCAAGTATCACGATTCCAAAAGACTTCTCAGAAAAAATTACGACTGTTATTAGCGATAATCCGAAAAAACCAGAACTTGATTATTTTGTGAATGAAAAAGTAAATGCCATTGCACCAAAGATTACAGCAAAAGGTGCATCGGGTATAACAGAAGAAATTAGTAAAAACTTCGTTAAAACAGCGAATGGTGAGATTTTTAAAATTTTCAATGACCTTGGAATCGATTTAGAAACAAACTTACCAAGTATTGAAAAGGTAAAAGATCTTGTATTCAAGTTAGAAGCACAATTACCAGAAATGAATAAACTTGTGGATACGGCATTAACAGATGCTGGTAAAGCACAAGATCTTGTAAAAGTCGCACAAGAGAATTTACCAGTAGTGGAAAGTGTGATGAATGATGGGCAACAAATGACGAAAGATCTGGATGCATTCTTTGCAAGAAATGGTCAAACGTTAGAAGATGCTCCTGGAGTCATGAAAAATAATTTGACTGTATTGAAAAAAGGGATGGATGGTGCAACAACTGCTACGGATTTCTTGATGCATCCAGGAATTGATTTCAATCTAGATATTCCAGACCTTCCGCAAGTTAATGTAGAAGGATATAAAAATATAGCAAAAAATATTAATCAAACAGTAAACAGTGTTTTTGGCTCTGCCCGTGTGGGAACAGCATACGCGCAAAGTGTTATGGATGGCTTGCAAAATGGAAAAATTGATCCAGAGATAGCGAAGAAAAATATAGAGACTGTTTCTAATAATCTTCAGACTCATACTGATAATGTTTCTTCTCTGATTGCTATGATGTCTAAGCTTGAGCAGAGTGTGCCAACTGATTTTGGTAAAGATTTCTTTGGTACAAGAGTACAACATTTAACAGCGATTAGAGACTCTATGCAAGATGTAAATAATAGGATTAAACATGTTGGAGACTTAATTAGCTCAGGACAAGAAGTAAAACAAGATGTAAGAGATGCAATTAATCAAAAGTTAAATGCAGTAAACGGTTTAATTGATCAAGCTGAAAAAGATTATAACGAAACTTTTGTAGCAGGTTTCCAAAAAGCAGTTAGCACAGCCGAACAGTTGAAAAATATAGTAGAAGAAGGTATCCCAAATACAGTAGAAGATTTCAAAAAGGCAAAAGAAGATTTGAAAAATAAAGGTGTTAACGGACTAGATGGTACAAAAACCGCTTTAAATAGTCTAAACGGCCAATTCCAAGCAGGTATAAATATGATTGATGATATGATACCTGTCTTAAATGATTTAAATAAAATTTTAGGTGATGTCAATAGTGATAAAAATGTTAACGATCAGATTGCTAAGTTAAACAAAGCAAAAACGGATCTTCAAAAAGGAATGGATTTAACGAATAAAGGAATTGCTGCTATTGATAAAGGGCAGCAACCAGCAAAAGATGTCATTGAAAGCATTAACCAAGTATCAAAAAGTGTTTCAGCACAATTAGGCGATATTTTAGCAAAATATGATTCAGAAATCGTTCCAAACTTTAATGCAGCAATTGCTCGTACAAAAGAGATGTCTAAAAATACATCTAAAATTTTAAGCGATGCAAATAAAAAGCTTCCAGATGTAAAAACATTACTAGAAGATTCATCAAAAGGTTTAGTAGAAGGTAAGAAGAAAGTTGAAGATATTAAAGCTGAGATGCCGGCTGCTGAGAAAAAGATTAAAGAATTAGCAAATAAAATTCGTGAATTTGATTCACAAGAGGATATAAAAGACATCATACGTTTATTGAAAAATGATGTTGAAAAGCAAAGTGATTATTTTGCAAGTCCGGTGAAATTAAAAGAAAATAAATTATTTGCGATGCCAAACTACGGTTCAGCGATGTCACCATTCTATACAGTGCTTGCACTATGGGTAGGGGCATTGTTAATGGTTTCGTTATTAACAGTAGAAGTACACGAAGATATAGACTATAAGAGCCATGAGATTTACTTCGGACGTTTCTTAACGTTCTTAACGATAGGTCTTGCGCAGGCGTTTATCGTATCGGTGGGAGATATATACTTACTTGATACGTATGTAGTTGATAAGTTCTGGTTTGTGTTATTCAGTTTATTTAGTAGTGCAGTCTTTGTTTGTATCGTATACTCACTTGTTTCTGTTTTCGGAAACATCGGGAAATCGATGGCAATCATTTTACTCGTACTGCAAGTGGCTGGATCAGGCGGAACATTCCCAATTCAAATGCTTCCAAAATTCTTCCAAGCAATTTATCCGTTCTTACCGTTCACATATGCAATTAGCGCGATTCGTGAAACAGTGGGCGGAATGATTTGGGATATTGTGATAAGGGATCTTCTTGTATTAAGTGTCTTTGTGGTGATCATGCTTGTACTTGCATTAGTACTGAAAACACGAATTAATAAGTCGAGTGAAAAGTTTGTTGAGAATGCAAAAGGAAGTAAAATTATTCATTAAAAATAAGAGGTTCCTACTGAAAACGGTAGGAACCTTTTTGTTTAATCAAATTTTAATTTCTTTAATGCTTCTGCTAATGCATTATTCAATGGTTCTTCTTCTTTTTGTTGTTGTTTCATATATTTTTGGACGTCTCGTTTATCGGCTTTGTTGCCCGATTCTTTCTTGCGTCTTTCTTGGAATGTAGAAAGTTTTTCGCGATAGCCACATTTACATGCAAAGATTTGACCAGCTCCT
This sequence comes from Bacillus sp. AFS098217, assembly GCF_002551815.1. Classification (GTDB taxonomy): domain Bacteria; phylum Bacillota; class Bacilli; order Bacillales; family Bacillaceae_G; genus Bacillus_A. The sequence continues at coordinate 15,903 of NZ_NVPR01000074.1, forward strand.
TCACCACGAAGCTCCAGTTTCTTTTTACACTGAGGGCAGCGTGCATTTGTAGTGCGGGATACATTTTTACGATGACCACACTCGCGATCTTGGCATACAAGCATTTTCCCTTTTTTACCGTTTACTTCTAACATTGGTTTACCACAGTCTGGACAAGATTTCGTTGAAATGTTGTCGTGTTTATATTTTTTATCGCTCGATTTAATTTCAGCAACAATCTCTTTTGTATAGTTTTTCATTTCTGAAATAAATACTTCTTTTTTTAATTTCCCTTTTGCGATCGCTTCAAGTTTTTGCTCCCATTCACCAGTTAGTGTAGGAGATTTTAGTTCTTCTGGCACTAAATCAAGTAACTGACGGCCTTTTGAAGTGATATGAATATCTTTACCACGTTTTTCAATTAAGAATGAATTGAATAGCTTGTCGATAATATCAGCTCGTGTAGCTACAGTACCCAGTCCGCCAGTTGACTTTAACGTGTCAGCAAGTTGTTTGTTTTGCGTATCCATGTATTTTGTTGGGTTTTCCATTGCTGAAAGTAATGTTGCTTCATTAAAGCGTGCAGGTGCTTTCGTTTGACCTGATGTTTGGACAATTAGTTTTACGTTTAATGTATCGCCTTTTTCGATGCGAGGTAAGATTTGTTCTTTTACATCATCGATTGCAGCATCATCTTCAAATTGATTTTCATAAACTTCTTTCCAACCAGCATGTAAAATCGTTTTTCCTCGTGCGATGAACGTTTCGTCACCAATTTTCGTGCGTAATGTTAGCTGTTCATATTCAAAGGCCGGGAATAAAACGGCTAAGAAACGTTTTACAACTAAATCATAAATTTTACGTTCTTTATCTGTGAAAGCCGAGAAGTTAACATACCCTTCTGTTGGAATAATAGCGTGATGATCGCTTACTTTACTATCATCAACAAATGATTTATTAGATTTTATCGGCTTATTTAAAATCTTATGTGCTAACGAGCGATATTCTCCTACACCGCACGCTTTTAGTCGCTCTGGAAGTGTTCCAACGATATCAGATGAAATATAGCGTGAATCTGTACGAGGATATGTTAGCACTTTATGTTGCTCATACAATTTCTGCATAATGTTTAATGTTTCTTTAGCAGAGTAACCGAAGATTTTATTTGCATCACGTTGTAGTTCAGTTAAATCATAAAGACCAGGAGAGAATGATTTCTTTTGTTTTTTATCAATTTCCACAACAGTAGCATTTTGTTTATCTAGATTCTTTACGATACCATCAATTTTTTCTTTATTAAAACTACGACTATTCCCTTTTGCATCTTGCCAAGTTAGTTTTAATTTATTAGTTGTTTGAGCTTCGATACCGTAGTATGTTTGAGCTTTAAAGTTTTTAATTTCATCTTCACGACCAGCAATAATAGCTACAGTTGGTGTTTGGACACGACCGCAGTTTAGTTGTGCATTGAAGCGAGTCGTTAATGCACGTGTTGCATTAAGACCGATATACCAATCTGCTTCTGAACGCGCAACGGCTGAAGCGTATAAGTTGTCATATGCTTTACCTGGTTTTAAGTTTGCGAAGCCGTCTTTGATTGCTTTATCGGTAACAGATGAAATCCATAGACGCTTGATAGGTTTATTAATTTTAACTTTATCAATAATCCAACGAGCGACTAATTCTCCCTCGCGACCTGCGTCTGTAGCTACAATTATTTCATTTACATCTTTTCTAATCAGTTGGCTTTTAACAGCATTAAACTGTTTTCCCGTTTGTTTGATCACAACTAATTTCATACGTTCCGGAAGCATTGGAAGATCTTCAAGATTCCATGTTTTATACTTATTATCATAAACCTCAGGGTCTGCAAGCGTCACTAAATGCCCAAGAGCCCAAGTCACGATGTATTTGTCACCTTCTAAAAATCCATTCCCTTTTTTTGTACACTTTAATACTTTTGCTATATCACGTGCAACTGATGGTTTCTCAGCAATTACTACACTCTTTGCCATTTATTCAAACTCCTTTACTAACTATATACCGTTTAATATACCACAGTTTTCAAGAAGAGCAGTAAGGAACACCTTCTATTTGGCAGTCATAATTGACATGGCTTGTTTAAGAATCTCTACTTCTTGTCTTAATTTCTTATTCCCTCTATAAACCTCATTAAACTGCTTTGGAGTAACTATCACTTGCTGTTTTGAATACAACTTAATCCATTTTAATTTTTCAATATCTAAATCCCTGCTATGCAGAACAAAAAATAACCTACACTCGCTTGCTCATTCTGTCTTTACTTCGCATGTGGCCAAAAAAGGCTCTGACCGCCTCTATGCATGGCCAGATGCTCTTGTCCGCCTAAAAAGAGGATATATATATAACTATTTTAATTTTTCAATATCTAAATCCCTGCGATGCAGAATAAAAAGTAACCTACACTTGTTTGCTCATTCTGTCTTTACTTCGCATGTGGCCAAAAAAGGCCCTGACCGCTTCTATGCATGGCCAGATGCCCTCTCCCGCCTAAAAAGAGGGGTTTTTGATGTATATATAATTGTATAAGAAAGTAAAGCGCTTGTTATTTTACTAGAATAAGAGTAGACTCTGAAGTAGATGAATAAGAAAACACATGGGAGTTTGCGGATGCAGACTGAGAGTACGGCTAATCTGTCGTTGACCATTTGAACCTGTTGGATAATGCCAGCGTAGGGAGAGTGTAAAAGCACATGTTCAGGCACTTTGCATACGCGAAGTGTCTTTTTGTGTATCTCCCATTATGAAATTAGGAGATGAAAAGAATGAATTTACAAGAAATCGCAAAAGTAGTGGAAACAGTGAGAGGGACGAATCCACTTGTACATAATATTACAAATGTGGTTGTAACAAACTTTACGGCCAATGGTTTATTGGCATTAGGGGCATCACCTGTGATGGCGTATGCAAAAGAAGAAGTGGCAGAAATGGCTAGCATTGCAGGAGCGCTTGTTCTAAATATGGGAACACTTCGTCCTGAAGAAGTAGAAGCGATGCTCATTGCTGGAAAAGCAGCAAATACACATCATGTCCCTGTGTTATTTGATCCAGTTGGTGCAGGAGCGACTTCATACCGAACAGAAGTTGCAAGACATATACCAAGTGAAGTGAAGTTAGCGATGATTCGCGGGAACGCAGCAGAAATTGCTAATGTTATTAATGAAAAGTGGGCAATTAAAGGTGTGGATGCTGGAGCTGGAAACGGTGATGTAGTAGGGATTGCAAAACAAGCAGCTGATGAATTAGATACAGTTGCGGTGATTACTGGAAAAGAAGATATTGTTACAGATGGAGAACGAACATTTATGATTCATAATGGTCATCAAATTTTAACGAAAGTTACAGGAACAGGTTGTTTATTAACTTCTGTAATGGGAGCATTCGCAGCCGTTGAACAAAATTATGTGAAAGCTGCAGTTGCTGCATTAACGTTTTATGGTGTAGCAGCGGAAATAGCAGCTGTTAAAACAGTAGAGCTAGGGCCAGGAAGCTTCCAAATTGAATTTTTGAATCAGCTAGCAAACACTACTGCAGCTGATATTGAACAATATGGAAAGATACAAGAGGTGCAGTAAGAAGGGAGGAGGAAAAATGGCGCGTATTGAAATGCAACAAATGTCCAAGTTATTGCAAGTATATTTTATTATGGGGAGCAATAACTGCCAAACGGATCCATTGCAAGTAATGAAAGAAGCACTAGATGGTGGAACGACACTTTTTCAATTTCGTGAAAAGGGGGAAGGAGCTTTAACTGGAAACGAACGATTGTATTTTGCAAAGCAGCTACAAGCGCTTTGTAAAGAATATGGTGTGCCTTTTATCGTAAATGATGATGTGGAATTAGCGATTGAACTAGATGCAGACGGCGTTCATATCGGACAAGACGATGAAGGAATCACATCAGTTCGTGAAAGAATGGGAGATAAAATTGTTGGAGTGTCTGCTCATACAATCGAAGAAGCGCGTTTTGCAATTGCAAGTGGCGCGGATTATTTAGGAGTAGGGCCTATCTTCCCGACAAATACAAAAAAGGATACAAAAGCAGTTCAAGGAACGAAAGGACTAAGGTATTTTAGAGAAGAAGGGATTAGGGTACCGATTGTCGGTATTGGTGGAATTACAATTGAAAATGCTTCTTCTGTTATCGAGGCAGGGGCAGATGGAGTTTCCGTTATTTCCGCAATTAGTTTAGCGGATTCGGCGTATGAAAGTACGAAGGAATTAGCTCAGCAAGTAAAAAAATAATTTATTTATTGAGAAAGAATGAAAAAAGATCACGCAACATAGCAAGTGTTGAGTGATCTTTTTTTAAGATTTATTTTGAATATTCAGTCTTATCGTGATGATCTAATGGTATAATTTAGAAAAAAATAAGGGAGGAATCTTTGTGATAAAAATAAAATTTGTTGAGCTACAAAATGAACTGTTCAAGTTGTTCGAAAAAAAGGATTTTGAGGCCATGCATAGACTTATTCATAAAGCGCAAAAGGATTTCCCTGAAAGGCTAGATAAAACGAGTTTTTGGAAGGCATGTGCTTATTCCCTCCAAGGTAAACAAGAGGAAGCGCTCGCTATTTTGAATGCAGCTTTAACAAAAGGAGTTTGGTGGAATCCATATACCTTAATGAGTGATCCAGACTTACATGAATTACAAAGCAGAGAAGAATTCAAACTGATTGTAAAGAAATGTGAAGCTATTTTAAATAATCATCAATTGAATTCTAGTTCTAAATTATTTGTGTATGGAAATGAGGATTCAAACACTGGAATATTTTCGTTACATTGGAGAGGTTCGAATGTAAATGATTTTGCACCGTATTGGTATAATGATGAGTTGCTTCATGAGTATGTTTTAGGATTTCCGCAGTCCTCACAAATATATGGAGTGAATTCTTATTGCTGGGATAAGCACGATATAGCTCTAAATGATATTTCTACAACATTTCGTGACTTTAAAGAGAAGTATAATATGGAACAAGTAATAATTGCTGGAGCTTCGCAAGGAGGGAACTTAGCAATAGAGTTAAGTTTAAATGATAATCTGTTAGCTACTAAGGGATTCATTGCTGTTATACCAGCTATTCGAGACATAGAGTCTATAGAAAAGTTGATTCAGACAAAGAAGGTAGCTAATTTGAAAGGATGCATTATTACGGGGGATAAAGATCCATTTTATAAGAAAACAATTGAATTGATGTCTATATTTGAGAAGTATGATATCAAATGTAAACTAATTGTGAAAGAAGGATTAGGGCACCTTTTTCCAGATGATTTTACAAAATTGTTATCAGAAGCTGTTCAATATATAGTAGAACCAAACTAGATAATAACAAATACTTAAAAATGAATTGGGCTTGAGTTAGAAAATCGTATAAAACAAATCTTGTCGCTCAAACTAATATATATGAACATATATCGTTTCGGAGGCGAATGCATGATTTCTTTACAGGATATTATAGCTGCTTATGAGAAAATGAAAGGCATTGTACATATCACACCACTAGATTATTCAAGTACATTTAGCGAGCTAGCAAATAATGAAGTGTATTTAAAACTTGAAAATTTACAAAAGACGGGCTCTTTTAAAGTACGTGGCTCTTATAATAAGATGGTTTCTCTTGAAAAAGGAGAATTAGAAAATGGAGTTATTGCAGCATCAGCTGGAAATCATGCGCAAGGAGTCGCCTATTCTAGTAATATGCTGGGTATTCCCTGCACGATTGTAATGCCAAAAGGTGCACCACTAAGTAAGGTACTTGCGACAAAGAGATATGGTGCGCATGTGGAACTACAAGGGGATGTATTTGATGATGCTTTGGCATATGCGTTAGATTTGAAAGAAGAAACGGGTGCAAAATTTATTCACCCGTTTGATGATGAAGCAGTGATTGCTGGTCAAGGTACAGTGGGATTAGAGATCATGCAGCAACTTGATGACGTCGAAGCTGTTATTTGTCCTGTTGGAGGCGGCGGCTTAATTGCAGGTGTTGCGATGGCGATTAAAGAGCAAAAACCGTCGGTGAAAATATATGGCGTACAAGCACTTGCTTGTCCAGGGATGAAGCAATCACTTCAAGAAAAGAAAGTGATAACAGTAGATGGTGCACCGACTATGGCTGATGGTATTGCAGTAAAAAGGCCAGGAGATTTAACATTTCAACTTGTACAACGTTATGTGGATGATATTTTTTGTGTAGATGAAATGGAAATTTCGAGAACGATGTTAATGCTACTTGAGCGCAATAAATTATTAGTAGAGGGATCGGGTGCTAGTTCATTGGCTGCTTTACTCTATCAAAAAATCCCAGTGAAAGAGAAGAAAATTGTGCCGGTTTTAAGTGGTGGTAACGTTGATGTAAACCTCATTGCACGTATCATTGAGCATGGCATGGTTGAAGCCGGACGCTTTGTCCATATTGCAACAATGATTAAAGATAAACCAGGATATTTGCAACATTTACTTGAAATCGTAACAAGCTTTGAAGCAAATGTATTGAATATACATTTAGAACGAATTGGAACAAAGGTGTTTCCAGGGTATGCGCAGATCCACTTGTCATTAGAGACGAAAGATAAAAATCATATTGAAGAAATATTAAGTGGAATAGAAAGGAAAGGGTATCACGTAGAGGTTATTGAATGAAAGTTTTAAACAAACGTTTGATTAAATGAAAAAAGCACAAACTTGAAAAAAAGTTTGTGCTTTTCGTTCATTAAAACATGATTGAAATGAGTAGCATTCCAATTCCAATGGAAGTAAATGTTGCGATAAGACCAGGAATCATAAAGCTATGATTTAATACATACTTACCGATATGTGTTGTTCCAGTACGATCAAAGTTAATCGCAGCAACAATGGTTCCGTAGTTTGGAATGAAGAAATAACCATTTACTGCAGGGAACATTGCAATGAGCAGTGCCGGTGAAATGCCAAGTGATAATCCAAGTGGCACGAGAGCACGTACTGTTGCTGCTTGGCTATATAGTAAGATTGATAAGATAAATAGTGCGATAGCGAATAGCCATGGTGCACTTGTTACTAAGTGTTGAATGGATCCTTGAATTATATTCAAGTTTCCGTTAAAGAATGTGTCTCCCATCCAAGCGATACCAAAAATGGCAACGACAGCTGTAGCTCCTGCTTTAAAGACATTACCAGATACAATACTTTCTACATTTGGTTTACAGAAGATAATAATAAGAGCAGCAATTGTTAACATGACCATTTCAATTGTGTTTGGCATGGAAAGTCGAACTAATTTTCCATCTATCATCCATCCTGGACGAAGTGCTTCGAATGAACCGAGAAGAACAACAAAAATAGTTGCGAATAAGAAGAGAATAACAGATAACTTGGCGCCCTTTGTACCTACAAACTCTTTCTTTTCTTCAAGTTTAGGAATCATGCCTTCCTTTAATCGTTTCAAGTATTCTGGATCTTCATTTAACTCTTTTCCCATTTTGCTAGCAACAAAAGCTGCTAACATACAAGCAATAAAAGTAGAAGGAATACTTACTTTTAAAATATCTAACAATGTAATTTTATAATCAGCTAGCATTGCTAAAAGAGCAACAGTTGCAGCCGAGATTGGACTTGCTGTAATTGCCTGTTGTGAAGCAATGACGGCGATTGACATCGGGCGTTCAGGTCTAATTCCTGATTCACGTGATACTTCTGCGATAACAGGAAGTACAGAATAGGCAACATGACCAGTTCCAGCGCACAGCGTAAATAAATAAGTTACAATAGGTGCGAAAAATGTGATACGCTTTGGATTTTTACGCAATGCTTTTTCTGCAAGGTGGACAAGATAATCCATCCCCCCTGCTGCTTGCAATGCACCGGCAGCTGTAATTACTGCTAAAATCATCAGCATAACGTCAATAGGGGGAGCTGTAGGTTGCAAGTGGAAGACAAATACGAGGATTGCCATACCGACTCCACCCATTACTCCTAGACCAACTCCGCCAAGGCGTGCGCCAATGAAAATGCAGAGCAGTAAAGTAAGAAATTGTAGCCAAAACATGATAAACTACCTCCGGAATTCATAGGATTAGATATTTTTGAATAATTTAATTTGTGTAAAAATTAATAAAGCATCCAAATGAAACCTTTATTTATAAACCTTTTTTATTATATAACACATAAAAAGTAACATTCACTCTTTTTATAGAATTATTTTGATAAAACTTTTTATTTGAATTTTATATTTATATGTGCAAATAAGTGGACAATTTAATTTTTATGTTGTAACCTGTGGAAGAGAATATTTAATTCTCATAAAACTCCCATATCGTTCAACTCGTTCAGCGAGAAAGGCAAACTAATGGAAACATGAGGGCGCAAAACTATAGGAGCTAAGGTCAAAAACTGACTAAGCTAGCCAGTTACCGGACGGATAGGGTTGGTCTTGACCAATGCTTTTTTTACATTGGTCTTTTTTTTATTTGCACACCCTTAAATGAGAAGTGTTATCATTTCTGGGTGTTATTTATATTCTTATATCTTATTATACGAAAAATAAAGGAGGTAGTTTTGATGAAAAAATATTGGCACAAGCTATCGTTTTTACAGAAAAATGTATTATTAACCGTCCTTGTTATTTTAACGCTTGTTGGAAGTATGGGAGTAATAAGTCTTAATATGTTCCAAAGCAACATGATGTCTTTATTTGAAAGACAATCTATTGAAACAGGGGATACTGTATTAAATGAGTTAGACAAGCAATTGATCGAAGATATTGCGAAGGACCCTGCGAGTCAAAGAGTGAAGAAAGAGAAGCTAACGGAGCAACTAGATGAAGTTACAAAAAAATTAAAAAGCGTGGGACAAGCATATGTAATAAGTTCAAAAACGAATGAAAAGGGCGAACTACAAATTGTTGGTTTAAACACCAAGTTGGCGAAGTCCGTACCTGTGAAACCAGGTGAGTATTTTGGACAACCGGATCATTGGATGAAAGCATACCATAAAGTAATGGATACGAAGAAAGCACAAATGACAGAAGTGTATAAAGATGAGTTTGGTTCATGGGTAACGATATTAGAACCGATTACTGATCAAGAAAAAAACATTGTTGCAGTTGTGGCAGCTGATGTAGATGCTTCTATCGTTCCTAGCACAAAGCAAAAGTTTATTATACAAGGTTTAATCTTTATTTCTATTTCATTAGTAATTGCTATTGTAGTTCAATTTTTTATTGTCCGCAGTTCTTTAGCTCCGTTACAAGATTTACGTGAAGGGTTACGTAAAGTAGGAGAGGGAGATTTAAGTATTCAATTACAAGAGCGACCAGATGATATTGGGATTATTAATGCCTACTTCAATACTACAATTGAAAAGTTTAAATCGATTATTGATAAAGTAAAGCAGACGGCAGAACAAGTTTCTTCTTCTTCACAAGAACTATCAGCAAGTACAGAGGAAAACAGCATGGCAGTTCAAGAGATTGCAAGCTCTATGGAAGGTTTAAATGAAGGAGCACGATCTCAAGAAGTTTCTGTACAAAAATGTTTACATATTGTACATGAGATGGGAAGTAAAATAGAAGAGATTACAGGTGCTGCTAAACAGGTTGCAAATGCGTCTGAAGGTATGGAGCATCATTCAGTAGAAGGAAATGAAGTCATTGATCAAATTATTAACCAAATGAATTTGATTCAAAGTGCAGTGCAAGATCTATCTTCTATTATTTATTCATTAGAAAATCGCTCAAAACAAATTAGCGACATTGTAACTGTTATCACAGGAATTTCGAATCAAACAAATTTACTTGCTTTAAACGCATCTATTGAAGCATCTCGTGCTGGGGAAGCAGGGAGAGGATTTGCCGTTGTAGCAGACGAGGTACGTAAGCTAGCAGAACAGACTGAGACATCAGCTAAAGATATTGCTAAATTAATTGGAGAAACACAAGCAGAAACTGAAGAAGCTGTAGTTTCGATGCAAAAAGGTTCGAAAGAAGTAGAATCTGGGATTACACTTGTTCAGAGCAGTGGTGCCTTCTTCGAAAAAATTTCAAAATCGGCACAATCTGTTACGAATCAAGTCAAAGAGGTTTCTAGTAATTCAAATGATATTTTACAAAATAGCCAAGGAATTGTTCAAGTTGTTGATGAATTATCCCATATTGCTAAGACATATGCGAATAGTAGCGGTCATGTAGAAGAGAGTATGAAAGAGCAAGAGATGTCTGTTCAAGATATCGCTGAGTTAGCTACATCCTTAAGTTGGCTTGCTCAAGAATTACAAGAACTAATTGGTGAGTTTAAAAGTTAATAGAATATAAAAAAGGTGTGGTAAAAATCCACACCTTTATCCAATGGAAAGAGAGGGTTTTGAATGAGTATTTCTTTAAAAGTTTCTTATGTGGAGAAGTATAAACAATTTTTACAACAAAATTATGAATCTATTATAATTCCAAAAGATTTTCAAACAGCTGAGAATAAACAAGAAAAACTACAAGATGTTTATATAGATGGTACAGATATGCTAGAAATGGTAACGGCTATCTTTGTATGGATGCATCATGCTAGTAACGAAAATCAAATTGTAGTTCTTTATCATACAGGGGAAATGGCATATCCATTATTTGTGAATATATCAAAGGAACTTTCTTATAAAGAATTAAAAGAAGAAGTCGCTGACCAGATGATGCAAATTCAAAATATGAAGAAAGAACAAAGAGAAGCAATAAAGTATGATGATAAAAAATGGGGACTAGCACCTGTTGTAATTGGAAAAGAAAATACATATGGCCAGTTGAACTTCACAGAAAACGAAAATGGAGATTTTGAAGTTTCTTGCAATATAATGCAATTAAAAGAAAGAACAGCAATCCGTTATGTAAAACAAATTCAGCATGTATTACAACAAGGCTTTGAAAATGAAGAGCAATTTGTTGTAGATATGGATATTCTTACAGAAGAAGAGTTAGCGTTATATCATGAAATAAATTGTACCAAAGTCGTGTATCCAAATAAAAATATTACCGAGATGTTTTATGAAACGGTAGCAAAATTTTCAAACCGTGTCGCATTATCTTCGGTCGAGGGATCTTTAACATATGAACAATTGAATAAAAAAAGTAATCAAATTGCACATATGTTAATACAACATGGGGTGAAGCAGGGTGACTATGTCGGTATCTTTATGAAACGTAGCATTGATACGGTAGTAAGTTTATTAGCTATTTTAAAAACAGGTGCTGCTTATATTCCAATCGATCCTGATTATCCAGCGAATCGTGTACAGTATATTATTGAAGATAGCCAGTCAACGTTAGTATTAACAAAAGAAACCAAATTGACATATACAGGGATTCAAGAATTGTCCGTTTATGAAAGTAATACGTTTCCTGATACAGATATAAAACTTCCAATTCATCTTGATGATATTGCATATATGATATATACGTCAGGATCTACAGGAAATCCAAAAGGTACTATGCTTGCACATCGTGGTGTAGTTAATTTATGTACATGGATGAAAAAACATTATGAATTAACAGAGGAAGATGTTTTTGCACAATTTCCGTCATTTAGTTTTGATGCATCTATTTGGGAATTGTTTGCGTCGCTATTTTGTGGTGGGAATTTATATGTGTTACTTGATGAACAAAGATTATCAGTAGATACATTTGCTGATGCAATCTATAAGGTGAAGGCAACATCTATTTTAGGCTTAGCTACAATCTTTTTACAACAAGTCGCAACATATCTTCCGGAAGAAGATACATATAAATTGAATTCACTAAAGAGAATTGCGGTTGGTGGCGAAATGCTGACAGCGGAAGTTGTTAGACTATGGAGAGAGCGAATCGGAACGCATGTTCAATTAAATAATGCATACGGGCCAACGGAGTGCACGATTACAACAACGGCCTATGCAATTCCGGCAGAATTAAATGATAATCTGGCTAGTATCCCAATTGGGAAACCAGCAGATAATTATCGGGTTATGATTTTGAATAAGAATAGGAAGCTATGTCCAATTGGTATCCCAGGGGAACTATATATAGAATCAGTGGGATTAGCAAAGGGGTATTTTAATAAGCCAGAAAAAACGGCAGAAGCATTCATTTCGCACCCTTTTAAACCTAATAGTAAAATATACAAAACTGGTGATATTGTAAAACTATTAGAAGATGGAAACATTGAGTTTTTACACCGAAAAGATAACCAAGTAAAGATAAGAGGACATCGTATTGAATTAGGTGAAATTCAAAATACGATTGCAAAATATGAAAAAATAAAAGAAGTATCTGTATTTACAAAGAAAAGCGCAGAAGGTAGTCATTATTTAGTCGCTTTTTATACAACGGTTGATGGGATAGCTATATCAGAGCTGATACATGAATTGAGAGAACAACTTCCAGATTATATGGTGCCATCTAAATTGATTTATATTGACGAACTTCCGCTTACACCAAATAAAAAGGTAGATATTAAGAAATTGGCAGAATTAGAAGAGGATTATGAACCAATTCGTCTGCAAGAATATATTGCACCATCTACTGAGAGCGAGAAGAAAATAGCAGAGGCATGGGCTGAAGTATTAGAGATTCAAAAAATTGGTGTACATGATGATTTCTTTACAATTGGTGGGCACTCATTAAAAGTATTGCGAATTTTAACATTGTTAAAAGAAGATTTTCCGCATTTAACAATTCAAGATTTCTTTAAGGAAAAAACAGTGTACCAATTAGCGAGAATACAGAGGGAATTAAAAGTAGAAGAAAAAGAAGTATTTCGTGAATATAAATGGATTCATGAACCAAAGACTATTATGTATCCAGAAGTTATAAAAGGTAGCCGTATTTCGAATATCTTTTTAACAGGGGCAACTGGTTATTTAGGGTCTCATGTCTTATATGAATTATTACAACAAACTTCTTCACATATTTATTGTTTAGTAAGACCCACGAAAGATGTACAGCAAAGAATTATCGATACATTAACAGGTTATTTTAACGATATGCCTAATGAATTACTTGCACGTATAACAGCTGTTCCTGGTGACCTTGGAGAAGATTGTCTTGGATTAAATGAGGAAGAGTTTATATCGATACGCTCTAATATTGATGCAGTAATTCACTGCGGTGCGGATGTAAGGCATTTTGGAGACGTAAGGCAATTTGAAAATGTAAATGTTCAAGGAACAAGACGTATGCTTGCATTAGCTGATGAAGGAGCAACATTCCATTTCATTTCTACGATTGGTATTCCAATAGATTTAGCTGTAGAACAATGGGATACGTATGAGAAAATTGGTGACTTCAATTATAATGTGCAGCTAGAGAATGTTTATTCTGATAGTAAGCTGCAAGCAGAGAATCTTGTTCGTGAAGCAATGAAACGTGGTATGCGAGGAAATATTTATCGTGCAGGCAATCTAGCATGTCATTCAGAGACAGGAGCATTTCAACAAAATATTGAAGGAAATGCATTCTATCGTTTAATTAAGACTATGTTGCTAGTAGGACAAGCACCGAGTGTGAAGTGGAAAGTTGATTTTACACCAATAGATTTTGCGAGTAAATCAATCGTAACTTATATGCAGGATCCACAAATTGTAGGAGAAACTCTGCATATTTGTCATCCATATCAAGTTGAATTTGAAAACTTTGTACAGTTGATTATGGAATGCGGATATGATCTCGATGTTGTTCCACTTTCACAATATGTGGATACTGGTCTGAAGCTAGCCAAAGAGAATGATGTGATAGCAGAATTAATTGCTTCACAAGTCGCAGGAGATGGAGCGCAGCAATCTGAAATTGTAATGGGTACTAGAAGAACAAATGAGTGGATACAGAAGAAACAAGTTGTGGTACCAGCAATTGATACACAATTTATTCAGAAGTTGTTAGCACATGGTAAACAAGTAGGATATTTTCCAAAAATGGACAAGTAATGAAAAGGGCTTAGTGTGCTTTTGTTTGTTCAATAAAATAAATCATGCTACAATGAAAACGAATTAAGAACCGGGGAGCCAATTGGCTGAGAGGATGTAAGAATACATCGACCCTCAACCTGATCTGGATAATGCCAGCGTAGGGAGTTACTTAAAGTGATGTAGCATATGTTATTTTATAATAACTTGCATACAAGGCTTTCCTACGTGATGGTAGGAAAGCCTTTTCTTTTTACAAACATATTTCGCAAGGGGGATTTTAACATGTCACAACAGGTTACAATTTCATTTTCAGTAGTACCGCAAGCAAAAACGAAAGATTTATATGCAGTTGTTGATAAAGCGATTGAAGTCGTACAACAATCAGGCGTTCGCTATGAAGTAGGAGCGATGGAAACAACACTGGAAGGAGAATTAGACGTACTTCTTGATGTCATTAAACGTGCACAACAAGCTTGCGTCGATGCTGGTGCAGAGGAAGTTATTACTTCTATTAAAATCCATTATCGTCCAAGTACAGGTGTAACGATTGATGAAAAGGTATGGAAGTATCGTGATGAATATGAAAAACCAGAAGCGATCTAACATAACAATTACAACGATTTGGCTTATCCTTCTCATTGCTATATGGGAAGGATCGGTTTCAATATTTCAAATTGAATCGTGGATTTTACCGAAGCCTTCTGCTATTGTACAGGAACTGATTGGAATGAAGGATTTATTGCTGCCAAATACGCTGCAAACATTGCAAGAGGTTATCATCGGGTTATTTTTTGCGATTCTGCTTGGAACGAGTATTGCTATTATTATGGATGTTATTCCGCTCTTTCGCATTTTAATTAATCCGTTGCTTGTTATTTCACAAACGATTCCGATCGTGGTGCTCGCACCTTTATTTATTATTTGGTTCGGATACGGCATGTTACCAAAGGTGATGGTTGTTATTCTTGTTTGCTTCTTTCCGATTGCCCTTAGCATTTTAGAAGGTTTTCAAACGGTAGATAAAAACATGCTCAAGTTATTACAAACAATGCGTGCAACAAAGTGGCAAATCTATCAAAAGGTAAAATTCCCTGCCGTGCTTCCGTATTTTTTCTCGGGATTAAAAATTGCTGTCACATATAGTGTGATGGGGGCGATTATTGGGGAGTGGCTTGGAGCCAGTGAAGGATTAGGAGTTATGCTCACAAGAGCGACAAAATCCTTTTTAACTGCTCGTGTCTTCGGTATCGCAGCTATTATCGTCATGGTGACATTGCTCTTGTATTTTATCGTAGAGTTTATGGCAAGAATAACAGCACCATGGATATACAGAAAGGAAGACAGAAAATGAAAAAAGGCTTAAAAGTTATGCTAGCCGCACTACTCGCAGTAGGTGTCGTTGGTTGTAATCCGGCGAAGAAAGAAGAAAGTACAGATAAAGGGAAGAAAGTAACAGTTGTTTTAGACTGGTTCCCAAATACAAACCATACTGGTTTATATGTAGCAAAGACGAAAGATTATTATAAGAAGCAAGGTTTAGATGTAGAAATTATTCAACCGGGTGATAATGTATCAGCAGAGCAAATGATTGCTTCAGGAAAAGCAGATTTTGGTGTGAGTTATCAAGAAAATGTAACATCTGCACGTGTTGAGGGAATTCCAGTTGTTTCGATTGGAGCAATTATTCAACATAACACATCTGCATTTGCATCTTTGAAAAAAGATAATATTACTTCACCGAAAGATTTTGAAGGCAAGCGTTATGGAGGCTGGGGAGCACCAGCGGAAGAAGCAACATTAAAAACAATTATGGATAAACATCAAGCGGACTTTAGTAAAGTAAACAAAATTGTGCTTGGACAAACAGATTTCTTTAAATCGATTGGTCGTGACGCAGATTTTGAATGGATTTACTATGGATGGGATGGCATCGAAGCGAAGCGCCAAGGAAAAGAATTAAATACAATTATGGTAAAAGATTTAGATCCAGCACTAGATTTTTATAGCCCTGTTATTATTACAAGTGAAAAGCATGCGAAACAAGATAAAGATTTTGTGAAAAAATTTATGAGTGCCACAGCGGAAGGATATAATTTTGCAATTAAGGATCCGAAAGCAGCTGCTGATATTTTAATCAAAAACGTACCAGATATTAATAAAGATTTAGTGCAAGAGAGCCAAAAGTGGTTAAGTACAAAATATCAGGATGATGCAAAAGCATGGGGAGTACAAAAGGAAGAAGTTTGGACAAATTACATGAATTTCTTATATGATAACAAAGTTATTAAAAAGAAAATTGATGTAAAAGATGCCTTTACAAATGAATTCCTTCCAAGTGAAAAATGAGCGGATTACAAATAAAAGATGTTGTGAAGGCGTTCGATGGGAAAAATGTGTTAGAGAAGATTAGTGCTTCGATACACGAGGGTGAATTTGTTTCATTTGTAGGGCCAAGTGGTTGCGGAAAAAGTACGTTATTAAATATGATTGCGAGTGTCGAAGAGACGACTAGTGGAGAGGTAATGTATAATGACGAACTTGTCCAAAAACAAGATATCGTGAGTTATATGCCGCAGCAAGATTTACTGCTTCCGTGGCGTTCAGCTTTGCAAAATATTGTGCTTCCATTGGAAATTGAGGGAAAGCCGAAGAAAGAGCGTCTTGCAGAAGGAATGGAAGCATTAAAACAATTTGGTCTGTCTGAATATGCAAATCATTATCCAGATGCATTATCTGGTGGTATGCGACAGCGGATTAGTTTCCTTCGTACTTATTTATGTGAAAAACCTATTATGCTACTTGATGAACCATTTGGAAAATTAGATGCTTTCACAAAAATGGAAGTGCATCGTTGGCTTCTAGATTCCTGGCATCAAGAGAAACAAACGATTGTGATGGTAACGCATGACTTAGATGAAGCAATATTACTATCTGATCGGGTGTTTATTATGTCACAAAGACCAGCAGCAATTGTAGGTGAGGTGAAAGTTAACTTACCTCGTCCTCGAACGATGGATATGTTAACATCCCTCGAGTTAAAAGAAGACAAAACGGAGATTTTAAGAATATTAGCTCCTTATATGAGAAAGTAAAGAAAGCATCTGAACAGAGAGTGTTCAGATGCTTTTTATTACAGAGAAATGTTCAAAGAAAACGGAACAAAAAAGAAAGGCATTAGCGATAAAAGCTAACGCCTTTTCTCTGTGATTCATATGATTTTCGATAACTCTTACATGAGAATTGTATGAATAAGCACTTTTATGATGCACATATAAGCGTGCTTTTTCTATAGTTGTTGTTATATTTATATTTTTATGAATACTATATAGATGCCTTTCCCTAATAGGCCACTATCTTTTTTATATGTATAGATAGTTTCAATCGGAACAACAATTATTTCTATAAATACAGAATAATGTGATTGATATAGAAAAACAAGGAAATTTATAGGAAATTCATGTAAAATTCAATTCAACTTCACATAAACTTCGTATGTAAAATTGAATATAATAATAATTTATTTTTTAAATTGAATTATATGTCCAATCTAAAAAAATAAAAGGTGAGAACTACGTAAAAAGTAAAAATCTCAGCTTACAATTCAGACTGAAAAGGCCCCATCAGTAAAGAGAAAGACTTTCTCAATATGAAAATTAGGTTGTTTAGAAGATAATTTGAGAAAAAATTGTGTAAGGGTGTTACTTCACATCGTAGCGACATTTTAAAATTTCATGTAAAATAATAGTAAAAATATGTAAGGGGAGGGAAGGAAGTGGATGTTTTCTTGAGTATTGCTGAGGAAAGAATTCGTCAAGCAGTTCATAATGGTGATCTTGATGATCTACCTGGTAAAGGAAGACCACTGCAATTAGAAGACCTTTCAATGGTACCTCCAGATCTTAGAATGAGCTATAAGATTTTGAAAAATGCTCGAATGATTCCAGCAGAGATGGAACTACAAAAGGATATATTGAAAATAGAGGATTTAATTGCGTGTTGTTATGATGAAACAGAGAGAACAAGATTGCAAGAAGAGTTAACTGCAAAAACGCTGCGATTTCAACAGTTAATGGAAAAGAGAAAAATAAAAGGAAATTCGGCATTTCGTATGTACCAAAATCAAGTGTTTCGTAAATTACGTTAAGAGGGATAATATGAGAGATTTTCAAACGATAGAAGAATTAGTAGCATATATTGAAGAAAAAGACTTGGCGCTTTTATTCATCAAAACTGAAAACTGTGGTGTTTGTGATGTGATGTTAGAGAAAGTAAGTCGCTTATTAGAACACTATCAAGGTGTAGAAAACATTGTAATCTCACTACAGGATATGAGAGAAATTTCAGGGAAGTATTTAGTGTTTACAGGTCCAACAGTTTTATTATTTCATGAGGGTAAAGAGATACTTCGTGAGTCACGATTTATTTCTTTAGAGAAGATAGAGCGAGTACTACAATTAGTTGAAAAATAAAGGGGGCCTTTTATATGGGATTTGCAATAGCGGCACTATTATTTTTAGTTTTAATTGGAATGATTGCAAAATCAATTCGGGCAAGCAGAAAGAAAGTGAACCTTTATAAAACAGGTAGTGGAGATAGTACAACATCTACAACTACTTCTACACCAATTTTCTTTGCAGGATCAGATAGTGATAGTTCAAATGATTGCGGAAGTTTCTCTGGGGGAGATAGCGGTTTTTCAGGCGGTGATGGTGGTAGCTGTGGCGGCGGTGGAGATTAATGAAAAATGCGCTCTTTATGGGCGTATTCCTTTTTAAACAAACGTTTGATTAGTTGGCCTAAACCTGTATAGAATCAGCTAAACAAACGTTTGTTTAAGAGTGATATATTGATAAATAAGGAATATATGATGTTATAAGGGGAATGAACATGGAGAAAAAGCCAGAAGTTAAAAATAAAGGAAAAGTAGCATTATTTTTATTAGTGGCAGGTGGTGTATTTATTATTAAATTGGGCTTTAAGATTGGAGCTATCCATATGATTAAAACGTGGTTTGAAAATATATTTTCTTAAATCAGGAATATAGCCTCTTGTAATGGAGGTTTTATATTTGTTATCATTGGACTGAACGGTCGGTTTTATGAGGTGTAAATATGAGAAAAAGTGCAGAAGAGATAAAAAAAGAAATAGCCTACCAAGCGGAAGAATTGTTTTCACGAAAAGGATATGCCGCAACATCTATGGAAGATATTTGTGAAATTACAGAGCGTAGTAAAGGTAGTATTTATTATCATTTTAAAAGTAAAGAAGAATTATTTTTATTTGTAGTAAAACAACATACGTATGATTGGCTTGAAAAATGGAATGTGAAGGAAAAGCAGTATTGTACGAGTACTGAAAAATTATATGGTCTTGCTGAGTATCATGTAGAAGACACGCAACATCCTATTTTTAGTGCAGTAGAAGAATTTTCTACAAGCCAAGTGGTGAGCAAAGAGATTCTAGATGAAATGCTAGTTTTAGCAAGAGCGTCATATGCTGTCTTTGAAAAATTAATTGAAGAAGGCATAAAATCCGGAGAATTCCGTCAAGATGATATTCGTGATCTTATGTATATTGTAAATGGTTTATTATCTGGACTTGGCGTACTTTACTATGAGCTAGATTCTACAGAGATGAAGCGAATTTACAAAAAGGCAATCGATGTATTACTACAAGGAATGGCGGCTGAATCTTAAATCAGCAGCTTTTTTCTTACACTAAATTAGACTGAACGGTCGGTTTTGAAAGAGGGGGGCAGTTACCGCCCCTTTTTTGTCTGGGAATTTTTTGACAACTATATGTACCGAATATATACTGATGTTGTAAAACCGATTTTACAGGTTAGGAGAAATAGCGTGAAAAATCAAATCTACGAATTGCGCACTGAAAATAATATTTCACAAGGTGCATTAGCTGATAAGTGTAAAGTATCAAGACAGACGATAAATGCAATTGAAAATAATAAATATGATCCAAGTTTAGCACTAGCATTTCGTTTGGCTGAAGTGCTAGGGACAACTGTTGATAAATTATTTTTATATAAGCAATAAGGAAAGACAATTTTTAGGAAAGTAGAATGAGTTTATTGTTTCTGTTTGTAGTGGGGGTAAGTGCTATGGCATTTGCACTTTATTATTGCTTAACAGAGCTTCGGGGTAAGTGGTATAGATAGAAGATCCATAAAAAAATGTCCCTGTCATATAGAAAGGGACATTTTTGTTATAGTGTTTCTGATTTTGGAGCAGGGGGTGTAACAGAAGGAGCATTTTCGGGTACTCGTGTTAGTACAAATCCACCGATAACAAATAGGACGATAACACTTAGTACACCAGCGTTTGTTTTTCCTGTTAATTGAGTTGTTACACCGACCAATACAGGTCCCATAATAGCTGCGAATTTACCAAAAATATTATAAAATCCGAAGAATTCATTTGCGGATTCTTTCGGAACTAATTTAGCGAAATAAGAGCGGCTGAGTGCTTGAATCCCGCCCTGAGAAGTTGCAACAAGCATTGCCAGAATCCAAAAATCTAGTGTTGTTTTTAAGAAATAAGCATATGTGCAAATAATGATATAAATAATAATACCGACATATAGCATCTTTTTACCTGTGAATGTTTCAGAGAGTTTTCCATATAACAAGGCGAATGGACAAGCGACAATTTGTGTTACAAACAAAATGATAAGTAAGCTTGTTGCACTAATCCCGAGATCTGTTCCATAAGCAGTTGACATGGTAATAATTGTATCAACCCCGTCGATATAGAAAAAGTAAGCGAGTAAGAATAAAAATACAGTTCTATATTGCTTAATATTTTTAAAAGTAATAGCTAAACGTTTAAAACTCATTGTAATTGGTCTTGGATGCCGTTCAATATAGTGCGTTTGTTCTACATTTTTAAGCATTGGAATTGTAAATAATCCCCACCAAAGTGCTGTAATTGCAAAGGAAATTTGACTAGCGATGCCGACTGATAATGGAATAGCTCCCTTTTGTGCAAGGATAATAAGAGCGATACAAGCGATAAAAGGAATTGTGCTTCCAATATAACCGAGTGCAAAACCGCGTGTTGAAATTCGATCCATTCTCTCTGCTGATGTTACATCTACTAAGAACGCATCATAAAAAATATTCGCTCCAGCAAATCCAACTAAAGCGAGCATATAGCATCCTAGGAGTAAGTGCCATTGTGATGTAGGAACAACTGCTAACATGCTTGTAAATATAATGCCGAGTCCAAAAAAGAATGTGAAAAAGCGTTTTTTAAACCCTTTATAATCAGCAACTGTACCAAGAATAGGAGCAAGAATGGAAATTAAAAGCGTAGAGAAAGAATTCGCATATCCCCAAAAAGCTGTTGAAGTTGCACCTGATAAACCTGCATTTTTTGCTGCAGCTTTGAAATAAATCGGAAATATTGCAGTTGTAATGACGAGCGAGTATACCGAGTTTGCCCAGTCATACAATATCCAGCTCTTTTCTTGCCTGGACATTTTTTTCATAAAATGTTCCTCCTTAAAAATGTTCTAATATTAGTGTACAAAAATAAAAATTTAAAAAAGAGAAACAGAGATAAGTTTTACATAACTTTTACATATACACATTTCTTTACAATTGAAGTAAATCCTCTATCACAGTTCCGTCTGTCTCACCAAGGTGTAATCCAAGTAATCTGGCAATGGTAGGGCCTTCATCGATCAATCTCATATATGGAATGGTTGCACCTTGACGAATTCCTTTTCCAGAGGCGATAAAGATTGTTTCATAGTTTGGTTTTGTCGGAGAATATCCATGTGTACCAAATGTATATTTTTTATTGGAAGTTACATCTTTTTCTGTAATTTCTTTTATAAAATCTCCCGTATAATTTTCAATGAAGTAATAGCCCTCTCTTGCTTCTAACATGAAAAGGCAATTTCCATCAGCACCGCGCTCTTTTGCATCTTCATCATGGAGAACAAATTCGATTCCATTTTGTTTATCTTGAAGAAGTTCTTCAAGAAGGTGTTGAACCGTTTGGATGGTTTGAGTATCATTTTTATCTTTCACATACACGTAGGCAGAGCCGTCACAGCTTTGACAATAGGCTTTCCAACTTGTTAGTTTTCCTTTTTTGTTTACAGAAATTAGTCCTTTTTGATGGAAAAGAACATTTAATTGAATTGCTTTATTTTCACTTAGAGCACTATGGTCACCAAGAGCAATAATTGTACTGTTTTCGTACATACCACTTTTTTGCAATGCATTGATGATTTGCCCTAGTCGTTCATCATGTCGATGAATAGCTGCTTGGGTTTCTTTAGAAGTAAATCCATGATAATGTCTTTGCGTGTCTAAATCTGTAAAGTGTACAAACATAACGTTAGGTTTTTTTGTTTGAATGGTATGTACAGCAGAGGCAAGGACAAAATCATCAAGCTCTGGCTGTGACAATCCATTTCTAATATGGCCAAAACGACGATTTAAATCTAGCTGATACAACGGGCTTCCGCTAAATAATGAAACAAGAATTTGATTTTGCCACGGTCTGTTTGGAAAGATTTCAGGTAAGTTGTAGTCGATTTTTGCCCTTCCTGTAACTGGCCATAGGAGAGCAGCAGTCGTTAAATTTGCTTTTCTTGCTTCGTCATATAATGTCGTTCCTTTAATGGAACGGCGGTACCAATGCCAATCTGGTGATTCTTGGCCAGGCTGAAGTAATGTATTATTTACAACACCATGTTTGTTAGGATAGTTACCAGTGACAATAGTGGCGTGACTTGGATATGTTACAGAAGGATAAATAGCTTCTACCTTTTTTGCAATTGCACCTTGTTCTATTAAAGAACGAAAATGAGGAAGTTCTTGTAATATAGGAAAATCTAAAGCTGATAAACAGTCAAAAGATAAAATAATTACATGATTTGTTAATGGGTTTCCCATTGTGTATACCTCCTGATTATATGTAACCTATTATTATATATTACTATTAACACCTAGTTATAAAAACTTATATTTGAAGAAAGTTTATTATTTATTTTTTGAATTTTTAAACATATAATATATATTATAGGGAAATGAATGGAAGGAGGGAATGGGATGGATGGATTTGAAGTGTTTTTTATAATTGGGGCTGTAACAATTCTCATTGTATTTGCTGTTTCATTTTTATTAAAGAAGCGATTCCCAAAGAGATCATTTGATATTATATTTGCACTCATTTTAATTCTTCTTTGTTTAGCTTTCTTTCCAGTTACAATCTTCGCTATTGGCGGATGGGATGGAATGGGTTACGGTATTGCATGTTTCTTTGTTTTAGTGGGAACACTTATCGGTATGATTACTCATCAAATCGTAAAACTCTTTCGGAAAACTTATGTATAAATGCAGTATAAAACAGAAAAAAATGAAAAGAATATATAAAAATAAGAAAAGTAGCTATTGTTTTGAAATAGAATTTATATTATGATATTCAACAAATTTATCTTGTTATAACGATGAAAAAGGATTAGTACATGTCCCACCTTTTTTGTAGAGAGAGAATCCGTTTGGCTGGAAGATTCTTAAAAAGGCGATATGGAACCTACCTTTGCGTTCTGCATATGCAGCGGGAAATTCCCGTTATCAAAAAGAGAGCATGTATAATTTATTTGTGCATGAATCAGGGTGGTAACGCCGGCAAAAGCTCGGTCCCTATTTTGGGGACACGGGCTTTTTTTATTTTCTAAAGGAGGAATAGCTATGGCAAAAGAACAGGTACAAGCCATTACAAAAATGGAAGAAGACTTTGCTCAGTGGTATACCGATATTGTAAAGAAAGCTGAACTTGTGGATTATTCAAGTGTAAAAGGATGTATGATCTTACGCCCATATGGATACGCATTATGGGAAAATATGCAGAAAGTGATGGATAAAAAATTAAAAGAGTCTGGTCATGAGAATGTGTATATGCCAATGTTTATTCCAGAGAGTTTACTTCAAAAGGAGAAGGACCACGTGGAAGGGTTTGCACCTGAGGTAGCGTGGGTTACACATGGAGGAGATGAGAAGTTAGCGGAAAGACTTTGTGTACGTCCAACATCTGAAACGTTATTTTGCGAGCATTTTTCAAAAATTGTCCAGTCTTATAACGACTTACCAAAATTATATAATCAATGGTGTTCAGTAGTTCGCTGGGAAAAAACGACGAGACCATTTCTTCGTACAACTGAATTTTTATGGCAAGAAGGTCATACAATTCATGAAACGGCAGAGGAATCTCAAAAGGAAACATTAAACATCTTGAATCTATATGCTTCTTTTTGTGAAGATTACTTAGCTATTCCAGTCATTAAAGGGCAGAAAACAGATAAAGAAAAGTTCGCAGGAGCGAAGGCAACCTATACGATTGAAAGCTTAATGCATGATGGAAAAGCGCTTCAAACAGGAACATCTCATAATTTTGGAACGAATTTCTCTGAAGCATTTGATATTAAGTTTTTAGATCGGAATGGGAAATGGCAATATGCACATCAAACATCTTGGGGTGTATCAACAAGAATGATCGGTGGATTAATTATGGTCCATAGTGATAATAACGGGTTAGTAATGCCGCCTAAAGTAGCACCAGTACAAGTTGTTATTGTACCAATTGCGCAGCATAAAGAAGGCGTTCTAGAAAAGGCAACGCAGTTGCAAGGTCGTATTCAAAAAGTTGCTCGTGTGAAGATGGATGCTAGTAATAAAACGCCTGGATGGAAATTTAATGAGTATGAAATGAAGGGTGTTCCAATTCGATTAGAAGTTGGTCCAAAAGATATTGAAAAGAACCAAGTAGTACTTGTGAGACGTGATACGAAGGAAAAAGAATTTGTATCCATGAATCAATTAGAAGAACGAATTACAGCGTTACTTGATGAGATTCATCATACTTTATTTAATAAAGCAAAGGCGTTTCGTGATGAACACACATATAGTGTTACGACCTTTGAAGAAATGAAGCAAGCAGCTGACGAAAAACAAGGATTTATTAAAGCAATGTGGTGTGGTGAGCTAACTTGTGAAGAAAAATTAAAAGAAGAAGCAGGTGTATCATCACGTTGTATACCATTTGAGCAAGAACAGTTAGCAGGAGAATGTGTATGTTGTGGTAAAAAAGCTGAACATATGGTGTACTGGGGCAAGGCGTACTAATGTGCTGGTGTTTAAATTTAGCTTGAGCCGTATTCTATTTGAATACATTCCTTAATTAATAAACTGGACCTTCATCTGAAACGATATAAATCCATTTTAATTTTTCGACATCTAACTCCCTGCGATGCAGAATAAAAAGTAACCTATACTTGTTTGTTCTTTCTGTTTTTCCTTCGCATGTGGCAGAAAAAGGCCATGACCGCTTCTATGCATGAATAGATGCTCTCTCCCATCTAAAAAGAGAGGTTTTATGTCGGTTTTTTAATTGATGTATAAGAGATAAAGGTCCAGTTATATTTTATGATAATTGTGAGATTTAACTTGCGAAAAATCGTAATCATGCCGGAATGATAGGGGTAATTTCCCACTTCTTACATCCTTATGACTAAATGGTGCGAATGTTTTCATATAATTAGAAATTTATTCTTTTTTTCAATCGACAAATAATGCTACAATAGAATAGAAGAATACAATATTTTCCCATTAGGAAAATACATTGTAGAAAGGAAGAAACTTCATGCCTATTATTTTAGAAAAAGGACAGAAGATTGATTTAACAAAGGGACAACCAGGAGTAGCAAAATTACAGGTTGGCTTAGGATGGGACCCAATGGGGCAATCAGGTGGATTTCTATCTTCGTTATTTGGAAGTAAACCGAACATTGATTGTGATGCATCCGTGATTATGCTAGAAAATGACCGTTTTGTAAATAAGAATGATCTTGTCTATTTTGGAAATAAGCTTTCTACTTGTGGAAGCATTATTCATTCAGGTGATAATTTAACAGGTGAAGGAGAAGGCGATGACGAAACAATTTTCGTAGAATTGCATAAAGTTCCAAGCCGTATTAATCGTTTAGTATTTGTTGTAAATATTTATGATTGCGTGAATCGTCGTCAAGATTTTGGGATGATTCGCAATGCGTATATTCGTATTCAAAATCCGCAAACACGTGAAGAATTAGCACGTTATAATTTATCGGAAAATTACGGAGGGAAAACAACGTTAATCGCAGGTGAGATGTATCGTCACGGAAGCGAATGGGAGTTTTCTGCAGTTGGTGAAGGAACACAAGATAAGAATTTAAGTGAGATTGTATCACGTTATCAGTAATACAATTTGAGGAGGAATCATATATGGCATCTATTTCATTAAAAAAAGGACAGAAGGTAGATTTAACAAAAACGAATCCAGGTCTTTCTAAAGTTCTTGTAGGACTTGGTTGGGACACAAATCGTTATGATGGACAACATGATTTTGATTTAGATGTTAGCATCTTCTTAGTAGGTGCGAATGGTAAAGTATCAGGACCAGAAGATTTTGTTTTCTATAATAATCCAAAGGGTGCAAATGGTTCTGTGGAACATTTAGGAGATAATCGTACAGGTGAAGGAGAAGGCGATGATGAGGCAATTAAAGTAGACTTAAAAAATGTTCCTTCACACATCGAGCGTATTTGCTTTACCATTACAATTTATGATGGTGAAGGCCGTAGCCAAAACTTTGGACAAGTATCCAACTCTTTCGTACGTATTTTAGATGAGGAAAAAAATGCAGAATTAATTCGCTACGATTTAGGAGAAGATTTCTCTATTGAAACAGCAGTAGTAGTAGGTGAATTATATCGTCATGCTGGCGATTGGAAGTTTAATGCAATTGGAAGTGGATTCCAAGGCGGATTAGGTGCTTTATGTAACAACTTCGGCTTAGATGTAGAGTAATAAATGCTAATGCCCATCAGTGAATCAGCAGTTTTATTGATGGACACATTTTTTAAGAAGAGGTGAATATAAATGGTTATTCAATTACAAAAAGGACAGAAAATTGATTTAAGTAAGACAAGCCCAGGTCTTACTAAAGCAGTAATTGGTCTTGGATGGGACATTAAGTCATATGATGGTGGATCTGACTATGATTTAGATGCCTCTGCCTTTTTATTAGATGCAAATGGAAAATGTACGAAAGAAACAGATTTCATTTTCTATAACAACTTACAATCTCCTTGCGGATCGGTTTTACATACAGGTGACAACCGTACAGGTGAAGGAGAAGGCGATGATGAACAACTTGTTGTAGATTTGAAGAAGGTTCCAGCAGATGTTCATAAAATCGCAATTACAGTTACAATTTATGATGCGGAAGGCCGCAATCAAAACTTTGGGCAAGTTGCAAATGCATTTGTTCGCTTAGCAAATGAAGAGACAAATGAAGAAGTTCTACGTTTTGATTTAGGAGAAGATTTCTCCATTGAAACAGCAGTTGTCTTTTGTGAATTATACCGTCATAATGGACAATGGAAGTTTAATGCAGTAGGAAGTGGATTCCAAGGTGGATTAGGTGCGCTTGTAAGAGCGTATGGCTTGGATGCATAAGAAGGAAACGAACCTCGTTTCCTTCTTTTTGACCTTTCTATAAATCTAGCAAAGAATAGGAGATAATAGTAAGATGAGCGTTTTACAAGGAATCCTTGATACGTATGCCCAATTTTTTGATTTGGACATGTGGATTAAAGTATTACAAGATCCAGTATCTTGGGGATTAATTGGTACACTTGTTGTACTTGAAGGGTTATTATCTGCTGATAACGCACTTGTGTTAGCGGTAATGGTAAGACATCTTCCAGAAGAAAAACGTAAAAAGGCGTTATTTTATGGATTAATTGGTGCATATGCATTCCGATTTATTGCTATCGGAATCGGAATGTTCTTAATTAAATTATGGTGGGTTAAAGTACTGGGAGCGTTGTATCTTGCATGGCTTTCTATTAAATACTTCATTGATAAACGAAAAGAAGGTAGTGAAGACGAGGAAGCTCATGGCATAAACCAAAACGGTCTTCTCGTTAGAATGTTTGGTGTGTTCTGGGGAACGGTTGTAATGGTTGAATTAATGGATATTGCGTTTTCTGTGGACAGTGTTCTTGCAGCCTTTGGTGTTTCCAATGAAGTTTGGATTCTACTATTAGGCGGAATGCTTGGAATCTTAATGATGCGTGGTATTGCAGGCGTATTTTTAAGATTACTAGAACGTGTTCCAGAGCTTGAAACGACAGCATATATTTTAATATTAATTATTGCGGCGAAAATGTTCCTGTCTGTATTCGGTATCGAAATGAGTCATACGGTGTTCTTTATTATTTTAGTTGTGGCATTTGGAGCAACATTTATTTTGCATTATATGCGACAAGGACAAGCCCGAGAAGAGATTGCAGCTACTAAGAAAGAAGATAAATAATTGAAATGGGTTTGCTCGTTATGCGAGCGCCCATTTTTTATAACTTAAAATAGTTTATAATAGAAAGATAAGATATTATTTCTTTAAAAAAGTAAATGTTTCTGGAGGTGAACTGTCGTGTTTTCGCGTTTTACACTTCATCCATATGCATTAAAAGAAGAAGCTGACTTAAAACAATTCGAAATGATTTTAGAAAAGCGCCCACAGTATGAATTAACAGAGAATGAGATGAAATTTAGCTATATAGCTTGTCGTATTCTTGGTGTTCCAAACGATGTAGACGAATATTTCAATGAACTATTTGATTATAGTGAAGCAAAAGGAATTCATGTACTACATGAACAAAATTTGAATAAGGTGATTGATTCTGAAAAACTTCGTCACATTCAAGAAATATTCACACTGCATCAAGAGGCACCAAATGGGCTTACTGTAAACAGACTTGTTGCACATTTATCGGGAAAACAATTGTTGCCGAAAGTAGATAATCCTGATTTACAACATTATATACATACAACATTTATCGCTGTATTGAAATTGTATGAGAAACAACATAATCAATCTTTAAAAACAGAAGGTTTTCGTCGTTTCTTAATTGACATAATTAAATTAAGCGAAAATTACGTAGCAAAATGGTTTTCTGCAATTAATTATAAGAAACAAATGCCGCGTATCGTTTGGTACGGTGATGCGAAAGAGAGTCAGATCTATTTCTTATATTTTCTTATTATGCTCGGATGTGACGTTCTCTACTATCATCCAGAAGGAAAAGATGGTTTTGAAAGCGTTGATGAAGAAGCTAAGACTTTTGTCGTTTCTCATCCAGGACGCGTTTCATTAGAGCCATTCCCTGATCGGCGTCGTGAGCGTGTTGCAACGGTAGCCTATCAAGCATCAAAGGAAATTGAACAAGTGCTTCATCATGATAATTCATTATTATACAAACCGTGGCAATTTCGTACGTACACGCCTGTAGCGCGTACGCTGAAGACAACATACGATGAACTCTTTATCATTACGAAAGAAAAAGCATTTATACGCCCGACATTCTTTGTGGAAAATAAACATATTTATATTCCATCTTTATTTGCAAAAGTATCTGGTGTTTCAAAAAATGATAAAGAATATTTCCAGCGTTTGAAGGCTGTCACATCATTCGATAACAGCTTATTACTTAATACATTTCCATTTACAAAAGAACAAAAAGCAAACTTTCAATTTCATTATCGAGATGCATTAGACCGTGCTGGGAAACTGCATCCAGATCAAATTATGAATAGTCACTGGTGGCCACATAAGCGCTTACCTGAAGGTTTGCAGCATGGGATTGCAGAAGCCATCATTCATACGTGTGAAAGTGAACTGTGTAAACCAGTTGGAAAAGAAACAAAACAAGATGTAGCACTGTATGTTTTTGCGCAGCTTTCTCAAATTCCACCTCATATTTTAGAGTTACTTGAGAAATTTGATTATTCGCAAGAAGTACCGAAAATTGTTATATTTAACAATGAAAAGAGTGGAGAATTAACGCGTTCTGATGCGGTCTTATTATTATTTTTAAATCAAATTGGAATTGATGTACTGCACTTCAATCCAACAGGAAGAAATGATATTGAACCGTATATTGAAGGAGCAGCATTCGATTCACACTGGCTTGAGGAAGTGAACTTTGATCTTGAATTTCACGGTCCGTCAGCGTATAAAAATTTATCTCAAACAATAAAAGGGCTATTTCGTCCATTTTTATAAGGAAAGGGAGAATAATACATGAATAATCCAGTTGTACTAGATTCGAAAACAGAATTAAATGAGCAAACCGCACAAGATGTTCGGTTGCAGCTGAGACAAGATGCTGAAGTGCAACGCATTTATAATGGAGTGGATGTTAAAGATCAGTTAGAATTAATTGAGCTTGGAAAAGAACCATCCATGGAAATTTCTCGTTTTGCGGATCAAATTTTACATACAATGTCTTTATCTAAGATAGAGGATTCTGGTGAGTTGTTAAAGCAACTTGGCAAAATTATGGATAAATTTGATAGTAAAGACTTTGCGGAGGAGAAGAGCGGCTTTTTCTCTCGTATGTTTAAAAAAGCAGATAAAATGATTGAGCAAATCTTTAGTAAGTATCAAACAATGGGCCGTGAAATGGACAAAGTATACGTGGAAATTACGAAATATCAAGATGAGATGAAGAAATCAATTGGTACATTAGATGGCTTATATGAACAAAACTTAAAATATTATTTAGACTTAGAGAAATATGTAGTAGCAGGGGAAATGCTATTGGAGCGCTTGAACACAGAATTAGTTCCAATGTATGAAGAACGTGTACGTAATAACGATCAATTAGCGGGTATTGAGTTAGAGTCCCTTAAAAACTCTGTTGAAATTTTAGAGCAACGCATTGATGATCTAGAAAAAGCGCGTATGGTGGCACTATTAACAGCACCGCAAATCCGCATGATTCAACGCGGTAATAACAAATTAATTGGTAAAATTAATACAGCGTTTATTACAACGATTCCTATTTTTAAAAATGGAATTATTCAAGCTGTAAATGCGAAGCGTCAAAAGCTTGTTGCAGATTCAATGGCTGAACTTGATCGTCGTACGAATGAACTGCTTAAGAAAAATGCCCAAAATATTGCAACGCAAAGTGTAGAAGTAGCGAGATTATCTGGTTCTTCTAGTATTAAGATGGAGACACTTGAAGAAACATGGAATATTATTTCAAGGGGTATGCAAGAAACGCAGCAAATTGAAGAGCAAAACAAACGTGAACGTGAAGAAAGCCGTAAGCGTATGGCAGAATTAACAGAGAATATTAAAAAAGAATTGCAAGGATAATATGAAAAGGCAATGAGAAAACTCACTCATTGCCTTTTAATGTTTCTTAAATAGTTTTATGACTTCATTTACAATAAGCGGAATGATGCTTAATAAGAGAACGAACCCCCAATCTTTTATTGTTAAAGCATGTACTCCAAATATATTTGCAAGCGGTGCTATAGAGATAATACACACCTGCATAAGAACGCCGATAAGAAGAGAAAAAACTAAGTATTTATTTGTAAATACCCCAATTGAAAAAATTGATTTCGTGCTTGATCGTAAGTTAAACGAATGAACGAGCTGTGAAAAACTAAGTACGACAAATGCCATTGTTTGAGCATGTAATAAAGCATCCTCATCAATTTGAGATGGGAAGAGCGGAAAGAGATTTGTATCTCCGGTATAGAGCTTTGCGCCAACAATAAAAGCAATTAAAGTAATGAGCCCAATGACAATTCCGTTTAGAATCAGAAAAGGAACACTACCACTGAATAAACTCTCTTTTGCATGACGCGGTTTGTCTTTCATAACGTCTGGATCTTCTGGATCAACACCAAGTGACAATGCTGGGAGCGTATCTGTGATTAAATTTACCCATAAAATATGAATAGGGCGTAGTGGTGTAGCCCAGCCGAGTAAAATAGCTAAAAATAGTGTAATAATTTCTCCAAAGTTACAGGACAGTAGGAAGAGGATTGCCTTTTTAATGTTGCGATAAATGTTTCTTCCTTCCTCAACCGCTTTGACAATAGACGAGAAGTTATCGTTTGTTAAAACCATATCAGCTGCACCTTTAGCTACATCTGTTCCCGTAATTCCCATTGCGACTCCAATGTCCGCTTGTTTTAAAGATGGGGCATCATTTACACCATCTCCAGTCATCGAGACGATATTTCCTTTTGCACGCAATGCTTTGACAATTTTCACCTTGTGTTCTGGGGAAACACGAGCAAAGACATTTAAATGATTGATTTCATTTTCTAGTTTTTCATCTGAAATATGGTCCAAATCTATACCAATCATGACTTCAGATTCTTTCTCAGCAATGCCAAGTTCCCTAGCGATAGCGAATGCAGTATCTTTATGGTCTCCTGTAATCATGACGGTGCGAATACCAGCCTTTTTACACGCTGTAATAGATGCTTTTACCTCTGTTCGCGGTGGGTCAATCATACCGACAAGTCCAATGAATGTAAGGTTCTCTTCTACGTGATCGATACGAATATTTTTTGTATCATATTGTTTGAAAGCAAATGAAAGCACTCGTAAAGCGTCCTGTGACATTGATTGAGCAGCGTCTAATATTTGTTTTTTATCTAATTCTGTTAAAACCTCAGTTGTACCATTTATAAAGATATGAGTACAACGAGGTAAGAGCTTATCAATTGCGCCTTTGGTCATGCTATAGTAGCCTTGATTGTATGTATGTAATGTTGACATCATTTTTCGATCAGAATCAAATGGCAATTCATTTAGTCGTTTATGTTTATCTTCTAAAGCATCTTTTTGAATATTGAAGGCGCCTCCGGCGATAAGGAGTGCAATTTCTGTTGGATCACCAGTTTGTGATTCAGCACTGTAGGATGCATCATTACATAAAATCATATTTTCTAATAGTAAGCGCTGGGCATCATTATTTATATTTAAATTATCTAATTTATCGTATATACGATCGCTGTAGAAATGAGTAACTGTCATTTTATTTTGGGTTAAAGTACCTGTTTTATCTGAACAAATAATTGTGACAGAACCGAGAGCTTCGACAGCTGGGAGTTTCCGAATGATAACGTTTTGTTTAATCATACGCTGCACGCCAATGGCGAGAACAATGGAAACAATAGCTGGTAATCCTTCGGGGATTGCTGCAACGGCTAAGCTGATAGCAGTCATGAACATTTCTAATGTGTCTCGGCCTTGGAAAAATCCAATGAGGAACATAATGATACAAATGGTTACAGCTACAAACCCTAAATATTTTCCCACTTGTGCTAAGCTTTTTTGAAGCGGGGTTGTATCATCGTCAGCTTCATGTAAAAGAGTAGCGATTTTCCCAATTTGTGATTTCATCCCTGTCTCAACAGCGACTCCGACCCCACGGCCATATGTTACAAGTGTCGACATAAAGGCCATATTTTTTTGATCACCGAGTGGTACTTGTTCATTATTTTGCATGGATGGATGGTAAAGTGCATCCTTATCCACAGGAACGGACTCACCTGTTAAAGCCGACTCTTCAATTTTTAAATTTGCTGTTTCGATAAGTCGCAAGTCACATGGGATATAACGGCCGGCATCAAGTATAATAATATCACCTGGGACGACGTGTTCTGATGGAATTTCTTTTAGTTCACCATCACGTTTTACAATTGCTTTTGGTGTTGCCATCTTTTTTAATGCTTCTAGCGCTTGTTCTGCTTTTGATTCTTGAATCACACCAATTACAGCATTTAAAATAACGACAAGAGCGATAATGCTCGCATCGGCCCATTCACCTACAAAGGCAGAAATAAGAGCAGCGATCACAAGGACGTAGACAAGAACATCATTGATTTGAGCAAAAATGCGTTGCCATAAGGTCCGTTTTTGCTTCGTAACCAATTCATTCTGTCCATATTGGTTTAACCGATTACGTACCATTTCATCTGTTAAACCACGCTGTTCATCTGTTTCGAGTTCAAGTAGTATTTGATCTTTCGTCTTACTGTACCAATTGCTCAATATAAGCACCCCCAGTAAAAACAGTTAGCAATGGTAGTGTGGCAATTCTTTACGTGTAGTATGTATGGAGAAATAATCTAGGATGAGGTTCTATTTTTATTGTACAGTATTTTAAAGTAGGATAAAGCGAAGGGACGAGTTGTCATAAATTTGTTGGAATTGAAAAAAGCCCCATTTAGAGGCTTTCTGTTACTTTTTAATTAATGTACCTAATTCTTCTGTAATAGCTTGCATTTCACTAATGCTGAATGTTTCACGTTTCATGACATGGTCATAAATGTCTCTTAAATCTTCATACATTTCCTGGTTAAAGCTAGCAGCTCTCATTGCACCTGCATTTACCATACGTAATTTTTCTTTAATAGCTTCTACCATATATTCAACATTTTCTTGCGATTTTACGGATAAATCCACCGAAGTGTCCCCCTTTAAAATAACATAAGGCTATCTTAACATTTTTTATCATTTTCGTTAATGAAACTTTTCAGTCCATTAAATTAGTAGGGATTTCCTTTATAATTAATAATTGGTTGTTTATACTATATGTATATATAAGAAATGCAGCAAGAAGGGAAGAAACAAATATGGTTCAAGTATTATTTGTTTGCCTTGGGAACATTTGCCGCTCTCCTATGGCAGAAGCAATTTTTCGAGACCTTGTTATACAAGAGCGACTAGAAGATAAAATCCAAATTGACTCTGCTGGAACAGGAGATTGGCATATTGGCCATCCACCTCATGAAGGAACACAAAAAATTTTAAAAGAAAATGAAGTCTCTTTTGAAGGAATTAAAGCACGTCAAGTAGAAAAAGAAGACTTAACAAAGTTTGATTATATTATTGCCATGGACAACAAGAATATAGCAGATTTAAAAAGCTTAGGTAAAGCAGGAGGCTATATTGGTAAACTGTCCGATTTTGTTCCAGACGGTGGCTGGGCAGATGTTCCTGATCCGTATTTCACAGGGAATTTTCAAGAAGTCTATGACCTTGTAACAGAAGGGTGTGCAAAGCTGTTAGCGTTCATTCGAAATGAGCAAGGAATATGAGTAAGCTTAGAAAGAGATACTTTTTAACATAAGAAATGAAAGGGTGAAGGAATATGGCAAAAAAGAATAATATAGCTCGAAATATAGCGATTGGGGTAGCAGCAGGTGTAGCTGTTTCCATGCTTAAAAAGGAAAATCGTGAGAAAGTGAAAAATACGGCAGAAAAAGCAAAGTCAAAGATGATTGAAATTGGTGAAAATGCGAAGATAAAAGAAAAAATGCAAACTGTTACAGAGAAGGGACGCGAACTGGCAGATTTTAATGTAGTAAAGGCTAAAGTAGCGGAAATAAAGAAGCTAACGCCAGCTGTTGTTGGCACGTTAAAGGAAACAAAAGAAATGTTTAGTAAGAAAAAGGCTGAGCCAGAGACAATTGAAATTCAAGCTGTGTCTCCAAAAGCAGAAGAATTAAAAGCAGAAGAAGAACCGGTAGTAGCTGAAGATGGTGGTATGAAAGAAGCGCGTGAATTATTTATGAAGGAATCTAATACGGAAGAGAAAAAAACAGAAGCATACATTGAGTTAAAGCAAGATAAAGAAGAGAAGAAAAGCGTTTAGAAAAATATGAAAAAATTTCTAGAAAAAGCAAGGGGAAATCGTGTCTATTCGTTTGGGAAAGACCTATATGACCGAACGATGCGAGATGACGTAGCGGGCTTAGCAGCACAGCTCGCTTATTTCTTCTTGCTTGCTATTTTTCCTGGGCTTGTTTTTTTAATTACGCTTCTTGGTTTTATTCCCATTCATACAGAAGATGTGCTTGGTTTATTGGAGGCCTATGTGCCAGAAGATGCAATGAATTTAATTGAAGTGAATGTAGATAAAGTTGTAAATGAACAAAATGGTGGATTACTATCATTTGGTTTATTATCGATGTTATGGTTTGCTTCAAACGGTGTAAATGCAATCATGAATGCTTTTAATCGTGCTTATGATGTAAAAGAGACACGTTCTTTTATTGTAACAAGGGCTTTGTCAATCGTGTTGACATTAGCAATCATTTTTATGATTGTCTTTGCATTAATTGTTCCTGTGTTTGGACAAGTAATTGGAGCAGCGATTTTTAAAGCGCTTGGTTTATCGGAGAGCTTTTCTTTTGTATGGAGCATTACACGATTAGTAGCTAGTTTCTTTGTGTTATTTGCTTTATTCAGCTTTCTATATACATTCACACCTGATCGAAAGTTAAAAAAAAGAGAAGTAGTATCAGGAGCATTATTTGCAACGATTGGATGGATTGTGGTATCGTACTCATTTGCTTTTTATGTAGATAAGTTTGCAAATTATGCCAATACATATGGTGGTCTTGGTGGTATTATCATTTTAATGTTGTGGTTCTATTTAACAGCCTGGGTCATTTTACTTGGCGGGGAAATTAATGGATTACTACATTTTTATCGAACAAGTGACAATAATTCCCGTGATGAAAAGTAATTTTCTGTTCCATAATAAAGAGGAACAGGGGGGATTTAAAATGAGTAATAACAAAAAAAATCACAATAATAAAAACCAAGGTAAAAAAAATAGTAGCTCACATCCAAAGCACAAAACGAGTAGCAGTGCGAATGGACATAATAGCTATCATTAAAAAAAACGGGTTCCCTCTGGGGACCCGTTTAGTTATCTCCTTTTAATAAACGTAAGCCGTTTAAAATAACAAGGATTGTGCTTCCTTCATGGCCGATAACACCAAATGGAAGAGCTAAAAATTGCAAGAAGTTCGAGCAAATAAGCATTGCAATTACTGCTAAAGAAAAGATAACGTTTTGTTTCACGATACGATTCATTCGTTTTGATAAGCGAATGGCTTGAGAAAGACGAGATAGTTCGTTTTTCATAAGAACAACATCTGCGGTTTCTAAAGCGACGTCTGTTCCTTCTCCCATGGCAACACC
Source organism: Bacillus sp. AFS098217 (assembly GCF_002551815.1). Taxonomy (GTDB): domain Bacteria; phylum Bacillota; class Bacilli; order Bacillales; family Bacillaceae_G; genus Bacillus_A. The sequence goes on from NZ_NVPR01000074.1 coordinate 52,701, forward strand.
AATGCTAGCTGTAGCGAGTGCAGGAGCATCGTTAATACCATCACCAACCATTGCGACTGTGCCATATTTTTCTTTTAATTGTTTTACTGTTTCAACTTTTGTTTCTGGCAGGCATGAAGCATAATATTCCTTTATGTTACTTTCAGCTGCAATTGCTTTTGCTGTTTCCTCATTATCACCAGTAATCATGATGGCTTCAACACCAATTTTTTGTAAATCACGAATAGCGGCAATTGTTTCTTGGCGCAATGTATCTTTTAAAGCAATAAGGCCAAGAATACCTTTTTCATCACTAATATAGACAACGGTTTTTCCTTCTTGTTCGAGAGTATTAGCAATGCCGTTATAGAAAGTCTTTGTTTCTTCGCCGATAAAATCTGCTTTACCAATTTTATAAGCTGTATTCTCTAAAATTCCTTTTAAGCCAAATCCAGTGACATCTTCTACATTTTCTGGTTTGGCTAATGTAATGTCATATGCGTGTTTTGCATATTTCACAATTGATTCAGCTAAAGGATGCGTAGAATGACTTTCAATAGCTGCTGTAATATAAAGTACCTCTTTTTCTGTCATTCCTTCTCGCACATATACGTCTGTTACAGTAGGTTTCCCTTGTGTTAATGTACCTGTTTTATCAAAGGCAATCGCTTTTACAGAGGCAAGGCGTTCTAAATGAATGCCTCCCTTAAATAAAATACCGTTTCTTGCACCATTAGAGATAGCAGATAAAGTTGCTGGTGTAATCGCTGCAACGAGTGCACAAGGAGAAGCGACTACAAGTAAAATCATAGCGCGATAAAATGTTTCATTCCAGCTCCAGCCTAGTAGAAAGTGAGGTACAAACATCATAAGAGCAACAACAAGAAGTACCCCTTTTACATATGTTCCTTCAAATTTTTCAATGAATAGTTGTGATGGTGACTTTTCACTTTGTGCATTTTGAACGAGACGAATGATCTTTTGGAACAATGTTTGATCACTAGGTTTTGTAATTTTAACTTCAATGGCACCTCGTAAGTTTACAGTTCCAGCGAATACTTCATCACCAAATTTTTTCTCATTTGGGATAGGCTCTCCTGTAATAGCTGCTTCATCAATATTTGTCTCACCACTATAAATGGTACCATCAGCAGGAACACGCTCACCTGGTTTGATCAAAATGATGTCATCAATTTGTAATTGACCTACTGGAATACGTTCTTCAGTTCCGTTTGAAATACGTAGTGCTTCCTCCGGTTGTAAATCAAGGAGTGCCGAAATTTCTTTTTGACTTTTACTTAATGTATAAGATTCCATCGCACCACTTAGTGCAAAGATAAAGATTAGGATAGCGCCTTCTGCCCAGTAGCCGATTATAGCAGCACCGATGGCAGCAAAGAGCATTAACATTTCAACATTTAATTCTTTCTCTTCGATTGTATCTGCAATACCTTCTTTTGCTTTTGCATATCCTCCAACGATATACGCGAGGATATAAAAAGTAATTCCAGCAGTAGCTGCTTCGTTTTTGGTTAGTAACCAACCGGCTAAAATGAAAACACCAGATAAGATGGCAAAGATAAGTTCATGGTGCTTTTTAAATGCTTGAACCCAAGATGGGGTAGATACCTTCTGTTTTGATGGTAAAGTTTTTACTTCTCCGTTCATTGTGACTTGCTCCTTCCAATTTTTTATTGAGAAAAAGAATCAAAATCGAAATCCCTATAAAACGACGAAAGCTGCCATCCATACGGATAGCAGCATTTCAGTTGAAATTAATTTTATTATTTATTATTTTGGATTTCTCCTACATCATATCATATGTTTTTACTTGATGATATGTTTTTGTTTATATGATAAAGTGAAAAACTTGTGTTTTACCGTTTCCTTTGGTATATATGAATATTGTTCATAAAAAGATCGGGAAGGAAGACAGCAAGTGAAGACAGAGGAATTTTTTACTCATCCGATTGGCGTGTTTATTGCGGCATTGGCAGCAACATTTTTATGGGGAAGCGCATTTCCTTTCATTAAATTAAGCTATGCTGAACTTGGAATTCAGCCACATGAAGTTGGTGAGCAAATATTATTTGCTGGTTATCGCTTTTTCTTATCAGGTGTGATGCTTTTATTCTTTTTTAGAGTACTAGGAAAAGATATGCATTTCAAAAAAGAAACTGCGAAGCAATTAGTACAAATAGGATTGTTCCAAACATTTCTACAATATGTATGCTTTTATATTGGTATGAGTTACAGCTCGGGTATTGAAGGGGCAATTATTTCAGGGACATCATCTTTCTTTCAAATTTTAATTGCTCATTTCTTGTATAAAGATGATGCATTAAATATAAGAAAAGTAATCGGAGTTTCCATCGGCTTTTGTGGCGTGATCTTGGTAAATGTACCAAGTGACGGGAGTTTGGCATTCCATTTTGGTATTGGTGAATTATTACTACTTGGTGCTGCTATGATGTATTCATACGGAAATATATTAGCTAAAGAAGGTAGTAAAACATTAGATGTAGGATACATGACAGCATATCAAATGATTTTTGGATCGGTTGGATTATTGTGTATTGGTATTTTTCAAGTTGGATTTATGCCATTTGTATTTAGTACGAAGGCGCTCTTTATGTTGATATATTTGTCTTTCTTATCGGCAGCGGGATTCTGCATATGGAATACAGTTATGAAATATAACAAAGTAGGAAAAGTATCGATGTATATGTTCTTTATACCAGTGTTTGGTGTGTTGTTATCAAGTATGATTTTAGGAGAAGCGATTCATTCGTTTGTTTTATTCGGCTTAGCGTGTGTTGCAGCTGGGATTATTGTAGTAAATCGTACACCAGCTGAACCGAAAACTGAACAAGAAAAACAAGTGGCATAGAGGAGAGGACCAGAATTGTTTTTCTTTTTTATTCGAAATGAAAACAGGAGAAAAGCTGCTATATCACGAAAAGAGATACAGTGAAACTTTTTCTGCTATTTGCGGATAGTAATACTCCCGCTTCAAAATTCGGTGAAAGCATTGTCCAGCTCTAACGGCTAGAATCTCCGGTCGTTTCGCCTCCTCGGACGAGGCAAAAAGCGCCTCTCTGCCTTTGGCGCGGGCGTCCTGCGATTCTGAGCGAGCCGCTTCCGCTTTTCTAAAGAAGTTAGGTAGGAGATAAATTACCGATAAAAGCCCGATTGGTAAGGGCTAATAGTCAGTGGGGATGAAGAAAACCCTCGCTGATTCGAGTTTTACTTTATTGGTAAAATAGCATTTTGAGTTCAGATACATATCCATTTGTTGAGGAGAACACATTATGAATGAAATTTATATTTTATTAATTGGACAAATTATTATATTTGTTGCCGGTGCCATTTATGCGATAGCGCAGACAAATCAAACACGAGGAAATAGACCATTACCATTAGTTATCCGCCTTATCCTTAGTTTTTCTTTAACTATTGGTGCGATTTGGATATGGTTACAAGATCCATCTATAGCGTATCATCAATGGGTTGCAATTGGCATGACATTATCTACATTAGGTGATTTATTTATGGCGGGACTGATTCCATTTGGTCATCGATTAATTGGAGGAATGGTGGCCTTTGCGATTGCCCATTGTTTTTATGTAACAGCATTTTTGCAAACGGGTATTTCATGGAATGGCTTTTGGATCGGTCTACTTGTATATGGTTTATTTTTAATTATTGGTTGGTTCTTTTTTATTCGAAACCCCAATCAAGATAAGTTGTTTACTTTAGGTGCACTCATTTACGGTTTATGGGTGGGCGGAATGGCTTGTTTTGCATTTGCCTTGTATTATGCGAATCATGGAATGTGGTGGGTACCAGCATTTGGTGGATTGCTATTTGTGATTTCTGATTTCATTATTGGTGTTACAGATATTGGTGGACGGAAACTAAAGTATGACCCACTTTGGATTTGGCTAACATATGTTGCTGCACAGATGTGTATTATATATGTAGGAATATGATAAAAGAGGATATCTCTAAAAATAGCTATTGAGTTATTTTTAAGATATCCTCTTTTTGAGTACGTGTTATGCTACGATATTCTTTTGTTGTAAAGCGGAATGACTATATTCGTCTGCGGCCTTATAACCTTGAGAGAGTAGCTCATTTATGTATATTTTATTATAAATAAAGCAGAAAACTAAATTAGAGAATCCAAATGTAAAAAAACTTGCAATTAAGATAATTAAAAACCATTTCCAATCTCCACGGAATATAGTAGGGAAAAAACCGAAGAAAAAGACAGTCCAGCTAAAACCTAGTTTTGCTTGTTTAATTTGTCCGGTATTTTCGTTTTTTAACATAACTTTCATAGAAAATAAGTCCTCTTTGGATATTATGTAATTTATAAAAAGACAAAATCTAGTATATCAAAATCTTACATTCAAGAATGTTATTCAGAATATATTTATAAAATTTTATGGGTTTTACCTTACTTTTTTCTAGATCTTCAGATAATTAAAAATGAAAACTACCTATAATAAATCTAACTAAGGAAGGGAAATGGAGAGTAGAAAATGAAAAAGAAAAACCGTTTTCGTGAATTCTTTGAAATACTTGCAATTGCATGTTTGCTAGTTTTTCTAGCGAAAATCTTTGTGTTTTTCCCAACAACTGTACAGGGAGCATCGATGAGACCTGCTTTACAAGACGGAGATAAAGTGATTATCAATAAGTTAGCAAAGAGATTTGAAAGTTATAAAAGAGAAGATATCATTGTAGTAAAGACTGATAATTTTTATGTGAAGAGAATTATTGGGCTACCAGGTGATGTAATTGAGATGAAAAATGATCAGTTATATGTCAATCATCAAGTGCAAAGCGAACCCTACTTGGAAAAAAATAAAAAACAGGCTAAGCAGCTTCTTATTAATTTAACGGAAGACTTTGGTCCTATTACCATTCCGAAAAATAAAATTTTCGTTATGGGGGACAATCGTTTAATCAGTAGAGATAGTCGGAATGGTTTAGGGTTGATCGATAGAACAGAAGTACTCGGAACACTAACAGCGATTTATTATCCATTTGAGCATATGAAAGTTGTAAATTAGAAAGAAGGTGGATTATGGAGGATATTTCATGGCGTATTGTAGTAGAAATGGGACGAGGTCTTGCAAGCATTATAAAAGTTGGTGGGGATTTTTTGTTAGATGAAGTAGTCGAGCAAGCAGTAGAAAGATTCAGTGAACGAGAAGAACGAAAAAAGAAAAGAATAAATCGGCATGTAGAAAAGTTAAAACAATATGCGTGGTTTAAGATTTTATATGAGGATAAACGCTGTCAGGAAGTTATGCTTTGCAACAAAGTGTATAGAGATCTATTAAGTAAGCGCAGATATATACATAAGTTAATTCATACAGAAGAAAGAACGAAATTCATACAGCGTGTGAAAATTGAGGCGAAGGTTGAAGAAGTGATTTGGGATATGTGAAATATAGTGATATGTTCTATGTAGAATGCTATATAAATCCATTTTAATTTTTCGACATCTAAATCCCTGCTATACGGAATAAAAAGTAACCTACACTCGNNGTTTGTTCTTTCTGCTTTTACTTCGCATGTGGCACAAAAAGGCCATGACCGCTTCTATGCATGGCCAGATGCTCTCTTCCACCTAAAAAGAGGGGTTTCATGTTGATGTATATAGAAATGAAAAAAACCAAGCAATTTTTAAGAATTGCTTGGTTTTTTTATGATTTACACAGTGGGTGTTTCATTATTCTCTTCTTTCGAAGGAGAAGTCTCATCGTTTTTTCGATTGATGTTTAGCATGAATTTGTATTGTAATAACTGTAATTTAAATAGTGTTAAAGGATCGTGATAAGTTTCTGGATTTGTTCTTAATTTTGTTAACGCACTTTCATCTTCTTTTATTTCAAGATGTGCGGCTTCTACAGTTTGTTTTAGTATGCTAAGAGGGTCTTTAAAGAACATCATAATATCACGTTCTAATGCACTCTCAAATAACTCAAATTGAAGGAAAAATTGTTTTGATACAGTTGTAGCAACATCTGTATAATCTTCCGTTTCAATATATTGCTTATATTTGTTATAGAGTATAGATTGGTTTTTTTGCATGTTACCAAATAGTTTTCCTGCACTTTTTAAGAAAAATTGTGTTGGTGTAAAGCGTAATAAAATATTGATGTCGTCAACTTTGATTCTGTTTGTCATTCTTACTACATCTCTACGCCAATCATCAAGTAGTTGGAAGTCACATGGTAATTTCATGCGTTCATCTTCATATAGCTTATTAAAAGTTTCGCTCATTTCGTCTAAATAAGACTGACTTTGAATGAATTCATTATGTGCAGTTTCAATCCATTCTTGAATGGATTGAGTAAATTTAGGTAATATCACTTGCTGTAAATGTTTTTGAATTCGTTCATTCATTGCCATATTTAATTCTTCATGAACTAATTTAAAATCACTATCTTCTTGAACGAGGTCCGAGCAACTCTGTAATAATTCAGGAATTTGGGCATGTATATCGTGTGTGATTTCTTCTTTTGTTAAACGATAAGAATCTGTAATGGAGCGAATCTTATCTTTTTCAATTGCAGTAAGGTTATTAATAAAACCATTTAGTTTTACTAAAATGTGTTTATTCCAACGAATTGATTTTACTAATGTGTTTTCTAGTTCTACACGTTCACTTAAAAGATATGTAATGGTCTTTTGAATGAACCATAATAGTTTTTCCATGCGCTCTGTCTTTATATTCCGTTGATTGATGTTAGAGAGAATAGACTCTGTTATATCACTCAGTTGCTGGCTATTTTCATGTAAAGGTGAGTAAGGGAATACCTGTGCATTTGGAAAATGTACACGCACTTTAGTCACTACTTCATTTATTATTTTATTTGCAATACCATTGTTGCCACTTTCATCGATGGTATTTAAAACAAAATGAATCTGCAAATTTGGGACTTGTTCTCGTATATATAACAATGTATCGAGCTCTTCATCTGGTAATGGTGAAGTTGCATTTATTACATAGATAAGACTATCTGTTGCATGTAAATATTCAAAAATTGTATCGTTTTTATCAACTTTTCCATTACACTCTGGTGTGACAATGAATGAGAGTTTATTTTTTCTTAAAAATCTACATGGTAATTTAAATTCAATACATTTCTTCTCGATTTCTGATTTTGAAGGAACGGCCATCATATCACAAAATTCATTGAAGGTTGGAATCTTTTGTACTGTTAAATCTGTGAACTCTGTAATTTCAGTATGGGCATTATCTTTAAACACAATAGCAGTTGCCTGGGAATTACTGAGTATATTATCTCCAAGTATCGAATTGATAAAGGATGATTTATCATGATTACTAGTTCCTGCTATGAGGAGTTGTGTAACGTTTAAATCAGAAAGTTCACGAACGAGCAATGTAAATTGATGTCCTAAGTCTACGTCATTTTTTTCGGCCCATATAGTAATTGTTTCAAAGAGAGTCGAAATATTGGTTATATCAATCCCTTCATATACTACTGAGTTAGACAGAAGGGCTTCAGCGCTTTTTATGAGTAATGGTTCTAGACTTGTAGGTGAGATTTCATTCCATGCTAAGACTGCTGCGGAAACAAATAAAGAATGTTCTGCTTTTGTTAAGCTAAACCAATTGGTTAACAAGTTCGGAATCAGTTCCTGTAACTCATGCATGAAATGTTGCCCTGTAATTAACTCGCAGTAAGTTTCTTGATAAAGAGAAGCAATTTCGTTCCATTCATCGTAAGTATCTGCCTCGATATGTAAAAATAGATGATTGATTGTTTGAATCCAAGATAGATAAGCGGGTTCTTTTTGATAACTGTTCCAAAATGCTGAAACGAGTTCTTTAAATTGAACTTGATCAATTGTATATAAAGCTTTTAACGATTCATAAAAATATTCCGGGTTCATTTTGTATGTAAATCCCTGATTTACATAGTTTGTTAAAATATCAAACCAATGTAATGCTTTTGTTCGAATCCCTTCCTGGACTGCAAGTTCAATAGCGTTATTCCAATCTTTTTGTTTCTCATAAAAGGAACGAGCAATGGCAGTGATATTAGGATAATCTGGTTGGAATGAAACTGCTTCGCTAATCGTTTTAAAAGCTAGCCCTAAACGGTTTTGATCAATATAAAGAGAAAGGAGTTGTAATGAGACTTCCATTGTAAGTGTTGTATCTTCCGTTTTTATAGATTTATAGATTTCTTCTGCTGTTGAAAGGAATCCTAATTCGAAATAAGAGTCTGCTATATTTTTCTTTGCCCATGAAGCGAGTTCATTATTTACTTTTTCCCATTTAAAGATGGCCGCTTCAAAGTCTTTATGTTGGAAATACACTTCGCCTTGTGCGAAGCGAATGTTAGATATATTGGAAAATTCATTTTCGGATTCATTTACATATGCTTCCCCAAGAATCTCTGGGGCTTGGGTGGAGGCTTGCTCCATTAAAAATGTTTCATAGTATACCTTTTGTATCAATTGTTTTTCTATGGTCATGTTTTTCCCCCCTGTATAGTTTAGAAAAATGACTTTTTATCCCGCTATTTGCGGGCAGTAAGATCCCCTACCTCAAGGTTCAGAGGGAGCTAGGACGATGGATGGGGGATAAATGCTCGTAAAAGCAGCGCTTTCCATCAGTGGAGGATAAAGAAAATATCTACTAATGGAAATTCTACTTTATGTAAAAGGGCGCATATTACCCTACTGGATAAAAACTGCATTTTATAGATCAAAATATGTTCTTTGCTAGTTAAATCACTTTTCTTGAGCGTTAAACCGCTGCTAAAAATAACTTTCTTTTATTGTAACAAAAAAAAACGCTCGTGAATTTTTATTTTTTCTTATCACTTTTGTGAACTATAGGATGTATCTAAAAGAATGAGATGAATAGGAGTAGAGTTCATTATAAAAACCATGTATAGTGAACATGTATACCATGTTTGCTGCAAAGATAGAAAGGGCACAATATGGAATAACGATCGTGCATAGGATGTGTCATCCGAATGGAACAACATATTGGTGAGTTAATCGCACACTATGGATATTTTGGAATTATTATAGCACTAACTGGTGGAATTGTCGGTCTACCAATACCAGATGAATTCTTGCTAACATTTGTTGGATATAATATTTCGAAGGGCATTATGTCAGGAACAAGTGCTTTCCTAAGTGGGATGGCAGGTGCGATGCTTGGAATTACATTAAGTTATTTACTTGGCTTAAAGCTGGGACTACCTGTATTGAAAAAATATGGTCCGAAAATTCTAATTAAAGAAAAACAAATTGAAAAAACACATATTTTATTTGAAAAATATGGTCCTTTTCTATTAATGGTTGGATACTTTATACCAGGAGTGCGCCATTTAACGGCGTATTTTGCTGGAATGTCAAATTTAACAGTTTGGCGATTTTGTTTATATGCATATAGTGGTGCTTTTATTTGGATTAGTGTTTTCATTGGTCTTGGCTGGAAAATGGGAGAGAAGTGGCGCCTTGTTGAATATAGTTTACACCAGTATGGAATCTGGATTTTAATTATTTCAGCAGTGGTATTATTCATTGTATGGCTCTATATTAAAAGGAAGAAAAACCGCTAATATAAGCGGTTTTTTTAGCTAAAAGCAATAAATAAAACATCAGCTGTAATTAGAAAGATGTTTGAATGAAATGTTTATCGCAGAAATATGGAAAGCCCACCTCGTATCCTCGGATAAGGTGGGCTTTCCATATTTTATTCTGCAATCTCCTCATATAGAAAGTAAGTTACATTATAAATGTGTTCTACTTCATCATCTGTCATAAATAACAATTCTTCACGTTCAATTCCCTTTTTCTTTTCAATAAATTCAATCATATTTTTCCGTTCTTCTCTTTTCATCATCTTTCATTCTCCTCTCAATCTGTTTTAATACAGTTTATTTAAGTTAATAGTATTATATAACAGAATCTTTAGAAAGTTCCATATTTTTTATATATTTTTGATAAGAACTTTTCGACAAAACAAGTCCCTTTGAAGGGACTTGTTTTCATCTCAAAGTCGTAAAAACTCAGGCTGAGTCGTACCAGCATGATCAATGTAGTAAATTGTATTCGGATTAATTTTAATGAGTACATAGTTTGGATCTTCAGCTCCAAGTAACCAACGTTTTAGGCTATTATTCCAAAATTTGTTTTTCAGCGTTTGATCTTCTTCTATTGAAGCTATGCCTTCGACTTCAATATAATCTTCATCCAAATTCTTTCCTTCGCGTCCAAGTAATACGTGTACATTTGGATTTTTTTCGATGTCCGTTAATTTTTTTGAATTACGATCTGTTGCAACGTATAGTACAAAATCTTCATGAAAAAACATCATAAAAGCGCTATGAGGTCTATTGTCGCGTATAGTAGCAAATACGCCAGTTTTTTGTCCTTGAATAATGGTTGCGATTTTTTCTTTTAAGTGCATTTTTTTGCTCCTTTTCACTATTCATAATTTGTTTAGTATGAACTTTGAATTTCTTGAGATCTTTTATACTTTTTTCTTCAATTGCATTTTTTAAACGTAATTGTGATGAAATGGGACAAGTTAGGAGAAGAATAATGATAATAGTGAGAAGAAACACATATGGAAGGATGGAATACATGTTTAATAAAATTTTTCTAATACTTGCACTTGTTGGAGTGCCACTTTCTATTCTTGGAAAAACAATGCATTGGCCACAGACAATTATGTTTGTTGTATATTGTATTACAATTATTGCACTAGCCGCTTTTATGGGAAGGGCAACAGAAAGTTTAGCGATTGTTTCTGGACCACGGATTGGTGGACTATTGAACGCGACTTTCGGTAATGCGGTAGAGCTGATTATTTCAATTTTTGCCTTACAAGCAGGGTTAATAGAAGTCGTGTTAGCTTCTTTAACAGGTTCGGTTCTTGGGAATTTATTATTAGTAGGAGGCCTTTCTTTTTTTGTGGGGGGGCTTAAGTACAAACGGCAAAGTTTCAATGTTTATGATGCGAGACATAATTCCGCATTATTAATATTTGCAGTTGTAGTAGCTTTTGTTATTCCTGAGATTTTTTCAATGAAGATGGATATAGGAAAAACACATCAATTAAGTATTGGTGTTTCTATTATCATGATTATTATGTATTTAGCGGCCTTATTCTTTAAATTAGTCACACATCGCGGTGTGTATCAGCATAAAAGTGATGAGGTAGAGCATGAGGAAGAACCTGAATGGTCAAAAGGAAAAGCGCTGCTTATTTTAGCAATTGCAACAGTTGCAGTAGCTTATGTTTCAGAGGCACTTGTTCATACATTTGAAACGGTGGCCAAATCATTTGGCTGGTCAGAATTATTTATAGGGGTTATCATCGTTGCAATTGTTGGTAATGCCGCAGAACATGCTTCTGCAATTATTATGGCATATAAGAATAAGGTAAATATTGCAGTTGAAATAGCGGTCGGTTCTACATTGCAAGTTGCAATGTTTGTTGCCCCTGTATTGGTACTCCTTTCCATGTTTTTTACAGTAAAAATGCCGTTAATATTCACGATACCAGAGCTTATATCTATGATCACAGCGGTCTTTTTGACAATCGCGATTTCAAATGACGGAGATACGAATTGGTTTGAAGGAGGCACATTATTAGCGGCCTATTTTATTATGGGAATTGGTTTTTACTTATTATGAAAAAAGTGGGATAACAATGTGATGGAGGGAAAACAATAGATAAAGTAAATCATTTACATACTGTTATGTAGGAAGGAGCCAGACAGGTGAAAAGAGTGTACAGTATATGCCTTTTAATTATAGCCACACTTATTTTATTATTTCCTTGTAGAAGTCTTGCGAAGACAACAATACAAGTAAAGGTGCCCTCATCTGTTTTAAATATTTCAAAAGACAATACGTATCCAAATGAAACACAAGATTTACCGCGTTTGCAACCGAGTAAATTTGCAAAAGAATTGTTAAAAACATCAACGATTAGAATTGAAAATCCAGATTTAATTCGGATGTTGAATGAAACCTCGATTTCAAATGCGCCTCTTGCAATAGGGTATAAGGCAAAAATTTATTTAGGCCAATGGCCGTTAAATTATGAATCGACAGACACAACAATTAATTGGGAATATAAACAAGTGAATCGAAATGTATACGATAATCGAGGGGTAGAACGACTATATCCACTTCGCTATAAACAAGAAACACAAAGAACTGTAGAAGGTAATCTAACAGCAGATATTAAAGATGCAACAGATGTGAAAAAAATGATGCTTTTAAAGGCGTTGGAAAAAGTACAATTACCACTCTCTTTTAAAACAACAATTGGTTACGGTACAGGTCATGAGCGTGTATATAATATTAGTCCAAAACAAATGGGGTACTTATATGCTTATACACCAGCAGTAAATGAAAAAGGAAAAGTCACATTTGGAGAAGTGTATCTTGTTTTGAAAGGAAATCAAAAAAGACTCGTTATTAAAAATATTACATCGCAAGGAATTGGAGCGGCTATTCCGATTCAAGATCACTTGTCTTTTAAATTTATTTCGTCACTACAACCGCAATGATAGTAATAGTTAAAAACGTCAGCTCCATATGCTGACGTTTTTAACTATAGTGTAATATTGGTTTTTTTTGTTAAGAAATTTTCAGTTGGATAATAGCTATTTTTCACAAGAATATTTGGTCCAAGGCATTTCACAGCTGGACAATGACAGCTTAATGATTTCGCTGTTTTTGAACTGCCCCATTTGTCATATGCTTCTTGTAATGTATTTGTTTGTACATTACCGAGAATAGGAATATCACCAAAATCTGTCACGATAATATTTCCATCAAAAATATTCACATTTAAACGAGAACGTCCATCTGGATCATTACGAACGGTCACGTTTTTACTCTCATGTAATTTCTTTAATGTAGCTAAATCACGTTCATCATCACTACATGCATAGAAAGGTAATGTGCCAAATAACATCCATACGTTTTCATCACGAATATCTAATAAATGCTCAATTGCACTTCGAATTTCAGCTTTTGTTAAAATTTCAAGGTTGCTAGCAAAATCACTTGGATACATTGGATGCACTTCATGACGTTTACAACCCATTTCTTCAACAATTTGACGATGGATGTTTTCAATATGTGGTAGGGTACGTTTATTTAACATTGTTTCTGCTGACACAAGAACACCTGCATCTGATAAAGCTTTGCTATTTGTAATCATTCGTTCAAATAACTTGGCACGTTGTTCATAAGTAGGCTTGCGAGCCATCATCGCAAAGCCGCCTTCAACGAAGTCATCGATTGTTCCCCAGTTATGTGAAATATGTAACACGTCTAAATAAGGAATAATTTGTTCATACCGGGCTAAATCTATAGTTAAATTTGAATTGATTTGAGTGCGAACGCCTCGTTCATGGGCATATTTTAAGAGTGGTGTTACATAGTTATCGACGGATTTCTTTGACATCATAGGTTCTCCGCCAGTAATACTTAAAGAACGTAAATGAGGAATCTCATCTAACCGCTTTAATAAAAGCTCCATCGGAAGCGGATTTGGATCCTTCGGTTGTAATGTATAACCGACAGCACAATGCTCACAGCGCATATTGCATAACGTTGTTGTTGTAAATTCAACGTTTGTTAATAGTAATTTGCCGTACTCTTCAAGGTCCATATACGCTTCCCATGGATCGTAAGAAGGAGTAATCGGCTTCATTGTTTGTGATATACTCATCTGAAATACTCCTTTGACTATTGAAATAACAATTTGTCCATCCTCTATAATAGAAGAATATGGACTTTTTATAAAGTGAAACTTTTTGTAACGAGAATTTCTTGATTTGTTTATTTCGCTTTAAAAGAAAAAGAAAGCGTCTTATATTTCTGTTTGCATAGAATGGAATCCTAGGGCAAAATTGATGAAAATTCATGTCCATGACACTCGTTTTTGCGGTATAATAAAAGCAACTCGAATAAAAAGGAGAGTGCCTTCGTGGGAAAAGCAATTCATGATAAAGATTCACAACTAGTATATTTAAAAGAACGTTTAAATATGTTCATTGAAGTAATTGATACAATTGAGCCAGAAGAAGTAGAACTAGAAGATGTAGATCGTCTTCTTGCAATGTTAGATGAATTAGAACTGAAATGTGAGCAATTTAAAAAAGACGAATAATATATTAAAGCGGCTGTCAATGATGTATTGGCAGCCGTTTTCTGTAAGTACGCTGCCTTATTATAAAATATGCGGATTTATTAAAATAGAAGGAATATGGAAAAAAGGGTATAATCAAGTTGTGAAAAATTTCATTCAATCTTAAGAGTCATTAAATAAATAGAGATTTAATGATGAAATTTTCATCTCATAACGTTTTTGATAGCGTTCACAATTGAGGGGGAAGTAACAATGGAAAAGCTTCAAGAAACTATGTATCAACTGATCGTTGAAACGTCGACGAATTTACCGAAAGATGTTCGCCGTGCGATTCAGCAAGCGAAAGAGCGAGAAAATGCAGGGACTCGTTCAGCAATGGCACTTGGCACGATTACAAATAATATTAAAATGGCAGATGACAACATCTCGCCAATTTGCCAAGATACAGGGATGCCAACGTTTAAAATTTATACACCAGTTGGTGTGAATCAATTGAAAATGAAGGAAGCCATCTATAGTGCGCTTGAGCGGGCGACAAAGGATGGGAAACTTCGTCCGAATTCCGTTGATTCTCTTTTCGGAGACAATAGCGGAAACAATTTAGGGCCAGGTACACCTGTGATTAAGTTTGAACAATGGGAGAAAGATTATATCGATGCTCGTTTAATTTTAAAGGGAGGCGGCTGTGAGAATAAAAATATCCAGTATAGCTTACCTTGTGAATTAGAAGGACTTGGACGAGCTGGCCGCGATTTAGAAGGAATTCGTAAATGCCTTCTTCATGCAGTATATCAAGCACAAGGACAAGGATGTAGTGCAGGTGTAATCGGTGTTGGTATCGGGGGAGACCGCACATCAGGTTATGAATTAGCAAAAAATCAATTGTTCCGTACATTAGATGATGTGAATCCAATTCCAGAATTACAAAAGCTTGAAGAATACGTACTAGAGAATGCCAACAAACTTGGCATTGGTACGATGGGATTTGGTGGAGAAACAACTTTACTTGGTTGTAAAATTGGAGTGTACAATCGTTTACCAGCTAGTTTCTATGTGTCTGTTGCGTATAATTGCTGGGCATATCGTCGTCTTGGTGTAACAATTCATCCTGAAACAGGTGAAATTATTGATTGGTTATATCAAGAAGGAGAAGACACACTTCAGCAAGAAGCGACACAAGAAGAAAATGAACAGCGTGAAATTGTATTACAGGCCCCAATTACAGAAGAGCAAATTCGTGAACTCCGTGTTGGTGATGTCGTTACAATTAATGGCATGATGTACACGGGGCGTGATGCAATTCATAAGCATTTAATGGATAATGATTGCCCAGTAGATTTAAATGGACAAATTATTTATCACTGTGGCCCAGTTGTAGTGAAGGATGAAAATGACAATTGGAAGATTAAAGCAGCAGGTCCAACGACAAGTATTCGTGAAGAACCATATCAAGGGGATATCATGAAGAAATTTGGTATCCGTGCTGTAATTGGTAAAGGCGGTATGGGAGCGAAAACATTGGCGGCACTAGCAGAACATGGTGGTGTATATTTAAATGCGATTGGCGGTGCTGCACAGTATTATGCAGAATGTATTAAAGAAGTGAAAGACGTTGACTTCTTACAATTCGGTATTCCAGAAGCAATGTGGCACTTACGCATCGATGGCTTTAAAGCGGTTGTAACAATGGACTCTCATGGTAATAGTCTACATGCAGATGTAGATAAAACATCACTTGAAAAATTGGCTAGCTTTAAAGAGCCAGTATTTAAGTAAATGAAATAAAAAAATGCACCTCGAACAATTCGAGGTGCATTTTTTGGTACATATAGAAAAACTTGTTTAGGATGAAAGGGATATTGAAAACAGAAACTACAGGTACGATGATATATGGAAAGGAGACTATTTATGAAGTATAAATGGTTATATATAGGTCTCATTTTTTCAATTATAATGGCACTTGTTCCAGTTTCTGCTTTCGCGTATACGAACGCGCCCAATCACTGGGGAATTCCACGAGCTAAAAATGAGACTCCACCAGATGCGGGGAAAAAATTTACTGATTTACTTCGGGGTAACGGTGGTTTTTATTTAGGTGATACAAGTAAAAAAGATATATATTTAACATTTGATAATGGATATGAAAATGGATATACTGGACAAATTTTAGATGTGTTAAAAGAAAAGAAAGTACCAGCAACATTTTTTG
This sequence comes from Bacillus sp. AFS098217, assembly GCF_002551815.1. Classification (GTDB taxonomy): domain Bacteria; phylum Bacillota; class Bacilli; order Bacillales; family Bacillaceae_G; genus Bacillus_A. The sequence goes on from NZ_NVPR01000074.1 coordinate 69,074, forward strand.
TAACAGGTCATTATATAAAGACGCAAAAAGATTTATTATTAAGAATGAAAAATGAAGGGCATATTATTGGAAACCATTCTCGAAGTCATCCTGATTTTACAACTGTAAATGATGAGAAACTTCGGGAAGAATTGCAAAGTGTAACGGATGAAATTAAAAAAATAACCGGACAAAAAGAAGTGAAATATGTACGTCCTCCGCGTGGGATTTTTAGTGAGCGTACGCTAGCTCTTACGAAAGAGATGGGGTATTATAACGTGTTTTGGTCGCTTGCATTTCTAGATTGGAAAGTAGATCAGCAAAGAGGATGGCAATATTCTCATAATCATGTTATGAATATGATTCATCCAGGGTCCGTTATATTACTTCATGCTATATCAAAAGATAATGCAGAAGCACTTGCAAAAATCATTGATGATTTGCGCGAGAAAGGGTATCATTTTAAAAGCCTAGATGATTTAGTAAAAAGCAATCAACCGTAAGCATGTATGCTTGCGGTTTTCTCATGCTATAATGATGTGTAAAAAGGATGGGGAAACGTATGTGGAGCGAACATGTTACGTTAAAGAATCCGTACCACTTTGAAGAAGTATTAAGGCGTCTATCTTTTGATCCACTAAATGTTGTCCAGTTAGAAGAGAAAATAGTTTATGTTCCACTTCTTATAGAGGAAGAACAAATTGTTGTTCGCGTGCAAGGGATTGGCACGCTTCAAAATCCACAATTTTGGATTTCAAGCCAAACAGGGGAACAAGAGAAAGTTGTGAAACGCATCTATTCCATTTTTCAATGGAATGAATCTTTTCAAGATATACAAACCCATTTTATAAACACATCATTACGTCCGCTTTTTGAAACATATGCCTATACACCACTTATTTTAGAGTTTGATTATTTTGCTTGTCTTCTTCGTTGTATTATTCATCAACAAGTACATTTGAAATTTGCTACTGCACTTACAGAACAATTTGTAAAACGGTATGGAGCAGAGAAGAATGGTGTTTTCTTTTTTCCTACACCAGAAAGGGTAGCAAATATTTCAATAGAAGAGCTTAGAAATCAGAAGTTTAGTCAACGAAAAGCTGAATATATGGTAGGGCTAGCAAAACATATAGTGGAAGGTAAGTTGAATTTAGCGGAACTAGAAAAACAAACAGAAGAAGAAGTGTCAGCGCAATTGTTACCAGTGCGAGGTATTGGTGCATGGACAGTGCAAAATTTTTTATTATTTGGACTTGGGCGGCAAAACATGTTTCCGAAAGCAGATATCGGGATTCAGCGTGCACTTCAAGGGATATTTCAATTGGAGAATAAACCAGATGATGCACTTTTAGAACAAGTGAAACAAGAGTGCGAACCATACTGCAGTTATGCAGCGTTATATTTATGGAAAAGTATAGAGTAGAGGTGTAAGGATGATACAAAAGCAACACGAGAGTAAGTTGGAAGTTGGTCAAACGTTTCCTGTGACAATTAAGCGTCTTGGGATTAACGGAGAAGGCGTTGGTTATTTTAAGAGACAAGTTGTTTTCATTCCAGGAGCATTGCCAGGAGAAGAAGTTGTTGCGGAAACAACGAAGATTCAGCGTGGCTTTGCTGAAGCAAAAGTAAAAAAAGTTCGTAAAGCGTCACCGCACCGTGTGAAAGCACCATGTCCAGTATATGAGGAGTGTGGTGGCTGTCAGCTACAACATTTAGATTATAAAGAACAATTGAATCAAAAGCGTGATATCGTTGTACAAGCATTCGAGAAGTACATGAAGAATAGTATGGAGGAGAAAATTCGTCCGACACTTGGTATGGAAAATCCATGGCATTATCGTAATAAGAGTCAATTACAAGTGGGACGTAAAGATGAAAAGGTTATTACAGGATTATATAAACAAAACTCACATCAGTTAATTGATATTTCTCATTGTATGATTCAACATAAAGCAACGAATGAAGCGACAAAAGTTGTAAGACGTATATTAGAAAAATTAAATGTTTCTATTTACAATGAGAAGAAACAAAAAGGTTTAGTACGCACAATTGTGACACGTACGGCAGTTCAAACAGGGGAAGTACAAGTCACACTTGTTACAACAAAAGAAGAATTACCAAATAAAGAACAGTTTATCGCAGAAGTACAAAAGCAGATGCCAACTGTTAAATCAATTATGCAAAATGTGAACTGGCGTAAAACATCTGTTATCTTCGGGGACAAAACATTCCGTTTAGCTGGAAAAGAAGTGATTCAAGAAACGCTTGGTGATTTATCATTTGAATTATCAGCACGTGCATTCTTCCAGTTGAATCCAGAACAAACAGTTGTCCTATATAACGAAGCGAAAAAAGCTGCTGCGTTAACAGGTACGGAAAAAATTGTTGATGCATATTGCGGCGTTGGTACAATCGGCCTTTGGCTTGCAAATGATGCCGATGAAGTGCGCGGTATGGATGTCATTCCAGAAGCGATTGAAGATGCAAAGAAAAATGCAAAGCGTCACGGATTTACAAATACAAAGTACGAAGCTGGTAAAGCAGAACAATGGCTACCGAAATGGGTGAAAGAAGGCTGGCGCCCAGATGTAATCGTAGTTGATCCACCTCGCACAGGCTGTGACGATAAATTGCTTGAAACAATTTTAAAAGTAAAACCAAAAACAGTTGCATATGTTTCTTGTAACCCTTCATCGTTAGCTCGTGATGTAAAAGCATTAATGAAGAGCTATGAAGTGGAATATGTGCAACCGGTTGATATGTTCCCGCATACGGCGCATGTGGAGAATGTAGTGAAGCTTGTTAGAAAAGAAAATTAAAGGTGTAGCAGTGAGAGATAGGTCTTATCGAAAAATCGATAAGGCCTAATTTTTATTTGGGATGTTTTATCAGGGAGTGAAAGGAAGTGCTCAAGTAAAAACTCCATAATTTTTTTAGCTATTCCTTGCTTTTGAAAACCTGTTTTATTTCCTTGCCCACACACTTTTTTTAATTACAAAAAGTGTCCTGCCATTTTCAAGTACTACAATATAATTGGATAAATTTCTTTTTATGAAGTGAAAGTGTATTCGGGAGCGACATCTTTGAATTTCACACCTACTATGTTATTACTGGGGTTTATTGGGAGCGGAGGATGTTCAACTGTCAATTTTAAAAAATGCAATGGTTCTCACCTTAATTATGGCAGGTGCCATTTTGCTAATTCGATGATTAATGATAAAGGCTGCTTCCAGCTTTTTTATGAGCTTAGCGGCCTTTTGTCATTTTTGGGATAAGTCTTATACATACTATAATTTTGATAATACCTGGAGGAGATTATGAAGAAGGGCAAATTTAGTTTACAAGCCATTATTATTATATTCGTTTGCATTGTCGTCGTATTATCACTTGGAATAACTGATTTAATAATAAGCCAAAAAATTACTTCCAGTGTGGAAGAAACAGAGAAAGAAAAGGCCCTCAATACTGCAAAGATGGTAGCCCTTAGTCCGCAAGTGATTGAAGCCCTTGAAGGGAAAGCAAACGAGAAAAATGTCCAAGTTTTTAGTAATCAAATTAGAGAAAAGATCAATGTCAACTTCGTTGTTGTTATGAACATGAAAGGAATCCGTCAATCCCATCCGGACCCTGAATTGGTTGGAAAGCCCTTCATGGGAGAAGATGAAGGGCCAGTTCTTAAAGGAAAGGAGTATGTGTCCATTTCAGAGGGGACTCTTGGTCGATCCATGCGGGCATTTACTCCAATAAAAAATTCACAGGGAAAACAAGTGGGTGCGGTTGCTGTAGGAATTACTTTAGAGAACGTTACAAAGGCGGTACAGAAAGGACGACTGGCGGTCGTTATAGGGACGTTAATCGGAATCCTAATAGGTGTAATCGGTGCAGTGTGCCTAGCAAGATACATCAAAAAAATCCTTTTAGGGCTCGAGCCGATCGCTATTGCTAAGCTGCTTGAAGAACGTAGTTCCATGCTTCAGTCTGTGCGTGAGGGAATCATAGCCATCGACCAAGAAGGGAATATCACACTTGTAAACAGGGCAGCCAGTAAGCTTTTTAAAAAAGCCGGACTTGGAGAGAATCCTATAGGGAAGAACATTGAAGATTATTTGCCAGAGACCCGGTTAAGTCGCATTATCAAATCGGGTGAGACAGAGCTCGACCAAGAACAGAACCTGCATGGGGTTACCATTCTAGTAAACAGGGTACCAGTGATTGTGCAAAATCAGCCGGTGGGAGCAATCGCAACATTCCGTGATAAAACCGAGGTTCAAGTTTTGGCTGAACAGCTTACAGGTGTACGCAATTATGCGGAAGCTCTTCGTGCTCAGACTCATGAATTCATGAATAAACTTCATGTCATTCTTGGCCTGGTTCGTACTGAACAATACGATACACTTGCTAACTATGTAAGTGAAGTCGTTAACCACCGTGAAACGGAAGTGGGCTTTGTAACGAAAAAAGTCCAAGATCCGGTTCTTGCCGGGTTTCTGATTGGCAAGCTAAGCTTTGCAAGAGAATCAGGGGCCTTACTTTCATTTGATAGCGCAAATACACTTCCCAAGCCTGCCAACTCGGAAATTACACATGATTTAATAACGATAATTGGAAATCTCGTCGATAACGCAATGGAGGCAATTGCAGACAGTCCAAACAAAAAAGTCGACCTTATACTGGATTACGCAGAGGATATTTTAACAATAGAGGTTAAAGACACAGGAGTGGGAATGACGAATTCACTCCAAAACAAAATATTGAATAAAGGCTTTTCAACGAAAGGAAATCACCGTGGATTCGGATTATACCTGTTGGCGCAGGCAATTGAAAGACTGGAGGGGGATCTGATTATTTCGTCCAAGCCTGGAAAGGGAACGAATTTTGGTGTATATATACCTTATAAAGCAGAGGATGTATGAAAATGATTAATGTAATGATTGTTGAAGATGACCCGATGGTAGCGAAAATCAATAAGCAGTACCTTTCTAAAATTGCCGGGTTCCGTTTAGTTGCAATAGCCAATTCAGTTGCTGAAGCCATCCAACTTTTAGGAAAGAATGATATTCAGCTCATTCTTTTGGATATTTTTATGCCGGGGAAACAGGGCCTGGAGCTGTTATCGTACCTTCGGAAAAATGATCTTGAAATTGATGTCATCATTATTTCAGCGGCCTCAGATCTTGAACGAATTAAGAGGGCATTAAGGTATGGTGTTGTCGACTATTTAATTAAGCCTTTCGAGTTTGATCGGTTTAATGCTGCACTTGCTGCCTACCTTGAGCAAACTCGGTTAATTGATAAACAGGATTCGGTAAGTCAGCAGGAGCTCGATCACTTACTTTTGCACAGAGAAGAAGCCGTAATCACAGAGGAACTCCCAAAGGGATTAACCAAGGATACCTTAAAGCAGATATGGGATGCGGTTCAAGAGTTGAAGCGGGGGCCTTTTTCCACTGATGAAGTAGCTAATGTTGTAGGCATTTCAAAGGTTTCAGCAAGAAAGTATCTTAACTTCCTAAAGGACTTAGGAATACTTGAAGTCAAAGTCATCTATGGAACAATCGGACGGCCTGTGTATCAGCATGAATATAACCAATATAAGGAACACCTAATAAAAAACTTTTTGTAAGCAGTTTTTGAAACTGCTTACTTTTTTTATTTACCAAAAGGATTATTAAACTTTCATAAACTATGAAAACGCTTTCCTTGCGAATATGATAGACATGTAACAAAACAAAAGGAGATTAAAACATAGTACAAGATGCAAGGAAATTGGAACCGATTTCTTCGATTATTAGAATAAATGAAGAAATAATGGATTCCTTTCGAGATTATAAAAACTACTTTAGGAGGGTTAAAAATGCAAATTCCAATTAAGAAAACACTTGATAAAATTCCAGGTGGTATGATGGTTGTTCCACTTTTTTTAGGAGTATTAACGAATACCTTTTTCCCGGAAATTTTAAAAATTGGAAGTTTTACAACGGCATTATTCAGTAAAGAAGCATCATCTACCATTTTGGCATGTTTTATGTTTTTAATTGGTTCACAAATTAATTTCAAATTAGCACCAAAGGCAATAAAAAAAGGTGCAATATTATTAACAGGAAAATTTATAATAGGTGCTGGTATAGGGTTAACTGTAGCAATGATTTTTGGGCCTGCCGGAGTACTAGGATTATCACCATTAGCCATCCTTGCAGCGTTATTAAATGCTAATGGTGGATTATATGCATCTCTTGCTTCATCGTATGGTGACGAAACTGATGTAGGCGCATATGCTGTATTTTCTTTAAAAGATGGTCCATTTTTCACATTAGTTGCATTAGGTGCATCCGGACTTGCCACAATTCCTTTTCAAACACTTGTAGGAGTATTAATTCCAATCGTAATAGGAATGATTTTAGGAAATATTGATTCTGATATGAGAAAGTTCCTTGGAAGCAGTAAATTATTATTAATTCCATTCTTCTCATTCCCATTAGGTGCAGGAATGGATCTTTCAACTATTATAAAAGCGGGCGGTCCTGGCATATTACTAGGATTAGTAGCTTCATTGACTGGAATTGGAGCTTACGTACTTTTGAAGTTATTTAAAGAAAATCCTATCGTTGGTTTAGCAACAGGGTCAACTGCAGGAAATGCTGTAGCTACACCAGCTGTTGTTGCAGCAGCAGATCCAACCTTAGCTTCAATAGCACCAGGAGCTACTGCACAAGTTGCAGCAGCATGTGTAATATCTGCAGTAGTCTGTCCGATTATTGTTAGTTATGCATTTAAAAGGTCCGAAAAGAAAAAAGCTGAAAAATCAATTACAGGGGCAGCATGACAATAAAGTAAAAATCTACTGTTATCCTGGCCATCATGCTGCTGAAGCTTTTAAGCCAATTTGAAAATGAAACAAAGATAAAGCAGTCAGCGGTTTCACTGTCTACTTTGTTTAGTTACAAAAAGGGTCATTAAGTTAAAAAACTAGTGGGATAAGGAAAATTTTATTAACATGGTTGCGGTATTGTCGGAATAACTATTTTAAGATGGAAGGAAGGAAACACCATGAATGTACCTGAGAATGTTATTATTACTACAATAAAAGGAAAAGAAGTTCTCTCCAATCCTTTTTTGAATAAAGGAACAGCTTTTACGAAGGAGGAAAGGGAAGATCTTGGACTTGAAGGTCTGTTACCTCCACAAGTACTCACCCTTGATGAACAAGTTAATAGAATCTATGAACAATATTCGATGCAGACGACGAATCTGTTTAAAAACGGGTTGCTTTATGATTTATATAACCGCAATGTTGTCTTGTTTTACCGTCTTTTGAAAGAACACCTGGCAGAAATGCTCCCTATCATCTACACTCCTACTGTCGGTGATGCAATCCAGTCATACTCCCATAGCTATCGTCGCCCAGGTGGCCTATATCTTTCCATTGATGATCCTAAGGGCATTGAAAAGGCATTTTATAATCTAGGAAAGCCCAAAAATGGTATTGATTTAATCGTCGTTACCGACTCTGAAAGTATTCTTGGTATTGGGGACCAAGGGATAGGCGGTATTAATATTGCGATTGGTAAACTTGCCGTGTACACGGCTGCAGCTGGGATTGATCCGAGCCGTGTTCTGCCAGTTGTGTTGGATGTTGGCACGAACAATCAGACTTTGATTGCAGACCCTATGTATATCGGCAACAAATTCGCACGTGTCCGCGGTGAGCGTTATGATCAATTCATTGATTTATTCATTCAGACTGCAAGAGAGTTCTTTCCAGAGGTTCTCATTCACTGGGAGGACCTTGGCAACGTCAATGCGCGAAAAATCTTGGACAAATGCGGTGACAAAATCCTTACCTTTAACGATGACATCCAGGGAACAGGTGCTGTTACTCTTGCTGCTATTATGTCTGCTTTGAAAGTAACAGGAGAATCCCTGAAGGACCAGCGCATTGTTGTCTTTGGACCAGGGGCTGCCGGCATTGGTAACGCAGACCAAATGGCAGATGCCATGGTTCTAGAAGGAGTGACTAGAGAAGAAGCCTATGATCGTTTCTGGGCTGTTGACTATCGGGGTCTACTAACAGATGAAACACCAGATGTTCTGAACTTCCAGAAGCCTTATACAAGACAGGTGGATGAAGTTAAGGACTGGGATAAGAATGAGGAAGGGATCATTTCATTAATGGAAGTAGTTCGAAGAGTGAAGCCAACCATCCTGATTGGTACTTCCGGACAAGCCGGTGCCTTCACTGAGGATATTATAAAAGAGATGGCCAAGCACGTTGAACGTCCAATCATCATGCCAATGTCCAACCCGACTGCGCTGGCTGAAGCAGTGCCAGAAAACCTAATCAAATGGACAGATGGCAAGGCGTTAATTGCGACTGGCAGCCCCTTTGCTGATGTAAAATACAAAGGTGTTACTTATGAAATCGGGCAGTCAAACAACGCATTTGTATTCCCAGGGCTTGGACTTGGAGCAATTGTTGCAAAAGCTGAAATCATCTCAAAAGGAATGTTCGCAGCAGCAGCAAATGCAGTTGCCAAAATGTCAGATACGAGCACATCAGGCGCATCCCTGCTGCCATCCATTGAAAAGCTTCATGAAGTCTCAAAATACGTAGCAATTGAAGTAGCACATGCTGCAATACACGAAGGAATTGCAAAAATAGATATTCAAGATGTTGAAAATGCTATTGAAGATGCTATGTGGAAACCTGAGTATAAAGAAATTAAGAGTGTAGGTATTTGGACAAAGATTAATTCCTATGCATATTAAATAGTTAAATAAAATGCCTGTACTCCTGGTAATTGATCGAACTTTCGGTATTCCAGGCAGTGACAGGCATTTTTATAATAAACTAGATTAAATGGGGCCAACCCTTTTTGGAAAATCTTTTATATATACGGTTTATTGTTTTGGTCTAAACCTGTGAGTGTTTTTTTGTAGGGATATTTATTTTGTCACTGAAATAAGTATTTTAATTAAAACCTCATTTAGATCTATCACGCTGAACCGTATCATAACTAAATGGTTTTTTTATGGAAGTTGAATATAAGTATACAACTGTTTTCCACCCTGCACAGGAGAAATACAAAGCATAAATAATAAAAATAAAGAAGCAGAAAATCACTTAGGATTTTCTGCTTCTTTGTTTTTATACTGCTATTTGCTAGTATACGACAACCGGTTCATAAGTACTTAGATTATCATACACAGTTTTCGCAACACTAGGAGAGAGGTTGACACATCCGCCTGAACCTCCCGTTAAATAGGCATTATTTGCCCAGTTTGTCCGCCAGCCCGCATCGTGGAACCCTTGTCCACTGTTAGTAAACGGAGCCCAGTAATCTACCTTAACGGAATAATCAGGTTTACCGACTGCGCTGCCTTTGAGGGTGTACGGTGTTCGTTTATAGAGAATATACCACACTCCCGGTGATGTATCTTCACTCGTGCTATGTTTACCAGTTACTACATTCGTTGAGACTACCAATTTCCCATCTTTGTAAATCCAAATTTGCTGTTCTGCAATTGACACTTCAGCATACGTGTCTCCAATGCCATTATTTGCAGTTGTTTCATAACCGATGCCTTCATTATTCCAGCCGTTTCCGTAAATATTAGAAGCAGAAAGCGATTTCTCCCCTTTTTCGAAGGCTTCTTGGATTCGTTTTGCTTCTTTTTCAACATTTATTGCCCAGCCATAGCCTTGTCCTTTTACTGATATGACCGAACCAGAATGGGTTTTAAATGCGAAGTCTTTATTTAATGTTGATTTAGAATTATTAATTTCAGCAATCTTGTTCTTAATATCACTCTCATCGATTGTAACCTTCATATCCTTTGACATAGAGGCATTTTTAATTAGATCTTTAGCCTTTAAAGAGTAAATTTCATTTTGTACCTTATAATCAATGGTTTGTTGAAGAAGATCCTGTAGCGCTTGTTCTTCTTTTTTGATAATTGAATCGTTTTCTTTAATAGGCTGTATGTATACAGGATTCAAATGGATTTCGCTTTTATACTTCTGCTTGTCATAATCCTTCAATAGACTAGCGACATCATACTGTTTTCCGTCACTGCTTTTTGAGATAACAACTTTGCCCTGTTCGAGCTTCGCCATAGCATCTTGAGGCGCTTTTAAATCTTTATTCATAGATAAGAGCTTTTCTTCTACAAGTTTTTTCATGGTCTCACTTCGATAGTGATCAGCTTTTTCCGGTAGCAGCGAATAATTTTTTTCCTTTGAGGAAGGGAAAAATGTCCACTGGCTTTTTAATAGTTTCTTAACTTTAGGCAAATCCTCATTCGTAAGTTCCGTTTGCGTATCTTTTTCATCTAAAATTTGTTGTTGGCCGACATAGACTTTGTTTTCTAATCCAGATGTTTTTAATTTCTTTAGTGCCTGATCAGCAGTCAGACCGCCCACTTTTGTGTCATTAATCGTAACCTGTGAATTGAAACGAGTTGCTTGATAATAACTCATTCCCGCAATTAGAAGTACAATTATAACGCCGACACCTATTGTGATAAACTTCCCATTTGTAAAACGTTTGCTTGAGTTTACCCGTTTTTTATCAATTTCTTCAACTGATTCATTTATTGTGTTGTTGTTCATAAACCATTCCTCCATATACATCAACGTCAATCGACTTTAAACTAGTGTATTTACATACTAAACCATTGATTAGTTTACCTTATTATTCTTAAATTTTCATTATTTTTTTACCAGATTTTACAGTGTTGAATTGGCCAAAGTTGGATTTTGGTCAATAGAATGAACACGTTAATAGCCTAAAGTGAACTTTTCAGCCTCGTTAAACGTAACCGAGCGATAGGAAGAAAGGGGAGCACATAACAGTCCTACATATAACAGGCTTATTTTGTAGCACACAGAGAATGATACATAAAATTGTATACCCCAAAAAGTTCTTTAAATGATAGCCAAATCCTTTAGATTCACAATGAATAGCCCCTTCCATACCCCTTGTAAGCCCATCAAAAGCCCCTTACAAGTAATAAATCATTACAAAAACAAAACAAAAAACTACTACTACAACAATTCACTAAAAGAAATAACATCGTAGTAGTAAAAAAATTTTCAAATTAATTACCCAATTTCCTCCCAAAACTCTATATGTATGAAAGCAGCGGCAATTTTATATTTGTCGTCAAAGACGGGAGGAATATATATGGCGGTATACCGGAATGTACAGGTGAATTTTTGGCAGGATGATTTTGTATTGGACTTAACACCGGAGGAACGATACTTTTACATATACTTGCTGACATGCTCTAAAACTACGCAATGCGGCATTTATCCGCTGCCGAAGCGTTTAGCGGAAATGGAAACAGGCTATAACTGGGAGACTGTTGAGAAGTTGCTGCAGCGGTTTATTGACTATGGAAAAATATTATATGATGCAGAAACGAAGGAGCTATACATTCAGAACTGGGTGCGCTATAACCCCGTTACGAATACGAACGTTGAGAAATGCGTATTGCGTGAGCTAAAGACTGTGAAAAGCAAAAAGTTTGTACATATGTTCCTTCAAAAATGTTTGGAGGAAGGGCTGAATGTTCCGCTATTACTAGAGCATTTTGGCATGCCGGATGAAGAGCCTGTGGTTATTCCTCAAGAGACTTTTGAAAGTGATGAAACGGATGGAGAAGTAGAAGAAGTGGAGCCGGGGAGCAGTGTATTCCTGTTTTATGAACAAAACTTTGGTAGTTTGTCGCCTTATACTGCGGATGAATTAAGTGAATGGATTGCAGATCTGTCAGATGAACTTGTATTGAAAGCACTCCAGATTGCTCATGAAAACAACAAGCATACGCTTGCTTATGTGAAGGGAATTTTACGGGACTGGCATGAGAAAGGATATACGAAGCTGAGTGAAGTAGAGAAAGCGGCAGTGAGGTTTCGGAAGAAGGAACCGTCTGTTGCCTATGAGACTGAGGAGTTTCTAAAGGAGTGCGAAGAGTGGGAGAAAAACGTACCGTCTGAAGAAGAGCTACAGAATTTTTTACAGGAACATGGGTGGCGTCCGTGAACTAGAAAAGGGAGATTGGACACTATTGATTTAATATGTATAGTCGATGCGCATAATACATTGGCAGAAGTATACATGTGGCAGAAAAAGGCTCTGACCGCTTCTATGCATGGCCAGATGCTCTCTCCTACCCAAAAAGAGGGGTTTTATGTCGGGTTTTTAATTGATGTATATATAGCCACGAAGTGAGCTCTCTTGTGTTACTATGAAAAGAAGATTACGAAAAACATCATAGAATGCTTAAAATTTTTGTTTTATGTAACGGAAAAAGAAAGGCGGTGAGTCTGTTAATAAAAACATGAATAGGCAAATGTCTATGTTTTTAATAGCAGAAAACAATGAACAACTACAAATTAACAATTCAATATGACGGCGGCCGCTATAAAGGCTGGCAACGTCTTGGAAATAATGATAATACGATTCAAGGAAAAATCGAAAGTGTATTATCAGAAATGGTCGGAAAAGAAATCGAAATTATCGGTTGCAGCAGAACAGATGCTGGTGTCCACGCCCTTAATCAAATAGCTAATTTTAAGATTGATGAGAATTTACCAGAACTTAAAGTTAAAAAGTATTTAAATCAATACTTACCAAACGATATTAGTATTACGGATGTGGAGTTAGTTTCTGAACGTTTCCATGCTCGTTACAATTCGAAAGCGAAGACGTATTTATATAAGATTTGGAATGAGGAACATACGAATCCATTCATGCGTAAATACAGCATGCACGTTGGTAAAAAGTTACATGTTGAAAATATGAAGAAAGCAGCGCAATATTTAATTGGTTCACATGATTTTACTGCTTTTTCAAACGCGAAATCTAAGAAGAAGTCTATGGTTCGTGAAGTATATATGCTCGATATCGTGGAAAGTGAAGGCTTCATCCAAATTAGAGTGAGTGGAAACGGATTCCTTCATAATATGGTGAGAAAAATCGTTGGAGCATTAGTAGAAGTGGGGTTAGGTCAGTTAGATGCTGATACGATTCCTCAAATTTTAGAAGCGAAACAACGAAATCAAATTAATTGTCTTGCGGATGCGAGCGGATTACATTTGGAGAAGGTTGATTTTTAAAGATTTATAATAAAAAAATAAGGGGTATTCTGTAATATGAAAGGTACCTGTCGTGAAATCGTACAAGCTTTAATGTTTGTACGATTTTTTTAGTAGGAACTATTTCAAAATCTAGGTAAGCTAAGCTTCCGAAATAGTTCCGTATGTTTTCTAAGAAATCCTCTACGTTTTTTTTCTCATTTCAACCAACTTCTCTTTTGCTAACTCCACTGCGATAGCATCATCTAAATAGCCAATTGGAAATATATAATCTGGGATAATATCTGTTGATAAAACGAAATACAATAAGGCACTCCCAATGATAGCGCGTTCTTGAAGGGGAGTAGATTCTTTGCAAAATTGATGATACATATCTGTTAATTGCTCAATGAAAGGTCCTGTGCTGTCAATTTGTTCTAGCTTTGTTGAGAAACTTTCATGAATACGTTTTTGTCCTTCTGTTGTTTGAGCATACCGCTCATAACTTTCGAGTTCCTGTTTTACACGAGTTGTTGTGTAATCGTAATCGAATAGGTTAGATGATTGTAATGTATGTTGAATTGCGTCGAGTGATGTGTACATATCTGTTTTTTCTCTTTTTGTGTGAGGAGAATCAGGGTACATCGCATCATATAACAATTGCGGTGGAACTTGCAGACACTCTGCAAACTTTTGAAGGTGTTTTTGCTTTGCTTGTTGCTTACCATTTATAATCCGTGAAATTGTTGAAGGGTCAATGTTTGTCAGTGTTCCCAATTGACGCATTGATAAGGCACGCTCTTTTAACAATTTTTTTATTAACGTACCAAGCTGGTCATTTGGATTTTGAGTGGACATGGTTTAGGCACTCCTTCTCTTTTAAAAGTGTTGAAAAAATGTTGAGCGTTTATTACAAGTATATGAAGTTGACAGGCACAGTTGCTCAACATTTTCATAAGATGCATGGAAAAGTCAAAAGAAGGAGAGAATGTTGATGAGCACAGCAGGCTTATTTTCCATTTTTCTAATTGGGATTGCTTCTAATTTAGATAATGCAGGTGTAGGTATTGCGTATGGAATTCGTAAAATTCAAATTTCTTGGCTTAATAGTTTTATTATTGCCCTTTTTGGTTTTCTTTTTACTTTATTAGCTGGTTTTTTTGGCAATTGGATATCATTGTTTATTTCAGATTTTATGGCAAATTTAATTGGGGCAATTGTACTTGGTATCATTGGGGGATTTATTTTATGTCAGCCACTACTTAGCAAGGAAGAAGCACCAGAGAAAAATGCCAATATGTTTATAAGAATATTACGTAATCCAGAAAATGCTGATTTCGATGGTTCTAAAACAATCAGTTTTTCTGAAGCACTTATACTAGGGGTTGCATTATCAATTAATAATATTGCAGGGGGATTTGATGCAGGGATAACTAATTTAAACCTTTGGTGGACTGCAATTGTCTCAGGTGTATTTAGTTTTATTTGTGTTAGTGGTTTTTCCTATATAGGGAAAAGATTTTTAGCGGAATACTTAGGGAAATGGGCAACAATTATTGCTGGTATTTTACTGATTCTTATTGGAATCGACCAGTTGATGTAATGAGAGTGTGGAACAACAATATTCGGGTATTTCCTTGGAAATACAACAAAGCATTGCATATATCGACGAGCTTTTATTCATACTAACATTGATTTCTTTTATGGAAAGGGGGATGAATATGGGACGTGGTAAAGCATTTGATCATAAGAAAAAGGGTCATGATCATCAGCCACCTAAAGGAGCATATGTTCATAAAGATGTAAATGAGCATACACTAGAAGAGGAAGAATTACCTGTTAATATTGAAACGTATAAAAATAGCTTAAAGAAACATTAAAGCACCTGGATAGGTGCTTTTTTAACGTATGTCCTCAATTAAATGCTGTGATTCTTCATACATACCATATTCACCTAAAACTTGAATGCATCGCCATTTTAATTCCTCAATACTTTGTTCAAGCTCTTCCGGGAGTACATGGAGAATATCCTCAAGGCCCATTCCGGAATGAATGAGTTCTAATACTTGATCATCAATATTCCGGTCCATTAATAATTCTAACACCTCTAAATTAAATATGTATCGATGTGCCTCATCGAGCGAAACAACTTTTAGCTTCAAGCTTTCTACAATACTCAGTATAAAAAGAAGGATTGTTTTTTCAAGAACAGGCTGCTTTGCCATTTGGAATATAAGTTTCATCTTTAACACCTCCACCGTATAGCGCTAGGTTGTACTATATTATTCGAGAGGAGCGTAAATATGCATAATAAAAAAGTTATCCTGTTAAAATAGAGCAGGATAACTTTCTGTTTAAAAAATACTCCAGCCTTCTTGAGCGGATAGTAGTTCTAATATTTTAAAACCAGCAATACTATTTCCGTTTGCATCTAGAGCTGGTCCGAAAATTCCGATTCCCATTTCTCCTTTTACGCACCCGAAAATCCCGCCAGCTACACCACTTTTTGCAGGGATTCCAACACGAATCGCAAATTCTCCAGACTCGTTGTACATGCCGCAAGTTACCATAAATGTTTTACAAATTTTCGTAATGTGTTTCGGGATAATTTGCTTTTTCTTATATGGATCATAGCCATCCATTGCAAAAATTAAACCGATGCGTGCCAAATCAATGCAGTTTACTTCGATTGCACATTGACGTGTGTATAAATCCATTAGTTCCTCAACATCACTATCGATGATGCCGTTTTGTTTCATATAGTAGCAAAGTGAACGATTTAAATAAGCTGTTTCTAATTCAGAAATCGCAACCTTTGAAGAATAGTTAATGGAAGGGTTATCTGTTATTTCACGTACAAATTGAAGAATCCGTTCCATTTTTTCTTCATTACTATTCCCTGTAAGCATACTTGTAATAGCTAACGCACCAGCGTTAATCATTGGATTAAGAGGTTTAGAAGGACTAGTAGTTTCTAACTTAATAATTGAATTAAATGGATCACCAGTTGGTTCCATTCCAACTTTAGAGAATACATATTCTTCGCCACGATCTAAAAGGGCAAGAGCAAGTGTAATTACTTTTGAAATACTTTGAAGAGTAAAAAGGGTTTGTGAGTTACCAGCATGGACATATTCTGTATCTTTATGATAAATAGCAATTCCTAAATCATCTGGATTTGCATTTCCTAGTTCTGGGATATAAGTAGCAAGTTTCCCCTTTTTTGTATACGGTTTCACTTGTTCTAACAACTGTTGTAAGTTGTTTGTTTCAACACACTGCATAGTACCAACGCTCCTATTTCTAATTCACTAAGTTTACTGTTCCCATGTATATCCGGAAATAAATAATAACATGAAAAAGTGGAATGATAAAATGAAACTTCCATATGTTATGTTCCCTTTTTTTCAATATATTCGCTATTGGTAAGGAGAATTTTCCTTATGTATAACAGTTTGGAAATAGAAAAGATATCCACGAAAAGTTCGAAAATAAAAACTACACATCTATACAACTATATGTTATTATGAATTTGGAATAGAAAGCGTTTTCTAAAATATATTTATAATGGTAACGATTTCATAAATTGAATAGGGGGAATTATAATGTTGCAGTTTTTACAACGTATTGGTAAAGCGTTAATGCTTCCAATCGCAGTGCTACCAGCAGCAGGACTATTGCTTCGTTTAGGACAGCCAGACGTATTCGATATTCCTGTTATGGCACAGGCCGGTGCAGCAATTTTTGATAACTTAGCACTTATTTTTGCAATTGGTGTTGCAATCGGTTTATCTGTTGATGGTAGTGGTGCCGCAGGTCTTGCAGGTGCGATTGGTTATCTAGTTATGAAGAATACAACGAATACTTTAAGTGTTGGCTATTCAACAGCAGAATTAAATGATAAATTAAAAAGTGTTCAAGACCTACTAGGTTCAGTTGATCCAAGTAAGTTAGCAGATACAATGACAAAAGTTTCAAAAGCAGCGGCTTTAACGCCGAAGATAAATATGGCTATACTTGGCGGTATTATTGCTGGGGTTGTTGCCGGATTATTATATAACAAATTCCATAAAATTAAATTGCCAGAATGGTTAGGATTCTTTGCAGGAAAACGTTTTGTACCAATTATTACTTCTGTTGTCATGCTTCTTTTAGGATTAGTATTCGGTCAAATTTGGCCAACAATTCAAAGTGGTATCGATGCAGTAGCACACGGTATTGTAAACTTAGGGGCAATTGGTGCTGGTATATTTGGTTTATTAAACCGTCTATTAATTCCAATTGGTTTACACCATGTAATGAACACATATTTCTGGTTTGTACTAGGTGACTTTACAAATGCAGCAGGCGATATTGTTCATGGTGATATTGCTCGTTTCTTTGCGCAAGACCCAACAGCGGGTATGTTTATGACTGGTTTCTTCCCAATCATGATGTTCGGTTTACCAGCAGCATGTTTCGCAATGATTGCAGCTGCTAAACCTGAAAAACGTAAAATGGTTACAGGGATGTTAGCAGGTCTTGCATTAACATCATTCTTAACTGGTATTACAGAACCAATTGAATTCTCATTCATGTTCTTATCTCCAGTATTATATGGTATTCATGCTGTATTAACAGGTATTTCATTATTTGTAACAACAACACTTGGCATTCATGATGGTTTCTCATTTAGTGCCGGGGCAATTGATTACTTCTTAAACTTAGGTATTGCAACAAAACCGTTATTATTAGCGGGAATTGGTTTAATTTATGCAGCAATTTACTTTGTAGTATTCTACTTCTTAATTAAGAAATTCAACTTAAAAACTCCAGGTCGTGAAGATGATGAAGAAATAGAAGAAGAAGGTGAAGCACCAGTTGCAGGTTCTATTGGTGAAGCATACGTAGCAGCATTAGGCGGAAAAGACAACTTAACAGTTATTGATAACTGTGCAACTCGTCTACGTCTACAAGTAAAAGATGCGAACTTAGTAAATGAACCAGCTTTAAAACGTGTCGGTGCAAAAGGTGTTATGAAATTAAGTAACACAAGTGTACAGGTTATCGTAGGTACAAACGTTGAATCAGTTGCTGATGATATGAAAAAATACGTATAAATAATTAGATAAGAGGATATCCAAAAAAGATTGATAAAACTTAATCTTTTAGGGGATATCCTCTTTTTTTAATAAACTTTTTACAGGGGATCTTACATTCGAAAATTTTCTTTTTCTTTTTTGGACATATTGGTTGGTAATAGGTTCATCGCATGATACAGTAAGTAGGGTATAAAACAAAATTTCCATTAGTTAGGAAAAGATTGTAGAGTGTATCTTTCATATTTTGATTAAATTATTGATAAATAAGGGGAAAAAAGTAACTATGGAACAAGAAAAGGATAATACTGGTAACAAAGCTCGTAGACCAATTGTATACATAAAAAGAACGGCTATTCTCATTCTGTTGTTTTCGCTTGTGTATTTCGGATATACGAAGATTATGTCACATAATAAAAAAGAGAATACATTAAAAGTAGCAAAAGAAGTGAAAAAGAAGGAAGAGGTTAACAAGAAACCAGAGCAACAAGCAGAGCAGCACCAGGAACAAGCAGAGCAAACGAAAGTAGCAGAACAACCTGCTGAAGGTCCACCACAAGAAATTAACGAAAATGCTGAGTTAGACCAGTATTTACAGAGTAAAGGTTTTAGTGGAACCGCGGTTGTTGTGAAAAATGGTAAAGTACTTTTGAATAAAGGGTATGGATTGGCAAATCAGGAGAAAAAAATACCGAATAATTCAGAAACAACATTTTATATTGGCTCCATTTCAAAGGCGTTTGTAGCAACTGCGATTATGCAGTTAAAAGATCAAAATAAACTTCAAACAGACGATACAGTAGCGAAATATATTCCAGATTTTCCGCAAGGTGATGGAATTAAGTTAGTGCATCTACTAACTCATACATCAGGAATTCCGGAATATGAAGCTGGAGCGGACGATATTTCTCATGAGGAATTGTTAAAGAGAATTGGACAACAAAAACGTTTAGCGAATCCAGGAGAGAAATGGAAGTATTCAGATTCTAACTATTCCATACTTGCGTATATTGTTGAGAAAGTGAGTGGACAACCATTAGAAGAATATATTAAACAGCACATTTTTGATGCCATTGGTATGAAAAAATCAGGTTTTGGAAGGGCATTAGAGCAAACAAAATATCCTTCTACTGGTTATAAAATCGTAAATAATAATATGACAACGCCTGCTATTCCAAGTATGTCGCAACTCTATGGGTGTGGGGATATATATACGAGCGCAAATGATTTATATTTATTTAACGAGGCTCTATTTTCTGGAAAACTCATTTCAAAAGAGAGCTATGATCAAATGTTTACAGCCTTCAAGAAAGATTATGGATTTGGTTGGTATGTGAATCCAGGAAGTTATTCTAATCATGGTGTAATGCCTGGTTGGAATTGCTTAAATGGATTTAGTAAAAATGGAAGTGTATATGTTGTTTTACTATCTAACATTCAAAACAATATTAAATCATTTGGTAAGGTTAATAATGACATTTATACAATGCTACAGCATATTGAAGTGTGAGAGACTATCTTTTGAGATGGTCTTTTTTTAGGGGTAATTTGAGGGATAGTATATCTATATATACATCAATTAAAAAACCGACATAAAACCCCTCTTTTTAGGTGGGAGAGAGTATCTGGCCATGCATAGAAGCGGTTAGGGCCTTTTTCTGCCACATGCGAAGTAAAAACAGAAAGAGTAAACGAGTATAGGTTACTTTTTATGCTGCATAGCAGGGAGTTAGATGTCGAAAAATTAAAATGGACAAAGGGGGCCGTTATGAGCATTCAGAAGCATCATGCACGTAATGCGAGACGAATATTATTTGTAGCTATTATTGTATGGGTTATTATTGCGATTGGATTTGTAGTGGAGTATTGGAAAGGAACACTTTTTAGTTTGGAAAAGGATAATCTAAAACTAATCAGTGTTGTGTTACCGGCATGTATGTTACTGATTTATAGTTTAATAGAAAGAAGCAGAGCGAAAGGGATAGAAAGGATAACTCAAGATAAAGGGATATCCCTATTGTTGGAGCAGCGGAGATTTGTTGTTCGCAAGGAAACAGGTATATTCAAGACGATTACATATTTTGGATTAGACGGAAATACAATAGGGATGCTCAAAGAAAGGTATGATTCCCAGATTCAAAAGATGTGGAAATGTATTCTGTCGTTCCTCTTCAATGGAATACATGAGCAACAGTTTTATTTATGTAATGAATTTGAAGAAGAGTTGCTAGTAGTCAAGAAGAAAAGAGGCGTAAGGAATTCATATTCATTTTATAACGTAACAGGAGAAAAAATTGGTGAATTGAATCAATTGTTAAGTTTAACGAAATGGAAATGGTGTTTTTTATCAGCAAACGGGGAGGAAATTGGAAAAATTACAGGAGATTTATCCGCGACATTGCAGGAGGGAAATTGGAGAGATGGAACTTATATTGATGTGAAAGAGGACGGGATCCCATTAGAAGCGGTTCAATATTTCTCTGCAAGTGGGGGATCACTTGTTACAGTATCTGTAGCGGAACAAGCGGAATTACACCCAAAGGTATATTATGCTGTAGCTGCAATTATAAATTTTAAAAATTAAAAAACATGTCAAATGCTATTTTGTGTTATCTGCATGATCTTGTATAAAGAGGAAGAGTAGAAGTGTACCAAACAGGTACACTTCTGTCTATTCTGTTACCAAAATAATGTAACAGAATAGGAGGTAAGGGTATTACAGTTTACAATGGGTGTGACTCTTATACTACAGAATAGGATTCGCTTATAAGGATACCAAAAAAATACAATTAAGGAAAGAGTGAATTTAAAAGAGTTTTAAGTGTAATTAACACTATGTCTATATTAGTTTGCTCAATATTTCACAAATGTGTCACAACTATTTCGTCCACTTTTCAAAAAAAGTAGTATTCTAAATGTGTAAGCTGTTATATAAAAAATCTTAGTCCTGTACTAATCAAAAATGGAGGAGATTAGGATGACTGAAGTATTAGAAAATGTAAAGAATGCATGGGAAACATTTAAAGGTGAAAAGTGGAAAGCAGAGATTGATGTCCGCGACTTCATTTTAAATAATGTAAACGTATACGAAGGTGATGAATCCTTCTTAGCTGGAGCAACAGAAGCGACGAAACAACTTTGGGATCAAGTAATGGATTTAACGAAACAAGAACGTGACAATGGCGGAGTCCTTGACATGGATACGAAAATTGTTTCTTCTATTACATCACATGACCCAGGGTATTTAAATAAAGATATTGAAAAAGTAGTTGGTTTCCAAACTGACAAGCCATTTAAGCGTTCATTACAACCATACGGTGGTATTCGTATGGCAGAGCAAGCTTGTGAATCTTATGGATATGAAATGGACAAAGAATTAAGCCGTATTTTCAGAGACTGGCGTAAAACGCATAACCAAGGTGTATTCGATGCTTATACTCCTGAAATGAGAGCAGCTCGTAAATCAGGCGTTATTACAGGTCTTCCAGATGCATATGGACGTGGTCGTATTATTGGTGACTATCGCCGCGTTGCATTATACGGTATCGATCGTTTAATTAAAGCGAAAAAAGAAGATTTGAATTTAACTGGCGGTGTAATGAGCGAAGATACAATGCGTTTACGCGAAGAATTATCTGAGCAAATTCGTGCCCTTCAAGAATTAAAACAAATGGCAGCTTCTCACGGTTTTGATATTTCTAAGCCAGCAACAAATGCACAAGAAGCATTCCAATGGTTATATTTTGCTTATCTTGCAGCAATTAAAGAACAAAATGGTGCAGCAATGAGTCTTGGCCGTACGTCTACTTTCTTAGATATCTTTATCGAAAGAGATTTAGTAAACGGTACATTAACAGAAGAAGAAGCACAAGAAATTGTTGATCACTTCATTATGAAATTACGCCTTGTGAAATTTGCAAGAACACCTGATTATAATGAATTATTCTCTGGTGACCCAACTTGGGTAACAGAATCTATCGGTGGTATTGCACTTGATGGTCGTCCATTAGTAACGAAAAACTCATTCCGTTTCTTGCATACATTAGACAACTTAGGACCAGCTCCAGAACCAAACTTAACAGTTCTTTGGTCTAAACAATTACCACAGGGCTTTAAAAACTACTGTGCAAAAATGTCTATTAAAACATCTGCAATTCAATATGAAAATGATGACATTATGCGCCCAGAGTACGGTGATGATTACGGTATTGCTTGTTGTGTATCTGCAATGAGAATTGGTAAGCAAATGCAGTTCTTCGGAGCTCGTGCAAACTTAGCTAAGACACTATTATATGCAATTAATGGTGGCAAAGATGAAAAATCAAAAGAACAAATTGGACCTGAATATGCACCGATTACTTCTGAAGTGTTAGATTATGAAGAAGTAATGCGTAAATTTGATGTGACAATGGAATGGTTAGCAGGTTTATATTTAAACACATTAAATGTTATCCATTATATGCATGATAAATATAGCTATGAACGCATTGAAATGGCACTTCATGATACAGAGGTTCTTCGTACAATGGCAACAGGTATTGCTGGATTATCTGTAGTAGCTGACTCTTTAAGTGCAATTAAATATGCGAAAGTAAAACCAATCCGTGATGAAAATGGTATCGCAGTTGACTTTGAAATTGAAGGGGATTTCCCTAAATACGGTAACAATGATGATCGTGTAGATGAAATTGCAGTCAATCTTGTAAAAACATTTATGAATAAACTTCGTAAACATAAAACATACCGTAATTCTGTTCATACAATGTCAATCTTAACAATTACATCTAACGTTGTATACGGTAAGAAAACTGGTAATACTCCAGATGGTCGTCGTACTGGAGAACCATTTGCACCAGGTGCAAACCCAATGCATGGCCGTGATACAAAAGGGGCACTAGCATCATTATTATCTGTTGCGAAATTACCATATGAAGATGCACAAGATGGTATTTCTAATACATTCTCAATTATTCCAAAAGCACTTGGTAAAGAAGATGATGTACAAGTTCGCAACTTAGTATCTATGCTTGATGGATATGCAGTAAAAGAAGGACATCACTTAAATATTAACGTATTTAACCGTGAAACATTAATGGATGCAATGGAACATCCTGAAAAATATCCACAATTAACAATTCGTGTATCTGGTTACGCTGTTAACTTTATTAAATTAACTCGTGAGCAACAAATTGATGTAATTAACCGTACAATGCATGAAAGCATGT
The DNA here is from genome assembly GCF_002551815.1 of Bacillus sp. AFS098217. Lineage (GTDB taxonomy): Bacteria > Bacillota > Bacilli > Bacillales > Bacillaceae_G > Bacillus_A. The sequence continues at coordinate 92,437 of NZ_NVPR01000074.1, forward strand.
AAGTAAAAAGGTTTCCCCCTGTTGTTAATAAGAAGCAGGGGGAAGCTGTTTCAATAAAGGAGGAAGTAACATGGTAAAAGGAAGAATTCATTCTGTAGAGTCTTGTGGTACTGTTGATGGCCCAGGAATTCGTTATGTCATATTTACACAGGGGTGTTTATTACGTTGTCAATATTGTCATAATGCTGATACATGGGAGATTGGTAAAGGAAAAGAAATAACAGTTGAAGAAGTGATGCAGGATGTTACATGTTACCTTCCCTTTATTGAGGCTTCAGGAGGCGGCATTACAGTGAGTGGTGGAGAGCCGTTACTACAGTTAGACTTTTTAATCGAGTTATTTAAAAAGTGTAAAGAAGCGGGAATTCATACAACAATCGATTCTTCTGGAGGATGTTATTCTGAAGAGCCAGAATTTCAAAGGAAATTAGATATTTTAATGGACTACACAGATCTAGTTTTATTAGATTTAAAACATATTGACTCCAAAAAGCATCGTAAATTAACTGGTAAACCGAACGAACATATTTTACAATTCGCTCGTTATTTATCGGATAAAAAGAAACCTATATGGGTAAGACACGTATTAGTTCCTGGTGTTACTGACAATGAAGAGGATTTACAGCGACTATCTAGCTTTATTCAAAGTCTATCTAATGTAAAGAAAGTAGAAGTCTTACCATATCATAAACTTGGTGTATATAAGTGGGAAGCACTTGGACATAAGTATCCACTTGAGGGAGTAGAGCCTCCGACAGAAAAAAATGTTCAAAATGCAAAGCGTATTTTACAAGCAGTCTAATCCAACTATTGGATTAGACTTTTTGTTTTACTCTAATAAAACCTAGAGTATATGCAAAGAAAAGAGTATACTAAAAGTAGAATATCCATATTTTTGTAAAGAAATAAGCGAATAAATTTGCATAATTGTAAAGGGAAATTTAAATAGTAAAAAGAATTAAGAAGTATTAGGATGAGTATTATGGAATATAGAATACTGGTAAGTTATTGCGAAAGCTCTTATAGGAAAGTATAATGTAAAGATATGAGCACAGATAGGATTAAGGGGTCAATCTTATATGCTTTGCATATCCACGACAGGTACATAGCTAACATGAAAGTGTTGGAATCCAAATATGTAATTTTTTTAAGGAAAATGTTTTTCCTATTGTCGTATATGCAATATGGAGAAGCGAAAAAGCTAGGAGTGGATTTGTTTGATAAAAAACCCCAAGGTTTTAATATTAACTGCACATTACGGGAACGGCCATGTGCAAGTAGCAAAAACATTAGAACAAACATTTCGTCAAAAAGGAATCGAAGATGTGATCGTGTGTGATCTATTTGGAGAGTCGCATCCGGTTATAACGGATATTACAAAATATTTATATTTAAAAAGTTATACAATAGGTAAAGAGTTATATCGTTTGTTTTATTACGGTGTAGAAAAAATTTATGATAAGAAGATCGCATCGTGGTACGCAAACTTTGGAAGAAAACGTTTAAAAGCACTCTTGCATGCGGAAAAACCAGATATTGTTATTAATACATTTCCGATTATTGCCGTACCAGAATTGAAAAAACAAACGGGTTTTTCAATTCCTGTGTATAATGTGCTAACAGATTTCTGTTTGCATAAAATATGGATTCATCGTGAAGTAGATCGTTATTTTGTCGCAACAGATCATGTGAAAAAAGTAATGGTTGAAATCGGTGTGCCTTCAGAACAAATTGTAGAAACAGGGATTCCAATTCGTAGCAATTTCGAGTTAACTATGAATCCGGAAATCATATATAATAAATATCAGTTATCTCGAGAGAAAAAGATTTTACTTATTGTAGCGGGAGCCCACGGTGTATTAGGAAATGTAAAGGAATTATGCCAATCATTTATGTCAGTTCCTAACCTGCAAGTAGCTGTTGTCTGCGGAAAAAATGATACTTTAAAACAGGAATTGTTAGGACTACAGGAGCAGAATCCTGAGGCGCTAAAAGTATTTGGTTATGTAGAAAATATTGATGAGTTATTCCGTGTTACTTCTTGTATGATTACCAAGCCGGGAGGCATCACATTAAGTGAAGCGGCAGCTTTACAAGTACCTGTCATTTTATACAAACCTGTACCAGGACAAGAAAATGAAAATGCACTGTATTTTGAAAAAAAAGGAGCGGCGATTGTAATTCGTGAAGATGCTGAAATTTTTGTGAAAACGGAAGCTCTATTACAGGATGACATGAAACTTTTACAAATGAAAGAAGCAATGAAAAGTATTTATCGTCCAGAACCAGCCTGTCACATTGTGGATATCATTTTAGAAGAAAATCATGTACAACCTAGTCATATGCCAATTAAATCAACAGTTCTTGCCCAATCTTTTACGTAAGATGAAACCCTCTTTTCTGCTTTGAAGGAGGGTTTTTTGTTATTTTATTAAAGTTTCACTTTATATTGATAATAAATTTTCTATCTTTTCAGTAGGAGAGAGTAGGTGATAATAGTTGAAAATCCCGCATTTTATCCACAAGAGAATCCGCTTTCAATAGAGGGTAAAATCAGAATATTAACAATGATATCCACACAATCCACAATTTTTAGAAAAAATATCCACAAACAAAAAACTCTATATGTGATTAAATACAGGATTATCCTCAATAATGGTTGAATTTATACACAATTCTATTAATTTTGTGGATAAAGTTTTCCACAGAAAAAGATCCCTCCTTGAGAAGGGATCTTTTCATATCATTATACGCCTTTTGGACGATAACCAGCTGCACGGTCTGCTTTTTTAAATTCTCTTTGATAGAGAACTTCTTGTGTACCAGATAATGTATTTCTCAATTTTTCACGTTTCTTTTTATCCATTACCATTCACCTCGTATCATAAAGTCACTATCTATCGTTTCCAATGGTAGGAGGTGATATACATAATAAACTAGTATTACTGCTTGTAAAAGTCCGATTGGTGAGGACTGATTAAAGCTTCATTTTAAGCTTCTTTTAAATGATGTGTATCTTGGAATGTATTGTCGCGCATTGTAGCAAGTGTATATTGGTCTTTCGAAATTTCATATAAATTATATACTTCTTCGTGTGCATTAATTTGATCGTAAACAGCCTTTCTTGTTTCGTTGGCTAGGTTTACATATTGAAGCTTTTCGGCTGCTTTAATAGAACGAATATTAACTTTACGAATGCGCATAAAGATTGTTTCAATATCTAATTCATAGAAAAGTTCGCTGAAAAAAGCATCTTTTGCTAATTTATTATATCCTTGACCATGATAAGGTTTACCAAGCCATGTACCAAGAAATCCAGCTTTTTCTTGCACATCAAATAAAGTAATCGTACCGATAGGGTTTCCCCATTCATCTAAAATTGTACGTGAAATCAATTCACCGCGTTCTTCAGCTTCGATTGTTTGCTTTGTTAAAAATAAAAATTCTTCATATGAATAAGCCTTTTGACGCACAAAAGGGAAGACAGCAGGATCCACCATTAAATCGTATAGAACGTGGCTGTCGTGTAAGTCGCGTTTTTTTAACATACTAACTCCTCCTCACACGAGGGTAGCATGACGAAAAAACACCCCACCCTCGAAATTTTTATATCAATCTTTAAAAAATTTCGGGGTGGGAATCGAACCCACTAGAACCAGTCTATAACGCTGGTGGCGCACCATTTGCCTTCCCCATTCATCAATTTGAAATGAATAATCACGACACAAATTGATTATGGTTTCATTCAGTTTATAATCGTATAATACTTTATCTAATCAAAAAAATAAACTAGTTTTTTATTTTTTTTTGTAAATTATTTTTCCGTTAATCATAGTGAATACAGGTTTGGCTAAATAATGGAATGGATGGTGAGTCCATAAAACAAGATCGGCGTCTTTTCCAATTTCAATACTCCCAATTCTATTTTCTAAACGTAAGTTGCGAGCAGGTAAAATAGTAATTCCTTCCAAGGCGATTTTCTCGTCTAATCCTTCTCGAACAGCGAGGGCTGCACAGACATTTAAATATTGAATTGGCGTATAGGGATGGTCTGTTGTGATGGAAACTTCTATTCCTTTTTTTGATAGGATATGGTAAGTGTCCCAAGACTTATTTTTCAGTTCGATTTTTGAGCGGCGTGTGAGGGTCGGACCAACAGAAATTTTTAAATTGTGCTTACTTAGTTCATTAACAATGAAGTGTCCTTCTGTACAATGTTCAATACGTAAATCAAGATTGAATTCTTGTGCAAAGCGAAGAGCGGAACTAATATCATCTGCACGATGCGCATGGATACGTACAGGAATTTCTCGGCGTAATGCTTTTAAAATGGGAAGCATTCGAAAGTCTGCATCGTTTCCATAGTGTTGTGCTTCATAGAAAGATTCGCGAAGTAAGCCCATAATACCCATGCGAGTAATGGATTCCTTTGTGCCATTACTATGAATGCGTTTTGGATTTTCTCCAAAGGCAATTTTCAAACCAGCGGGTTCTTGAATGATCATATGATCGATACAAGTTCCGGCTGTTTTTATCACGCATGTCGTACCGCCAATAATATTTTGACTTCCAGGCATAACGTGAACGGTTGTAATGCCACTTTGGACTGCATCTTGAAAAGCTATATCAAAGGGGTGTATGCCGTCTAAAGAGCGGATATGTGGTGTTAATACTTCAGATGTTTCATTGGCATCATTTCCAGCCCAACCGGTTCCTTCATCGTATAGACCAAGATGAGTATGAACATCGATAAATCCAGGTAACAGATGAAGAGCCCTCGCATCAATAATGGTCATATCTTGAGTTGACTCAATATGTGGTTTTACCTCAGTGATTTTGTCTCCTGCAACTAATACATCCCCTTGAAACTTTGGAGATGTAATAGGGTATACAATTGCTTGTTTGAGCAGTATTTTCATAGGTACCTCATTTCCATTGTCTTATATTGTTTTGGGGAGCAAAATAAAAACAATTTGAAAGATTGATCCCATATTAAAGGATGATAATATCCCCCTCGTTTCAAAGTTTAGATAAGGAATAAGTGCGTGAAATTCTGAATGGATAGGGCTGAAATCAGTAGGAATGAAGAACCGCTCCTGATGACTGTTGCAATTTATTTTAGAAGTATTACATTGTATGCGATAGTATATTTTGTAATGCATGGCTTAATGTTGGAAATGAGTGTTTATATCCATAATCGAGCGCTTTATGGGGTAATACATATTGGCCTTGTAAGATGAGTATACTCATCTCCCCGAGTAAAGTATGTAGTACAAATGCTGGAGTAGGAAGCCAATGCGGACGCCTGATGACATTTGAAAGTGTTTTTCCGAATTCTTTCATCGTTATAGGTTCTGGAGCTGTAATGTTAAGAGGACCTTCTATTTCTTTTGTTTGTATTGCGAAATCAATCATACGAATAGCGTCATGTAAATGAATCCAGGATAACCACTGTTTACCGGAACCGATTGTACCACCAATATATAATTGATAAGGAAGTAACATCTTAGGAAGAGCACCTCCTTCTGCGTCTAAAACAACTCCAAATCGTGCATAGATAGTTCGAATGCCGAGAGAAATAGCATGAGAGGCTTCTTTTTCCCATAAATGTACTGTATTTGCTAGAAAATCATCTCCATGTTCTGTATCTTGTTCAGTAAAAGTCTTTTCGATGGATGTGCCATAATACCCAATAGCGCTAGCGTTAATAAAAGTATGGGGTTTCGTTTGTAATGACTGTAATTGTCTAATGAGACCTTTTGTCGTATGAAGACGACTTTTTAGGATGTTCTCTTTTTGTTTTTGTGTCCAGCGTCCATTATTAATAGATTCTCCTGCTAAATTGATAACAACGTCAACAGAGGAGAGAGGAAACGTATGTGAATTAGCAGTCCATTGCAAGTATTGAATGTTGGAATCAGGAGAATTTTCTATCGTTTGCCGGGTAAGAATGTAAATTGTATGTCCTTTTAAGTTTAAAAATTGAGCTAGTTGTTTACCAATAAAACCAGTACCTCCAGAAATCGCGATTTTCAAAAAAATTTCCTCCTCATTATATCTATTCATGGAAAGCAAATTTGCTCCGTAACTATGTTAAGATAGTAGCGGGGTGAAGAATATGGCTGTCATTACAAAAATAGAAGTACAAAAACGAACGAAAGAACGATTTAATATTTATATTGATAAGGGACAAGGTGAAGAATACGGGTTTAGTGTAAATCAGATTGTTTTAATTAAGCACGGATTGCAAAAAGGCTTAGAAATTGATGAAGTAGAGTTAGCTAATATTTTGTACAATGAAGAAGTGCAAAAAGCATATTTGCAAGCAATCTCCTATTTATCTTATCAAATGAGGACAAAACAGGAAGTTGAAGAGTATTTACGAAAAAAAGAAATTGGACAGGCCATCATCTCTGAAGTTGTTTCGAAATTATTACATGATCGCCATATTAATGATAAAGAGTATGCAATTTCATACGTGCGAACTCATAGTAACGTAAATCAAAAGGGACCAACTGTGATTAGGCGTGAACTTCTTGGTAAAGGGGTTCAAGATGTAATAATTACTCATAGTTTACAAGAGTATCCGAAAGAAAAGCAAATTGAAAATGCTTTTGCGCTTGTAGAGAAAAAGAAAAAGTCTTATCAAAAGCATTCTTTTTTACAAATGAAACAAAAATTAGAAGAAATGCTTGTGCGTAAAGGGTATTTTCGAGATGTAATTCAAATTTGTCTTGAAGAGTTGAAAGATGAAAAGGATGACTCACAGCAGCTGGAGGCATTGTTATATCATGGGAATAAATACCATGAAAAGTATAAAAAGCATGATGGATGGACATATGAAAATAAGATAAAGCAAGCGCTATATCGAAAAGGATTTTCTATTGATGAAATAGAGACGTTTTTACAAATGAAACGTGAAGAGGGATGAGGAAATATGATGAATATGCCAAAACGCTATAGTGAAATGACACCGCATGAGCTAAGAGAAGAAGTTGGTATTTTAAAAGAGCAGGCTGTGAAGGCGGAGCAGCTTGGTATTGTAAATGAATTTGATGTATTAATGAGAAAAATGGCAATGGCACGTGCTTATATGACAGATATTAATAAATTTCAAATTGGTGAAACATATGAACTGATTGAAGAACCAGGTGTATTATTTACAATTACGTATTTCAACGGGGTATTTGCTTGGGGACATAAACAAAATGATAGTGAGGAAATTGGAATTCCAATTTCACTGTTACAAGAAAAATAAAAACCAGAGAGTAAATATCTCTCTGGTTTTCATCTTTGGTAGGCGTTAAAGGAGATAGGAGATTTTAAATTTGGCGTTTTCGCATTTCGTTCGCCAATATAATGAGAGACTGGGTTTGTTGCGTTTGTCCATTTACTTGTGCTTTCGCATGTTTTGGACGTGCCCACGTAGGGTTAAATAATTCAGAACGACTATCTAAATGATCACGGTAGCTCATCTTTATCACCTCGTGTAGGAAGTTATATTATTTTTGACTATTCTTCCTGCTGATTTGCAGCACGCATACGTTCCTGCGGGTGCGTGTTAATTGTGCCGTTAGGTCTCTTTGAAGCAAAGCGAGACTTTGCTTTCGGTTGACCTTCGATTTTGCTGTTGTTTTTTGATTCAGACCAAAATTCGGCTTGTCTACCCAAGAAGAACGCCCCCTCATTATAAATTGATACTTGTTAAGAAGTATCAATTATAGAATGTGCAAAATAGAAGAAAATATCCTTTAGAAATTAAAGGAAGAAATGAGGTTCATCACCGTAACATGGGGTTGATTTTTTGAAAAAGAATCATTTTTCATACANNACCCCCGTCTTTTGGTGATGCACCAGAAATGAATAAAAGGAGAATATAACATGAATGATATTTATGAAACATTAACAAAAGAATTATTAGCAAAAAACAACTTTCTTTCTTATGCTCAGGCTCGCGCATGGGTTGAATTATTATGGGAGGATTTTCAAGTAACATATGCAAAATCTGGTCGTTATCAAGGAGAAGAAATGACTGAGCAGGTAGTAAGAAAGTGGATTCATAATCATGGTGAACGTCTTCATGAAATTCGTACAAATAATCCTAAATATAGCCATTTAATTAATCAAGAAGATCATTTAAAACATTAAGAAAAGCGACCAAAGGGGGTCGCTTTTCTTAATGTGGAAGCAATTCCAATTTTTTTCGAAGTTTTTCTTCACTGAAAATCCAGCCTGTATAAGAATTAATGATATTTAAATTTTGATCTAGTTGAACGATTGCGACGAATGGATAATAATCTTTACTACGGTAGCGTAAATCGATAAAGCGCACTTCATAATAGTTGTCGTAATCAAAAATATCCCAACGGTATACGGGTGAAAAAGATAAAAAAGCAGAAATGTTTTCATCTTTTTGTGCAGCCCGGATAATTTTATTATCTGGGAGTGGAATACGATCAAATTTATCATGTACCATAATATGGCCGCGGTGCCAACGAGCAACATAATAGTGTTTTTTTGTTACAATAGCCAAATGATAGTGATAAAAGCGATAGGAAGGAGAAATAATGACTTCCTCTACATCTTCAAATCGTTTGTACACTACACTTTTGACATTTTGTCTCATTACAAATCGACCGACATAGTAGACAAACATTAATATATATGCGGCTAAAGCAGTATATCCTTTATCGGAGCCAACAAGCATACAGGCGATAGCGAGTATATGGATAAAGAAAATGATAGCATCAAATGTATTAATTACGCCAAGTGCCACCCATTTTTTTGTAAAAGGCCGCAATGCTTGTGTACCATAAGCGTTAAAAATATCAACAAATACATGAAGAAAGACGGCAATAAATGACCAGAGTAGCAGGTGAAGATAAGGAGCTTCTGAAAAGAAGGCAAAGGAAATTCCACTTATAAGGAATGACCAAAGAATAACTGCAGGAATGGAATGGGTAATCCCGCGATGATTTCGTATATATTTTGCGTTATTTCGCAACTTCAAGACAGTATCTATATCAGGAATATTGGAGCCAGCAATCGTTGCAAGCATAACTGCTTGTGGTCCAAAATCACTTTGAGATATGGCTGGATCTAATGTTGCTAAACTACCTAATGTGACGCCCATAACAAGGTGAGTGGCTGTGTCCATAAAAACACACCTCCGTTTTTTTATTAATGTAACTCTTTTTATTCGATACCTCAAGTCATTTGCCTTCTATTTCCTACATCATCTTACTTAAATTTTTTCCTAAAATCTTTATAATAGTACGTATATGCAAAAAATGAGGGGGACCCGGTTTGACACTTGAAATATTAAATGAATTTAACATAGAGCAATTTCAAAATGATTTAATTAGTTGGTTTGAAAAAGAGCAACGCGATTTACCATGGCGTAAAAATAAAGATCCGTATCGTGTTTGGGTTTCTGAGATTATGTTGCAGCAAACACGAGTAGAAGCTGTAAAACCATATTACGCAAATTTTATGGGAAAGTTCCCAACGTTAGACGCATTGGCAGCGGCAGAGGATGAAGAGGTATTAAAAGCATGGGAAGGCCTCGGTTATTATTCTAGAGCACGGAATTTACATGCAGCAGTAAAAGAAGTAAAAGAAGTATACGGCGGGAAAGTACCTAGTGATGTGAAAAAAATTGAAAAATTAAAAGGTGTTGGTCCATATACAAAAGGTGCGATTTTAAGTATTGCATATGGAATACCTGAACCAGCTGTTGATGGAAATGTTATGCGAGTTTTATCTCGCATTTTATCAGTTTGGGATGATATTGCGAAACCGAAGACACGAAAAATATTTGAAGATATTGTACGTGAAATCATTTCAAAAGAAAATCCATCCTACTTTAATCAAGGGCTAATGGAATTAGGTGCACTGATTTGTATTCCTAAAAATCCAGCTTGTTTACTTTGTCCTGTTCGTGAGCATTGCCGTGGACATGCAGAAGGTGTGCAAAAAGAATTACCAGTTAAAAGTAAGGCAAAAGCTCCTAAAATGGTGCCGCTTGTTGCAGGGGTGCTTCAAACAGCGGATGGGAATTATGTAATTAACAAAAGACCGAGTACAGGATTACTTGCAAACATGTGGGAATTCCCAAATGTTGAAATAAGTGAAGGGATTCGGAGTCATAAACAACAGCTTACTGATTATATGAAAGAGGAGTTTTCTCTTTCTGTTTCAGTTGATGAATACGCGCTGAACGTCCAACATACATTCACGCACCGTACATGGGATATATTTGTATTTTATGGAAAAGTAACAAGTGCTATTAAAGAAACAGATACATTAAAAGTTGTATCTAAAGAAGAATTTGAGAAATTACCTTTTTCTAAATCGCATCGTACGATTTATGAAGAATGTGTTGAAAAAATCTCTGTTAAATAATTGATGAGAGAACGTGTTCCCAAGCTCAGGAACACGTTTTTTTAATCGGACGAAACTCTTGTGCCATGAACCCGACTATATAAATCCATTTTGATTTTTCGACATCTAAGTTGCTGCTATGCAGAATACAACATGACCTGCACTCACTTACTCCCTTTGTTTTAAACATGGCATGTGGCAGAAAAAGGCCCTGACCGCTTCTATGCATGAATAGATGCTCTCTTCCACCTAAAAGAAGGGCTTTTATGTCGGTTTTTTAATTGGCATTTATATAGCTTCGTTTTTTTGTAAACCACCTCGTGACTCAATTTCTTTAATAATTTCTTTGTAAATAGTTTGGCCTTCTACATTTAAATAAGGCATGATTTGCTGCAAGGAATGATGAAAATAAGCTAATTCATCTTGTTTCCATTCTTCTTTCGAAATCATAGATAGTTCTGTCATATCACGTCCGGCGTACATGTTCACACCTCCATCGTATGTAGTTTGAATAAGCAATGAAAAATATATGCGTGAATTAAAAAATGAAATTACGGATAGCTTTTGGAAGGATTGGTTACATTATTGGTTGTGGAGGTGAGAAAAATGAACAAACAACAAGGATACAACAAAGCAACTTCTGGCGCTAGCATTCAAAGCACAAATGCTAGCTATGGTACAGAGTTCGCAACTGAAACAAATGCACAAGCAGTAAAACAAGCAAACGCACAATCAGAAGCAAAGAAAGCGCAAGCTTCTAGTGCTGCTCAAAGTGCAAATGCTAGCTATGGTACAGAGTTTGCTACTGAAACAGATGTACAAGCTGTGAAAAAGCAAAACGCACAATCAGCAGCAAAAAAATCACAATCTTCTAGCACAAATCAGTAACGAAAGAAAAACACTTCTCGGTTCAAGAGAAGTGTTTTCTTTGTATGGAGAATTATTGTCTTCTAAGAGAAATAACTCAGCAGGATAGCATTTGTAATTTTACTGTAGATACCGACATAACTTCTAATAAGTCAACAAATGTAGTCAAAGGAGAAAGAAGTGAAAGATTAGAAAATATTTAGTAGAAGATGTATCTTGTATTAATGAGTGGAAGGTATAAAGGGGGCAAGTAATGAATTCATTTGATAAGTTGGTAGGGGAGCAGTTACAAACAATGGATGAATTGTTGAAACTGCAAGCACATTTGGAGAAATACCAGCAGCTTGAAATGAGTGAACAAGAAAAGTGTGATAAAAAAGAATTGTATTTTATTCGGCAAGAAATATATAAAACAGAATTGGCATTAAAGTTGTTACATGAAAAATTTGAGCAACAAACAAATGAAGTGATTCATTCTTTTGAAACAGAAAAAATTACTTCTAACTAAAGATGGGATGTATTTGGATGATTTAGTTAGAAATGCCCCTCCTTCATGATTGAAGAAGGGTTTTTTCTCATCATACATTGTTTAGTGATATTCTCCGCTTAGCTGCTAGCAAAAGTAAAAAAGTTAGGTGGGGAAGAAAAAGTCGCTATATAAGTCCAAATTGAAAAATCAACATACAACCTTTCTTTTAGGTGGAAGAGAGCATCCGGCTATGCATAGAAGCGGTCAGATCCTTTTCCTGCCCATGCCAAGTGAAAACAAAGAGAGAAAATAAGTAGCGATCACCTTTTGTTCTTCATAGCCGTGACTTATATGTTAGAAAAACAAAATGGATATATATAGTTGAAATTTAAATTTATGGTTCATCACCGTAACATGGGGTTGATTTTTTGAAAAAGAATCATTTTTCATACACGGAACGGAGAGTGGCGACTCCTGCGGGAATAGCGGGGAAAGTGAGACCCCGCAGGCTTGCCGAGGAGGCTCGCTCTCGCCCGCGGAAAGCGTCCACTCGGAGTGAAGTGTACATTACCTATATGTTACCCCCGTCTTTTGGTGATGAACCAAATTTATAGGAATGAGAAGAGCCTTTGCTGGTGCTACGAAAACTGGATGCCATCAGTTTAGTTTTAAAATTTTGACAAAAAAGTTATAATAGAAAAAAAGTGAATGCAGTTCAATACTAGTTGTGCCAATTTTAGAAGAGCATTTGCAGTGAAAGAAGGGAGTATGTATGGGATTTCCCAAAGAAGGAGAAAAAGTACAAATACATAGTTATAAACATAATGGCTCCATTCATAGAATGTGGGAAGAGACTACAATTTTAAAAGGGACACAAAGTCTTGTAATCGGTGCTAATGATCGGACAGTAGTTACAGAATCAGATGGCCGGACATGGGTTACTCGTGAACCTGCGATTTGTTATTTCCATGCAAACTATTGGTTTAACGTAATCGGTATGTTAAGGGAAGATGGAGTATACTACTATTGTAATTTAAGCTCTCCATTTGCATACGATTCAGAAGCGTTAAAGTATATTGATTATGATTTGGATATTAAAGTATATCCAGATATGACATATACTCTTTTAGATGAAGATGAGTATGAGAAGCATAGCCAAATTATGAAGTATCCTCCTGTAATTGATACGATTCTAAAAAGAAATGTAGAGTATTTAACGCAGTGGATTCATCAAAGAAAAGGGCCATTCGCACCGGACTTTGTAGATATGTGGTATGAGCGATATTTAATGTATAGAGATTAAAGCAAACCTGCAGGGGATTTCCCGGCAGGTTTGTCCTATTGAGGGGGGAATTACATGCAGGGAATCAAACGATATTTACAATTTGTGAAACCATATCGTTGGCTTATTGTCATCACAATTATTATTGGACTCGTTAAGTTCGGAATTCCACTTATTATGCCATGGTTATTAAAGTATATTATTGATGATGTGATTCAAGGAGGAGGATCTCTTCAGGAAAAAACATCGGGGTTAATAACGGCAGTTGGAATTACTTTTTTTATTTTTGCAGTAATAAGACCACCAGTTGAATATTATCGTCAATATTTTGCACAGCGTATTAGTAATACAATACTTTATGATTTGCGTAAACATATTTTTGACCATCTGCAAAAGTTAAGTTTACGATATTATTCAAACACAAAAACAGGTGAAATTATTTCACGTGTAATTCATGATGTAGAACAGACGAAGGATTTTGTTATTACGGGACTAATGAATGTTTGGCTCGATACAGCTACGATTTTTATTGCGATTGTAGTTATGCTTTCTATGAATATAAAATTAACGCTTGTTGCATTGCTGATTTTACCAATCTATGCAGTGGCAGTTAAATATTTTTTTGGACGTCTTCGTAAATTGACGAGAGAGCGTTCGCAAGCTTTAGCAACGATGCAAGGGTATTTGTATGAGCGTATTCAAGGGATGCAAGTAACACGCAGTTTTGCATTAGAGGAATATGAAAAAGGGCAGTTTAAAAAAAGAAATAATGAGTTTCTGACGAAAGCGTTGACACATACAAGTTGGACGGCAAAGACATTCTCAGCAGTGAATACGTTAACGGATTTAGGACCATTACTTGTTATTGCATTTGCAGCATATGAGGTGATTCAAGGTTCATTGACACTCGGAACTATGGTTGCTTTTGTGGGGTATATGGATAGCTTATATAGTCCGCTTCGGCGCCTCGTGAATTCTTCTACGACACTAACACAATCTTTTGCGTCTATGGATCGTGTTTTTGAGTTATTAGATGAAAAATATGATATTGTGAATGAACCTAGCGCAATACAGGTCAAAAAGTTAAACGGTGAAATAGTATTTGATGAAGTTTCATTTCGTTATAATGTCAATGAAACAGATGTATTGCATAATCTTTCGTTTACCATTCGCCCAGGAGAAAAAGTTGCGCTTGTTGGAGCAAGTGGAGGCGGAAAGTCATCCCTTGCTAGTTTAATTCCACGTTTTTATGATATTTCTGGCGGTGCCGTTTATGTAGATGGTGTAAATGTAAGAGAGTATGATATGAGAAATTTACGTAGTCATATCGGTATTGTGTTGCAGGATAATTTATTATTTAGCGATACGATTCAAGCTAATATTTTATATGGAAATCCGGAAGCTACGGAAGAAGAAGTGGTCACTGCTGCAAAAGCTGCACAGATTCATAACTTCATTGTCGGTTTGCCAGATGGTTATGATACGATTGTTGGAGAACGAGGGGTGAAGTTGTCTGGTGGGCAGAGACAACGTATCGCGATTGCCCGGGTATTTCTAAAAAATCCATCGTTGCTTATATTAGACGAGGCAACATCAGCTTTAGATTTGGAGAACGAAAGATATATTCAAGAGGCTCTTCAAACATTGGCGGCTGATCGAACAACAATTATTATTGCTCATAGATTGGCAACTATTACACATGTCGATACAATTATTTATATCGAAAATGGTGAAATAAAGGAAAAAGGTTCTCATGAGCAGTTAATGAAAAAACGAGGATTGTATTATAATTTGTATCAAATTCAGCATGTAGCAGAAACAACCCCTTTAGCGTAAAAGGGGTTGTTTTTTATTCATCTTCTTTTTTTTCATCAATTTGTAGTTCGTCTTCTGGTTTGTGGTATGTGTAAAAACTATCCACAAGTAAATCTAAATGCTCAACTTCCTCACTATAATTAATGATGGAAGAAATAAGTGGAAAGAGATGTAACCATATTTCGTAGGACTCTTCATCATCTTTATCCTGATAATCCATAAAGATATCAATTAGTTCCTGCTTACCTGTTTCAACTTCATCAAGCATTTCAACGGATTGTTGTTTTTTCGCTTTACCAATAAATTTTAATAAAACTTGTTCATGGTAGTGCGTTAATGAATCAAGCTCGTTTTGAATGGATTCTTGAAATGATTCAGGCATATACCGTAATTCGTTTTCAGTTCGATGTAGTGACTTTAATGTACTTAGAGCGCGACTTGTTGTCGCTAACATTTGTCTGAATAAAACAAGCTTACGAATTTTGGCGAATTGTATTTTTTTTGTATAACTTCTTTCTTCTTTATAAAGCAAATAGTAATGATTGAGTTTAATCATTTTTTCTTTCATACGATCAATATCTGTTTTTAACGTTGTAAAATCAGAAGCTTGCCTGCTATTCATACGAATCCACTTCACAATTTCTTCCGTATCATCAACGATGCGATGATACAGTTTGGTTTCGTATTTTGGCGGCATAAATACTAAGTTCACAAGTGAAGCAGCAATAATCCCAGTCATAATAGTTGCAAAGCGGAGTAGTGCGAAATCAAAGAAATTTGCTCCTTGATATTCCATAATAGCGATGACCGTTACTAAAGCAATTGATATTGTGTTTTCTAAACGCAATTGTAGTGTGATAGCAATAACTAATATACAAGTTAATCCAATAATAAAAGGATTATTTCCAAAAGCAAAAGCAAATACGATAGCGAATACCGCACCAATTACGTTTGCTTGAATTTGCTCAAGTGCTGTCAAATATGAGCGGTATACAGATGGTTGAACAGCGAAAATTGCTGAAATCCCCGCAAATACTGGACTTGGCAGGTGGAGCAAGGTAGAAGCAAATAAAGCTAATGTAATGGCAATACCCGTTTTTAAAATGCGAGCACCAAGTTTCATACCCTTATTAATATCCTTTCTCTCTTGTCATAATGAATGTACAACATGATACTATACATCCATTACAATATGTTAGCAAGTGATATTTTAGTGGATGTGCAAAAATTCCGATAAAGATAGTTGTCCGATTTATTCGTTGCGTCGCCAGTTCGGTATTCATGTAGTTTCATCTACACTCCGTACCCTTCTAACTTCTGCGCCTCGAACTGCTCGGCTCTATTCATCCTACTGTTTTACTGCTTATTTTAGTGAAAAAACCTGCTGAATTTCAGCAGGTTTCAAATTGTTATTATAGATTACTATGTGATGCTCACTTCGTCAACTGTCCAGTGGCTATAAAATGTAGTAAAATCATTCAGTTGAAACAGATGGATCTGCTTGTTCTTTTTTCGGAATGATTTCATAAAAATGAAGCTGAATGTCATCTAGTAATGGTGTTAAGAGAGCGACTTCTTCATATTGCTCATGCTCATTTAGTATACGAATATAGTCTAACAATAATTCTGTAACGTCTGATTTACCATTTTTGCTAAGTGGTTGTAATGTGACATTGGCTCCTTTGGCAATTCTTCTTTTTAAGGCAGGTTCTGTTAAACTGAGTTCAGGTTGATGACGTAAATAAACGACACCGCCAGTCATACCAGCGCAAATCCATGGACCAGGATCCCCTAACACAAGGGCGCGGCCATTTGTCATATACTCGAAGGCAAAGCCTTTTATATTAGAATGAGAACCAAGGTTTCCATGTTCTTTTTCACGAAGTGCTTTTGTGACTCTACCTCCAATAATCATATCTGCTCCAGAGAGACGGATACCTGCACGTGCATCAGCGTTTCCCTGCACATATAAAGCTCCTTTTTGTGCACCATATCCAAATCCTTTTCCGACAGAGCCGTTGTAGTATACACCATCTTTTCCTTTTGCTTTTGTAATGTAAATACCACCACCAAATGAAGTTTTTCCGATGCCATCTTGTGCACCGCCGTTAACGTGGATAAATAAGTTTTCGCTATTGTAAGCACCTAATCCATTTCCAGGAACAGAACCATTTGTATACTTTAATGTAAGTGGTTCAAGGCTAGTGTTTTCATACAATTTACTACGGACGCGATAGCATGACTCTAAACCGCCCATCACTCGCTGATCTACACCGACACCAACTAATTCTTTTGATTGGAAAAAGTCAGCTATTTTATGTTGCTTTTGCTCTACGGATTCTATAGAAGTTAACGATGAGTTTTCTAAAATTTGTAGTAAATTGTGTAAGTCTAATAGGTCTGTACCACGAGTTTGTTCTAGCAAATCTGAACGTCCAACAATTTCTTGTAAATTCGTATGGCCGAGTTGTCCTGTTAAACGTTTAAGTTCTGTACCAAAAGTAGTGAATAAGTGTAATAAGCCTTTTACAGCATGTTCAAATTGGCGCGGGACAAAGCGACGCAGGCCATGTTCTTTTGCTTGGGCTTCTGATTCGATTTGAGTGGCGATTCCGACATGACATGTATCTAGATGGCAGCCACGACAAGTTGTACAACCAATGGCAATCATTGATAGGGTACCGAAGCCAATTCGATTTGCACCAAGAAGCATAATTTTAAGTGCATCATTTACACTACGAATACCGCCATCTGCCCAAATTTCTACATTGTGCCTCATATTTGCTTCTAATAGGGCGTTATGAGCAGCTTTGACGCCAATCTCTACAGGAAGACCAACATGTTGCAAGGCATGAATACGTGCGGCACCAGTTCCGCCGTCGAATCCGCTAATATTAATAAAATCGGCACCCGCTTTGGCAATTCCTACGGCAATTGTTCCGATGTTAGGGACAACTGGAACTTTGACAGCGACTTTTGCGAGTTGATTCGCGGTTTTAATTTCTGTAATCATTTGTGCTAAGTCCTCAATTGAGTAAATATCATGGTTATTAGATGGTGAAATTAAGTCCGAACCAATTGTTGCATTACGTGCTTCAGCAATTTTTAAAGTCACTTTTGATCCAGGTAAATGTCCACCTTCACCAGGTTTTGCGCCTTGCCCGATTTTTATTTCAATTAAATTCGATGAGTTGAGTAGTTCGGCATTCACTCCAAAGCGACCAGAGGCGATTTGTTGGCCGCGTGTATGTGGATATTTGCCAATCATATCTTTAATTTCTCCGCCTTCACCATTTAAACTAATCATATTCAGGCGATTTGCAGCCTCTGCATAGGCGCGGAAGGCGATTTCATTTTGAGAACCAAACGACATGGAACTAATAATAAATGGTAAATCATGATTCTTAATTCCAATAGAAACATGTTCAGTTGGAACGGTTTGTTGCGCTTCTTTTATTTGGACAAGATGACGAATTGCCATTGGATTTTTGTCTTCTAGCTCAGTTAATTTCTCGCGGTAATCATCATAGTTATTGCCTTTTGCCACATCACCAATTGCTTTCCAAATCCGCGGGAATATATGGAATGTTTTGCGCATTTTAACTTTTGGATTACTATAATCAATTGCCCGAGCTTTCGCATCCTCTGTAAGTGATTCAAGTGAGAAAGCCAAATTGTTTGATCCAAAGAAATTAGTAATTTGTAATATATTTGCGATTTCTTCGTGTAAGCCAATAGAAGAGAAGAGACGACCATAACCACGTAATTCATGGATTCCAATTGTTGAAATTACTTTCTCTAGTCCTTTGTTTAATGCGTTATACAAATTAGCGATTGCTGCTTTAGTGCCGTCGTTTACAGTTGCAAACATTAAATATGGATTCATAACATCTGCTCCTAAACCATATAGCGTAACAATATCGTGTAAAGAGCGAAGAGCACCAGATCTTACAACAAGAGAGCAATTCCGGCGCAATTTGTTGTCAGTTAATACTTGATGGACTTTTGCTGTAATTAAATGTGGATCAATCCATAATTGTTCATTTTGGTGTGCTTTCGCATCATCTAATATTAAAAGGGTAGCTCCTTTTTTAATGGCTGTTATAGCTTCAGAGCTAATTCGATTTAATGCATCATATAAAGTCTCTGATGCTGTAAAGGTAATGTCTAGTTTGTAGACAGCACTATGGGTAACGAATAGTTGTGTAAGTTGTTCGAGTGTAATTGTTTCTAAATTTTCAGCGATGGATTGTGCTAAATTTCCCTCTAGTATAATTGGTGATAGAAGTTCAGCGACAAAAGGATATTGGGATGGCCGGCATAAATTTGGGCGTTCTCCTAACACTGTACGTGTAGAAAAGTGTTCAATTTCTCTGTCCCGATCAATTGCTGGGTTCGTAACAACTGCTACACTTTCTTTTATGAAATCAGCGATGTTCCGTCTATCAGTATCAAGCGCTGCAAGGGGGGCATCGTGCCCAAGAGAACGGATTGGTTCGACGCCTTTTGTCGCCATTTGTTCAAGAAGCTGAATATGTTCACGATCCCATCCGAAAGCCACGTATTGTTCTGTTTCAACTTGTGTATAATCTGATAACCCCTCGATTTTTTCTACAGATGGGATAGATAAATTAAAATGATAGTCAGTGAAATCAATTCGCTGTTTTAGGCGTTTATATACTTCGTCTTGGTATCTTTCATATTCATAGAGAACAAGGTTATCTTGTTCGTTCCACTTTAAACCTATTTTCTCTCCAGGAGCAAGTGGTTTTGGCTCTGCTACGTATTCAGTTGGAGATACAACACCTGGTTCAGATGAAAAGATATAGGAAGTTTCTGTTTCTACTTTCCAAACCGGTCGTAAACCAAGTGAATCAACACTAAAAACAGCTTCATCTTTATAACGTGAAATAATGCCAGCCGGTCCTTGAGCAAAATGCCCCCATGCTTCACGAATATACGTATATAGATCTTGCAAGTGAGGTTCGTATAATTTTATCTCATTAATAATTGGTGGGAATAATATATCCATTGCTTCAAATAAGCTGTAGTTATAGTGAACGAGAAGTGTTTCTAAGGTGCGGTTTAAATCTTGAGAGTCACTGCCTCCGTTAGTAAGTGGTACATCAATCATCTTAGCTTGATCACGTAACTTGGCAATGGTATTAATTTCACCATTATGTCCGAGGATACTAAATGGCTGTACACGAAAAAAATTTGATAATGTATTGGTAGAATAGCGATTATGCCCTAGTGTCATTGTTGATGCGATAAGGGGATGTTGTAAGTCATCGTAGTAGGCAACAAGTGTATCGCCAGCACCAAGAACTTTATAGACAACATGATTGTGACTTAATGACGCCACATGAATCGCTTCATTTTCTTCGATTGCAATTGTTAAAGAGAATAGTATTTGGTCAATATTTTTATTTTCGCTTTCTGCAATAAGTGCAATTTGCCAAAATAAAGGTTCTTCTTGTTTACCAAGAGGACCGAGTGCATCAGAATTTATAATCTCCTCATCCTCGAAGACAATTGTGAAATTTTCATTTTCTAGTTTTGTACGAATGCTATTTTTTAAATGATTTACATTTTCTTTTTTGCTTAGAAAAAAATGTCCAACGATAAAGTGGGGATGATCCACAATCGCTGGATTATATCCATTCTTTTTTAGTTTCTCTTTCCAAAGTGCTGTTGGTAAATCAATGTGAATACCAATTCCATCTCCTTCGCCATTAATGAAGCCAGCTCGATGATTCATTTTAACAAGCGATTGTATACAAAGGTCGATGTTTTCTTTCGTAGGAATTTTTTGTTTTTCCATAACGGAAACGATTCCACACGCATCATGTTCTGCATTTACATAATTTCGAAATAAAGACGGTGTCCATGTATTTGTTGTACTTAGCATCCGTCAATCCCCCCTTTGAGATGTAACATTAAGAATAGTCTTACTATTCAAAGCGTGAAGCGCTTTGTATACGAAATTAATAACAAATATAGATGAAAACAAAACAGATAATTATGAATAATTATACTATTAATGCGGGATTTATGAAATAGAAAAAAGAAAAAAATAGAGGGCAGCCTCTATTTCTTCCTTTTCTTATGCGTTGCAATTTTATTTTGCTAAGGCAGCAAATGCTCTGCCAACAGCTTCAATTGTATATTCAATATCTTCTTTTGTATGTTCTGTTGTTAAGAACCATGCTTCATATTTGGATGGTGCTAAGTTAATTCCTTCGTTGAGCATAAGCTTGAAGAACTTGCCGAACATTTCACCATCTGTATTTTGAGCAGCATCATAATCTTCAATTGTATCTGTTGTAAAGTACACAGTTAATGCACCTTTTAGACGATTTACTGTAATATCGATGCTATGTTTTGCGGCTTGTTCTAAAATACCTTTTTCAAGCATTGCTCCAAGCTCATCTAGTTTTTCATATACGCCTTCTTGCTTTAGGACTTCTAGGCATGCGATACCAGCTGCCATAGAAGCTGGGTTTCCGGCCATTGTACCAGCTTGATAAGCAGGTCCAAGCGGGGCAACTTGTTCCATGATTTCTTTTTTACCACCATATGCACCGATTGGAAGACCGCCGCCAATTATTTTACCAAGCGCTGTTAAGTCTGGGGTTACACCAAGTAAATCTTGAGCGCCGCCGTACATAAAACGGAAAGCAGTAATAACTTCATCGTAAATAACTAGTGCGCCAGCCGCGTGAACAAGTTCATTTACTTTTTCAAGGAAACCAGGTTTAGGTTCTACAATTCCGAAGTTCCCAACGATTGGTTCCACAAGAATAGCTGCTACTTCATGTCCCCATTTATCTAGTGCCTCTTTTAATGTTTCTACATTATTAAATGGAACGGTAATAACTTCTTGTGCGATACTTTGTGGTACTCCGGCTGAATCAGGAGTGCCAAGAGTAGAAGGACCTGAACCAGCTGCTACAAGTACTAAATCTGAATGACCATGGTAGCAACCAGCAAATTTCATGATTTTTGTGCGACCTGTGTAAGCACGAGCTACGCGAATCGTTGTCATAACAGATTCTGTACCAGAGTTTACGAAACGAACTTTATCTAAAGCAGGCATTGCTTCTTTTAACATTTTTGCAAACTTTACTTCTAGTGCTGTCGGTGTTCCGTATAGTACACCATTTTCAGCAGCTGTTTTAATTGCTTCCGTTATGTGAGGATGAGCATGCCCTGTAATAATTGGACCATATGCTGCTAAATAGTCGATATATTTATTACCATCTACATCCCAAAAATAAGCACCTTTCCCACGTTCCATTGCAACAGGTGAACCACCGCCAACGGCTTTAAAAGAACGTGAAGGACTATTAACACCACCAACAATATGTTCTAACGCTTCTTTATGTAATGCTTCTGACTTTGTGAAATTCACTACAATTCATCTCCTTACAAAAATCTATGTATTATTTTAACATGTTTTTCAAAAAGACGTATTGTTTGTGATAGGGATAGTAGTTGGGTAAACTATTCGTTGTGATATTTAGGGAGGAGGTCCGGTTATGAAATCGGTAATTGAGGTACAAGGATTACGTAAAGAATTTACAACCTATTCAAGTCGTTCGGGCTTAAAGGGTGCTTTTCGCGATTTATTAAATCGTAACTATAAAATAGTACCAGCAGTGAATGATGTTTCGTTTACTATAAAGCAAGGTGAAATGGTTGGGTATATTGGGGAAAATGGTGCTGGAAAATCAACCACTATTAAGATGTTAACTGGGATTTTAACACCAACGTCTGGACAAATTACAGTGAATGGTATGAATCCGCATAAGCAGCGAGAAGAATTTGTAAGAACAATTGGTGTTGTATTTGGACAACGTTCTCAGCTTTGGTGGGATATCGCAGTGCAAGAATCATTTCGTCTATTAAAGAAAGTGTACGGTGTATCGGATAGCCAGTATAAAGAACATATGGAGCATGTTATTGAAACATTAGATATTGGACCGTTGTTAGATAAACCGGTGCGTAAATTATCGCTTGGTCAACGAATGCGTTGTGAATTGGCAGCGGCATTAATTCATAACCCGCCGCTTTTATTTTTAGATGAGCCAACAATCGGATTAGATGTTCTTGTGAAATTAAAGATTCGTGAATTTTTAAAAGAGATGAATGAGCGTTATAAAACAACGATTCTTTTAACAACACATGATATTACTGATATTGAAGCGTTATGTGAGCGCGTTATTATGCTTGATGAGGGAAATATTATGTATGATGGTTCGTTAGAAAAACTGCGTTCGCAATGGGGAGCGGAAAAAGAGATACATTTTCAATTTGTTTCGCCGGTTTCGTATCAACAATTATCAATGATTATGCCAGATAATCATGTAGTTTGGTCGCAGGCGAGAGAAGAACATACATGGATTGCGAAAATACCGAATGAAGAAGTTATAATCTCTATGCTCATTTCAAAAGTAGTACAAGCTTTTCAAATTAAAGATTTAAAAATTCATGAAGTGTCTACAGAAGAAATTATTCGTAACATTTATGAAGAGGGTATCATTCATGGGTAAGTATATTGAAATGATTCGTATTCGTTTTTTAATGATGCTTGCTTATCGAACAAACTATTATAGTGGAATTTTAATTTATACGATTAATATCGGAGCATATTACTTCTTATGGCAAGCTATTTACAGTGGAAAAGAGAATATTGAAAGCTTATCGATTTCTCAAATGACAACCTATATTGCTATTGCTTGGATGGCTCGTGCTTTTTATTTTAATAATATTGATAGAGAAATTGCGATGGAAATTCAAGAAGGGCGTGTAGCTGTTGAGTTAATTCGACCGTATAACTATTTAGGGATGAAAGTTATGCAAGGGCTTGGAGAGGGAATATTTCGTTTTGCATTCTTTTCAATCCCAGGTATGCTGATCGTTACGCTGTTGTTCTCCTTACAAATTACAACGAATTTTCAAACGTGGCTGTATTTCTTTCTATCGTTAATATTCAGTTTTATTATTAATACGCAAATTAATTTAATGACAGGAATGCTCACTTTTTTCTTATTTAACAACAGTGGAATTATGTACGCAAAACGTGTTGTTATTGATTTGTTTTCAGGCTTATTACTACCGATTAGCTTTTATCCTCTATGGGCCCAAAAAGCGATGGTATTCTTACCATTCCAAGCGATCAGTTATATTCCGAGTATGATTTTCTCTGAAGGAATACAAGGAAGTAAGTTGTATCAAGCTTTATTATTCCAAATGATTTGGGCAGTGGTACTTGTTATTCCAATTGTGCTGATGTGGAAAACGGCGAGAAAACGCCTAATTGTACAAGGGGGATGATGAGATGTTGTATATAAAACTTTTTTTGCAATATGCAAGCCAATATATCAAAACGAAACTAGAATATCGTGGTGATTTCATTGTTGGGTTATTATCCGACTTACTATTACAAGCTGTTAATTTAATTTTTATACTTGTTGTTTTTGGGCATACACAGTCATTAAAAGGGTGGAGCCGTGAAGAGGTTATTTTTATCTATGGCTTTTTCTTAGTACCATTTGCTATCTTTTCTTCTTTCTTTAATATATGGGACTTTAATGATAGGTACATTATCAAGGGAGAAATGGATCGTGTCTTGACAAGACCGATTCATAGTTTGTTTCAAATTATATTAGAACGAATGGAATTAGAGTCGTTAATTGGAGCTATAACAGGAATGATTGTAATGGGATATGCAGCAGTGCAGCTTCAATTATCTTTTTATTGGTATGACATCTTTTTGTTCTTGCTAATGGTAGGAGGAGGAGCGCTTGTATACGGCGGGATATTTGTAACACTCGCGAGTATCGGTTTTTGGTCAGATGCGAAAAGCTCCATTATGCCGCTTATGTATAATATAGGGAATTATGGACGATACCCTGTAAATATTTATAATCGCGTTATTCGCTTCATTTTAACCTTTGTATTACCGTTTGCATTTGTTGGTGTATATCCAGCGGCATACTTTCTTAGAAAAACGGAATGGAACAGTTATGCATTTGCAACACCAATGGTTGGCGTAATTTGTTTTACGATTGCAATTACACTTTGGAATCAGGGTGTGAAAAGGTACCGTGGTGCTGGAAATTAAATAGGGGTTCATTGGTTTCTATGGGATAAATTATTTGTTGTCCTCATACATATAGGATGAGGTGGAGGACATGTTATGGGGACTGATCCTATTAATCGCAGTAATTGCTGTTTTAAGAAGTGTTCAATTGTTATGGAGTTCATATTCGGAGTCAAAGCGTTTTTTTTCTTTGTATAACTTGACTTCATTGTTCTTAATTTATACAACGGTACTGATTGCATTTGGATTAAGCTATGTTGTATTAGAGGAAAGTGGATTTTCGATTTTAAGGGAAGATGGCGAAAGATTGAATGGCCATTCTTTTCAACTTGTAGAAGTATGTTTATATTTTAGCGCAGTTACTTTATTATCGGTTGGATATGGTGATGTGACCCCAGTTGGAATAGGACGCTGGGTTGCGATAGTTGAGGCGCTAATTGGATATACATTACCGTTTGCTTTCGTAGTCCGGACTGTGATAGACAATGAAAAATAAGGTAATATTTGTTATAGTAGAAGGAAAATATAAGGAAAATATAAGGAAAATATAAGGAGTGATAAAGATGGTCGCAATAGGAGAAATAGCACCAGATTTTACACTAGAAGGAAGCAATGGGGAGCAGGTTGAATTATCCAATTTTCGCGGAAAAAATGTAGTGTTATATTTTTACCCGAAAGATATGACACCGGGATGTACGACGGAAGCATGTGATTTTCGAGATGCATATGGGTTATTCCAAGAAAAGGATACAGTTATTCTTGGTGTAAGTCCTGACCCAGCAAATAGACATATGAAATTCATTGAAAAACATGATTTACCATTTTTACTTTTAGTGGATGAGGATCATAAAGTGGCAGAACAATATGATGTTTGGAAACTGAAGAAGAACTTTGGAAAAGAGTATATGGGAATTGAGCGTTCTACATTCCTGATTAATAAAGACGGTGAACTTGTAAAAGAATGGCGTAAAGTAAAAGTGAAGGGTCATATCGAAGAGATTCTTTCTTATATAAAATAAGAGCTTACATGAGCAAAGGAATAAAGAACGAAAGAAGTTTCTCATATAAGGCATATGCCTATACACTTTTTATGATGTTTCATAAATTAAAAGGGTAGGGCATACCTCCTCAGATGATAGTATTCCAAGTGCGATTATTTCGCACTTTTTTTCTTTACGAATGTATAAGGAAGGGACAAATATACATAAGAATAAGGTTAGGTGAAAAATAAAACACATAGTTATAGTAGAAATATTGACGATTGACAAGAAAAGGAGTACACTATTTATAAGAATTATAAAATAATAATCCGTATAGAATCGGGGTGCATGACGGTGGTCAAAGAAGAATTAAAAGAAGCGCTAGAAATGCTGAAAAATACGGGTGTACGCATTACTCCACAGCGTCATGCTATTTTAGAGTACCTTGTGGAATCTATGACGCACCCAACAGCGGATGAAATTTATAAGGCGTTAGAAGGTAAGTTTCCAAATATGAGCGTTGCGACTGTATATAATAACTTACGTGTATTTAAAGAAGTTGAGCTTGTAAAGGAATTAACTTATGGAGACGCTTCAAGTAGATTTGATTATATTACAAGTCAGCATTACCATGTAATTTGCGAAAAGTGTGGTAAGATTGTTGATTTTCCTTATGGTGGTTTGGAAAAACTTGAAGATGAAGCTGCGAAAGCAACCGGCTTTGTTATTAATAGTCATCGTTTAGAAATTTATGGCGTATGTCCAGAATGTCATAAGGCGTAATTATAATTAAAGAAAGAGGCTGACGGCTATGTCAGCCTCTTTCTTTATTATATAAATTCCATTTTATGCTTTATAGCTCTTTTTATTATACTTCTCATCAAATTCTTTTCCTTCTAAATTCCGATCAAGTGTTAAAGGTTGATTGCAGTGCATACATGCATCTACACGACCAAGCATTTTTGTTGGTTTATTACAGCTTGGACAAATAATCTGCACGGTCTTGGTGGATAACATGCCAATCCAAAAGTAAACAAGGGTGCTAGCGATAACAGCTAAGAAACCGAGCATCATAAGGGTAGTCATGATAATAATATTCTCTCGAAAAAAGACGCCTAAGTATGCAATGAAGAGGCCGATAAATACTAAACTTAATGCAAAGGTTCGAATCTTATTGATTTTGTTTGAATACTTAATACCCATTCCCATCACACTCCTATAGCAACAATATAACACAAAATTTAGAATTTTTTATCAAAAAGAAAAGAGGTTGATGAAATTTGTAAGAATGATAAAGTACAAACGGGATGTGGAATTTTTTTGTGAAAAGTATTGACCGTACATGTAGTGCATGATATATTAATACACGTCGCTGATGCGAAACACGCAGAAAGCGAAAAAGAAATCAAAAACTTAGTTGACATCGAAAAACGAAGATGTTACCATAAGGAAGTCGCAATTAAGCGGCAAACGAGTTCTCTGA